>NZ_DASYGZ010000118.1:0-61183 GCF_035999135.1 Ensifer sp.
CCCGCCTTCAAGGCGGGTTTTTTATTGGTAACGGGTCGAGGAGTTAACACCTCTTCAGGGGCCCGCAAGGAGGCGCAGCCGACGAAGCGGGACAGATATCCGCAAATCCTGCCCCCGCAACCAAATCAAAAAAAGCCCGCCCGGACATATCCGGCGGGCTTTTGACGTTTATGGGCCGCTGCGATGGTCAAGGCGGAACATGCCAAGTGCAGCTTTCCCGTGTTCGGTTGAGCAGGGGCAACTGGACAAGCGCGCAGAAATAGAAACTATCTCCGTCAGGGAGCGAGCCATTCAAGGTTCGGGCGGCGGGGAGTTCAACACAATGACGTATCAGGGGACCTTGAAGGTGGAGCAAAATCGCTCTGTCTATACCGTCTTCTTTCTATGTGCGGGTCTGGCGATAACAGGCAGCCTGCTTGCAGGCGATGATCATTCCGCCTGGCGGTGGTTGCACTACCTGACCAAGCCGACGGCAACGCTGTTGCTGCTGGTGGCCGTGCTGCGAAACATGCCGGCTTCGTCACGCAGCTACGGCCTTGCCGTTGCGATCGGCCTCGTCTCTGCCGCGGCGGGCGACACGTTTCTCATGCTGCCGGGAGACTATTTCCTCGCCGGATTGATCTGCTTCCTGCTGACCCACTGCGCCTACATCTTTGCGCTTACCCGGGACGCCAAGCTGAATGCCCATCCTCTCGTGTTCTGCGTTTTCGGTTTGCTTGCGTTGGCTGTCGTCGGTGGGCTGTGGACGTCGCTGCCGTCGGCAATGCGTATCCCCGTTATCATCTACGCGTTGGCGCTTGGCGTCATGGCTGCACAAGCGGTTTCCCGCGGGCTGCAATTGAAGGGGACGCCGCGGGAGGCAACCGGGCGATATGCGGCCTATGGCGGCCTGTTGTTCATGCTCAGCGACACGCTTCTTGCCTACGGCCGTTTCCGCTGGCAGATCCCCTATAACGCGTTGTGGGTGCTCGGGACCTATTATGCCGCCCAGTATCTGCTTGCCCGCTCGACCGAAGCCTATGTCAACAAACGATAATACCCCAGATCAACTGCGCGCCTCCTTCGATCGCCTCAAGAGCGCATGGCGCGCAGATCGCCCAACCCTGGAGCAGCGACGTGCGGACCTCGTCCGTCTCAGGGAACGCCTCAGCGCGCGCAAGCAGGAAATGTGCGAGGCGATCGATCAGGATTTCGGCCACCGCGCGCGCCACGAGACGCTGCTCGGCGAAGCCGGCGTCGTGCTCTCGGAAATCGACCACACTCTGGCAAAGCTCAGGCACTGGGCGCGCCCGGAACGGCGCAAGGCCGGTTGGAAGCTCTGGCCGGCGAAGGCCGAAATACGCTTCGTGCCGCTCGGCGTCGTCGGCATCATTTCGCCGTGGAACTATCCGGTCAACCTCGCGCTCGCGCCCCTGGCGGCGGCGATTGCCGCCGGCAACCACGTCTTCCTGAAGCCATCGGAACATACGCCTCGGACCGCGGAATTCCTCCGCTCGTTGCTTGCCGAGGTCTTTGCCGAAACGCGGGTGGCGGTGGCACTTGGTGGTGCCGAGCTCTCGGCCGCCTTCTCCTCCCTGCCCTTCGATCACCTGTTCTTCACCGGCTCCACCGCGGTCGGCCGCAAGGTCATGGCGGCAGCCGCTCAGAATCTGACGCCGGTGACGCTGGAACTCGGCGGCAAGTCGCCGGCGATCATCGGCGAAACGGCCGATCTCGGCCCGGCCGCAGCGCGCATCGTAACCGGCAAGCTTTTCAACGCCGGCCAGACCTGCATTGCGCCCGATTATGTCCTGGTTCCCGAAAGCAAGCGTGACGCTTTCATCACGCTTATGAAACAGGAGGTGGCGAACCGCTATCCGGTGAAAGGACGGCTCGACGACTACACGTCCATCATCAATGCGACGCAGCATGAACGCCTGAACCACCTGCTCGCCGATGCCGCGGCCCGGGGCTGTGCGGTGATCCCGCTTCTTGACGGATCGCTGGACGCCCGATCCCCGGATACCCGATCAAGAGACCGCCTGATGCCGCCGACGCTGGTCGTGGATCCGGACGGGCAAAGCGCTGTCATGGCCGAAGAGATTTTCGGGCCGATCCTGCCTGTCATCAGCTACGCCTCGATCGACCGGGCCATCGACTATGTGCTCGACCGCGACCGGCCATTGGCGCTCTATTGCTTTGGTCAGGACCAGAGCGAAATCGAGGCCATCCTCTCTCGCGTCGTCGCTGGCGGCGTCTGCATCAACGACACCCTCTACCAGTTCGGCTGCAACGACCTGCCTTTCGGCGGCGTCGGCGCCAGCGGCATGGGCCACTATCACGGCCGCGACGGCTTTCTGACCTTTTCCAAGGCGATGCCGGTGGTCAGGAAATACGATCCGGCGCCAAGCGATCTGGTGAAACCGCCCTATAGGGGGATCGCCGACTGGGTCATCCGCTTCCTCTCCAGATAGAGCTTATAAAACTGCATCCGCGCTGCAGATTTGCCTTGTAGCTCTAGTTGCTAGAGGTCGTAGCTTTGCTTCAAGATTGAAGGAGCAAGTTATGGCGAGCACTATTCGCGAGGCCCGGTATCGCGTCGAAGGCATGGATTGCGCATCCTGCGCGACCAAGATCGACACGGCCGTGCGCAGGCTATCGGGCGTCGAGGACGTCTCTGTTTCCGTTTCGGCGGGCACGATGTCGGTCAAGTTCACTGATGAAAACGATCTTTCGACCTCGATCGTCAGCAAGGTCGGCAAGCTCGGCTATCGCCTGCATCCGATCGCTGCTGGCCAGATCCACGAAAAAAAGGCGCCGGCGCATGTCTGCTCCGGGCACGACCACGGCGACCATGGCCATCATCACGATCATGGTCACGACCACGACCACGACCATAACCATGACCATGACCATGACCATGACCACCACGATCATCGCCACGAGGGCGGAGCGGGGTCGAAGAGCCAAGGCGAAGCAGCCGCGATCGGACTGCACGGCCATGACCATGGTCCGACGAGCGGACCCTGGTGGAAATCGGGCAAGGGCAAGCTGACGATCGCGAGCGCCCTTGCGCTGATCGCAGCCTATGCAGTCGGAAAGCTGGTGCCTGCCACCGAGCCTTGGATCTTCACGCTCGCCATGCTGGTCGGTCTGCTGCCGATCGCGCGTCGCGCGTTTGCCGCCGCCACCATGGGCACGCCGTTCTCGATCGAGATGCTGATGACGATCGCCGCCGTCGGCGCGGTTTTCATCGGCGCGACCGAGGAAGCGGCCATGGTGGTGTTGCTCTTCCTGATCGGCGAGCTTCTGGAGGGGGTCGCGGCCGGCAAGGCGCGCGCCAGCATCCAGTCGCTGACGGCGCTCGTGCCGAAAACGGCGTTCGTCGAGCGCGACGGTCGGCTGGACGAAGTTCCCGCCGAGACGCTCAGCGTCGGGGCCGTCATTCTCGTGCGCCCGGGTGACCGGATCCCGGCTGATGGCGTGGTGCTCTCGGGCGAGAGCGCCGTCGACGAGGCGCCGGTGACCGGCGAAAGCACGCCGGTGCGCAAGGATGTCGACGATACCGTCGTTGCCGGGACCGTCAACGGTTCGGGCGCGTTGCGTGTGCGGGTGACGGCGGCTGCGGCCGACAACACCATCGCCCGCATCGTCCGCATGGTGGAAGAGGCGCAGGAGAGCAAGGCGCCGACCGAGCGCTTCATCGACCGCTTCTCCCGCTATTACACACCCGGTGTCGTCGTGGTGGCGGCGCTGGTTGCCGTGTTGCCGCCGCTTCTTTGGGGCAGCGTCTGGGATGAATGGATCTACAAGGGCCTCGCCATTCTCCTGATCGGTTGCCCCTGCGCACTGGTGATCTCGACACCGGCGGCGATTGCAGCCAGCCTCTCGGCCGGAGCCCGTCGTGGCCTGCTGATGAAGGGCGGCGCCGTGCTTGAAAATGTCGGCAAGGTTACAGCCGCCGCCTTCGACAAGACCGGGACGCTGACCGAAGGCAAGCCGAAGGTGACCGACGTTGTCGGCTTCGGTCGGTCGGAGACCGAAATTCTGCGCCTGGCCGCAGCACTTGAGCAGGGCTCCAGCCATCCGCTCGCCCGTGCCATCCTGGAGCGGAGCGCGGCCGACGGCGTTGTCGTCCCCGGTATCGCGACCGTGAATGCGGTTGGCGGCAAGGGCCTCGAAGGCGCCGTCGAGGGCGTTGCCTTGTTCTTCGGTTCGCCAAAGGCCGCTGCCGAGCGGGCACCGATGACGCCAGAGGAAAAAGCACGGGTGACCGCGCTGAACGACGAGGGCAAGACGGTCTCGGTGCTGGTCGCCAATGGCAGGATCGCCGGCGCCATCGCCATGCGCGACGAACCGCGTGCCGATGCGGCCGCCGGCGTCAAGGCTTTGACGGATGCGGGCCTGCGCGTCGTCATGCTCACGGGCGACAACCGCCGCACGGCCGAAGCGATCGGCCGCCAGTTCGGCATGGAGGTTCGCGCCGAACTGTTGCCTGAGGACAAGCAGCGCATCGTTCGCGAGCTGAAGGCCGAAGGCTTCAACGTCGCCAAGATCGGCGACGGCATCAACGATGCGCCGGCGCTCGCCGCCGCCGATATCGGCATCGCCATGGGCGGCGGCACCGACGTGGCGCTCGAAACGGCCGATGCGGCGGTTTTGCATGGCCGGGTGGGCGATGTGGCGGCGATGATCCGGCTGTCACGCTCGACGATGCGCAACATCGTCCAGAACATCACCATCGCGCTCGGCCTGAAGGCCGTCTTCCTGGTCACCACGATCATCGGCGTGACCGGCCTTTGGCCCGCCATTCTGGCCGACACCGGCGCCACGGTGCTCGTCACCCTGAATGCGCTCCGGTTGCTTGCGCCTGTACGATCAGCCTGAACCGCAAAACCCGTCAAAATGCGGCCGGCGACACCCGTTGTCGCCGGTTTTTTGTTGGCCAAGTGCCTGTGTATATTCACGCTGGACTCTCATCAGCGATCCGGTGAGAGTATAAGGAGATCTCGGTTTGAGGGCTTCCGCCCGGAAAAATCGATGATAAACTTATACCAAATGGTAAAAAAATCGCCGGCACGGTTTCTGGGAAGAATGCCGAAGCGGGCCAGTTTGGGGATCGCAAGGCCAATATGGACAATATTGCCATCGAGCTGCGTGGGATCGACAAGAGTTTCGGTCCGGTCCACGCCAACAAGAACATTAATCTAAAGGTCCGAAAAGGGACGATTCACGGCATCATCGGCGAAAACGGTGCGGGAAAATCGACCCTGATGTCGATCCTCTATGGCTTCTACCAGGCCGATAGCGGTGAGATCCTCGTCGATGGCAAACCGGTCGCGATCCGTGATCCCAATGCTGCGATTGCCGCCGGTATCGGCATGGTTCACCAGCACTTCATGCTCGTCGAGAACTTCAGCGTTCTCGAAAACATCATGCTCGGCGCCGAGGACAGCCAGATCCTCAACAAGGGCATCGCCAAGGCCCGGGAAGAGCTGAAGCGGCTGGAACGCGAATATGCGCTGGAGGTGGATCCTGATGCCGTCATCGAGGAATTGCCCGTTGGCCTGCAGCAACGGGTCGAGATCCTGAAGGCGCTTTACCGCCGCGCCGACATCCTCATCCTCGACGAGCCGACCGGCGTGTTGACCCCGGCCGAGGCCGATCATCTTTTCCGCGTGCTCGAGCAGCTGAAGAGCCAGGGCAAGACCGTCATCCTCATCACCCACAAGCTGCGCGAGATCATGGCGATCACCGACGAGGTGTCGGTCATGCGCCGCGGCGAGATGGTGGCGACCCGCACGACGGCCGAAACCTCGGTCGAAGAACTCGCCGAGCTGATGGTCGGCCGGCGGGTGCTGCTGCGCGTGGAAAAGGGCGAAGCCAAGCCCGGCGCGACCAAGCTTTCGGTCAATGGGCTCACGGTCAAGGATGGTCGTGGCGTCACCATGGTCGACAATGTCTCGTTCGAGCTTCGGGCCGGCGAGATCGTCGGCATCGCCGGCGTCGCCGGCAACGGCCAGTCGGAGTTGCTCGAAGCGATTTCCGGCATTCGTCGCGCCGTCTCCGGTTCGGTCCAGCTCAACGGCAAGCCGATCGATGTCAGCGGCCGCGCCGACCCGCGCGACCTGCGCGACCGGGGTCTCGCGCACGTGCCGGAAGACCGCCACCACGTCGGCCTCGTCCTGAAGTTCGAGGAGTGCGAGAACGCCATCCTCGGCTACCACCACGACAAGCGCTACCTGAACGGGGTGTTCCTCAACATCGACGCGATCCGCAAGGACGCCGAACAGCGCATCGCCGAATACGACATCCGCCCGCCGAATCCGCGGCTGAAAACGGCCAATTTCTCCGGCGGCAACCAGCAGAAGATCGTGCTGGCGCGCGAGATGGAGCGCGGCCCGGATGTGCTGATCATCGGCCAGCCGACCCGTGGCGTCGATGTCGGCGCCATCGAATTCATCCACAAACGGATCATCGAAATGCGCGACCAGGGCATGGCTGTGCTCCTGGTTTCCGTCGAACTCGATGAAATCCGCGCTCTTTCGGACCGCATCCTGGTCATGTTCGCCGGCCGTGTCGTCGGCGAACGCGATCCGGACGCCACCGAAGGCGAACTCGGCCTGTTGATGGCCGGTGTCGAAGGCCGCAAGGAGGCCGCAGAATGAGCAATCCCTATGCTAAGCTCCCGGGCTGGGTCGAATATGGCCTCGTCCCGCTGGTCAATCTTGCCGTCGCCTTCCTCGTTGCCGGCCTCGTGGTGCTGCTCGTCGGCGAAAATCCGTTTGAAGCGGCATATCACCTGATCAACGGCGCCTTCGGCCGCGGCGAATACATCGGCTTCACGCTCTATTACGCCACCACATTCATCTTCACCGGCCTTGCGGTCGCGGTCGCCTTCCATGCCGGCCTGTTCAACATCGGCGGCGAAGGCCAGGCCTATGTCGGCGGCATCGGGGTGGCGCTTGCCTGCCTCTGGCTCGACCAGACGATGCCCTGGTTCGTGGTCTTCCCGCTGGCGATCCTCGGCGCCGCCTTCTTCGGCGCCGCCTGGGCCTTCCTGCCCGGCTGGCTTCAGGCCAAGCGCGGCAGCCATATCGTCATCACGACGATCATGTTCAATTTCATCGCCTCGAGCCTGATGGTCTATCTGCTGACGCGCGTGCTGAAGCCGCTCGGCTCGATGTCGCCGCAGACCCGGACCTTTGCCGAGGGCGGACAATTGCCGAAGCTCGACTGGCTGCTCGCCATCTTCGGGCTCGACATCGGCACGGCGCCGTTCAACGTCTCGTTCCTCCTGGCGCTGGTTGCCGCCTTCTGCGTCTGGCTCCTGATCTGGCGCACCAAGCTCGGCTACGAGATGCGCACCATGGGCCACAGCCCCTCGGCAGCCCGTTATGCCGGCATGAGCGAAAGCCGCCTGACCGTGATCACCATGATGATCTCAGGCGCCCTCGCCGGCATGATGGCGCTCAACCCGATCATGGGCGAACAGGGGCGCATGCAGCTCGATTTCGTGCAGGGCGCCGGCTTCGTCGGTATCGCCGTGGCGCTGATGGGTCGTTCGCATCCGGCCGGCATCATCCCGGCGGCCGTGCTCTTCGGCATGCTCTATCAGGGCGGCGCCGAAATCTCCTTCGAAATGCCGTCCATCTCCCGCGACATGATCGTCATCATCCAGGGCCTCGTCATTCTCTTTGCCGGCGCGCTTGAAAACATGTTTCGTCCGGCGATCGCGCGGCTGTTTGCCGGCTCGGACCGGCGCGCGGCCGTCGTCGCACAGACCAAGGGAGCTTGAGCCATGGATTTCTTCCACGTCATCGTGGTGCTCCTTGAGTCCACCATCCGCGTTTCCGTCCCGCTGATCTTTGCAGCGCTTGCCGGTCTCTTCACCGAGCGCGCCGGCATCTTCGACATCGGTCTCGAGGGCAAGATGCTCGGCGCGGCCTTTGCCGCAGGTGCTGTCGCCGCCGTCACCCAGTCCGTCTGGATGGGACTTTTGGCCGCGATCCTGATCTCGGTCGCGCTGTCGCTGGTTCATGGTTACGCCTCGATCACCCAGCGCGGCAACCAGATCGTCTCAGGCGTTGCCATCAACTTCATCGTCGCCGGCTCCACCGTCATTCTCGGCGAAGCCTGGTTCCGCCAGGGCGGCCGCACGCCGGCGCTTGCCGAAGGGGCCCGCTTTCAGACGATTACCTTCCCCTATGCCGACAGCATCCGCGAGATCCCGATCCTCGGCCCGATCTATTCGGATCTGCTGTCCGGGCATTTCCTTCTGACGTACTTTGCCTTCGCCATGGTGCCGATCAGCTGGTGGATCCTCTACCGGACCCGCTTCGGCCTGAGGCTGCGCGCGGTCGGCGAAAACCCGGGCGCCGTCGACACTGCCGGCATTTCGGTGATCTGGATGCGCTATCGCGCCGTCATCTGCTGCGGCATCCTGTGCGGTTTTGCCGGCGCCTACCTGTCGCTGGCCATGACCGCAGGCTTCGTCAAGGGCATGACCGCCGGCAAGGGCTACATCGCGCTTGCCGCGCTGATCTTCGCCAAGTGGCGGCCGTTCAACATCATGCTTGCGTGCCTGCTCTTCGGCTTCCTCGATGCGCTGGCGATCCGCCTGCAGGGCAATCCGCTGCCGCTGATCGGCCAGGTGCCGGTGCAGCTGATGCAGGCGCTGCCCTATATCCTCACCGTCATCCTGCTCGCGGGCTTCATCGGCAAGGCCATTCCGCCGAAGGCCGGCGGTGTCCCCTATGTCAAGGAGCGCTAGAACCATGGAAAAGGAACTGTTCGAGGCGGCGCGCGAAGCGATGGCCAAGGCCCACGCGCCCTATTCGAAATTCCCGGTCGGCGCGGCGATCCGTGCCGAGGATGGCAAGATCTATACCGGCGCCAACATCGAGAACCTGTCGTTCCCCGAGGGCTGGTGCGCCGAAACCACCGCCATCAGCCACATGGTGATGGCGGGTCAGCGCAAGATCAAGGAAGTCGCCGTCATCGCGGAGAAGCTGGCACTTTGCCCGCCTTGCGGCGGGTGCCGGCAGCGCCTGGCCGAGTTCTCCGGCGCTAGCACGCGCATATTCCTTTGTGACGAGACCGGTGTGAAGAAGACCCTGGCGCTATCGGATCTCCTGCCCCACAGCTTCGAGACAGAGATCCTCGGATGACCGCGGCTGCCGACATGCTGAAGGCCCGGCTTCAGGGCCTTTCCCCGCGTTACGGCATCGTGCTCGGCTCCGGCCTCGGCACCCTGGTCGAAGCCCTCGACGAGACCTTGCGGCTTTCCTATGCCGAGATACCGGGATTTCCGGTCTCCAGCGTTTCGGGCCACGCCGGCGAACTGGTCGCCGGAACGCTCGGCGGCGTGCCGGTCGTCATGCTTTCCGGCCGTGTTCATTATTACGAACAGGGCGACGCCAATGCGATGCGTGTGCCGCTGGAAACCCTGAAGCAACTCGGCGTCGAATGCTTGGTGTTGACCAACTCTGCCGGCTCCTTGCGCGAGGATCTACCACCGGGATCGGTGATGCGGATCTCCGATCACATCAACTACTCCGGTTTCAACCCGCTGATTGGCGTCGACAGCGATGACCGTTTCGTCGGCATGACCAACGCCTATGATGCGGAGCTTGCCGGCAAGATGCAGGAAAGTGCGGCCCGTCTCGGCGTCCCGCTTCCGGATGGTGTTTACATGTGGTTTTCCGGCCCGAGCTTCGAGACGCCGGCAGAAATCCGCATGGCGCGTGTTCTTGGCGCCGACGCCGTCGGCATGTCGACTGTTCCGGAAGTCATCCTTGCACGCTTCTTCGGAATGCGGGTGGTTGCCGCTTCGGTGATCACCAACTTCGGCGCCGGCATGACGG
The DNA here is from genome assembly GCF_035999135.1 of Ensifer sp. Taxonomy (GTDB): domain Bacteria; phylum Pseudomonadota; class Alphaproteobacteria; order Rhizobiales; family Rhizobiaceae; genus Ensifer. The sequence continues at coordinate 9,846 of NZ_DASYGZ010000118.1, forward strand.
GAGGCGAACTCAGCCACCACGAGACCAAGGACATGGCGCCGATCGGCGGCAGGCGGCTTGCGGCGATCCTGAAAGAGATGATCTCGGCAGACAAGGTTCGCGGCGCGTGACCAGGCTTCCCCAGGAAACGATCCGGCGCAAGCGCAACGGCGAGCGGCTCGATCCCGCCGAGATCGCCGACTTCGTTCGCGGTCTCTCCGATGGTTTGATCTCGGAGGGCCAAGTCGCTGCCTTTGCCATGGCCGTGTGGTTCTCCGGAATGGACCGCGACGAAACCGTGGCGCTGACGCTCGCGATGCGCGATAGCGGCGAGACGCTGGACTGGCGTTCGATCGGCCGGCCGATTGCCGACAAGCATTCGACCGGCGGTGTCGGCGACAACGTCTCTTTGATGCTGGCGCCGATCGTTGCGGCCTGCGGCCTCGCCGTGCCGATGATATCAGGCCGGGGCCTCGGCCATACCGGCGGCACGCTCGACAAGCTGGAATCGATACCCGGCTACAATATCCAGCCAACTTCGGAGGTTTTCCGCCGGACGGTGGACGAGATCGGCTGCGCGATCATCGGCCAGACGGCCAATCTCGCGCCGGCCGACAAACGCCTCTATGCGATCCGCGACGTGACGGCCACGGTCGATTCCGTGCCGCTGATCACCGCCTCGATCCTGTCGAAGAAGCTCGCCGCAGGCCTGCAGTCGCTGGTGCTCGACGTCAAGCTCGGCAATGGTTCGTTCATGAGCGATCAGAAGGAGGCGGAGATCCTGGCGCGCGCGCTCGTCGACGTCGCCAACGGCGCCGGCGTTCGCACGACAGCACTTTTGACCGACATGAACGAGCCGCTGGCTGATGCGGCCGGAAATGCGCTTGAGATCGACAACTGCCTCGCATTTCTGCGCGGCGAGAAGCATGGAACGCGGCTTGAAACGGTCGTTCTGGCCTTTGCGGCGGAAATGCTGATGGCTGGCGGCGTCGCCGCTGATGCGGATGAGGGCGAGGCACTGGCGCGCCAAGTGCTCGGCAGCGGCGCAGCGCTCGAACATTTCGGCAGGATGGTGCACGCGCTTGGTGGCCCGGCCGATTTCGTCGAGCGCTCCACGGCCTATCTCGGACGCGCACCGGTCATCCTCCCGGTCGAGGCGCAGCGGTCAGGGTATCTTGTCGCCTGCAAGACCCGCGAACTGGGCGTCGCCGTGATCGCGCTCGGCGGCGGCCGTTCGCATCCGGACGACAGGATCGATCATCGCGTCGGTTTTGACGCGCTGAAGCCGCTTGGGACGCCGATGGAAAAGGGCGAACTCCTCGCCTTCGTCCACGCCGCAGACCGCGATACGGCCGAGGCCGCGCGCCGGCGTCTCCTCGAACTCTATACGATCGACGACGTCGAACCGCCCATGCGGCCGCCGGTCCTGGCAAAGATTACCTGACGAGGTGCAGGGCGCCGTCTTCGACCCGGAAGGACGATAGGCGGTTGAGGAAGGTCATGCCAATCAGCGTGCCGGAGAGCGCCTTGTCGGGTAGCACCAGCGCCTGCACGTCCCTGACCGATATGCCGCCGATCTCGATCCGGTTGAGCGTGGCCGGCGCGGCCTCGACCTCGCCATTGGCGGTGTTGACACGTGCGGTGAAGGACAGCGCGCTCGGCGCTATGCCAATCCGGCGCGCGGTCGAAATGTTGATCGCGATCGTGCTGGCACCTGTATCGACCAGCCCACGTTCGGTGCGACCGTTGATGCGGAAGGTTCCGAAGAAGTGGCCTCTGCCATCCGCGTCGAGCACGACGCTTCGTCCCGTTGTGTAACTTGCCGTCGCGACCGGCCGAGTCGCTTCTGGTGCCGGTGCGCTGCCGTCCGCCTGGTTCAGAACGCGGGTCGCAAGGTGAGGGACCACCATCGCCGCAAGAACGGCCACACCAACCAACGAGATAAGACGGACAAGCACGGACATCACCTTTCGATGGCAGCGGATGCTGGCGCCAGTAGAGCAGCCGAAACCTAAGGCGGCATGAAAAAGCCGCCGGGTGGCGGCGGCTTGTTCGTCGACCTGTGATCCTGGTTAAGGATCAGAAAATCACTTGGTGCCGTACATGCGGTCGCCCGCGTCGCCAAGGCCGGGCATGATGTAGCCGAGTTCGTTCAGGTGACTGTCGATCGATGCGGTGAAGATCGGCACATCAGGATGCGCGCTCTGGAAGTTGCGGATGCCCTCGGGTGCTGCGAGCAGGCAGAGGAAACGCATGTTCTTGGCGCCGCGCTCCTTCAGCTTGTCGATGGCCGCGATCGACGAGTTGCCGGTGGCGAGCATCGGGTCGACGACGATGATCAGGCGCTCCGACAGGCTTTCCGGTGCCTTGAAGTAGTACTCCACCGCTTCGAGCGTCTCGTGGTCACGGTAGACACCGATGTGCGAGACGCGCGCCGACGGCACCAGTTCGAGCATGCCTTCCAGGAGGCCGTTCCCGGCGCGCAGGATCGAGGCGAAGACCAGCTTCTTGCCCTCGAGGATCGGCGATTCGATTTCCTGCAGTGGCGTTTCGATGCGCTCCATCGTCAGCTCGAGATCGCGCGTCACCTCGTAGCAGAGCAGCGTCGAAATTTCACGGAGAAGCCTACGGAAACCCGCTGTCGAGGTCTCCTTCTTGCGCATGATGGTCAGCTTGTGCTGGACAAGCGGATGATCGATCACTGTAACGCCGTTCATGGCTCACCTTTCCGGATTTTTGTATCCGTCCTTTTTCCATGGAATGCGCTGCCGCCGCAAGGGCGTTGGCCGGTCGGACAAGGTCATCCCCAGCCGACCAATCCAAATCGTGCTTGTGGCCTCAGATCCGGGCGAGCAGGCGCTGCCGCGTCGCCTCGTCGACAAAGGCAGCCTCGATCGCGGTCCTGGTCATGCCGTTGATCTCCTCGTCGGTAAAGCCCATGACTTCAGAGGCGATGTCGTATTCCTGCGCCAGCGACGTATGGAAGAACGGCGGATCGTCGGAGTTGAGCGTGACGCGTACGCCGGCTTCGTGAAGCGCGCGAAGCGGATGCGAGGCAAAATCCGGGAAGACCTGCAACGAAATGTTGGAGCCGGGGCAGACTTCGAGCACCACGCCCTCGTCAGCAAGGCGCTGCACGAGTTCCTTGTCTTCGATCGCCCGTACCCCGTGGCTGATGCGTGAAGGCCGCACGTGGTCGAGTGCATCGCGTACGCTGAAGGCGCCCGACAATTCACCTGCGTGGATCGTGAGCCCCAGGCCCGCGTCGCGCACGATGTCGAACGCACGAGCGAAGTCGGCGACCTTGTGCATGCGCTCTTCACCGGCAAGGTTGAAGCCGGTGACGAGCTTATGCTCGCGTTTGGCTGCGAATTCGGCGGTTCTGACCACGGATTCCGGGCCGAGGTGGCGAATGCCTGTAATCAGCATGCGCGATTCGATCCCGGTCTTCTGTCGCGCGGCTTCCATCCCGGCCGCAAGTCCTTCTAGATAGGCATGTGCGCCGAGACCGATCGTGTTGCCATGGTCGGGCGAAACGATGATCTCGCTATAGATTGTTCCAACTTCGGCGAGCTCGGTCAGGTAGGCTTCGGCGAGCAGCGCATAGTCTTCCTCGGTGCGAAACAGCGACGCGATGGCGTCATAACACTTCACGAAGCTGGTGAAGTCCTCCCAGACATAGGCCTTGTCGCGAATGATCGCGCGGGTGTCGATGCCGTATTTCTCGGCCTGAGCAAGGGCGAGCTCGGGCGGCGTCGCGCCCTCGATGTGGCAATGCAGCTCCGCCTTCTTCAGATTTGCGGTCAAATGAGGCTTCTCCCATGGTGGCCCGGCGCGATGCCGAGGTGCTTGGCGACGGTTTCGCCGATATTGGCAAAGGTGCTGGCGACGCCGACCGAGCGGCTGCGCAGCGACGGGCCGAACATCAGCACCGGCACTCGCTCGCGGGTGTGGTCGGTGCCGCGCCAGGTCGGATCGCATCCGTGGTCGGCCGTCAGGATGACGATGTCGGTCGGTTGCAGGCGGCGGTCGAGGTCCGGCAGGCGCGCGTCGAAGGCTTCGAGCGCCGCGGCATAGCCGGCAACGTCGCGACGATGGCCGTAGAGCATGTCGAAATCGACGAAATTGGTGAAGATGAGACTGCCGTCCTCGGCTTCGTCGATGGCCGCCAGGCTCGCATCGAACAGTGCCATGTTGCCGTCGGCCTTGGTCAGCTTCGTCACGCCCTGATGGGCAAAGATATCGCCGATCTTGCCGATCGCGTGGACCGTACGTCCTGCGTCGGCCAGCCGGTCGAGCAGGGTCGGTTCGGGCGGCAGCACCGAATAGTCGCGACGATTGCCGGTTCGGGTGAAGGTCTGGGGGCTGGCGCCGATGAAGGGGCGGGCGATGACCCGGCCGATGTTGTAGTCGTCGAGCAGGCGGCGCACGATCTGGCAAAGGCCAAGCAGCCGCTCGAGCCCGAAGGTCTGTTCGTGCGCGGCGATCTGGAAGACCGAGTCCGATGATGTGTAGCAGATCGGCTTGCCGCTTCGCATGTGCTCTTCGCCGTGGCGCACGATGATGTCGGTGCCGGAGGCATGGCAATTGCCGAGGATGCCGGGGATTTCCGCCTCGCGGCAGATCGCCTCGACGAGTTCGGGTGGAAAGGCGTCGCCTTCGGTCGTGAAGTAGCCCCAGTCGAACATGACAGGGGTTCCGGCGATCTCCCAGTGACCGGATGGCGTGTCCTTGCCGCGCGAGACCTCGCTTGCTGTGCCATAGACGCCATAGACCCGGTTGGGCACCGGCATCCCCGGTGGGACGGTGCCGGTCGCGAGCTTGGCGGCATGGATCAGGCCGAGCGCCGACATGTTCGGCAGGCTGAGCGGGCCTTCGCGCAGGCCCGGCCGGTCGGCCGCGCCGGCGGCGCAGAACTCGGCAATATGGCTGAGCGTGTTGGCGCCGATGTCGCCGAAGGCTTCGGCGTCCGGCGCTCCGCCGATGCCGAAGGAATCGAGAACGAATAGAAATGCGCGCGCCATGGTGCACCTGATTGCGAGCACGCGAAAGCGTCACGGCTCGGAGCTTCGGAAACAGCGCAAGGACGCCCTTGGCGGCCCCGCACAGTCCCGAAGGGATAGCGCCGTCAGATGTTCAATGCAATTGCGCCAGGACGATTGCGGCCGGGCTTCGGCCGGTCAGCAATCGCTGCAGGCAATCGGTTTGGAGAGACGCGCGTTGAAATATGCCGTTTTGGAAAGGTTGATCGTCTTTGCCGTCGAATCGAGGTTCGGCGCATAGAGCAGCAACTGATGTGGGACGGTGAGCTCGGAGCGGATGACGAAGGAGGTTGCGGTCGAGAATTGACCCGGGAGCTTGACCTTTGAGTTGACGGGGTAGGGGGTGCCGCCGGCCTGGTCGCGTGACCACAGCACGGTTCCCTCGTTGGCGCCGGTGACCGTGATGCCCGTGAGCCTCAGCGTGTAGTTTGCGTTTTCAAACGGCGCCAGAATGCTCTTTGCAACGTTCGAGACATTTTTCAGGAAGGCCTTGTTGACGTCGGGGTGCTGCGCGACGATGTCGGCGACGGCGCTCGCGGCGCGCGTGGTCTTGCCGGCGACGGTAAAGCCGACCGAGAGTTCGAAGGCGCCAAGATAGATCATGATCAAGAGCGGCGCGACGATCGCGAACTCGACGGCTCCGACGCCCCGTCTGTCATGCCTGAGTGCATTGAGGCGTCCGCAAAGAGACTTGAGGCGAAGGATCTGTTGCATGGCGATCTGCTTCACGGGGAGGCCTCACTCGCTCTCGTTTCGGAAGGTGGCGGTCGCCACCATGAGGTAGTCGCTCGGCATGCTGGCGCCGGCGGTCCGCAGATTGGTGATATACGGCCTGACAAGGTCGGTGATGACGCTCCAGCGATAATAGGCGCGCAGGACGTTGTAGCTGCCCGGCCCGCCGGGCGCGAACTTGAAGTCGCCGACATCGATATCGTTCGAGCCTGCCTTGCGCGGGATGGCGACGGGAAACTTGCTGAGGTCTGCGACCGGCCGCACGTCCAGATAAAAGAGCGAGGGCTGGGCGGCTTCGGTCGCCGAGCACCGCAGCAGGACGGAGATTTCATCGCAGAAGGCCTGGCGAAACTTCGCCTGGTCCATGTACGTGGCCTTCTTCTGGTCGAAGGTGATCTGGCCGGTGCGGATCTTGCGTGCCATCGTCTCTGTCGCGTTGGCCAGCAGCTGGTCGCCATAAAAGGCGGCGAAGGTCTCGAGAGAGGCGAACACCACGAGGAAGAAGGGCACGGCGAGGATGGCGAATTCGATGCTCGACGTACCTTCGCGGTTGCGAGCGAAGCGGCTGAGAATGCCTTTTTTCCGGATTTTCGCTGCGCCCGGGCGCTCGACTGCCTGCTCGATGCTCATTGTGCCGTCCCATCATGTTACGCCAGACGGGCGGCAGATTATGAAGCAACCATTGACATTTCGTTCCCGAGGGTCGGGTGCATTTTAACGAAATTCGCGGTTTGAACCCATAAAATCTAGTTGGTGCTACCTGTGGTTTTGCGATCCGCGTGACGCTCGCAATTGGGAGTGCAGGACAGCACCGTGCGGGACGTCTGCTTGTAGATGCGCACTGTGTTGCCTTCGTCGATTGAGACCAGGATCCGCTCGTCGACCATGGCGTTGCCGTCCTGGTCCAGGATGACAAGATTGGTCGTGCCGAAGTTGCGGCCGGTGATGACGATGGTCCGGGCATCCGCGACCGTCGCGTCCGCCACGTCGGCGTTTCCGATGATCACCTTGCTGACGGGGCGGTCGAGCTTGAGCACGCGCGCGTGGTCCATATAGACACGCATCATCTCGTCTTCGGCGCCAACGGCCGCCGTCGCGGAAGTCAGGGCGATGGCGAAAGCGAGAAAGGCGGCTCGGCCGCGGGCGGAAGGCAGGGTCATGACGGGTTCCTGGGTGGCGCTCGAACCATATTTGCCCGTCTTGGTGAATGAACCGTTAAGGGTGTCGTTTTGGGATCGGTTGGGGGCGACGCGTTTTCTGTTCGTTTACCCAAAAATCAGCGATGGTCCGTTAACCTTCAGGTAACCGCCTTCCTTAAGTCGATGGCAATGCGCCAGGACTAGTTTGAGGTCATCCGATCAACGGCAACAGTTGGCGGAAGTGCTGACCAACAAACGCGAAGTAGGAGAATCATCATGAAGAAGATTTTTGCCCGTCTTATGAAGGACGAGTCCGGCGCGACCGCCATCGAATACGGTCTGATCGCCGCGCTTATCTCCGTTGCCCTCATCGCCGGCGCAACGACCCTCGGCGACCAGCTGACCATCCTGTTCGACGGTCTCGGCGAAAAGATGACGACTGCTGCCGACAAGCTTTAATCGACCTGCCGCCGCGAACGGAGGAGGTTATTATGAAGTCGATTATTAACCGCCTGCTGAAGGACGAGTCCGGTGCGACTGCCATCGAATACGGCCTGATTGCAGCTCTGATCTCGGTTGCACTGATTGCAGGCGCAGGTGTTCTCGGCGATGCGCTGGACGACACCTTCAGCGGCGTCGGCACCAAGGTGCAGACAAGCACAGCCGGGAAAGTCTGACGATCCGGCATTCGTTCTGGATCGACGATGGAGCCGCCTCAAGGGCGGCTCCATTTGTATCTATGGAACCTGCGATCCTGTTTGCAGGTCACATGCCCCAGATTTCGGGAGACCGGGAACATGACTGAAGCCGCCATCTTCGTGATCTTTCCCTTTTGCCTCGGCTTTGCAGCGTTCAGCGACCTACTGACGATGACGATCCCCAATCGGGCTTCCATCATCCTTCTGGCGTCGTTCCTCGTGGTGGCGCCGCTCGTCGGGCTCGGCTTCAGCGAGATCGGCCTTCATCTGGCAGCGGCCGTGGCGGTCTTTGCCGTGTGCTTCTGCCTGTTTGCGACCAATGTGATGGGGGGCGGTGACGCCAAGCTCTTGACCGCCTGTGCGATCTGGTTCGGGCTCACGCCATCTCTGGCGGCCTTCCTTCTCTACGTCTCGATTTTCGGCGGTGCGCTGACGGTCGGCATCCTGCTCTTGCGCAGGCAGGAGAATGCCATCCTTGCAAGCGGCATTCCGTTTCCGCAGCTGTTGCTGACCGCGAGGAAGATCCCCTATGGCGTCGCGATCGCGCTCGGCGGTTTTGCAGCCTATCCCTCTTCGCCGCTGGTGGAAGCGGCCTTTGCCCGCCTCTCCTGAGCGGGAAGCAAGCGCCGTGAAGTCATCCTTCGTTAACTTCACTCATAAGTAATCCGTTAACCATAATTACACCAATTCCTGATCAATCTGACCCTGGCATTTCTTCGGGGCTCGGAAAATCATGAAACCGGTTCGCATCATCATACTGGCAGTGGCCGTTCTTTCGGCTGCGATGGCTGGTCTTTTGGCGATGAAGCTGACGCGCGCCCCTGCGCCGATGTCGGCTGAACCGGTTGTCGAGCGCGCGCCCACCGTCAATGTTCTGGTCGCGAGCAAGAGCCTGCCGGTCGGATCGCGCCTCGGCGGCGATTCGATCCACTGGATGGCCTGGCCGAAGGACGGCGTGGTCGACGGACTGATCACCGAGGAAAACCAGCCTCAGGCAATCGACGATCTGAGCGGGGCGGTCGTCCGCCTGCCGATCTTCAACGGCGAACCGGTGCGTCACGAAAAGGTCGCTGACAGCTCCAACCGCATCATGTCGTCGCTGCTGCCGGCAGGAAAACGTGCCGTCGCGACGGAAATCACCGTCGCCACCGGCGCTGGTGGCTTCATTCTTCCCAATGACCGGGTGGACGTCATCATGGTCCGCAAGGGCGATGGTGACCTCTATCTGACCGAAACCGTGCTCAGCAACGTCCGGGTCCTGGCGATCGACCAGCAGGTCGAGGAAAAGGAAGACGGCACGAGAGCGGTCGTCGGAACGACGGCAACGCTGGAGCTGACGCCGGACCAGTCGAAGGTGATGACGGTGGCGCAACAGATGGCCGAACGCATTTCGCTGGCGCTCAGAAGCGTCGCCGATGCACAGGAGCCGGATACCGACGCGGCCGAGCATCTTCTGAGCGGTGACGGCCAGCCGAGCATTCAGATCATCAAGTCCGGTTCCATCGTCAAGAACGATGGCTCCGTTGGCCAAACGCAGCAATAACCAGGTGAGAACGGGGCTTAAGGTGAAACGGAGCGGAAACAAATTTCGGGCGTCTGTCGCAGCCGGCCTATCATTCTGCCTGGCGCTTACCGGCATGTATCTGCCGGCGCCGACGGTCGCGCTCGCGGCCGCTTCCTCGGTTGTGCGGATCGTCGAAAGCGGACCGGGCGTGAAGAAGAAGGTCAGCATCGGCCTGAACAAGGCCGTGGTCGTTGATCTGCCTGCGGATGCCCACGACATCCTGGTGGCGGACCCGTCGCTCGCCGACGCCGTGACCCGCACGTCCAGGCGCATCTATCTCTTCGGCAAGTCCGTCGGGCAGACCAACATCTTTGTCTTCGGGCCGAACGGCGAGGAGATCGTCAGCCTCGACATCGAGGTGGAGCGCGACATCGCCAATCTCCAGTCGAACCTGCGCCGCTTCATCCCGGACGCCGATATCAAAGTCGAGATCATCTCCGACAACATCGTCCTGACCGGCACGGTCAGAACGCCACTCGATTCGACGCGCGCCGTGGACCTCGCGGAAGCCTTCCTCAAAGGCGGCGAGGCGACCACCCGCAACATCACCGCCCAGGGCAACAACGGTGACGCCGACATCTTCGCCGAAGATCGCCAGGTCTCTCAGATCGTCAATCTTCTGACGATCGACGGTGACGATCAGGTCAACCTCAAGGTCACGGTGGCCGAAGTCAGCCGCCAGGTGCTGAAGCAGCTCGGTTTCAACGGCCGCATCAGCGACGGCGAAAGCGGCATTGGTTTCCGCAATCCGACAAACCTCGGCGATGCGGTCGGCGTCGCTGCCAACGCTGTGATCAACAAGACGATCGGCGGCACGACGATTTCCAGCTACATCAACGCGATGGAGCAGGCCGGCGTGATGCGCACACTGGCCGAGCCGAGCCTGACGGCGATTTCCGGTCAGGAAGCGAAGTTCTACGTCGGCGGGGAGTTCCGTCTGCCGGGCACCCAGGAAGTCACCACCGAAAACGGTGAAACCAAGGTGACGCGCGAAGTCAACGACGTCGAATATGGCATACGATTGAACTTCAAGCCGGTCGTGCTCGGACCGGGACGCATCAGTCTGCAGATCGAGACGAACGTCTCCGAACCGACCTATGAGGGGTCCGTCGTCACCGGCAACGGCATGAACACGGTTCCCGGAAATACCTTCCTTGGCATCCGCAAGCGTGAGGCCTCGACCAGCGTCGAACTGCCGTCCGGCGGCTCGATCGTGATCGCCGGCCTCGTGCAGGACAACATTCGCCAGGCCATGTCCGGCCTGCCCGGGGCCTCGAAGATCCCGGTGCTTGGAACCCTGTTCCGCAGCAAGGATTTCGTGCGCAACGAGAGCGAGCTGGTGATCATCGCCACCCCCTATCTCGTCCGCCCCGTCCCCAGAAGCGCGATCTCCAGGCCCGATGATAATTTCAATCCGGCCAATGACCTCGACAGCTATTTCCTTGGCCGCGTCAACCGTATCTACGGCCGGCCGGAGGCAGCCGCTCCGGCAGGCCAGTACCACGGCAATGTCGGCTTCATTTACAAATGAGGTCGGCCTTGACGCTTCGAACCGAACGCAACGCGCATTCTGAAAGGCCGAATGCCATGTCCGCGAGCCCATACAGCGTATCCATAAGGTTTGCGAGCCGCGCGGCCGTTCTGGCCTTTGCGGGCATCCTGCTCGCCAGCTGCGGCACGCGGGACAATCTGGCGACCGGGTCGATCCCGGACGATTACCGCACCCGGCACCCGATCGTTCTTGCCGAAAGCGAACGCACGATCGACATCCCGATCGCTTCGGGCGATCGCCGCCTGACGCAGGGCACGCGTGACGTCATCGCCGGGTTTGCCGCGGACTATCGCAATGCGTCGAGCGGCGTCGTACAGATCATGATGCCGCGCGGTGCCGCCAACAGCCATTCAGCCCAGGCCATGCGCCGGGATATCAGAAGCGCGCTTGTTGCGGGCGGCGTGCCTGCCAAGCGCCTGCTCGAGACCAGCTACGATGCCGGCCCCTACGGCGACGCAGCGCCCATCCGCCTGAGCTACGTGGCGATCACCGCGCAGACGGGGCCATGCGGCACCTGGCCCGAGGACATGGCCCTCAACACCATGCAGAACAAGAACTACTACAATTTCGGCTGCGCCTCGCAATCGAACCTGGCCGCCCAGATCGCCAATCCGACGGACCTCCTGGGTCCGCGCCAGATGTCGCCGATCGATGCCGAGCAGCGTGGCCAGGTGATCAAGGACTGGCGCGGAACCGAGAAGAGCGACGGCCCAGTCGTCATCTTCAACTGATACTGGCGGGATGAAGACATGAGCACGATCGACTACAAGATCGAAACGAGCAGCGAGGCGGACGACGCCGCCCTCGACACGCGCGCAAGCGATCTGGAGCAGGTTCGCCCCCTGCCGCGCATTTCGATACACGCCTTCTGCGAGAGCAACACGATGCTGCGGCTGATGGAGCGCTGCAGTCAGGATCGGCGCATGGCGAAGGTCAGCCTGCGCATCAACAGCGGCAGCATCGATGCGGCCGCCAACATGTTTTCGACCGTATCCACGCCCAATCTCATCATCCTCGAGACATCGACCGAGCCGCGCGCGCTTTTGTCGGAACTGGCGCCGCTCGCCGAAGTGTGCGACCCAAGCACCAAGGTCATCCTCGTCGGCAAGCACAACGACATCGGCCTCTATCGCGAGCTCATCCGCAACGGCATTTCCGAATACATGGTCGCGCCGGTATCGATGCCCGATATCCTGACGGCCGTTTCGGCGATCTTCGTCGATCCGGACGCCGAGCCTCTCGGGCGCAGCATCGCCTTCGTCGGCGCAAAGGGTGGCTGCGGTTCGTCGGTGATCGCACACAATTGCGCCTGGGGCATTTCCAGCCTGTTTTCGACCGAAACCATCCTGGCGGATCTCGATCTGCCCTATGGCACCGCCAACATCGATTTCGACCAGGACCCGCCGCAAGGTATCGCAGAAGCGGTCTTTGCGCCCGAGCGGCTGGACGAGGTCTTCCTTGATCGCCTTTTGACCAAGTGCTCCGAGCATCTGTCGCTGCTCGCGGCTCCGTCCATGCTCGATCGCGCTTACGACTTCGAGACCGGAGCCTTCCATCCGATCCTCGAAATCCTCCAGCGCAGCGCCCCCGTTTCGGTTCTCGACATTCCGCATCTCTGGACGGACTGGACGCGCGCGGTGCTCGGAGAGGCTGACGAAGTGGTGATCACGGCGGTTCCCGATCTTGCCAGCCTGCGCAACACCAAGAACCTGCTCGACGCGATGAAGAAGCTGCGCCCCAACGACAAGCCGCCGCATCTGGTGTTGAACCAGGTCGGCATGCCGAAGCGCCCGGAGATCGCCGCCAACGAATTCTGCGATTCGCTCGAGATCGAAGCGGCTGCGATCATCCCCTTCGACGCCGCCCTTTTCGGCAACGCCTCGAACAGCGGCCGCATGATTGCCGAGATCGACAAGAAGGCGCCGGTGGCCGAAACCTTCTCGCAACTCGCCCATCTTCTGACCGGCCGCGTGACGATGAAGAAGGCGCGGCGCGGCGGGCTTGGCAAGATGCTGGCAGCGCTGGGCCGGAAGTAAGGACACAGGATCACGCACATGTTTGGCAAACGCGGAAACGAAGGCATCGGCAAAGGCGGCACCCCGGGTTCCGCCCCTCCGCCGCCTGTGGCTGCCGCGCAGCCGCTGACGATCGAACGGGCCGTCCCCGTCCTTGCGGAAGCGCCGTCCGCAAGCCCGCGTCCGCAGTCCGCCGCCGCACCCCAGGCCAGGCGCCGGCAGGCGCGCACGGAAGATTACTACGATACGAAATCGCAGGTCTTTTCCGCGCTGATCGACACGATTGATCTTTCGCAGCTCGCCAAGCTCGACACCGAGAGCGCGCGCGAGGAAATCCGCGACATCGTCAACGACATCATCACCATCAAGAACTTCGCGATGTCGATTTCCGAGCAGGAAGAACTGCTCGACGACATCTGCAACGACGTGCTCGGCTACGGACCGCTCGAACCGCTTCTTGCCCGCGATGACATTGCCGACATCATGGTCAACGGCGCCGGCCAGACCTTCATCGAAGTCGCCGGCAAGGTGCAGGAATCCGAGATCCGGTTCCGCGACAATGCACAGCTCCTGTCGATCTGCCAGCGCATCGTCGGCCAGGTCGGCCGCCGCGTCGACGAATCGAGCCCGATCTGCGACGCGCGCCTGCCGGACGGCTCGCGCGTCAACGTCATCGCCCCGCCGCTCGCCATCGACGGCACGGCACTGACCATCCGCAAGTTCAAGAAGGACAAGCTGACGCTGGAGCAGCTCGTGCGCTTCGGTTCGGTTACGACCGAAGGCTCCGTCCTTCTGCAGATCATCGGTCGCGTCCGCTGCAACATCGTCATTTCCGGCGGTACCGGTTCGGGCAAGACGACATTGCTCAATTGCCTGACGCGCTACATCGATGCCGACGAGCGGGTCATCACCTGCGAGGACACGGCCGAACTGCAATTGCAGCAGCCGCATGTCGTGCGCCTGGAAACACGCCCGCCGAACATCGAAGGCGAGGGCGAGATCACCATGCGCGATCTCATCAAGAACTGCCTGCGCATGCGGCCCGAACGCATCATCGTCGGCGAAGTGCGTGGCCCGGAAGTCTTCGACCTCCTGCAGGCCATGAACACCGGCCATGACGGGTCGATGGGCACCATTCACGCCAACACGCCGCGTGAATGCCTGAGCCGCATGGAATCGATGATCGCGCTCGGCGGCTATACGCTGCCGGCCAAGACCGTGCGCGAGATCATCGCCGGATCGGTCGACGTCATCATCCAGGCCTCGCGCCTGCGTGACGGCTCTCGCCGCATCACCCACATCACGGAAGTGGTGGGAATGGAGGGCGATGTGATCATCACCCAGGACCTCATGCGATACGAGATCGACGGCGAGGACGCCAACGGGCGCATCATCGGACGTCACGTTTCGACGGGCATCGGCCGGCCGCATTTCTGGGACCGCGCCCGCTATTTCAACGAGGACAAGCGCCTGGCCGCGACGCTCGACGCCATGGACAAGAGCTAGGAGCCGCGATGTTCGGGATAGACATCACGATTCTCGCCCTGGCCGTCCTGGTCGCCGTTTCCGCGGCAGCGCTTGCCTATGGCCTGTTGTTCTCGCGCATCGAAAGCGAAAAGAAGGCGGAAGGCCGGGTGCGCAAGATCAGCGCGGCCGAAACGGATCGCGCCAAGATCAAGGCTGCGCGCGACCGCGTGAGCGAACTGTCGAAACGGCGCAAGTCGGTTCAGGATTCGCTGAAAGAACTTGAAAAGAAGCAGCTTGAGCGCTCGGCGAAAGCCACCCCCTCGATGAAGATGCGCCTGACTCAGGCGAACCTGCCGATCACCGTCGGGCGCTTTTACGTGTTCAGCGGAATTTTTGGCGGCTTTGCCTTTCTCGTCGCCCTGATCCTGGGCTTTGGGGCGCTGATCAGCGCCGGCGTCGGCGTGATTCTCGGCCTCGGCCTGCCGCGCTGGCTGGTCGGTTTTCTGATCAAGCGGCGCTGCAAGAAGTTTCTGAACGAGTTCCCGAACGCGCTCGAGGTGATGATTCGCTCGATCAAGTCCGGTCTGCCGCTCAACGATGCGCTCCGCCTCATCGCCTCCGACGGCCAGGAGCCGGTCAAGACCGAGTTTCGCCGCGTGGTCGAATCCCAGCAGGTCGGGCTGAGTGTCACCGAGGCCTGCGCCCGCATGGTCAACAGCGTCCCGACGCCCGAGGTCAATTTCTTCGCGATCGTGATCGCGATCCAGGCTCAGGCGGGCGGCAACCTGTCGGAAGCGCTCAGCAACCTGTCGCGGGTCTTGCGCGAACGCAAGAAGATGAAGGCGAAAGTCGGCGCCATGTCGATGGAGGCCAAGGCATCGGCCTGCATCATCGGCGCGCTGCCGTTCATCGTTTCCTTCCTGGTCTACACAACGTCGCCGGCCTACATGATGGTGCTCTTTACCGATCCGCGCGGCCATCTGATCATCGGCGCCGGCCTCGCCTGGATGAGCATCGGCATTTGGGTGATGCGCAACATGATCAACTTCGACATCTGAGGGGCAGGGATGGACACGGGCCTGATCAAGACACTGACCGATCCGAACGTCGTCTTTGCCGTTCTGGTTTCGCTTGCCGTGCTTGCGACGTTCTACTCGCTCGTCGTGCCGTTCTTCGAGCGCGGCGATCTCGGCAAGCGGATGAAGTCGGTTGCAAGCGAGCGCGAGCAGATCCGCGCGCGCGAGCGGGCGCGACTCGCCTCCGAACTGCAGAACGGCCGGGCGAGCCTGCGTGGCCAGAACAATGCCTCCATCCGCCAGGTCGTCGACCGCCTCAACCTGCGCACGGCGCTTGTGGACGACAAGACGGTCAACCGGCTGAAGATGGCCGGCTATCGTTCGCAAAACGCGCTCAACACCTTCCTGTTCGCCCGTTTCTGCCTGCCGTTTCTGTTTCTGCTGGTTGCCATCGTCTACATCTTCGTTCTCGGCAATTTCGCCGAGAAGCCGATGATGGTGCGCCTCTTCTTCGCGATCGGCTTCGCCTATCTGGGTTTCTATGCGCCGAACATCGTCGTCGCCAACGCCGTCTCCAAGCGCCAGACGTCGATCCGCCGCGCCTGGCCGGACGCGCTGGACCTTCTCCTGATCTGCGTCGAATCGGGTCTGTCGATGGAACTGGGCATGCGGCGCGTCGCCGACGAGATCGCCGCCCAGTCGCAGCCATTGGCCGAGGAGCTGGTGCTGACGACGGCCGAACTTTCCTTTCTGCCAGAACGTCGGGTGGCGCTCGAGAATTTCGGCCAACGCACCGGCCTTGAAGAGGTCAAGTCGGTCATTCAGGCCCTGATCCAGGCGGACCGCTATGGCACGCCGATCGGCCAGGCCCTGCGCGTCCTTGCGCAGGAAAGCCGGGACCAGCGCATGAACGCGGCCGAGAAGAAGGCCGCAGCCTTGCCGCCGAAGCTGACGGTGCCGATGATCCTGTTCTTCCTGCCGGTGCTGGTTGCGGTCATCCTCGGCCCGGCCGGCATCCAGGTCGCCGACAGGTTCTAAACCGCTACTGTGACTTGATATCCCGCGTGGCCCGTGCGTCGGCCTGGCGGCGGGCCGCGCAATGGCGACGAGGTCCAAGGTGTGAAGTGGCGACGCTCGCTTGTTAGTTGGTCGCCGCTTTTGCCTCGTCGGCCTTGGCGAGCTGCTTCCATGCGCCCTGCTGCGACAGCATCGAGCGAAGATAGGCGACGTTTGCCTCCGCCTGCTCGCTGGACAGCTCCTGGCGGGCGATCGTCTCTGCTTCCGGGAAGCGTCCCTGGAGGCCGACGGCGAGCGCCAGGTTCTGGCGAACGCTGCTATCGGCGCCCGGCTGTGCGGCGGCCGACTTGAGATAGGTTTCGGCGGTGCGCAGATCCTTGGTCAAAAGATAGGACATTCCGAGGTTGGACAGCACCGACGGCTCGTTCGGCTTGAGGTCGAGCGCTTCGCGGTAGCGGCTGCGCGCTTCTTGCGGGCGCCCGAGCTGATCGAGGATTGCGCCTTCGGCGGACTTCAGTTTCCAGTCGGGACGATCAGGGGTCTGGGCCCGGCCGATCGTCGCCAGCGCCTGTTCGAGCTGTCCGGCCGCGGCCTGCGCCTTGCCGTAGGCGCCAAGCACGTCGCGGTCAGCCGGATGATTGATCGCGACTTGCTGCATCACCGCAAGCGCCTGTTCGTTGCGGCCGGTCATGCGCAGCAGATTGGCGTAATTGAGCCCCGCTTCGCGATCTCTAGGGTTCTTCTCATAGGCCTGGCCGATGCTTTCGGCCGCTTGCGAAAGCTCCGTTGCCGTCATCGACTGCACGGGCTTCGAGGTTCTGGAAATCGAGCCCGTGGTCAGCTCTTTCTTCGGCTGATTGGCGCAGCCCGCAAGCGAGAGCGCCATGAGCGTAATTGCTGCGCCCTGGAGGAACCGAACGTGTTTAAAGGATGAGGTCGTGCGTTTGGCCATGAGTGTCCCCGGCATGCATTCGCGCACCTGAACTTCAGACAACATCGGCGCAACTTTCACTCCAGCAATAATCTGTTAACCCTAACAGAGCGTTAATGGCGCGATTCCATCCCCTGCAAGCCGAGGACTTTCATGGCTCCCTATCAGTTCATCGAGCGGCCGTCGCCGTTCAACACCAGCGCCGGCAAGACCCTGCCGATCTTCGCGGTCACGCCGGCGCATATCGAGACGGGGACGATCGATCCGATCGCATTGGACTGGGCGCGCAAGGCGGGCTTCACCGCCGAATCCGGTGCGGTGCTGTTGATCCCGTCTGCCGACGGTCATCTCGGCGGAGCCCTCTTCGGTCTCGGCAACAATCCGTCCGACGCACCATTCCTGGCGGGCAAGCTTGCGCGTGCCCTGCCGGCCGGCAAATGGCATATCGAGACGGCGCCTTTGACCGCCAACCGTCTGGCGCTCGGCTACGGCCTCGGCTCCTATCGTTTCGAGCGCTACAAGTCGATGAAGGGCGAGGCGCCGACGTTGCTGATCCCGGCCGATGCGGACGCGACCGACATCAAGCGGCAGCTCGCGGGCGTCTTCCTGGCGCGCGACCTCATCAACACGCCGACCAACGACATGGGGCCTGAAGCGCTCGAGGCCGCCTTCCGGGCGCTCGCGGCTCACTACAAGGCCGATGTATCGGTCATAACGGGCGAAGCGCTGCTGACGCAGAACTTCCCGCTGGTCCACACCGTCGGGCGCGCCAGCGCCGAGGCGCCGCGCCTTCTCGAACTGCGCTGGGGCAAGAAGGGCCACAAGAAGGTGACGCTGGTCGGCAAGGGCGTCTGCTTCGATACCGGCGGTCTCGACATCAAGCCGTCGGCTTCCATGCTCCTGATGAAGAAGGACATGGGCGGTGCCGCCAACGTGCTCGGCCTGGCACTGATGATCATGGATGCCAAGCTCAAGGTCGACCTGCGCGTCATCGTACCGGTGGTCGAGAACTCGATTTCCGCCAATGCCTTCCGCCCCGGCGACATCTACCGCAGCCGCAAGGGCCTGACGGTGCAGATCGACAACACCGATGCCGAGGGCCGGCTCATCCTCGCCGACGCGCTCGCCTATGCCGACGAGGAACAGACCGACCTCATGGTCGACATGGCAACGTTGACCGGTGCCGCGCGCGTTGCGCTCGGTCCTGACGTGCCGCCGTTCTTCACCGACGATGCCGTCCTTGCCCACGATCTCTCCGAGGCGAGCCTGGAGGTCGACGATCCGATGTGGCGCATGCCGCTCTATTCGGGCTACGACAAGGATGTCTCGGCCCGCATCGCCGATCTGACCAACGCGCCGGCGGGCGGAATGGCCGGCTCGATCACCGCGGCGTTGTTCCTCAGGCGCTTCGTCACCAGGGCGAAAAGCTGGGTCCATTTCGATATCTTCGGCTGGGCGCCGTCCGAACGGCCGCATTCGCCTGTCGGCGGCGAGGCGCAGGCGATCCGGGCGCTCTACCACCACATCCAGAAGCTTTCTGCGTAAACCGGCCCGGCGCGGTCCGGTACGGCAAAAGAAACGCTTGCGTAACGATCCGCCGCTATCGTGGCGGATCATCGTCTACGACGCAGGAGCCGCCATTGCCGATCGAGCTTACGCCCTCCCAGGCCCTCGGGCTTTGGCATTCGGTGTCGCTCGCCCAGGTTCACGCCGACAGCCGCGACCTGACCCTGCGCCAGCTGGCCATCCTTCTGCACATCTATCTGGTGCCGCCGCCGCATACCGTGCGCGGTCTGGCGGCGACGCTTGGCGTCACCAAGCCGGTCATTACGCGCGCGCTCGACACGATGGGCGCCCTTGGCCTCGTCGACCGGGTTCGCGATGACCGCGATCGCCGCAACGTCGTCATCAAAAGGACAGTTGACGGTGCTCTATACCTTGAGAAATTCGGTGACTTGATCATTGTTCAGGGCCGCAAACAGCCTAAGTGAGTAGACATGTCGACACTTCCCGACCGCCGCCTGAATGCCTATCGCGCCGACCTTGCCGAAAGCCGCCTTCGTGGCGTCGTCGAGGCCGAACGCTATGTCGAGGGAAGCGTTGCGCGCATCTCTGTGCCTGTGACGCCGCTCAGAGCCAGGCCTGACCTTGCCTGCGGCACAGACACGGAACTCTTGCTTGGCGAATCGGTCCGGGTGCTCGACACCAACGAGAGCTGGTGCTGGGTGAAGGCCGATATCGACGGCTATGTCGGCTATCTGCCGGAATATTGCCTCGCGCCGGTGGTGAAAAGCCCGACGCACATCGTTTCGGTCCCGCGCACCTTCGTCTACACCGGCCACGATCTGCGCTTGCCCACCGTCTATCCGCTGTCGATGGGCAGCCGGGTGACGGTTGTCGACGAGCGCGAGACGCGGGGCACCCGCTACTTCCTGCTCGACGGTGGCCAGGCGGTGATCGCCAACCACGTGATCGAGGTCGCAAGCGTCATTGCCGGAGATTATGTCTCGGTCGCCGCCCGTTTCGTCGAGACGCCCTATCTCTGGGGCGGGCGCTCCGGCTTCGGAATCGACTGCTCCGGCCTGGTGCAACTGTCGATGATGATGGTCGGAAGGGCAGCGCCGCGTGATTCCGACATGCAGGCGGCGGGCCTTGGAACGCCGATTGCCCGCGAGGAACTCAGGCGCGGTGACCTCGTCTTCTGGAAGGGCCACGTGGCGCTGATGGAAGACGAGGAAACGCTGATCCATGCCAACGGCCACACGATGACCGTGGCGCGCGAGGGGCTGGAAGCCTCGATCGAGCGGATCGGCTGGCTCTATGACCAGCCCACGGGCTATCGCCGTCCCTGAAACCGGGCGCTCCTGGCATTGGCCTTCCGGTCGAAGGTCAGTAGCCGGCTAATTTATCGACCACATGCTCCAGCGGCTGCCCGCTTTCGAAGCGGGCGATCTGCTGTTCGACGTGACGGAACAGCGCCTTGACGTCGGAGGATGCCGCCACATGCGGGGTCACGTAGACATCAGGCAGGTTCCAGAAGCGGCTGTCGGGGCCAAGCGGCTCCGTCTCGAAGACGTCGAGCGAGGCGCCGCCGAGTACGCCCTTGTCGAGAGCGGCAAGGATGTCGGCCTCGACCTGGCTGCCGCCGCGACCGGCATTGATGAATATGGGCGCGCCGAACGGGCCGTTGCGGCTGAGCCTTGCGAAAAGCCGCATGTTGTAGATGCCGCGCGTGTCCGGTGTCAGCGGCAGCAGGCCAACCAGGAAATCGGTGCGCGCCAGGAAGGCGTCGAGCTCGTCGCCGCCGAAGGTCTCGATGCCGGCAACGTCCCGCTTGCTGCGCGACCATCCGATCACCCTGAAGCCCATCGCCGAAAGCTTGCGGGCGGCGTCCTGGCCGAGAACGCCCATGCCCATGATGCCGACGGTGATGTCGGCGGCCTCCGGCTGGGTCAGGTCGCGCCATTCGCGTTTTGCCGCCAGAGCCTCGTAGGCGCGGTGCTGGCGCAGGTGCATCAGGCACTGCATGACCACCCATTCGCTCATGCGCGTCGTCAGCGTCTGGTCGACGAAGCGCACCAATGGCACTTCAGGAAGGCCGGGAAGCGTCAGCACGTGATCGACCCCGGCGCCGCCGGAAAACACCACCTTGAGATCGGGCGCGCGGTCGAAGAGGTCCGGCGCCGATTTCCACACGACGGCATAGTCGATCCCCGAGAGATCGCGATTGTGATGGACCGCATCGGCGCGGTTGATCACCTCGCGATCAGGGAAGGCTCCGCGAAGTGCTACCTCCACCTCTTCCGGAATGAACTTCAGGTCGACGATGACGGGGCTCTTGGCGGACATGGCTGGTTCTCTACTGGCGGATCGCGGTGAGATTGACGGCTTCGAGGTTGAAGGCGGCGGCCATCAGCGCCTTGGTGTAGTCTTCGCTCGGCGCATTGAAGATGCGCTCGGCCGTCCCCTGTTCCACTACCTTGCCCATGCGCATCACGATCATCTCGTTGGCAAGCGCACGCACGACTTTCAGATCGTGGCTGATGAACAGATAGGCGAGATCGTGTTTGCTCTGGAGTTCACGCAGGAGATCGACCACCTGCGCCTGCACGCTCATGTCGAGCGCCGAGGTCGGCTCGTCCAGCATGACGAATTGCGGCTTCAGGACCATGGCGCGGGCAATGGCGATGCGCTGGCGCTGGCCGCCGGAGAACTCGTGCGGATAGCGCCAGCGGGTCGAAGGATCGAGGCCGACCTCCTCGAGGGCCGAAGCGACGCGGCCGTCGCGTTCGTTGTCGGAGAGCGCGCGCTCGTGGATCTTCAGCCCCTCTGCAATGATATCGGCGACCGACATACGCGGGCTGAGCGAGCCGTAGGGGTCCTGGAAGACGATCTGCATCCGGTTTCGAAGCGGCCGCATCTCGTTGAAGCTGTAGCGGTCGATGTCCTTGCCGACGAAGGCGATGCGGCCCTTCGACGAGATCAGCCGCGTCAGCGCCAGGCCGAGCGTCGTCTTGCCCGACCCGGATTCGCCGACGACGCCGAGCGTCTGGCCGGCGCGCAGCTTCAGATCGATGCCGTCGACCGCCTTTACATGGTCGACCACCTTGCGCAGGAAGCCGGCCTTGATCGGAAACCAGACCTTCATGTCGCTTGCTTCCATCACGATCGGCTTCGATGCGTCCGACGGCGGTGGATTGCCCTTCGGCTCGGAAGCGAGCAGATGGCGGGTATAGGCATGCTGCGGGTTGGCGAAGATCTCGGCGGTCGGCCCGGTCTCGACGATCTTGCCCTTGGTCATGACGCAGACCCGGTCGGCGATCTTGCGCACGATGCCGAGGTCATGGGTGATGAACAGCATCGACATGCCATGCTCGTCCTTGAGCTTTTTCAGGAGCTCGAGGATCTGCGCCTGCACGGTGACGTCGAGCGCCGTGGTCGGCTCGTCGGCGATCAGGAGCTCGGGCCGGTTGGCAAGCGCCATGGCGATCATGACACGCTGGCGCTGGCCGCCGGAAAGCTCGTGCGGATAGGCGCTCAAGCGCTTCTCCGGCTCGCGGATGCCGACCTGGTTCAGAAGCTCGAGGATGCGCGTCCGCCTGGCGGCGCCCTCCAGCCCCTGGTGCAATTCGAGGATTTCGCCGATCTGCCGCTCGATCGAGTGCAGCGGGTTGAGCGAAGTCATCGGCTCCTGGAAGATCATGGTGATGTCGTTGCCGCGCGCATTGCGCAGCTCGGCACCGCTGGCCTTCAGCAGGTCCTTGCCGTTGAACAGGATTTCGCCGCTCGGATGGCTCGCCGAAGGGTAAGGCAGAAGCTTCAGGATCGAATTGGCCGAGACCGACTTGCCGGAGCCCGATTCGCCGACGAGGGCCACGGTCTCGCCGCGCTTGATCTCGAAGGAGATGTGATCAACGGCGATGGACGTGTTGCCGCCCTGGTGGAAGGCAACCGAGAGATCGCGGACGGAGAGGAGGGGTTCTGTCATCGTCGCGCTCACCGGAACGTCTTTCTCGGATCGAAGGCATCGCGTGTCGCCTCGCCGACGAAGATCAGCAGCGACAGCATGATCGACATGACGCAGAACGCGGTCAGGCCGAGCCAGGGCGCCTGCAGGTTGGATTTGCCCTGGGCGATCAGTTCTCCGAGCGAGGGCGATCCTGGCGGCATGCCGAAACCGAGGAAGTCGAGCGAGGTCAGCGTCGTGATCGAACCGGAGAGAATGAAGGGCAGGAAGGTCAACGTCGCGACCATCGCGTTGGGCAGAAGGTGGCGATACATGATCGTGCCGTTGCCGACGCCGAGCGCGCGTGCGGCGTTGACATATTCGAAGTTGCGCGCCCGCAGGAACTCGGCGCGCACGACGCCGACGAAACCGACCCACGAGAAGAGCAGCATGATGCCGAGCAGGATGAAGAAGCCCGGCGGCAGGATCGCGGCGATGATGAGCAGGATGTAGAGCACCGGCATCGACGACCAGATCTCGATGAAGCGCTGCATCAGAAGATCGGTCCAGCCGCCGAAATAGCCCTGGACGGCGCCCGCCGAAACGCCGATCACCGCCGAGGCGATGGTGAGCGTCAGGCCGAACAGCACCGAGATGCGGAAGCCGTAGATCATGCGCGCAAAGACGTCGCGGGCCTGGTCGTCGGTGCCGAGCCAGTTGAGATTGCCGACCACGCAGTTTCGATCATTGAGCCCTTCGGGATAACCCGAGCAGCGCTGTTCCTTGTCCATCAGCCAGAAGGGCTTGGTCGGCGCCGAATGCGGGATGTTGGAGTTGACCGTCTGGTACGAATAGCGGACCGGCGGCCAGATCATCCAGCCATTGGCCTCGATCTCGTCGCGGATGAAGTCGGAACGGTAGTCGGTTTCCGCGAGGAACCCGCCGAACTTTTCCTCCGGGTAGTCGACGACGACGGGGAAGAGAAGCTCGCCCTTGTAGGAGGCGACGATCGGCCTGTCATTGGCGATGAGTTCGCCGACAAGGCTCAGGCCGAAGAGCGCAAGGAAGATCCAGAGCGACCAGTATCCGCGCCGGTTGGCTTTGAAGTTCTGCCAGCGGCGCTGATTGACCGGCGACAGCCAGCCCCGCGATGCCGGTGCCGGCGCGCTTGCCGGAGAGGTCGTCGCGTTCGCCATCAGACGTCCCTCCGCTCGAAGTCGATGCGCGGATCGACCCAGGTATAGAGGAGGTCCGACAGGAGGCTGACGAGCAAGCCCATCAGCGAGAAGATGAAGAGGGTGGCAAAGACGATCGGGTAATCGCGCTTGACCACCGAATCATAACCGAGCCGGCCGAGGCCATCGAGCGAGAAGATGTATTCGATCAGAAGCGATCCGGTGAAGAAGGCCGAGATAAAGGCGCCGGGAAAGCCGGCGATGATGATCAGCATGGCGTTGCGGAATACGTGGCCGTAGAGCACCTGGCGGTCGTTGAGACCCTTGGCGCGCGCCGTCGTGACATACTGCTTCTTGATCTCGTCGATGAAGGAGTTCTTGGTCAAAAGCGTCGTCGTCGCAAAGGCCGACAAGAGGAGCGTGATCAGCGGCAGCGTCATGTGCCAGATGTAGTCGAGGATCTTCTGCCACCAGGGCAGTTGCCAGAAATTGTCGGAGACGATGCCGCGCAGCGGAAACCAGTCGAAGAACGAGCCGCCGGCGAAAACGACGATCAGCAGGATGCCGAACAGGAAGCTCGGCACCGCATAGCCGACGACGATGATGCCGGAGGTCCAGACATCGAAGGCCGAGCCGTCGGACACCGCCTTCTTGATGCCGAGCGGGATCGAGATCGCGTAGGACAGCAGAAGGATCCACAGGCCAAGCGAGATCGAGACCGGCATCTTCTCCTTGATGAGATCGATCACCGACGTGTTGCGGAAGAAGCTCTCGCCGAAATCGAAGCGGATGTAGTTCCACATCATCGTGGCGAAGCGTTCGAGCGGCGGCTTGTCGAAGCCGAACTGCTTTTCGAGCTTGGCGATGAATTCCGGGTCGAGCCCTTGCGCGCCGCGATAGCGTCCGCCCTCGTCGCCGCCGGCCTGCATCAGGTCGCCGCTGCTGCCCGACAGGCGATCGGAGCCGCCGGCATTGGTGAGATCCGAAATCACCTGCTCGACCGGGCCGCCCGGTGCGAACTGCACGATGGCGAACGAGATCGCCATGATCCCGAAGATCGTCGGGATCATCAGAAGCAGGCGGCGCAGGATATAGGCACCCATCAGGCGAGCCTTTCGATCGACGTGAGGGCTGAGGCCCTTATCCGCGAAGCGTCGGCGTGCCGGCTATGGTGTCTCAATCCCTGTGTCTCCTTGCGGCGTCAACCCGGATCCGGGCTTGTTTCAGTGATTCGTTTTTTTGCATTTGGAATCGAGACGCCACCGGAGTGCAAGGACTTCATTTGGGGGGTGCGTTTTTCGACCACCAGGCATCCGGGAAGCCTGTTCCGTAGTAGGGAAGCTCCTTCGTGTGGGCGAGGTGGTTCCAATAGGCGACACGCACCGACTTCGAATAGAAGAGTGGCACGACATAGTGGTGGGCGAGGAGAACGCGGTCGAGCGCTCGGGTCGTTGCCACCAGTTCCTCGCGGTTCGGCGCGAAGATGATCCTGTGGATCAGCTCGTCGATCGCCGGATCGGCAATGCCGGCATAGTTTCTCGAACCCGTCTGATTGACCGAACTCGAACCCCAGTAGTCGATCTGCTCGTTGCCAGGCACCAGTGTCTGCGCCCAGATGCCGTAGATCATGTCATAGTCGAAGCTTCTGACGCGATTGGTGTATTGCGAATCGTCGACGGTACGGATGCGGGCGTCGATACCGATCTTCTTCACGCTGTTGATGAACGGGGTGACCGTGCGCTCGAAGGACGGATTGGACAGAAGCAACTCGAAGCTGAAGGGCTCGCCGGTCTTCACGTTCACCAGGCGGTTGCCCTTGAGCTCATAGCCCGCCTCCTTGAACAGCGCGAGCGCCTTGCGCAGATTGTCGCGCACTTTCTGCGGCTCACCGTTGATGGGGTTCGTGTAGGGCGTCGTGAAGACGTCGGCGGGAACCTTGTCCTTGAGTTCTTCGAGGATTGCCTTCTCGCGCCCTTCGGGCAGCCCCTTGGAGGCAAGCTCGGTACCCCAATAGAAGCTGTCGACGCGCTGGAAGGCATTATAGGCGAGACTGCGGTTCAGATCCTCGAAGTCGAAGGCGCAATTCAGCGCCTCGCGCACGCGCTGATCCTTGAACTTGTCGCGGCGCATGTTTGGCACGAAGGCCTGCATGATGCCGGTCGCGCGCAACGGGTTCTCGATCTCCTCGCGGATCACGCGGCCATCTTTCATCGCCGGAAAATCGTAGGCGGTGGCCCAGTGGCTGGCGCTGTTGTCCTGGTAGAAATCGACATTGCCGGCACGGAACGCCTCGAACTGCACGTTCCTGTCGGTGAAGAAGGCGTAGCTGATCACGCCGAAATTGTACTGGCCGACATTGACGTTGAGGTCCTTGCCCCAATAGTCGTCCCTGCGTTCGAAGCGGATGGAGCCGCCGGCCTGGAATGAGGCTATCTTGTAGGGGCCGGAACCCATGACCGGCTCCAGCGTCGTGCGGCTAATGTCGCGTTTGTTGCCTTTCTCGTCCTGCCCCTCCCACCAGTGCTTCGGCAGGATGGGGAACTGGCCGAGAATGTTGGGCAGTTCGTGGTTGTTCTTCTCGTCGAAGCGGAAGGTGACGTCGCGGTCGCCAGTCTTTTCCGCCGAAACCACGTGGCGGTAGTAGTTGGACAGAAGCGGATTGTGTTCCTTCACCTTTTCGAACGAGAAGACCACGTCCTCCGGTGTCACCGGCTTGCCGTCGGCCCATTTCGCCTCGGCGCGCAGGCGAAATGTCGCTGAGGCGATGTCGTCGGGATAGGAAACACCCTCGGCGAGCAGGCCGTAGGTGGTGGTGATCTCGTCCTCGGCCGATTTCATCAACGTGTCGAAGACGAGCGAGGTGACGCCGCTCGCCGCCTCGCCCTTGGAAAGGATGGGATTGAACGTGTCGAAGGTACCGCTCTCGGACATCCGCAACTCCCCGCCCTTCGGAGCGTCGGGATTGACGTAGTCGAAGCGGGCGAAGTCTTGCTTGTACTTCAACGCGCCGATGGACGACGTTCCGTAGCGCCAGACCGGCTGTTCTTGGGCATTGGCTGCAGCAGGAAGGAGAAGGATCGCTGTAAAGAACGCGGCGGCGAGGCCAGGTTTCATGGTCCTGCAGACGTGTGGCATCCAGCCCGTACCCCTTTATATTTCAACCTTCTTTTGTCCGAGCATAGGCGAAATCCGGGCAATTGACAGGCACTGCCGCAAATCAGGCGAATTTTTTCCGTCACATCCCGGTGAGGCGTGCGACTCACAAGGCTCGGGCAAAGACCCGGCTTTAGGATAGGGGATCGTGGACAGGGCAAGCCGCTCATCGGCGCCTGGGTCTGCGTAAATCGACGGGACGAAATACATGGTTGCTCCACTTCGACGTTGCGGCTCGGCGCTCCTGGCGTTTGTGCTTGGAACGAGTCTGCTGATCGCCGACAGCGCTTATGCGGACGGCACGCCGGCAAAGACGCTGTTCGGCGCCAAGGCCCTGCCGGCCGAAATGCCGACCAATTCCTACGGTTTCTATGCCAAGGGTTGCCTTGCCGGCGGCGTCGCAATCCCGACGGACGGACCGACGTGGCAGGCGATGCGGCTGTCGCGCAACCGTCGCTGGGGCCACCCGCAGATGATTTCGCTGATCGAACGGTTCTCGCACGATGCCGCTGAAAAGGTCGGCTGGCCCGGCCTTCTGCTCGGCGACATCTCGCAGCCGCGGGGCGGACCAATGCTGTCGGGGCACGCATCCCACCAGATCGGCCTCGACGCCGACATCTGGCTGACCCCGATGCCGCAGCGCA
This sequence comes from Ensifer sp., assembly GCF_035999135.1. GTDB lineage: Bacteria > Pseudomonadota > Alphaproteobacteria > Rhizobiales > Rhizobiaceae > Ensifer. The sequence goes on from NZ_DASYGZ010000118.1 coordinate 37,416, forward strand.
CGCTCTCCTATCGCGAGCGCGAGGATATCTCGGCAACGTCGATGCTGCAGAAGAACAAGTTCCTGACGGTCGACCGCTCGATCTGGACGCCGAAGCACGCGCAGCTGATCATGCTGGCCGCCAGCTACCCGCAGGTGGAGCGCGTCTTCGTCAATCCGGCGATCAAGAAGAAGCTCTGCGATACGTGGACCGGGGACCGTTCGAACCTCGGCAAGGTCCGCCCGATCTACGGCCATGACTATCATTTCCACATCCGCATCAAGTGCCCGGCGGGCTCGACAACCTGCAAGGACCAGGCGGCCGTGCCGGAAGGCGACGGCTGCGACAAGTCGCTTGCCTGGTGGTTCACCGACGAGCCCTGGGCCAAGCCGACGAAGAAGCCGAATGAAAAGCCGGTGAAGCCGAAGGTGACGACGCTGGCCGATCTGCCGAAGGCCTGCGCGCTGGTTTTGGACGGCCCGGCGCCCGTGTCCGAAGCGGCTGCCACCTTCGGCGGTGGCGCAAGGGTTGCCGCCCCGGCTCCGGCTGAGGGCATCGAACAGGTGATCGGTGCCGCCGCTGGCGATGTACCGCCGGCCGATATTCCCGTCCCCGCCGCGCGCCCGACTGCGCAATAGGCCGAGGCGGCCCGTCACGCTTTGCGGGCCGCAGTCTTCCCATTGCGTCGGCGCTCATGTATAGCCCGATCAAATCGATTTAAATTTTGTGGCGAGGCCCGGGATGCCGGATCGGAAGTGCATTGCCCTGATTGCTCACGATCAGAAGAAGGACGATCTCGCCGCCTTCGCCAAGGCGCATGAGGCGGTTCTGTCCGGCTGGCGCATCGTTGCGACCGGCACGACAGGCGGGCGGGTGCTGGATGTTTGCCCCGGGCTCGACGTCACCCGGCTGAAAAGCGGTCCGCTTGGCGGAGACCAGCAGATCGGCGCCATGATCGCCACCGGCGAGGTTCAGCTTCTGATCTTCTTCGTCGATCCCCTGACGGCGATGCCGCATGACGTCGACGTGAAGGCGTTGATGCGGCTGGCGATCGTCTATGACATTCCGATGGCGCTCAACCGCGCGACGGCCGAACAGCTGACCGACTTCAGCCCGAAATCATGATCGTGGTCGCCTGTCGTGCTTGAGGGCGGCAGGACGACACGAGAGCTGCAGCCACGTTTCCTCGACCTGTTCTAGCTGCTAGACATCAACCCACCTGCCTTGACGATCAGCATGGAGCTCGCGATGCCCGGCACCAGTGAAAACGCTTTCCCCTTTCCGATCCTGATCGGTGACATCGGCGGCACCAATGCGCGTTTTGCCCTGCTGATCGACGCCTTTGCCGAGCCGAAGCAATTGCCGCCGATCAAGACCGGCGATTTCGAGACGATCGAAGAGGCGCTGCAAAAGAGCATCCTCGACAAGACGTCCGTCCAGCCGCGCTCGGCGATCCTTGCGGTGGCGGGTCCGATCCGTGGCGACGAGATCCCGCTCACCAATGCCGGCTGGGTGATCAAGCCCAACGACATGTTGTCGAAGCTCGGCCTCGAAGACGTGCTGATCATCAACGATTTCGAAGCGCAGGCGCTGGCCGTTGCAGCACCGGCCGACGAAGACCTGGTGCAGATCGGCGGCGGCAGCGTTCGCCCGTTGACGTCGCGCGTCGTTCTTGGGCCGGGCACGGGTCTCGGGGTCGGCGGGCTGGTCTTTGCCCAGCACACCTGGTTTCCGGTGCCCGGCGAAGGCGGCCATGTCGATATCGGTCCGCGCACGGAACGCGATTTCCACATCTGGCCTTTCCTCGACCCGATCGAGGGCCGCATGGCCGGCGAGCAGATCCTGTGCGGTCGCGGCATCATGAACCTTTATCGCGCCGTCTGCGCTGCCGATGGCGTGGATCCGGTGCTGAACGATCCCGCCGAGGTCACGAGCAACGCGCTTGCCGAAAGCGACCGGGCGGCGATCGAGACGATCTCGCTGTTTTGCACCTATCTCGGCCGTGTCGCCGGCGACATGGCGCTGATCTTCATGGCCCGCGGTGGCGTCTTCCTCGCCGGCGGCATTTCGCAAAAGATCCTGCCGGCGCTTTTGAAATCACCGTTCAGGGCAGCTTTCGAAGACAAGGCGCCGCACACAGCGCTGATGAAGACGATCCCGACCTTTGCCGTCATCCATCCGATGGCGGCGCTGTCGGGACTGGCTGCCTTCGCGCGCACGCCGAGGGACTTCGGTGTTGCAACGGAGGGACGCCGCTGGAGAAGCTGACGCCGGAGGAGTGTGCAAAGACTCGCCAAAGCGACATCAAACCACTATAGAGCGCCGGGAAAGATCGGGCCGGTTGCCGGTTCGCCAGATGGGTTCCAGGGAAGACGGGCTTTTTGAGCGCCAGCAATAAAAAACAGCACGCGGTTGATTCCGATACGATCAGCGGCATCCTCAAGCGGGTCATCGCCGAAAACGGCCGCGACCATATTCGCGGCTATGCCTTTGCCATCGGCTGCCTTGCCGTGGTCGCGGCGACGACCGGTTTTACCGCTTCGATCATGGAAACCGTGATCAACGAAGCCTTCGCCAACAAGCGGGCGGACATCGTTCTTCTCGTCTGCGGCGCGATCCTCTTTGCCTTCATCCTGCGTGGCTTTGCCACCTATGGACAGGCCGTGGCGCTGTCGAAGATCGGCAACAACATCGTCGCACGCTACCAGCGCCGGCTTTATGCGCACCTGATGGCGCTGAGTGTCGGCTACTTCAACGAGACACGATCGGCACAGCTCGCCGCACAGATCAGCCAGAACGTCAGCGGCATCCGCGACGTTCTCAATCTGACGGTGACCTCGATCGCCCGCGACCTCCTGACCCTGATCGGCCTGGTCGGCGTCATGTTCGCCAAGGACTGGCTGCTGTCGATCATCGTCTTCGTCGCGGCGCCGCCGCTCCTGCTTGGCCTTCGCTATGTTTCAAGGCGCCTGCGCTCGGCAACGCGCGAGGCGATCGAGGTCAACAGCCGCGTGCTCGGCGCGATGCAGGAAACGATCCAGGGCATCACCATCGTCAAGGCCTTCACGATGGAGAGCGAGCTTCGCGGCAAGGTCGAGACGATCGTCGACCGCGCCGAGAACCGGGCAAACCGTATTGCACGGCTCAGCGAGCGCACGGCGCCGATGACCGAAACATTCGCCGGTCTCGCGATCTCCGCCGTGCTTGCCTATTCCGCCTTCCGCGCGATCTATGCCGATGTGCCGCCGGGCGCCTTCTTCGCCTTCGTCGTCGCGCTGCTGATGGCCTACGATCCGGCCCGCCGTCTGGCGCGCCTCCAAGTCTCGCTCGAGCGTGCGGCCGTCAACGCCCGCATGGTCTACGAGATCCTCGACACCGTGCCGCACCAGCGCGACAAGCCCGACGCCAAGGAACTGGTCATGACGGACGCTGCGGTCGAGCTGCGTGACGTCCGCTTCAAGTACGCCAATGGCGACGAGGTGCTGAAGGGTGTCAGCTTCACCGCCGAAGGTGGCAAGACGACGGCCCTGGTCGGGCCCTCGGGCGCCGGCAAGTCGACGGTCATCAGCCTCATTCCGCGCTTCTACGATCCTGCTTCGGGCCAGATCCTGATCGACGGTCAGGACATTGCCGACGTGACGAAGCAGTCGCTGCGCAAGGGCATCGCCTATGTGTCGCAGCAACCCTATCTCTTCGAAGGCTCGATCCGCGACAACATCCGCTACGGCCGCGTCGATGCCACCGACGCCGATATCGAGGAAGCAGCACGGCTCGCCTATGCACATGACTTCATCCTGGCGCAGCCGCAGGGCTACGACACGCCGGTCGGTGAAAACGGCATGACGCTCTCGGGCGGCCAGCGCCAGAGGTTGTCGATCGCCCGCGCGCTGGTGCGCAACGCACCGATCCTGCTGCTCGACGAGGCCACCTCGGCGCTCGACACGGAATCGGAAGCGGCGGTGCAGAAGGCGCTCGACCATGCCATGAGCGGCCGCACCGTGATCGTCATCGCCCATCGCCTCTCGACAGTCGTCAACGCTGACAAGATCATCGTCATGAAGGACGGGGCGGCCGTCGAGGAAGGCACGCATGCCGAGCTTGCACGGCGACCGGACGGTCTCTACGCTCGCCTCCACAATCTCCAGGGCCAGTCTGCCGAAGACCAGGCTGCCGAAGCGCCTGCCGGCGCCGAAATCCAATAGCGGACAAGAAGGAAATCACCGATGGGCGCTGATGATATGAAGCTCGTGGTGGTGGGTGCGGCAGGCCGCATGGGGCAGACCCTGATCAGGACGGTTCACGCGATGGACGGCGTCCGACTGCATGCCGCCGTCGAACGACCGGGCTCGCCCTTCATCGGTCGCGATGCCGGTGAGCTGGCCGGTCTCGGCCCGATCGGCGTGCCCGTCACCGACCAGCCGCTCGAAGCTTTCGTTGCTGCCGAAGGCGTGCTCGATTTCACTGCACCAGCAGGAACGGTCGAATTCGCCGGGCTCGCCGCCCAGGCGCGGATCGTCCACGTGATCGGCACGACGGGTTGCTCCGGCGACGACGAGGCGAAGATCCGCGCTGCCGCGCGCCACGCCCGTATCGTCAAGTCGGGCAATATGAGCCTCGGCGTCAACCTGCTCGGCGTGCTCACCGAAAAGGCCGCCCGCGCGCTCGGGCCTGCGAACTGGGATATCGAAATCCTCGAAATGCACCACAAGCACAAGGTCGACGCGCCGTCCGGCACCGCTCTGCTGCTCGGCGAAGCGGCCGCCAGGGGCCGCGATATCGGGCTTGCCGAACACTCCGTACGGGTGCGCGACGGCCATACCGGTGCACGCCCGGTGGGCACGATCGGCTTTGCGACGCTGCGCGGCGGCTCGGTCATCGGCGAACATTCGGTCATCCTTGCCGGCGAAGGCGAGCAGGTGACCCTGTCGCACAGCGCCACCGACCGCTCGATCTTCGCGCGCGGCGCCGTCACCGCGGCGCTCTGGGCGCGCGGCGAGAAACCCGGCTTCTATTCGATGCTCGACGTGCTCGGGCTCAACTGACCTTTTCACTCTCACGATCAAGGGGAATTCGACATGAGCGGCACCCTCGTCCTCGTCCGGCATGGCCAGAGCGACTGGAACCTGAAGAACCTGTTTACCGGCTGGCGCGATCCGGACCTGACCGAACTCGGCGTCGAGGAAGCCAAGGCCGGCGGCAAGGCGCTCGCCGACTACGGCATCAAGTTCGACATCGCCTTCACCTCGTCGCTGATCCGCGCCCAGCGCACCTGCCAGTTCGTGCTCGACGCGGTTGGCCAGTCCCAGCTCGAAACGATCCGCGACCAGGCGCTCAACGAGCGCGACTACGGCGATCTCTCGGGCCTCAACAAGGACGACGCCCGCGAGAAGTGGGGCGAAGAGCAGGTGCATATCTGGCGCCGCTCCTATGACATTCCGCCTCCGGGCGGCGAAAGCCTGCGTGACACCGGCGCCCGCGTCTGGCCCTACTACCTGACCGAGATCCTGCCGCGCGTGCTGTCCGGCCAGAAGGTGCTGGTCGCCGCCCACGGCAACTCGCTGCGCTCGTTGGTCATGGTGCTCGATCGCCTGACGAAGGAGGAGATCCTGAAGCTCAACCTCGCGACCGGCGTGCCGATGGTCTACAAGCTCAACGCCAACTCGACCGTCGCTTCCAAGGAAGTGCTCGGCGACATGTCCGCCGCGCACTGAGCCTAACTGCAACGATCGAAAAAGGGGCGCCAGGCGCCCCTTTTTTGTGTCCTGACCGATGCCGTCAGATGGTTCCGTCGGCGGCCATGCCCGCCTCCCAGCCAAGGATTGCGCGCTTGCGCGTCAGGCCCCAGTGATAGCCGGTGAGGTCGCCGCTCTTTCCGAGCGCGCGATGGCAGGGCACGACGAAGGAGATCGGATTGCGGCCGACCGCAGCACCCACCGCGCGCGACGCGGTCGGCTGGCCGATCGTGCCGGCGATGCTCGAATAGGTGGTGGCGCAGCCAAGCGGGATCTTCAACAGCGCCTGCCAGACCCGGATCTGGAAATCGGAACCGATGAGGAAGATGCGCAACGGTTCGTTCTGTTGCCAGCGTGAGGGCTCGAAGATGCGTGCGGCGTACTGGGCCGTCGCCGCGCTGTCCTCGATGTAGCTGGCGTTCGGCCAGCGCTGCGCCATGTCCTCGAAACTCGCCTGCTCGCCGCCGGCATCGTTGAAGGCAAGGCCGGCCAGTCCGCGATCGGTGATCATCACCAGCGCCGTGCCGAAGGGGGAGGGATGATAGCCGAAGCGGATCGTCAGGCCGTCGCCGCGTGCTTTCCATTCGCCCGGTGACATCGCTTCGTGGGTGACGAACAGGTCGTGCAGCCGGCTCGGGCCGGAGAGGCCCACCTCGATGCTGGTTTCCAAGAGCGGCATGTCTTCCTGGCGCAGCAGGCGCTTGGCGTGATCGAGGGTCACGGCCTGAAGGAAAGCCTTCGGCGAAAGCCCGGCCCAGCGGGTAAAGACCTTCTGCAACTGCGTCGGCGATTGCTTCAGCCGCTGCGCCACCGTTTCGAGCGACGGCTGGTCGCGATAGTCCTCGGTCAGCATTTCGATCACGCGGCTGACCGTATCGTAGTCGGTGCCTTTCGGCGTGATGTCGGTGGGTAGCGATGTCGCAATGTTCATGGCTCGTCTCCTGTCATGTCACAGGTAATCACTTGGACGGGTCGCAGCCACCCGAAACTTGAGTGGATGCGACGATCAGGATCGTTTGTCGGCGTCAGCGACGGCGAACGGTCGCAAGCGCGCCCGAGAGCGCCAGCGCAAAGGTCTCGCGATCGTCGCGGTTGAGAAACGACCCGATGTCCGTGCGCCGGCCGCCACCGCTGAGCGTCATCGAGACGATGCCGATCTCCTGGTGCCGGGCGACATAAAAGCGCGCCCAGAAGGGATTGAAGCGATGCTCGCTGATCTGGCCGGACGGCGTGAATTTGCGCACCGACACATCGGATCTGGAGACGCTGACCTCTTCGCGGCTGAGCCCCGAGCGGTAGTTCAGCCAGAAGGCGCCGAACAGCAGCAGGTAGTCGAGACCGAAGAAGAACACGATCGGCCAGGCGCCGATGACGAGGAAGACGAAGGCGTGCACGAGGGTGAGCAGGCCAGCAATCAGGAAGAAGATCCTGAAACCCTTTCGCCCGAGGGAACGATAGGGCGTGAGCGCGGCGGTGAAGACCGGTGGCTCCTCGTCAGCTGGGGTGGCGTTGCCATTGTTCATGACCTTTGACTATAGATGCATCATGAAAAACGTGAAGCCGAAATTGCCCCCAGGTGCTGCGAAACTGCGCGTTGCAAAACCGGGGGCCGCAAAAGCGAAGACGAGCCGCCGGGCAAACCCGCGGGTCAAGAGCTTCTATAGCCAGGACGAGCTCAGGGAAATCTTCCGCCGCTTCTCGATCCAGCGCCCGGAACCGAAGGGAGAGTTGGAGCACGTCAATCCGTTCACGCTCGTCGTTGCCGTTGCACTCTCGGCCCAGGCGACCGATGCCGGGGTCAACAAGGCGACGCGGGCGCTCTTTGCCGCTGCCGATACGCCGGAAAAGATGCTGGCGCTTGGCGAGGAGAAGGTGCGCGATTACATCAAGACCATCGGGCTTTTTCGCAACAAGGCGAAGAATGTCATCGCGCTCAGCGAAATGCTGATCCGCGATTTCGGCGGCGAGGTGCCGCGCACGCGCGAAGAACTGGTCAGGCTTCCCGGGGTCGGCCGCAAGACTGCCAATGTCGTGCTCTCCATGGCCTTCGGCCAATCGACCATCGCGGTCGATACCCATATCCTGCGCATTGCCAATCGCATCTGTCTGGCACCGGGCAAGACCCCGGACGAGGTGGAAGACAAGCTGATCCGGATCATTCCGGACGAGTATATCTACCATGCGCATCACTGGCTGATCCTGCACGGCCGCTATTGCTGCAAGGCGCGCAAGCCCGAATGCGAGCGCTGCGTCATCGCCGATATCTGCAAGTCGCCGGAAAAGACCTGTGACATCCCGGCGCCGCTGGTCGAACTGCCGCAGCAGATCGTCCAGGCGCCGGGCTGACCGCCTCTGCCGCGACCAGCCACGCCTTAAGGCGCAACCATCCGGTCGATCAGGCTGCCGATCGTCTCGGTATAAAGCTCGGTGGAAGCGCCGTCGGCGATGTCGAGCGCGGCGCGGTCGAAGGCGGCCGAGAGCAGCGACGCCATGGCCGACAGCTTTTCGGGCGCAACGGCGGCCGGGGCCATGGCCTCGGCAATACCCTCCTCGAGCGTTCTTTGCGCATTGGCCGCATCGATCGCCATCATCTCATGCTTGCCGAGCACGGCCGGTCCGTCGAGCAGGAGCAGCCGTATCCGCCCTGGCTCGCGCATGGCGTCGAAATAGGCGCGGGCGCCGACCTTCAGTGCCTCGCGTGCGGCAAGATCGAGATCCGTCGCCTGTTCGATCGCGGCCGCGACGTTCCCCGCCTCGCGCTCGGCGACCGCGCGAAACAGCGCCTTCTTGTCCTCGAAATGGTGGTAGAGCGCGCCTCGCGTCAGGCCGGCTGCCGCTACGATATCCGGCGTCGACGTATCGGCATAGCCCCGACTGACGAACAGACCGCGGGCGGCATCGAGGATCGCGGCGCGCGTCGTGTCGGAGCGTTCACGGTTCGAGCGGCGGGCGTTTTCTTGTTGCATACATGCAGCCTGTATGTTAATTGAAGAAACATACAGAGTGTATGATATTACCGAGGTGAGGAAAAGCCATGAAATCGACGAGCTATTATCCGGTGATCATGACGGCGGATGTTGCCGCGACGGCCGCCTTCTATATCGAACATTTCCGTTTCGAGGCGCTGTTCACCGCCGACTGGTACGTGCATCTGCAGTCGGTCGAAGACGAGCATGTGACGCTGGCCGTGCTCGATTATCGCCACGAGACGATCCCCGAAGAAGCGCGGGCGCCCACCCGTGGCCTGCTTCTGAACTTCGAGGTCGAGGATCCGGATCGCATCTACGAGGAGGCGGTTGCCGCCGGCCTGCCGATCCTCAAGACCCTGCGCGACGAAGACTTCGGCCAGCGCCATTTCATCACCGCCGATCCGAACGGCGTGCTGATCGACATCATCAAGCCAATCCCGCCGAGCGCCGAATTCGCAGCCGCCTACGAGGAAAACGCACTTCCAACGGCATGATGACTGCAACGTCGCGTCTTTTGTCTTCCAAATGGCCGGAAAACCGGTATTAACGAACACCGGCCATCACGGAGACCGGACGAGGTTCATGACAACATACGACGTGCTGACGATCGGCAACGCCATCGTTGATATCATTGCGCGCTGCGACGACGCCTTCCTTACCGAAAACGGTATCATCAAGGGCGCCATGAACCTCATCGATGCCGAGCGGGCCGAGTTGCTGTACTCGCGTATGGGCCCGGCGGTCGAAGCCTCCGGCGGCAGCGCCGGAAACACCGCGGCCGGCGTCGCCAGCCTCGGCGGCCGCGCCGCCTACTTCGGCAAGATCGCCAGCGATCAGCTCGGCGAGATCTTTGCCCACGACATCCGCGCCCAGGGCGTCTATTTCGAGACCAAGCCGCTGGAGACCACGCCGCCGACTGCGCGCTCGATGATCTTCGTCACTGAAGACGGCGAGCGCTCGATGAACACCTATCTCGGCGCCTGCGTCGAGCTTGGCCCCGAGGACGTCGAAGCCGACGTCGTCGCCCAGTCGAAGGTGACCTATTTCGAAGGCTATCTCTGGGATCCGCCCCGCGCCAAGGATGCGATCCGCGAAACCGCAAGGATTGCCCACGCCAATGGTCGCGAGACCGCGATCACGCTGTCCGACAGCTTCTGCGTTCATCGCTACCGCGACGAGTTCCTCGAGCTCATGCGATCCGGAACGGTCGACATCGTCTTTGCCAACAAGCAGGAGGCGCTGGCGCTCTATGAGACCGAGGATTTCGATCTGGCGCTGGAAAAGCTCTCCAAGGATTGCAAGCTTGCAGCCGTGACGCTCAGCGAAGAAGGTTCGGTGGTCGTGCGCGGTGACGAACGCGTTCGCGTCGCCGCAACGCCGATCGCCCAGGTGGTCGACACGACCGGCGCCGGCGATCTCTATGCAGCGGGATTCCTTCACGGCTACACGACCGGCCGCTCGCTGGAAGACTGCAGCAAGCTCGGCAACCTCGCCGCCGGCATCGTCATCGGCCAGATCGGGCCGCGGCCGATGGTATCGCTTTCGGCCGCCGCCGAGCAGGCCGATCTGGTCTGATCGTTTCTGAATGATGTGATGAAGCTTCGGCGCGGCCTTACTTAAAGGCCTCGCCGGGATAGGCGCCCCAGATTTCGCTCTGGGCGATCCAGCCTTCCACGCCCTGCGTCTCGGCATGGCACCAGTCGCCGTTGCATTCGCCGACATGGACGATGACGCCCGGTTCCATCCGGGCGACGATCGGGGACGTGCCCTGCGGATCGCGGCGCATATTGACGAAGACGCCTTCACCCTTGCCGCGCATCCAGGGGGCTGTCACCGCGGTGCGGTCGCCCGAAAGCAGCGCCTGGTTCACCCAGCCTTCGGTGCCGTCGGCGTCACGGATCCGGCGCCAGTTGTCGTATTCCTGGATGATTTCGACCGGCACGCCCGGCTTCATGTAGCGGAAGGCGACCGCGTAATCGACGCTCGGGCCGATGCGCAGATTGACACTCTTCGACTTCAGGCTGACGAAGCGCGGCAATGGCAGTCCGCTGGCGCCCTTGGCAGCCTGAGCGTAAGCCGCCGACGTCATGATCCCTGCGCCAAGGAAGGCGGCGATCAACGAGAGCGAGAATCTGGAAATGACGTGACGCATGACGAAGCCCATTTTCCGTGGCACTAGCTTTTGCAGGCGCAGTTCACTTCGGGCCCAACACAGGGGGCTCAAATCGCGGGGACGAAGGCGCGAGTTTTGTTTGTCTTCCCGGTGGGGTCTGGTAGAAATTGCGGCTACAGGGAGAAAGTATCGCCCAACTTGGTTAAGGACCCGTCAACAAGGCCCGTCGCAGCAATGACAAGCAAGAAGAAGCCCTCGGTCTACATCACCCGCAAGCTGCCCGATATCGTCGAGACGCGCATGCGCGAACTCTTCGATGCGGAGCTGAACATCGACGACACGCCGCGCAGCCAGCCGGAACTCGTCGCTGCCGTCAAGCGCGCCGACGTGCTGGTGCCCACGGTCACCGATCGCATCGATGCGGCGCTGATCGAGCAGGCCGGACCGCAGCTGAAACTGATCGCCAGCTTCTCCAACGGCGTCGACAACATCGATGTCGACGCGGCCGCCCGCAAGGGCATCACCGTCACCAACACGCCGAATGTGCTGACCGAGGACACCGCCGACATGGCGATGGCGCTGATCCTCGCCGTGCCGAGACGGCTTGCCGAAGGTGCGCAGATCCTGACCGATCGCAAGGGTGAGTGGGCCGGCTGGTCGCCGACCTGGATGCTCGGTCGGCGCATTGCCGGAAAACGCATCGGCATCGTCGGCATGGGCCGCATCGGCACCGCCGTCGCGCGCCGCGCCAAGGCGTTCGGCCTGTCGATCCACTACCACAATCGCCACCGGGTGAAGGCCGAAACCGAAGAGATGCTGGAGGCGACCTATTGGGACAGCCTCGACCAGATGCTCGCCCGCGTCGACATCGTTTCGGTCAATTGCCCCTCGACGCCCGCGACCTATCATCTTCTGTCGGCCCGCCGCCTCGCTTTGATGCGGCCGGACAGCTACATCGTCAACACTGCGCGCGGTGGCATCATCGACGAGACGGCGCTGATCAAGTCGCTGCGCGAGGGCAAGATCGCCGGCGCCGGGCTCGACGTCTTCGAGAACGAACCGGCGGTCAATCCGAAGCTGATCAAGCTTGCCGGCGAGGGCAAGGTCGTTCTCCTGCCGCATATGAGCTCGGCGACGCTCGAAGGGCGCGTCGACATGGGCGAGAAGGTGGTGATCAACATCCGCACCTTTTTCGACGGCCACCGCCCGCCGGACCGCGTGCTGCCCGGCCGCGACTGATCAGCCGATTGAGCATGGCGCTGCCGCAGAGGCAGCGCATGTCGTGCTGGCGGCTTAAAGCGCCTTGCGCATCTCGATTGCCGTCGGCCGGGTGAAACCGGGATGGCACATCGTTCCGGTCTGGCTGAAGCCGCAAGCGCCGAAGGCGCGGTGGTTCTCGACGAGTTCGACACGGGTCAGCAACCTCAGGGCCGGGAGCTTCAGTGCCCGTGCCGTCGTTTCCGCCTCCGCCAGAAGGCGGCGCCCAATGCCTTTGCCCTGGGCGTCCGGCGCCACGGCGAGCTTGCCGACGTAAAGGCAGTCGCTCTCCGGTTTCAGGAACACACAACCGACGAGGCGCTCGCCGTCGTCGGCGCCGAAGGCGATCTCGTCGGCAACCTTCTGCCGCAGCGTTTCGACACTCAGCGCATGCGCAGACGACGGCGGATCGATCCGTCCGTCCATGGAGGCGAAGGCATCCAGGATCAGCGTCAGCAGCGCCTCATGCCGGTCGAAATCCTGGTCGATGCGAAAGATCTGCATTGCGGCTCTCATTGGCTCGAAGATGTGCGACGCGGCTGCCGTTCGGGTTGCTAACCCCCCGCCATGACGCAATTCAGTACGGAAAACCGTTAGACACGTTTCCTGGAATTGCTCTATGCCCGGCGGCGGTAGCGGATGGTGTTGAACTGTGCCGAAAGCGCATCATACATCAACAGCCGGCCGACCAGCGGTTCCCCGAAGCCGGCGATCACCTTGATCGCTTCCATCGCCTGGAGCGTGCCGATGACGCCGGTGAGCGCACCGACAATGCCGGCCTCGGCGCAGGAGGGCACGACGCCGGCCGGCGGCGGTTCGGGAAAGAGATCGCGATAGGACGGGTTCGGCCGTCCATCGGCGCTGGCGCGATAGGGCATCAGCACCGTCAGCGATCCGTCGAACCGCCCGACGGCGCCCGTGACAAGCGGAATGCCGACCGATGCCGCCGTATCGGCTGCAAGGTAGCGCGTATCGAAATTGTCCGAGCCGTCGATCACCAGATCGTATTGCCGGAACAGCGCCTCGGCATTGGCAGGGGTGAGCCGCAGCCTGTGTTCGTCGACACGGACATGCGGGTTCAGCGAGCCAATCGCTTCGGCGGCGCTTTCGACCTTGGCGCGCTCGATATCCTGGGTGCGATGAATGATCTGCCGCTGCAGGTTGGAGAGCGCGACGGTGTCGTCATCGACGATGCCGATCCGGCCGATGCCGGCCGCTGCCAGATAGACGAGCACCGGGGCACCGAGCCCGCCGGCGCCGATCACCAGCACGCTCGCCGCCTTCAGTTTCTGCTGGCCCGCGCCGCCGATTTCCGGCAGCACGATATGGCGGGCGTAGCGGGCGATCTCCGCTTGATCGAGCCTGGTCTCACCGGTCATGGCCACATCCTCCTCGTCCATTCCGCTGCATGCACGTGAGAGCGGGACGCGGGCGGAAAACCGCAAACTCTCTTCCTCGTTCCCTGTTGCCTATCCCGTAACGCTGCCATGCGAAACGGTGAGGAACCGGCCGCGCTCGCTGAGCGCCTCGAACATCGCCTGGTCGGTTCCGGTCATGAAGGCCTGGCCGCCAAGATTGTCGACGAGATCGAACAGCGCCGCGCGCCGGTTGACGTCGAGATGGGCGGCGATTTCGTCGAGCAAAAGCACCGGCGCATGGCCGGTCATGTCGCCGACAAGGCGCGCATGCGCCAGCACCAGGCCGACGAGCAGCGCCTTCTGTTCGCCGGTCGAGCAGCGCGCCGCTTCCATGTCCTTCTTGCGATGGCGAACGATGAGGTCGCTCCGGTGTGGCCCGTCGAGGGTTCGTCCAGCGGCCGCGTCGCGTGGTCGCCCTTCGCGCAGCATCGTCAGGTACTGCTCTTCGAGATCATAGGCCGGGCGATGGCCCTCATCGTCGAGGAAACCGGAAAGCGAAAGCAGGGCGGAAGGAAACACGCTGTCATCGACAGTGCGCTCGACGAGTGCCGCCAGCAGGCCGAGCATTTCCTGCCGCGCCAGCGCCATCGAGACACCAAGCCCGGCCATCTCCTTCTCGATCGCCGTCAGCCAGGCCGGGTCCGGGCGATAGTCGCCAAGCAGCCGGTTGCGGCTGCGCATCGCCCGGTCGAACTCGCTTGCACGCCGGCCATGTTCCGGGTCGAGTGAAAGCACGAGACGATCGAGGAAGCGACGGCGGTCGGAAGAGGAGCCGGTGAAAAGCCCGTCCATCGACGGCGTGAGCCAGAGAACGCGCAGATGGTCGGTCAGCTCGTCGACGGTCGCTGCCGGTGTTCCATTCAGCCGCAGCCGTCGGGATTGCCCTTCCGTGACGCCGGCAGTCCCGGTGCCGATCTCGACTAAGCCCTCCATGCCCTCGACTTCGGCAAAGACCGAGAACCCGTCGCCGGCGCCGACCCGGGTCACGTCCGCATAGGCGGCGCGCCGGAGGCCGCGGCCGGGCGAAAGGAAAGAGACGGCTTCCATGAGGTTGGTCTTGCCGGCGCCGTTCTCCCCTGTCAGCACCACATGGCGCTGGTCGAGCTCAAGCGAGAGCGCCGCATAGTTGCGGAACTCCGTAAGCTTCAGTCGGTTGAGAAAGACCTTGTTGGGCATCGGCAGTCCGGATTCGACAGTGGGCGCCAGCTAGGACGAAAGCGCCTGCCAAGGCAAGGCGAAATGGGCAGCGCCGCAATATCGCGCAGGATAGGCCGATATCGACAGGGGAAAGGCGACAAACCCCTTTGATTCGGTGCTTTTCATAAAGGACCTGGTGAAATATGACAGCCGCATGACAATCCACAGATGGATACACGTGTGATGCTGGCCTGGTTCCGCAAACTTCTTCCCCGCGAGGATCGCTTCTTCGATCTTTTCGCAAACCATTCGCGCACCGTCGTCGGTGCCGCCGACGCGCTCGACAAGTTGCTTGCCGGTGGCGACGACATGGAAAAACACTGCGACCGGATCGTCGCGCTTGAGGACGAGGCGGACCACATCACCGCCGAAGTGCTTCTGGCGGTCCGCCGCTCGTTCATCACGCCGTTCGACCGCGGCGACATCAAGGACCTGATCCAGTCGATGGACGACGCCATCGACATGATGCACAAGACGGTCAAGACGATCCGGCTGTTCGAGCAGAAGAGCTTCGACCCCGGCATGCGCGAAATGGGCACCACCGTCGTCAAGGCGGCGCACCTGATCGCCGAGGCCATTCCGCTGCTTGATCGCATCGGCGCCAACCATGTCCGTCTCATCGCCATTGCCGAGGAAATCACCCGCATCGAGGGTCGCTCCGACGAGCTGCACGACCAGGGCCTCAAGGATCTCTTCCGCCGCCACGGCGCCAGCAACCCGATGGCCTACATCATCGGCAGCGAGATCTACGGCGAACTGGAAAAGGTCGTCGACCGCTTCGAGGACGTCGCCAATGAAATCAGCGGCATCGTGATCGAGAACGTCTGATGGATGCGACGCTCGCCTTTCCGTTGCTCGTCGGGCTGATCGGCATCGCGCTGTTCTTCGACTTCCTGAACGGTCTGCACGACGCCGCCAACTCGATCGCGACAATCGTCTCGACGCGGGTGCTCAGGCCGCAATACGCGGTCATGTGGGCGGCCTTTTTCAACTTCATCGCCTTCCTGTTCTTCGGCCTGCACGTGGCCGAAACCCTCGGCAAGGGCATCATTGATCCCGGCATCGTCACCCCGCTGGTGATCTTTTCGGCACTGATCGGCGCGATCGTCTGGAACATCGTCACCTGGCTCTTCGGCATCCCGTCGAGCTCGTCGCACGCGCTGATCGGCGGCCTTGTCGGCGCTGGTCTTGCGAGCACCGGCTTCAGTTCCATCGTCTGGACCGGTCTCTTGAAGACCGTCGGCGCCATCTTCATGTCACCGGCGATCGGTTTCTTCCTGGCGCTGCTTCTGGTGCTGATCGTTTCGTGGATTTTCGTGCGCCAGACGCCCTTTGCCGTCGACCGCACCTTCCGGGTGATGCAGTTCATTTCGGCCTCGCTCTATTCGCTCGGCCACGGCGGCAATGATGCGCAGAAGACCATGGGCATCATCGCGGTGCTGCTCTACTCGCAGGGCTATCTCGGCTCGGAATTCTACGTGCCGTTCTGGGTGGTGATCACCTGCCAGGCGGCGATCGCGCTCGGCACGCTGTTCGGCGGCTGGCGCATCGTCCACACCATGGGTTCGAAGATCACCAAGCTCAACCCGATGCAGGGCTTCTGCGCCGAAACCGGCGGGGCGATCACGCTCTTTGCCGCCACCTGGCTCGGCATTCCGGTCTCGACGACGCACACGATCACCGGCGCAATCATCGGCGTTGGTGCCGCCCGCCGTGTCTCGGCGGTTCGCTGGGGCCTTGCCGGCAACATCGTCATTGCCTGGTTCATCACCATGCCGGCCGCAGCGGCAATCTCGGCCTTGAGCTACTTCGCCATCGATCTGATCTTCTGATCGATACCGGACCGTCTCCCGCCTGTCTGGCAGGCGGGAGACCAAATCATTTTATCATTTTTCGACCCGCGGAGCCGGCATGTCGCGCCCGCCCTGATGCAAGGTCAGGCTTTCGGCGCGCCCGCCCTTGAGTGTAAAGCTGATCTGCGCATCGATGAGCTTCGTGAAGAAACGATGCTCCGCCTCCGGCACGATCTCCAGCCGGTCCTGGCCGGTTGCCTGGGCAAACAGGCGGTCTCCGTCGCGAAAGATCGTCAGCTCGAACCCGGGATGAAGCCGGTACGTGCCGAGATAGGCGTCGTAGGTTGCGGGATCGACCGCAACGGCGGTGCGCGGGGTGACGGCCGGGGCCAGTGGCGCGTTGCGATTGAGCAGATGTCGACCGATATCGTCGACGCCGATCTCCGTCGATGCATTGGACAGCGCCACGACGCCGACCCCGGTCGATGGACGGTAGCCGACGAAGGATCGATAGCCACCGGTGCCGCCATTGTGCCAGATGATCTGGTCGTCGCCCTTGCCCGAAATCACCCAGCCGAGCGCCTGCTGATCGTTATCGCCGTTGCCGATCGGCGCCCGGGTCGCCAGCATGGACGCGAAGGCGGGCGCCAGCGGCGAGGGCGTCTTGCCCATGGCCGCCGCCAGAAACGTCAGCATGTCATCGGCGGTCGAGCGCAATGCGCCCGCACCCTGCAGGCTGGCCAGATGCCAGTCGCTGGCAGGATCCAGCGCCGCATCGTAGCCCTTGGCCTGCCGTCCAGTCCAATCGGGCCGCACGGTGATGGCCGTGTCCTTCAGGCCCAGGGGGGCCGAGATCCGGATTGCGACGAGATCTTCGTAGGAAAGGCCCGCCTTCAGGCCGAGGATGTGGCCGAGAAGGCCGGCACCGAGATTGGAGTACTCGTGCTCGACACCGGGTTTCCGCGTCGGCTGGTGGCTCGACAGGAAAGCATGGAGCTTGGCGGTATCGTAGTCGGCGTAAGGGTCGTTGTCGTCGGCCGGAACCAGATTGTCCGGCAGCCGCGGCAGGCCGGACATATGTGTCGCCAGATGCTCGAGCGTGATCGGTATCTGTTTGTCCTCAGGCATGACGACGCTCGCCGGCAGCAGCGAGGAGACCGGCGTGTCGAGGCCGAGGGTGCCCTTCTCGACCGCGTCGGCAAGCAGCAGTGCCGTAAACACCTTGGTGACCGAGCCGATCTCGAACACGGTGCGACCGTCGACCAGGCTTGGGTCGCCTTTGGCGGGATGGCCGTGGGCGATGACACGACGCCCATCGGCGTCGATAACGCCGACCACGATGCCGACGGACTGCTGCTGCCTGTCGATGCGGTCAGTCAGGATTTCGAGGATCTCGGGGTCGGTCGGCGTCGGGGAAGGGGAGGCCGCATGCGCAGAGGTTCCAAGCGTCATAAGGACGATCCAATTCAGAAAGAGGTTCCGCATGATAAGATAGGAATCCAATTTTTGGTTGTAAGGGACGCGATGACGATGCCAGCCGGTTTTGGTCAAGATCCTGTCGAGGCCCGGTCGGCAAACGCCGGGGCACGATCCCTCGCAACGGTTACGCGGACGTTGCGTGGAGCGGTTACGGATCCCAATAGGGCGGATCGCCGAAGGTGTCCTTGAGGTGTTTGGCGATGGCTTTGAGCTTGGCCGAGGCGCGCCGGCCCTCGGCATGCGCCATGTAGATGAACTCCGGCTCGGGCCTCAGTCCGACATCGATGGCGCGCAAATGCCCCTCCCGCACGGACGGGCCGGCGATAAAGGCGGGCAAAAGCGCAATACCGAGCCCGGCCACGGCCGCATCGAGCAGCATGTCGCCATTGTTCATGCCGAGCGCCAACCGCGCCCGCACGATGGTTGCGCCGTCCGGGCCCTCGAAACGCCAGTCAGAAGCGCCGCGGTTGGTGTAGAAGATGCCACGATGACCTTCGAGTTCGGCAAGCGAAACGGGCGTGCCATGGCGGGCGAGATAATCGGGCGAAGCGACGAGAAGCCTGTGGCTGCTTGCAAGCTTCCAGACCACCAGGCGCGAATCGGCGATCGCCCCGTGGCGCACGATTGCATCGTATCCTTCCGAAGCTGCGTCCACTCGTCGGTCGTCGAGATCGAGCGTCAGCTCGATCTCGGGATGGGCAGCAAGAAAGGGATAAAGGGCCGGGCCCAGATGCCTTCGGCCGAAGCTGACGGGGGCGGCAATGCGAAGCGGCCCGGTCAGTTGCCCGCGGCGTTCGGCCAGATCGCTGGCGGCCGCCTGCACCTCGCCGACGATCCGGATGGCGCGCTCGCGAAAGGCGATGCCGTCCTCGGTCAAGGTCAGTTTGCGCGTCGTGCGGTGAAGCAGGGTGGCGTTCAATCCACGCTCCAGCTCGGCCACCCTTTCGCTGACGACGGATTTCGACAACCGCAGGCGCCGCGCCGCCTCGCTGATCGAACCTGCCTCGGCCACCGCCACAAAGGCGGCAATACCCTCGATTTTCATCATCGTTCGGCTTTCCCGAATTCGAGTTCCCGGATTGGAAGACTAATCCGAACGATCGTTTTCCGCCATATCTGTCGTCATTCAAGGACGACGGTTCAGCCAAGAGCGCCGCTCTCCTTCAACCCAAAGAGAGGATTTCATCATGTCACGCTTGCAGAACAAGACGGCCCTCATCACCGGCGGCACCAGCGGCATCGGCCTTGAAACCGCCCGCCAGTTCATCGCCGAAGGCGCCCGCGTCGCCGTCACCGGCACCAATCCGAAGAACATCGCCGAGGCCCGCGCCATCCTTGGCGACGGCGCTTTGATCATCGAGGCCGATGCCGGCAACGTCGCCGGCCAGGCGGCCGTCGCCGACAAGATCAAGGCCGCCTTCGGCACGCTCGACATCCTGTTCGTCAATGCCGGCATCGCCAAGCTGCAGCCGATCGAGCAGTGGGACGAGGAAAGCTTCGACCGCTCGCTCGCCATCAACCTCAAGGGTCCGTACTTCCTCATCCAGGCCCTGCTTCCGATCTTTTCCAAGCCGGCATCGATCGTATTGAACACCTCGATCAACGCCCATATCGGCATGCCGACCTCGAGCGTCTACGCCTTGACCAAGGCGGGGCTGCTGTCGCTGGCAAAGACGCTCTCCGGCGAATTGATCGGCCGCGGCATCCGGGTCAACGCCGTTAGCCCCGGCCCGGTCCGCACGCCGCTCCATGACGGCCATGCGCCGACGGTCGAGGAGAACAAGCAGGTGGTCGACGCCATTGCCGCGCAGATCCCGCTCGGCCGCTTCGGCCATGCCAGCGAGATCGCCAAGGCCGTCGTCTTCCTCGCCTCGGACGAAGCCGCCTTCACCGTCGGCGCCGAGCTGATCATCGATGGTGGCATGGCGACGCTCTGACCGCGGTTAGCTCGAAGACCAGGCGCCGCGCGTCCGATCGGAGGTGCGGCGCTGTCTGTTTCAGACCGCCCCGGCAGGCCCGTTGGCATTGGCCGGTGCGAGGAGTATATTTTGTAAGTCTAATAAAATGCATCCAGCCGCGCGACCCGCGCAGATCAAGCACCGGTCAGATCCGAGGAGGAGACGATGACGAGTGTCAAATGGATGATGAAAGGGCGTGAGTTCGTTCACTGCAATTGCGCCTATGGCTGCCCCTGCCAGTTCAATGCGCTGCCGACACAGGGCCATTGCAGCGCCGTCGGCGCCTTCGAGATCGAGGAAGGCTTTCACGGCGATACACGGCTCGACGGGCTCCGCTGCGGCATGATCGCCGCATGGCCGGGCGCGATCCATGAGGGCAGGGGCCAGGTCGTGCCGATCATCGATATCCGCGCCACGCCCGAGCAGCGCGGAGCGCTCCTGCGTATCATGAGCGGTGAGGACACGGAGCCCGGCGCGACCTTCTTCCAGGTCTTTGCGACCACGTTTGAAACCATGCACGATCCGGTCTTTGCCGATATCGACTTCGATGTTGATGTCGCGGGCCGCACGGCGCGCCTGAATGTGCCGGGCTGGCTCAACGCACGCGGTGAACCGATCCTGAACCCGGTGACCGGCGCTCCCCACCAGGCGCGCATCAACCTGCCTGACGGCTTCGAATATGACGTCTGCGAGGTCGGGCGCGGCTGGGCCGACACGAAGGGACCGCTGACATTGGCGCTTGCCGATTCGCACGCCCACTTCTCCACCTTGCACATGACCGGAAGCGGCGTGGTTCATTGACGTCGATGTCGGACACGACACTCGAAGCCCTGCTCAAACGCGACCGCGCCATCGTCGTTGTGGCCCTGATCACATTGACGGTCGCGAGCTGGCTCTACATCCTGTGGCTCGCCTCGAGCATGCCCATGGGCGGGACCATCCCGGCCACGGACGGGACCGCCATGGGCTCTGCCATGTCCATGGACGGCATGGACATGCCGATGGATATGCCGATGAACGGCGAAGGCGGTTCGACGATGGCGATCGCCGGCGGCGGGCTTCCCTGGAGCCTCGCCACCTTCGGATATGCCTTCGTCATGTGGGCGGTGATGATGGTCGCGATGATGGTGCCGTCAGCAACGCCGATGATCCTGCTTTATGCTCGAGTTGGACGTCAGGCGGCGCAGCAGGGAAAGCCTTTTGCCGCGACCGGGTTTTTCGCCGGCGGATACCTTGTTGCCTGGACCCTCTTCGCGCTCGCCGCGGTTTTCGGGCAGTGGCTGCTCGATCATGCGCTGCTGTTGACGCCCACATTGTCGAGTGCGAGCCGGGTTCTGAGCGCTGCGGTTCTCGTCGCAGCCGGACTGTTCCAGTGGACGCCGCTCAAGGATCGTTGCCTCACGCAGTGCCAATCGCCGCTCGTCTTCATTCAGAGCCATGGCGGATTTCGCCGCCAGCCGGGCGCTGCCTTCGGGCTCGGGATCCGGCACGGGCTCTATTGCGTCGGCTGCTGCTGGGCGCTGATGGCGCTTCTTTTTGTCGGCGGCGTGATGAACGTGCTTTGGATCGCGGCCATTGCCATCTTCGTGCTTGCCGAGAAGGTCGTCCCCGGCGGCAGGCTTTTGTCCCGTCTCGCGGGAGCGGCGCTCGTGGTGGTCGGCCTCTGGCAGCTTGCGGCCGTGGTCTGAAACAAGAGCGCCGCGCAACCGTCTCCGGTGCGCGGCGCTGAATAGCCGAAGGCTGCGAGCCTCAATCGCTAAGCGTGTCGAAGAAATCCTTCATCCGGGCGAAGAAGCCGGTCGATTCCGGATTGTTGTCCTTGGACGAGATCTGCTCGAATTCCTGCAGCAGCTCGCGCTGGCGCTTCGTCAGCTTCTGCGGCGTTTCGATCTGGATCTGGATGTAGAGATCGCCGGATTGCGCCGAGCGCAGCACCGGCATGCCCTTGCCCTTCAAGCGAAACTGCTTGCCGGCCTGGGTGCCCTCGGGAACGGTGACACGCGACTTGGTGCCGTCGAGCGTGGTCACGTCGAACTTGCCGCCAAGGGCTGCCGTCGTCATCGAGATCGGCACGCTGCAATAAAGGTCAGCCCCGTCGCGCTGGTAGAACTCGTGCGGCCTGACCGAAAGGAAGATGTAGAGATCGCCCGCCGGTCCGCCGCGAAGCCCCGCTTCGCCTTCGCCGGAGAGACGGATGCGCGTGCCGTCCTCGATGCCGGCCGGAATGTTGACCGAGAGCGTGCGCTCTTCGGTGACCCGGCCCTGGCCATGGCACTTGCCGCAGGGATCGCTGATCGTCTGGCCGCGGCCGCCGCAGGTCGGGCAGGTGCGTTCGATCGAGAAGAACCCTTGGGCGGCGCGCACGCGGCCGGATCCGTGACAGGTGCCGCAGGTCTTCGGGCTGGTGCCCGGCTTGGCGCCGGAGCCGGTGCAGACGTCGCAGGTGATCGAGGTCGGAACCCGGATCTGTGCGGTCTTGCCGCCGAAGGCTTCCTCGAGCGAGATTTCCATGTTGTAGCGCAGGTCCGCGCCGCGTTCGCGGCCGCCCGAGGAGCGCCGCTGGCGTCCACCGCCCATCATCTCGCCGAAGATGTCTTCGAAGATGTCGGAGAAGCCGCCGGCGCCGCCAGCACCACCGCCGAAGCCGTTGCCCATGCCGCCCTGCTCGAAGGCCGCATGGCCATAGCGGTCATAGGCGGCCCGCTTCTGCGGATCCTTGAGCATCTCGTAGGCTTCGTTGATTTCCTTGAAGGTCTTTTCCGCCGCTGCGTCGCCGGGGTTCTTGTCCGGATGATACTTCATCGCGAGCTTGCGGAAGGCGCTCTTCAGCTCCTTTTCGTCGGCGTTCTTCGCAACACCAAGCGTTTCGTAGAGATCACGTTTCATTCGTCGAAGATTGTCCTGTTGGCAGGCGTGCCAGCGCGAGGGCTCGGCGGCTGCCTGATTACCTTGCCATCGATTTAGTAAACCTTGAAGCGGGATACCATAGCCCGAAAGGCGGCTGATGCGGTTTTTTGTCCAAAAACGTACGTTTGCGGCGAGCTGCGGTGGTCACGAGCCTTCTCATCCGCATCGCCCGGGCGACCTGAACGAAAAAAAGCCCGGGCGAACCCGGGCTTTTTTACTGATCTTTCGAGCGATTAGGCCGAACGCTTGCGATCGTCCTCGTCGTTGACCTCTTCGTAGTCGGCATCGACGACATCGCCATCACGGGCAGCGTCAGCGGCGGCGTCCGCATGGGCGGCTTCCGTCTGCTGGGCTTCGTAGATCGCCTGACCGAGCTTCATGGACACTTCCATGAGCGTGTTGGTCTTGGCCTTGATGTCCTCGGCGTCCGGCTCGGAGGCTTCGACTGCGGTCTTCAGCGCGGCAATCGCGTCGGCGATCGCCTTGCGGTCCGTTTCCGAAACCTTGTCGCCGTAATCCTTCAGCGACTTCTCGCTGGAGTGGATCAGGCTTTCGGCCTGGTTCTTGGCCTCGACGCCTTCGCGACGCTTCTTGTCGACTTCAGCGTTGGCTTCGGCGTCCTTGACCATCTTTTCGATGTCGGCGTCCGAAAGACCACCGGATGCCTGGATGCGGATCTGGTGTTCCTTGCCGGTGCCCTTGTCCTTGGCCGAAACCTGCACGATGCCGTTGGCGTCGATGTCGAAGGTCACTTCGATCTGCGGCATGCCGCGCGGCGCCGGCGGAATGCCGACGAGGTCGAACTGGCCGAGCAGCTTGTTGTCGGCTGCCATTTCACGCTCGCCCTGGGAGACGCGGATCGTCACGGCCGACTGGTTGTCGTCGGCGGTCGAGAAGGTCTGCGACTTCTTGGTCGGGATCGTGGTGTTGCGTTCGATCAGGCGGGTGAAGACGCCACCGAGCGTT
>NZ_DASYGZ010000119.1:0-3368 GCF_035999135.1 Ensifer sp.
GCCTTAGCCAATCGAAAGGAAACAAAATGGCCGTCACCCCAGACAATGACAATGCCCCGGACGAACCGATGGTGTTCATCATCATCGGCAAGGCCTACGAGACCGACGGCGACGAAGATGGCGTGGATATTCACGTGATGCTCAAGGCGCCTGATGACGATACTGCCGTGCGCGAGGCGCTGAATGCCCTTGCCGAGGAAGGGTTTCTCGAGGCCGACCTGGATCAGATCGGCACATTGACCGACGTTCCGAGCGAAGAACCGCACGCTTCGGCCTATCAGGGCGCGCTTGAAGGCGAAGTGGCGATCATCCGCTTCAGCTGAGACGCCGCGAACCAGGCCCCGCACCACCTCCCAAGACCGTATTGCAAAAAGAAGAAGCCGCCGAGATCGCTCTCGGCGGCTTCTTCTTTTGTGAGGCTGGAGGGCGAAACACGCCCTCCCCCATTATTCGGCTGCCGCGTTCTCGCTTGCGAGATCGGCGAGCATCGGCGTTGCCACGTCCGCACCGGTGCCGCGACGACGTTCTTCCAGGATCATCTCGTCGCGCGCGGTTGCGATGCGACGGATCTGGGTCATCGTGCCACCCGTGCCGGCCGGGATCAGACGGCCGACGATGACGTTTTCCTTCAGGCCCTGCAGACCGTCGGTCTTGCCGGCGATCGCAGCTTCGGTCAGGACCTTGGTGGTTTCCTGGAACGAAGCGGCCGAGATGAACGACGGCGTCTGCAGCGACGCCTTGGTGATGCCGAGCAGGACCGGGTCGCCGTATGCCGGCTTCTTGCCCTGTTCGATCAGGCCGTCGTTGACGTCTTCAAGCTCGATCCGGTCGACATTGTCGCCGACAATGTAGGTCGAGTCGCCTGCGTCGGTGATTTCCACCTTCTGCAGCATCTGACGGACGATAACCTCGATGTGCTTGTCGTTGATCACAACGCCCTGCAGTCGGTAGACTTCCTGGATTTCGTTCACGAGGTAGGAAGCAAGTGCTTCCACGCCCTTGATCGCCAGGATGTCGTGCGGCGCCGGGTTGCCGTCGAGGATGTAGTCGCCCTTTTCGATGTAGTCGCCATCCTGAAGATGGAAGGGCTTGCCCTTCGGGATCAGGTACTCGACCGGCTCGACACCGTCTTCCGCCGGCTCGATCAGAACGCGACGCTTGTTCTTGTAGTCGCGGCCGAAGCGGATGGTACCATCGATCTCAGCGATGATGGCGTGATCCTTCGGACGGCGCGCTTCGAACAGTTCGGCAACGCGCGGCAGACCACCGGTGATGTCCTTGGTCTTGGCGCTTTCCAGCGGCGAACGTGCGAGCACGTCACCCTGGCTGACCTTGGTGCCCGGCTCGACCGACAGAATGGCGTCGACCGAAAGCATGAAGCGGGCGTCGCCACCACGCGACAGCTTCATGACTGCGCCGTTCTTGTCCTTGATGACGATCGCCGGCTTCAGGTCGGTACCGCGCGGCGTCGAGCGCCAATCGATAACCTGACGCTTGGTGATGCCGGTCGACTCGTCGGTCGCTTCGAGTACCGAGATGCCGTCGACGACGTCTTCGAAGTGAACGGTACCTTCCACTTCCGTCATCATCGGACGGGTGTAGGGGTCCCACTCGGCGAGACGCTGACCGCGCTTCACCTTGTCACCGTCGTCGACGAGGATTTTCGAGCCGTAGGCGACGCGCTGCGACGAACGCTCGACGCCGCGCTCGTCCAGGATCTGGACGGCCATGTTGCGGCCCATGGCGACGAGAACGCCGTCAGAGTTGCGCAGCATGTTGCGGTTCTTGATCTGGACCGTACCTTCGTAGGACGCTTCCAGGAACGACTGGTCGACCACGGTCGCCGTACCACCAAGGTGGAAGGTACGCATGGTGAGCTGGGTGCCCGGCTCGCCGATCGACTGTGCGGCGATAACACCGACCGCTTCGCCCATGTTGACCGGCGTACCACGTGCCAGGTCGCGGCCGTAGCAGACGCCGCAAACGCCCGTCTGGATTTCGCAGGTCAGCGCCGAGCGGATACGGATCGACTGGATACCAGCCTTCTCGATCTCGATGACGTCCGGCTCAAGGATCATCCGGCCAGCGTCGACAAGGCGAACGCCGGTGATCGGGTGATCGATGTCGTCCAGGGCCGTACGGCCAAGGATACGCGCGCCGAGCGAAGCCACGACCTGACCGGCATCGACGATCGCCGTCATGGTGAGGCCGTTTTCGGTACCGCAATCGACGGAGTTGACGATGCAGTCCTGCGCAACGTCGACAAGACGACGGGTCAGGTAACCGGAGTTCGCGGTCTTCAAGGCGGTGTCTGCCAGACCCTTACGGGCACCGTGGGTCGAGTTGAAGTACTCGTTAACGGTCAGGCCTTCCTTGAAGTTCGAGATGATCGGCGTCTCGATGATTTCGCCCGAAGGCTTGGCCATCAGGCCGCGCATGCCGCCCAGCTGGCGCATCTGGTTCGGAGAACCACGAGCACCCGAGTGCGACATCATGTAGATCGAGTTCATCGGCTTCTGACGGCCGTTGTCGTCGAACTCCACAGCCTTAATGCGGGCCATCATCTCGTCGGCGACCTTTTCGGTTGCCTTGCCCCAGGCGTCGACAACCTTGTTGTACTTTTCGCCCTGGGTGATGAGACCGTCGTTGTACTGCTGCTCGTATTCCTTCACCAGCGCTTCGGTGTCGCCGACAATCTTTGCCTTGGTGTCCGGAATGACCATGTCGTCCTTGCCGAACGAAATGCCGGCGCGGCATGCATGGGCGAAGCCGAGCTGCATGATGCGGTCGCAGAAGATGACCGTGTCCTTCTGGCCGCAATGACGGTAGACCGTGTCGATCATCTTGGAGATGTTCTTCTTGGTCATTTCCTGGTTGCAGATGTCGAACGGCACGTTGACGTTGCGCGGCAGAAGCTCGCCGATGATCATGCGGCCAGGGGTGGTTTCATAGATCTTCGAAACCGGGTTGCCCTCGGCGTCGACGGTCTTGAAGCGGCCACGGATCTTGGCGTGCAGGGTCACCGACTTGGTTTCGAGCGCGTGATGCAGCTCGCCCATGTCCGAGAACGCCATGCCTTCGCCAGGCTCGTTCTGGTTCAGGATCGACAAGTAGTAGAGGCCGAGAACCATGTCCTGCGACGGAACGATGATCGGCGCGCCGTTTGCCGGGTGCAGGATGTTGTTCGTCGACATCATCAGCACGCGTGCTTCAAGCTGCGCTTCGAGCGACAGCGGCACGTGAACGGCCATCTGGTCACCGTCGAAGTCGGCGTTGAAGGCCGTGCAGACGAGCGGGTGCAGCTGGATCGCCTTGCCTTCGACCAGGGTGGGTTCGAAGGCCTGGATGCCCAGGCGGTGCAGCGTCGG
>NZ_DASYGZ010000139.1:0-111479 GCF_035999135.1 Ensifer sp.
CAGCGTCAAGCCGGCCGGAAGCGCGCCGCCGGTGACCGCATAGGAGTAGGGAGCCGCCCCGTTGGCGGCGGCAATCGTCAGGTCATAGGCGTCGGCAACCGTCGCACCGGCAAGCGCACCCGCAGCCGGCGTGAAGGCGAATGTCGGCGGAGACACCGTCACTGTCACCGTCGCTGCGGCAGAGGTCCCGGTCGTGTTCGTCGCCGTGTAGGTGAAACTATCGGAGCCCGAGAACCCTGCAGTCGGCGTATAGCGGAATTCGGTCCCCGCCACCACCACGGTACCGTGCGAAGGCGCCGTGGCGATGGTGACCGACGCTGCCACACCGCCGCTCAGATCGGGCGCAATCACATTGGCAGATGAGTTGGCGGCAACCGTTGCGGCCGTCGCGCCGGCGATCGGCGCCTGGATCCGCACATGCAAACTATAGGTGCCGCTCGATGCAACGGCATTATAGGTATCGGTGGCCACGACCGTGAAGGTGAAGTCGCCGTTGGCCGTCGGCGTGCCGGAAAGCGTTCCCGCCGCATCGAGCGAAAGCCCCGCCGGCAAGGTTCCGCTGGCAATCGAATAGGTGTAGGGCGCCGTACCGCCGATGGCACTGAAGCTCTGGCTGTAGGCTGACGCCACGGTGGTGATTGGCAAGGCGCCGGCGGCCGGTGTAAAGGCGAAGATCGGCGAAGAGACCAAGAACGACTGACTGATGTTGGCGGCTGCCAGATAGGCCGCATCGCCTGCCTGCGAAACTTCAATCACGCACGTGCCGCCGTTGCGGAAGCTGACAGCTCCGCCCGGTGTGACGACGCAGACGGTCGGCGCTCCCGACTGGAATGTGACCGGCAGTCCGGAACTGGCGGTCGCGCTCAAGGTGACCGGCGTCGCATAATCCTGCGGGCCCGGGTTGGCAAAGGTGATCGTCTGCGGCGCTTTTGGCGTCACCGCGTTCGACGCGCTTGAGGCCGGTCCCGTTCCCGCAGCATTGGTCGCCGTCACGGTGAATGTGTAGCTCGTGCCGTTGGTCAGGCCGGGAACCGTGACCGGGCTCGACGACCCCGTTCCGACAAAACCGCCCGGATTGGACGTGACCGTGTAACCGGTGATCGATGCGCCGCCGGCGCTTACCGGCGCGGTAAAATTGACGGACACTTCGCCGTCGCCAGCGATAGCCGTGCCCATGGTCGGGGCGCCTGGCACGACCGCATTGACGATGAACGTCTCGCTTACCGTCGGCGCTGGCAGGTAGGTCCCGTCACCGCCCTGGTCCACAGCGATGGTGCAATTGCCGACGCTGTGGAAGGTCAAGGCGCCGCCCGGCGTGATCGTGCATACGGCCGCGGTCGAGGATGTGAAGGCAACGGGCAGGCCCGCACTGGACGACGCCGTCAATGTCGGCGTGGTGCCAAAACTCATCGGGCCGGGATTGGCGAATGTGATCGTCTGGGCTGCCCGCGGCGTCACCGCATTCGACGGCGAAGACGCCAACCCTGTGCCGGCGACGTTGGTCGCCGTGACTGTAAACGTATAGCTGACGCCGTTGGTAAGGCCGCTCACCGTGACCGGACTGGTTGCACTCGTTCCGGTAAAACCACCTGGGTTCGACGTCGCCGTATAGGTCGTGATCGATGCACCGCCAGAGCTTGCCGGCGCGACGAAGGCGACAGAGGCCGAAGACACATCGGCCGTTGCAGTTCCGATCGTCGGCGCGTCTGGAACAATCGCATCGACGGCAAAGGTCTCGCTCACCTGCGGCGCGGCAAGATAGGCAGCGTCACCGGCCTGATTTGCCTGGATGGTGCAGCTGCCAGCCTGATGGAAGGTCAGATCACCATCGGTCGTCACCGTGCACACAGCCGCCGTCGACGATGTAAACGCCACTGGCAAACTCGAGCTCGCCGTTGCCGTCAAGGTGGGTGTCGTGCCAAACGTCTGTGCCCCCGGATTGGTAAACGTGATCGCCTGACTTCCTTGCGGCGTGACGGCGTTTGAGGCTCCGGAAGCCGGCCCAGCGCCGACGCTGTTGGTCGCGGTTACCGTGAACGTATAGCTGGTGCCGTTGGTCAGACCGCTGACGCTGATCGGGCTTGAGACGGCCGTCGCCGTGAACCCGCCGGGGCTCGACGTGACGGTATAGCCGGTGATTGCGCTGCCGCCATTGAAGGCCGGCGCAACGAAACTCACGTCCGCGCTGGTATCAAGCGCCGTCGCAGTGGCCGCGGTCGGTGCGCCTGGAGCCACGGCGGCGACTGTGATGCTGTAGCTCTCGGTCGCGGCGCGGCTATGCATGTCAGTCGCCGTGACCGCAAAATTGTAAGGACCGGCAATCGAGGGCGTGCCGGTGATCGCCGCGCTCGACGGATCCAGCGACAGGCCCGCCGGCAGGGCGCCGGATGTCACCGCGTAGGTGACCGTGCCAAGCCCATTCGCTGCAGTGATCGACGTGTCGGAATAGGGCGTGCCTGCGGTGGCACCCGCCAAAGCACCGCCCGCGGTCAATGTCATCGCCGGCGCGGTAATCAAAATCGAATAATTTGCGGTTGCCGATCCGGCGGTGAGAGCCGTTGCCGTGATCGTAAAGTTCTTGGTGCCATAGCCGGCTGCCGTCGGTGTGCCCGAGATCGCGCCGGTGGTCGAGCTCAAAGTCAATCCATCCGGAAGCGCGCCCGCAGACACCGAATAGCTGATCACTCCGAGGCCGCCGCTCGCGGTGACCGACGCGCCCGGATAGGTCATGTCCACCACGCCGCCGGCCAGCGCACCGCTCGCGGGCGTCAGCACCACCGGTGGCGCTGCAATCGTTATCGAGTAGGTTTTGGAGTCTTGCCCGACAGTCGCGGCCGTAGCCCTCACCGTGAACGTGGCCGTTCCGTAGGCCGCGTTGGTCGGCGTCCCCGTAATCGCGCCGGTCGACGGATTGATGGCGAGGCCCGCCGGCAGGCTGCCCGACGAAATGGCATAGGTGATGGCGCCGACCCCGCCGGTCGCGGAAATCGACGTGTTCGAATAGGAGACGCCCACCGTACCGCTCGACAAGGCAGTGTTGTTTGCAGGCGTCAGCACCACCGGGGGCGCTGAGACGGTGATCGAGTAATTTGCAGAGGCCGACCCCGAGGTGGCCGCCGTCGCCGTAACCGTAAAGTTCGCAGTGCCGATTGCAGCGGCCGTCGGCGTCCCGGTGATCGCCCCGGTCGCCCCATTCAGTGTAAGGCCCGCCGGAAGCGATCCGGTCGTCACCGTATAACTGATCGTGCCTGAACCGCCCGTCGCCGAAACGCTCTGCGAATACGCAGTCCCCACCGTCCCGGCAGAAAGTGCCGAACCGCTCGCAGGCGACAAAGTCACCGGCGGGAAGCTGTTGATGGTCACCGTAATGTCCTGCGCCAGGAAATGGACGCCACCCGTCGAAATCGTTGTGCTGTCCTGAACCTTCAGTTTGAACGTAAAGCTTGCTGCCGCCGTGGGTGTTCCGGACAGCAAGCCGCTGGACGAAAGGCTCAGGCCGGTCGGCAGAGTGCCGCTGTCGCGTGTGTAGGTGTAACCGGGCGTGCCACCGCTCGCCGTAAATTGCATGCTGTAGGGGACACCGACGCCACCGTCCGGAGGATTGTCTGGCGTTACGTCGATCACCGGCGCTGCGATCGTCGGATTGTAGCTCTTGTCATATGTATGGGGCGTCGGCGTCGTTGAATCGGTCACCCGCACGATGAAATTGTATGGCCCCGAACCGGTGGGCGTTCCCGAGATGACGCCGCCAGCCGAGAGCGTGAGGCCGGGTGGCAGCGTCGTCCCGCCGGTGAGCGCATAGGTATAGGGCGCCGTGCCGCCGGTGGTCGTGAGTGTCTGGCTGTAAGGTGAGCTGATAGCGGGGGTCGGCAGGCTCGCCGGTGTCACCGTCAACGGCGAGCTCGACGGCGCAATCGTCACGTTGAAGGTAACAGGCGACGACATGCTTTCATCGTACGCAATAAAGCTGTCGGATGTCGCTCCGTCCCCGTTGTTGGTGTAAATGAGGGCATTGGTATTCGTCGGCATGCCGAACGTCAGGCTACCGTGGCTCGGAGGCGTCCCCTGGTTAGGGATGAAACCCCATACGGAACAAGTGATGATACTTGTCCCGCCGGACGCCACCGAGATGTTCTGGGTCGTTCCGCAGGCACCCGCCCTGGCGGGGGAAGCCGGCCAGAACGCTCCCAGGCACAGCAGCAACAGGAAACCAAGGAGTAAAGATAACGGCTGGCTACGACCGCCCACGAGGCATGCCCGACCGATTGACTTCTTCAACATGTCCCGCCCCCGTGCGCACTGCACGCCACATGGACGGAAGTCCATCGTCACGATCAGTCCGTTCACCGCCTCGGCTATTGAGTGACACGTAATTTCGAGTCCTACAACCCTGAATCGCACCACTTCTACGCGAAAGCTAATAAAAAATCTTCTATAACCCCTCTTCCTAACTTGCTCGTTATAGGAGAGAGTGGCTGCGGGGATAAATCCAGAGTCGTCACGTTTGTTGATCGGGGGAACAATGGCCGAGGTTTTTGTCGGGCAGATCATGATGGGCGGATTCGGCTTTGCGCCGCGTTCTTTTGCATTGTGCAACGGGCAGATCATGGCAATCAGCCAGAATCAGGCCTTGTTTTCCCTGGTGGGAACGACATACGGCGGCAATGGCAGCACGACATTCGCCTTGCCAAACCTGCAGGGACGCACACCCGTGTCGGCCGGACAATCTGTCGATCCGAGCTGGCAACCTCCAGTCCACGGGATTGGAGCAGTCGCCGGCGTGGAGAACGTAACGCTGAATTCGCAGCAGATCCCGTCCCACTCGCACATTGGCAATGGCGCGACCGCTCCTGGCGGGGAGCGCAATCCGGAAGGCAAGCTCTTCGGCACCACCTCCACGCCGGTGTACGCCAAGACCGGTGGTGTACAGGTTCTGCTGTCTCCGCAAACCGTCGCACCGACCGGTGGCAATCAGCCTCACCCCAACATGCAACCATACAACGTGATCAATTTCTTCATTGCACTTGCGGGTGTTTACCCGTCGCGCAATTGAGCCCAGCCGTCGGAGGTCAAGAATGAGCACTCCCTTTCTCGGGGAAATACGGATGTTCGGTTTTCCGCGCGTGCCGCTCGGCTGGCAGGCGTGCGACGGCACTCTGCTCTCGATCGCACAAAATGATGTGCTCTATGCGCTCATCGGCACGACCTATGGCGGAGACGGCGTGAATACCTTCGCCGTACCGGACATGCGCGGTCGCGTGCCCCTCCATTTTGGTAATGGACAGGGGCTGACACCCCGCAGTCTCGGCGAGAGGGGCGGCACCGAAAATGTAACGCTCGTGAGCACGCAATTGCCTGCGCATAGCCATCCGATATTTGCCACTACGGCGACGGCTGAGAGCACAAAGGTCGATGCGACGATGGAGCTCGGTACGCTGGGAAGCGATACCCTCTACGCAACCGACACGTCCAACCTCCCCGGTTTCAACACCTCGCTGCACTCGACCCAGCTGACAGGCAATTCAACACCGCACAACAACTTGATGCCGACGCTGACGGTGCAGTTCTGCATCGCCACGGCCGGCATCTTTCCGTCGCAAGGCTGATCGAACGAGCCTCGATCTCACAGCAAGGGGATAATAATGTCAGAGCCTTTCGTAGGTGAAATCCAGTTGTTCGGCTTTCCCTTCGCGCCCAAAGACTGGGCGCTTTGCAACGGCACGCTCTTTCCCATCCAGCAGAACACTGCTTTGTTCTCGCTGATCGGCACAATCTATGGAGGCGATGGCCGCACCAATTTCCGGCTACCGAATTTCATCGGACGCGCCGGATGCACGCAGGGCGCGGGGCCGGGCCTGACGCCCCGGGACATCGGGGAGACGTTCGGCGAATACGATCATACGCTGGACTCGACGGAAATGACGGCACATTCTCATGCGTTTACGATCTACAACCAGTCAGACGCGGCAAAGAAGGCAAATACACCTTCCCCTGGCAATTCGCTGACCCTGCCCGCCCAAAGCCAGATGATGGCTTTGGATGCCACCCCATATGCACAGTTTGCACCAGCCATGATCGGCTTGACGGGCAATGGACAGTCGCATGAAAACCGGCAGCCTTATCTTGCGGTGAACTTCTGCATCTCTCTTGCCGGCGCCTTCCCGTCTTTCGGATGATGCGGCCGGATGAAGTTGCCTCAATCACGTTTGCGTCGCGGCTCGATCAGCCTGCCGTCACGGTCACAGGCATGTCGCTGCGACATGCAACACGGGCAGATGTTCCATTTCTGATGGAGCTCTACCGTTCCTTCCGGGTGGACGAAATGGCCCCCGTGCCATGGTCGCCCGAGCAGAAGCATGCGTTTCTTGAGCAGCAGTTCTTGCTGCAACACCGCCATTACACGGCCGTGTTTCCCGAGGCGGAGTTTCTCGTGATCGAAATCGGCGGCAGACCGGTCGGCCGTCTCTATCTCGACAACAAGCAAGAGAACTGGCTGATCGTCGATATCGGGCTGTTGCCGGAATGGCGCCGGCAAGGCAGGGGAAGTGTACTGATATCGGCCATCCAGGACCAGGCAAAGGCATCCGGCGCAGCTGCCATTTCCCTGCATGTCGAACAGCGCAATTTCCGCGCCCAGGCCCTTTATACCCGTCTGGGATTCCGCGTGACAAACGACGCAGGCACGCACATTCATATGGAGTGGGACGCTTCGAGACCGTCCCAAGCGCGACTCGCTTAACGGCCCGTCGTCACCTCAATTGAAAACGGCCTGATAAACGATACCCTGCCTGTCACGGGCTACCGGTACGAGGAAGATGTCCAGCGGGCCGAGCGAGGCATTTTTCAGGCGATAGACCTGCTGCGGCAGGACGATCGCCGAAGTGCTGCGGAAGAGCAGCGAAAACGGAGCCCGAAGCACTCCCGGCAGAATCGGGGTCGTAGCCGCAGTCGCCTCTGCGAGCGTCAGCGGGACAGTGCTTTCGCCAAGAGACAGGTCGAACGCCTCGCCGACGCAACCCGCGAAATGTTGAAGCGTCAGCAATCCCATGCGTTTTCCTCCTCGCGATTCCCGCCTGGGTCGCTTTCGGCTTTTCTACAACACACAAGTTGAATGCAAAAGCCCGCGCGATCCCGTTTGCGTCGGAATGGCGGGCGAAATTTGAGGGGGCGCCGTCACCACGGCCGTTGCTCGTCAACGCAACAGCTGCGAAAGACCGGCGCGAAGATCCGTTTGGCACGCATAGTCGAGCGTGGCGCGCAGCGTCTCGACCGATCCCTGCGAGCGCCGGACTTCGCCGGGCAGGCCTTCCGTGTGGCGAACCGTGGAGGCCGAACCCGTTTCTTCGATCATGATGCGGGCAAGATCGTTGATCGACGTTTCGGTGCCGCTACAGACATTGATGATGGTGGAACCTTTTTGGAAACGGCCGACAGCCCGCACGAGCGCCTCGACGACGTCGCCGACATAGACGAAGTCACGGGTCTGACAGCCATCTCCGTTGATCGTGATCGCTTCGCCGCCCTTCAACCGCTGAACGAACTTCGCGATGACGCCGGAGTAGGGAGATGATGGATCCTGCCCCGGCCCGTAGACGTTGAAGAACCTGAGGCCAATGCTGGAAATGCCGTAGACCTCGTAGGCCGAGCGCGCATGCAGTTCACAGGAGAGCTTGTCGGCACCATAGGGCGAGAGGGGAGCACAGAGACCGGATTCCGACAGCGGCAGATCCTGGCTTGCCCCATAGACAGCGGCGGACGAGGCGTAGACAAGCGGGAGATCGGCGCGTGCAGCGGCAAGCGTCTCGATAAGCGTCAGGAACCCGGTGATGTTGATGGCGTGCGACGCCGTCAAATGGCGTCTGCATCGCTCCACCGATGAGACCGCGGCCAGATGGATACACGCATCGGCTCCCTCAAGCGCGCGACGAACGGCCTCGCCATCGAGGATCGAGCATTTGATGAACGTGGCGGCCTTCGGGATATTCTCGAGTTTTCCTGATGTCAGGTCGTCGAGGACAACCACTTCGTTGCCGGTCTCCAGCAGTTTGCGAACGATGTGCGCGCCGATGAAGCCAGCTCCACCGGTAACCAGAATCCTCTTCACGCGATTTCCCCTCACGACACCGCATCAAGGTGCACCCGGGACTAAAGGAATACCGGCGCTGCTTGCCTGCGCGAAGCCGCCACTTTCCCTACATCTCTCCTGGCGCCACCCTGCGTCCGGCCGCGATCCTCCTTTGCCGCCCTGATGCAGTCAAGCCTCGGACCCGACGGTTTACCGTTTCGCGAAGAAGGCGCGCCCGGCTGCAAAATCACACGCATTGATTGCAGGTCCGCTGTTCGCGACAAGCGCGCCCCTTGCAGTGGCAGATCAAGTGCCGGGGATCTTCAGGACGGACGATATCCAAGGATCAGGTCTTCGACCTCCGAACCGCCGCCGACCCGCTTCACCACAGAGAACGAACCATCTGCGCCGACCTCGAAGAGCGTGCCGCCGTTTTCGCCTTTTTCGTTCGTCCGCGTCACGATCAGGAGGCTCCCGGGGCCGCTCAGATAGGAGTGGATATTGGCGACCGCCGTGCGGATCTGATCATTCGAAAAGTAACTCCGGTTCAAAATGTTGGCGGCGCGCACGAGATCGAAGCGGCCGGCGAAATCGGCCGAGCGCCGCATGATGTCATCTTCGACGAACGCGATGGAATCGGCGTCCGACAACGACCGCGTGATCATCTGCACCGGCTCGCTCCTGCCGCTGCGGATCAGCGCACGCAGGCGCGGCTGCAGGATGGTGCTGGCGAGGTGGCGGGGTATGAAGGCCAGGGACACATAGTCAAGCCGGCGTATCCACGGCCGGATCGCAAGCCCGGCGACATCGTATTGCAGCGGCCAGCCCTCCGGGTCGGCGAGAACACGAATTCCCGTTGCCACTTCGACGATATGGGCGTCTATGAAAAGATCAGTTGCGGTGATCCTCGGCGCCGCGCCGCATGTCTCCAGGTAGCGCAACAGTTCAACCGTCGTCACACCGGTCGAAACGCCGACGTCGAGGGCCTCGCGCAAGCGCTCGGACCGCTCGGTCAGCACCGGCCTGAACGCCGTCTCCAGCTCACGAAAGCGCGATGGCCGTGTCAGCTTGAAGGTGCCGTTCCGCATCTTCAATTTTGCAAAGAACTCCGACTCCCGGGTGTAATCCGTGGAGGCCTCACTTCCGGAATAAAACTGCCGGGCGCTCATAACCATCATCTGACTACCTGTGCAATTGTGACTGCCAGTTGCTGAACCAGGCTTTGTGCGTTCACGTCTCAACCGTGCCGCCTGCGTTGCCGTAGGCAGATTGATTGCTTGCTACAAAGGTCTTGAAAGAGAACTGGCCGTCATCGGCTTCCAAAACTTCGAAAACAACAACAGATGAATTTCAGTATATTCGAAAATAATAGCGGAATGATATCAACTCTCTCCGCAATTCCAAGGTCCTTGGGTCAATTTTCGTCAAACCGTGCACGAAGCGAATCCGAAATATCGCGACGCGCCTTGGGCGGGCCTCGCGTGACTGCGGCATTGCCCGGCCCGGCGTCCGCTCCCGTGGCAACCGATGCCCGTTGGCCCGATTTGACCAGTTCATACAGATCTTCATAGGAAGAGACGGTTCGCTCGATCGAAAAACTTTGCGCCCGTTGCCGCGCATAGGCAGCGGCATCGCCGTACTTCTCCTCGCCCCCGACGAGGGCAAGGATGCGTTCGGCGAGACGCCGGTGATCTTGCGCCGGAAATCGATAGGCGGCATCGTCGACGACCACCGCCAGCCCGCCAACGTCACTGACGAGAACGGGCAGGTTCGCGGCCATTGCCTCCACCACGGCCACTCCGAAGCCCTCCCAATGGGAGGACTGCACATAAAGGTCGATACGGCTCAAAAATGCCGGAATGTCCCGGACCAGGCCGGAAAAATGAACCCGGTCGCGAACACCCAGCGTCACCGCCAACTCTTCGACGAGAGATCGGCGGCTTCCCACGCCGGCAAAACTCGCGTGCACATTGTCCGGCAACAGCGACAAGGCGCGCACGATCGTCTCCTGGTCCTTCTTATCGGTGAAACTGCCGACCATACCGATGTAGAACCGGCCATCCACCTTCGGTCCACGGGCCCGCGTCGACGCGAAACGTTCGAGACAAACCCCGTTTTCGATCAGATGGATTTCTGCCGCCATCGGCGCGAGCCAGGTCTGCAGGTTTTCGCGAACCGGCTCGCTGATGGCCGCCACGCAATCATACCGGCCATAGATCCAACGCTCGATCCCGCGCAACCAACCCCTCGCCCGTCGGCGATTCCACGTGTTGTGCTCGGTGTAGATCTTGCGGAATGGGAGCAGTGCGCAAAAATATAGGGACGGGAAAAGGTGAACGTGAACCAGATCCGCCGCCCGCATGGCGCCCCATGCCCTTGCGATCGACCGCGGGCTTGACAGTTTGACCGCGACAATCGTCACGGCAGAAAAGGCGGCGTCATCGAGGAGCTCGATATTGGCTCCCTTCCAGACGATCACAGTTGCCGAGAAACGCGTTTGGCGCTGCGCCATCTCCACGACCAGCCGCTCGGCACCACCGTTTCCGTTGAGGTCGTTGATGATATGAACGACACTGCCTGTCATCGCAAGACAATCGCCTCAAATATTCGTCCAATTCAATTATGCATAGCAACGATCACATCAACAACAACAACTGCAGAATACGTTTAATATTGCAATTTGTTCGTTCCAAACAAGATCTTCGCACATCACACGAAGCAGCAAGAGAAAGGTGACGCGGCTCTTCTTCGGGTAATGAGCCGTCTTGGCTGTTCAAGAGAGGGAGGTTCATGGCGTCAGAGCAATGCCATGCGATCCAGAAGAAGCGTGTTCACCGCATGAACGTCGAATTTTGACTGCGCCAGGTCACGGGAGCGGAGCCCCATTTCCGGCACCAGCGAGGGAGCCCTGAGAAAGCGGCACATAACCTCCGCCAGTTCCTTGGCGTTGCGCGGTTCGACGAGATAGCCGTTGACGCCGTCGATCACCGTCTCATCGCAACCCGGCAGATCGGTGGTGACGATCGCCCGTCCCGTCGACATGGCCTCGAGAATGCTGCGCGGAATGCCCTCGCGATAGTAGGACGGCAAGACGAACACGCTGCATGCCGCGAGATGGGGGCGCACATCGGTCGTCTCACCGAGATAGGTCAGGCTTCCGTCCTTGACCCAACCGTCGATGGTGTCGGCGGAAATGGCCGCGGGGCCCGGGTCGAATTGCCCCAGAAGGCGGAACTCCGCCTCCGGATGTTGCTCGCGCACCCGGCGCGCCGCCTCGGCATACTCGGTGATGCCCTTGTCCTTCAAAAGCCGTGCGACAAGGAGAAAGACCGGGCGCTCGACCGGGGGGCTCGAGAACGTATAGTGCTCGAGATCGACGCCCGAACCCGGCACCAGCGTCAGTCCCTTGGGGTCCGACATCAGTCCGCAACTGGTGATGTCGGCGGAATCGGCGCGGTTGTAGGCAAACACCCCGGCCGCACCCTTCAGCGCCAATCGGTAGAGCCGGATACTGATCTGCTTGACGCAACGGCCGACCCATCGCTTGCTGGCCGCTTCGGAATAGACATGCCCAAGGCCGGTGACGAGAAAGTACCGCCTCCTGACCCCGGCAAGCCTTGCCGCGATGCCGCCATAGACGATCGGTTTCATCGTATAGGGGATGACGACGTCGATCCGACGCGATCTCAGGAGCCGCCAATAGGACCACAGTGTCGCAAGATCCGTCAACGGATTGAGCCCCTTGCGCGCCATCGGCGCGTGGACGAACTCGACCCCGATGCCGGCCAGTTGCCTGGCGACGTCCTCGTCCTTTTCAGGACCGACGGCCACCACGGAGTGGCCGGCCTGGACCAGCCGACGCAAGAGTTCCAGCCGGAAATTCGTCAACGACCGGCTGTAGCTCGAGAGCACCGCGATGCGCTGTTTCGGAGCCGCTGCCATCGCGACCGCTCCCGTGACCATGGCGCCTGCCCTTTGCTGGGCAGGCGGCTTGACCGGAGAAAAATCGCTCGCATCGATCAACATGCACTGCTCCATACAGGCGTTTGCGGGAAACGGACGATCACAGTGGCATCGGTGTCGAAGGTGGCCCCTGCCTCAGGTTCGCGA
Organism: Ensifer sp.; assembly: GCF_035999135.1. GTDB lineage: Bacteria > Pseudomonadota > Alphaproteobacteria > Rhizobiales > Rhizobiaceae > Ensifer. The sequence goes on from NZ_DASYGZ010000139.1 coordinate 12,176, forward strand.
GCGCCGCCTGCAGCACATCCTCGGAAAGATGGGCGGAATCCGCGTCCAGTGCCGCTTCCTCGCCGTCAAGCGACGAGGCGCCTTGTGAACCTTCGGCAGAATGCTTGTCGAAGCCCGGAATGAGGCTGTTCATGATCGCAAAGACCATGGTCTGGTCACCGAGTTCGGCAAACAGTTTCAGCCGCGCAAACATCTCTTTCAGCGTGGTAAGCGGAACGGCGTTCGGAATGGCACCGAGAACACCCGGGATCGGCGAACTGATCCGCTGCTCGTTGGTGTCGAACAGTTCCTCGAACAGTTTTTCGCCGGGGCGCAAACCGATGATCTCGATGTCGATATCCTTGCCGGGCGTAAGGCCCGCAAGCCGGATCATGCGCCGGGCGATATCGATGATCTTGATCGGTTCGTTCATGTCCAGAACGAAAATCTCGCCCTTTCCGATTTCGCCTTCCAGCCCGTAGGCCGAGGCTTGCAGCGTCAGCTCCACCGCCTCGCGGATGGTCATGAAGAAGCGGGTCATGCGCGGATCGGTGACCGTCAACGGACCGCCCTTGGCGATCTGCCGCTTGAACAGCGGGATGAGCGAACCACTCGACCCCAGCACATTGCCGAACCGCACGGTCATGAACCGCGGCCCGGAACCCTTCTTCAGGCAATGCAGATCGAGCGCCTGGCAGTAAAGCTCGGCCAGCCGCTTGGTCCCGCCCATCACGCTTGTCGGGTTGACAACCTTGTCGGTCGAAACCTGCACCATCGCCTGCACCTTGAAGCGACGGGCAGCATTGGCGACGTTCATCGTACCGATGACGTTGGTCAGCACCCCCTCGCACGGATTGAGCTCCACCATCGGCACATGCTTGAGCGCCGCCGCATGGAAGACCAGTTCCGGCCGGTATTTCGCGAAGACATCGTTGACCCGGTTCGCCCTGCGGACATTGCACAGGTTCGCCGTACGCTTGACGCCGGGATAACGTTCGCCCAGCTCCATATCGATGGCATAGAGATTGTACTCGCAGTTCTCGACCAGGATGAGCTCCGCCGGCTCGCGCGCAGCCACCTGCAGGGTGAGCTCGCTGCCGATCGAGCCTCCGGCGCCGGTGATCAGCACGCGCCGTCCGCGCACGAGGCGAAGAATTGCATCGTTGTCGAGTGCCGCCTGCGGACGCTCGAGCAGGTCGGTGAGTTCGATCGACCGAAGCTCGAACCGGCTTTCCTGCTTCGCGCTCTTGAGTTCTGTGATTTGCGTCAGGCGTGACACGGTCATGCCACGCGCTTCGGCGCGCCGAACCACATCCTCGGCACCTTCGCCGAAACTCGAGAGCGCCTCGGTAAAGACGACGTGGCGTGGTACCTGACCGGCTGCTGCGAGCTCGCCAACGACCCGGTCGAAATCGCACAGTGCGCCGAGGATCGGAATACCCCGCAAGGTCATGTCCGTGTGCTCGGGCATCGCCTCGAGGCAGCCGACCGGTTTGTGGTTGCAATGCGGATCGCGGCGCAGTGCCCTGAGATAAAGATCCGCGGCATGACCGCTGCCGACAAGCAGGGTCGGGATCTGTCCCGCATTGTCTTCGGCGACGGGCTGGCGCCGCGCCGGCCGCAATGCGAGCTCATCCAGCCGGAAACTCAGCCTGGACGCCGAGAGAAATGCAGTCAAAAGCAACGCCTCGAGGGGCACGACGCTTCGTGGCATATCCTGAAGGCGATTGGCAAAGAACGACATCAGCACGAGAGCTGCCGAGCTGAGCAACACGGCCTGCAGGATCGAGCGCAGGTCCGATACCGAGCAATAGCGCCAATCGCGTGCGTACAAACCGGCGATCGGGAAAGCGAGCGCACAGGCAAGTATGTATTGCGGCCCGGTGGTCGCCAGGGCCCAGGCAAGCTCGGGCCGCGAGGACATGGCATCGAAACCGTAGCGCAGGAAGAAGGCCGCGACGAGCGCCAGCGACGCCGACACGATATCCATCACATAGAGCCTGCGCGATCGGCGGACCTGCTTGATCGACGATACGGTGGTCCGTGCCGCCAAGCGCGCGAGCGCGCGTCCGACGGCGGCAAACCAGTTGAGTGTGTTGAGGAACCGGGCCCAAAATCTCGCCGTCGGTGACGGAGCTGGGGCAACGGCTTGTGTGGGCTGGGCAGCGGCTTCGTTGCGATGCATGCGACACCCTTCGATCAATAGAACGTCGTCCACCCGCCGCGCCGAAAACGGACGGACGGACGATGTACTTTGGACAATCATTGTCCTGTTAATTTGTGCGGAATAAACTTCGGATACCTATGACTTCATACTAAGTTACCTGAAATTTATTTCATTTAATGACTGAACTACGAAAACGTTCTGGCAATAAGATAAGCTATTTGCTCGAAAACTGTCGCACGCCGAAAATCCCATGTAAATTATCTTTTTGTTTTATAGATCGAGTTTTGGCTACCAAACTTAGAACTCAATAGTATTAATCGCATCAAGTGCATAACCCGTAAGGATTAATCACAGAAAAGAGCCGCCGCAGGGCGATGTGCATCGGCGACGATTAGCGCCATTGGCGCGAGATAAATCGGGCATGTGGAAAAGAATAGGCAAAATATCCGCCGCGGAATCAAAGGTGTAATCGTGATGAATTTTGCTCGTCACGACCTTGCGACTTGGAAGATCTATGCCGGCGACAAGTGTAGGGCTGATGCAACGGTTTGCCGTTCACCTGCCGCGAGCGGCAGAAAAGCATGGACACAACCCGGCCTTAGCCGGGTCGGACGGAACGCTGACCGCGTGCCGGCATCAACGGGCCGGCATCGACGGGCTGCATCTCCACGCAACGGCGCCGTCACTCGCCGGCGAAAGCGCGCCTGTAGGAGTCGGCAATCGGCTTCACCAGGTACTCCAGGAAGGTCCGGTCGCCGATTTCGATGAACGCATCGATTGGCATGCCCGGATGGAGCTGATCCATCCGCACGCCCGCGGGCAGTGGCATGTCGAGATGCAGGACCGCGCGGTAATAGGGTTCTCGGGTCGCAGGGTCGCTCAGACGGTCGGCCGACACATGCGCAACCGTCGCAGACACCTCGGGCGTGAGGCTCGCGTTCAGGGCCGACAGACGGATCCTTGCCGGCTGGCCGACATGGACGACGTCGATATCCTGCGGGTGGATGCGCGCGTCGACGACGAGATCGCCGGTCGGCAAGATCTCCATGATCTTTTCTCCCGGGCCGATCACGCTGCCGATGGCATTGTAGACGGAAGCGACGACCACTCCGTCGACCGGAGCCTTGACGACGGTTCGCTCAAGCACGCGGCGCGCCGCCGACACCTGCTCCTCCACGTCGGCGAGCCCGGTCTTCACCTCGTTCATCGCAGTCACCGCCTGTTCGACACGCTGCGTCTTCAGCCGCTCGATCTGTTCGCGGGCCTCGGCAACCTGCGTGCGGCTCGACGAAGCCTCCGCCTGCAGCATCCCGACCTGGCCGAGCAGATCCGCCTCGACCCGCAGGAGCTGGGTGTACTCCGTCCGGTTCGTCAGTCCCTTTTCGAGAAGGCTGAACTTCCGTCCCGCCTCGCTGCGCACGATCTGCGTCTGTTTTTCGACGGCGGCCTTCTGCGCCGAAAGCCCCTCAAGTCCATCGTTCAGACTTTCGACCCGCTGCTGCAGGATGACCGTTTCCGAGGTGAAGCGGGCAAGCCGGCTTTCAAACTCCTTGACCTGCTCTTCGGTAAGGTCACGGCTTGCGGCCGACATGGTGGCGGGGGCATTGCCGATGTTGATCGTCAATTCCCGCCGGCCGTCGCGCTCCGCGGCAAGGCGGGCCTCTCTTGCCTTCAGCGCAACCCATTGTTTGGCCAGACGATTGAGCTGGGTGCGCGCGACCGTATCGTCGAGCACCACCAGTGTCTGCCCCCTGCTGACGGCATCTCCCTCGCGAACCGCGATCTCGCTGACGATGCCGCCTTCCAGATGCTGGACGAGCACGTTGCGACCGGTCGCGGTCAGGGTGCCGGCAGCGACTGCGGCCCCGGAAAGCGGTGCCGTCGCAGCCCAGTAGCCGAAACCGGCGAGGATGAGCACCAGGGCGGCATAACCGATCCGCGCGATTGGCGTCGTGTCGGTCGCGATCGTTTCGCGCCACGACCGTGGCGTCTTGTCAGCCGTCATCATGGGCGGTCACCGGCCCTGCCGGGGACGAAGGCGGCGACATTGGCGGCGGCGATGTTGGGTGGTCGCTTCGCACTAGCTCTTGCCATCCTCTCGGCGCGTTCGGATTGGGCGCGGCGCGCCACATCTTCAGTCAGACCAAAATCCTCGACCCGGCCGTTGTTCATCACCAGGATCCGGTCGCAGGTCTTCGCGATCGACATGCGGTGCGTGACGATGACGACCGTGACGCCCTGTGCCTTGGCGTCGCGAAGCGCCTGACCGAGAGCCGCCTCGCCTTCGCTGTCCAGGTTAGCGTTCGGCTCGTCGAGCACCAACAGGCGCGGGGTACCATAAAAGGCGCGCGCCAACCCGACGCGCTGGCGCTCGCCGCCGGACAGGTTGCTCGAGCCGGGCCCAATCAGGGTCTGATAGCCCTTCGACTGCCTCAGAATGAGGTCGTTGGCATGGGCCGCACGCGCGGCGGCGACGATATCCTCATCGGCAGCATCCGGATCAAACCGGGAGATGTTGGCTGCAATCGTTCCAGGCAGGAGCTGGACGTCCTGAGCCAGATAGCCGACGAGCCGGCCGAGCTGTTCGGGGTCCCAGGTCCTCAGGTCTGCGCCATCGATCGCGATCGTGCCCGCGGTCGGGGCCACGGCACCGGTCAGCAACCGGGCAAGCGTCGACTTGCCGGCCCGACTTGGACCGACGACGGCGATGCTCTCGCCGGCTGCAATCGTGAAATTCAGCCGTTTCAGGATCGGCTCAGGATCAGCCCCTGCGTCCGGCGACACGTAAAGCAGGTCTCGCACGGCAATATGGCCGACCGGGTCCGGCAGCCGGAGCCTGCGCCCCTCCGTGCCTTCCGCCGCGATCACCTTTTCGAACCGCGTCCAGGCACTGCGGGCCTCCATCGCCTGCTTCCAGATCCCCACCAACTGGTCGAGCGGCTGCAGGGCGCGCCCCGAGAGGATCGAAGACGCGAAGATCATGCCGGCGGTCATCTGTCCCTTGAGCACGAGCGTCGCCCCCACGGCGAGGATCGCCATCTGGAGGATCATGCGCACCGACCGGGACACGCCGCCAAAAATGGCGTTGACGATGAGGCTTCCGTCCGACGCGGCGGTTGCGGCCGCGAACTGGCGGCCCCAGACCTCGCCGACATTGCCCGTCATCCCCATCGCGCGCACCGTCTCTGCGCTGCGGCTGAAGAGCTGCGCGGTCAGATTGGCGCTGGTGATGCGCTCCTGTGCGAATTGCGATGCCCGTTTGTTGGCGTACTGGTTGAGGAAAACCACGAGGATGATCACAACCGCACCGATCGATGTCATCACGAACAACATCGGATGAAGAATGTAGAGAAGCGCCGCAAACACCGGCGAGAACGGGAGATCGAAAAGCACGGGCGTGCCGCGCGACGCAACAAAGCCCCGGATGGTCGAAAGATCACGCAACGGCTGAATGTCGCCCGGCTCGCGTCCCGTTGACTTGAGCACGCTTGCGAAGGCTGTCGGTCCCAGTTCGCAGTCGAGCTTGGCAGCCAGGCGCACCGCGTAGACCGCGCGAATCACATCGAGCAATCCGAGGAATGCAAAGGCGAGGAAGGCGATAATCGCAAGATAAACCAGCGTTTCGAGGCTCGATGACGGCAGAACGCGATCGTAGACCTGGATCAAAAACAGGGGTGACGTCAGGGCCAGAATGTTGACCACCGTCGAAAACAGGCCGAGGTCGATCAGGCTGCGCCGAAACGCAGGCCATAGTTTACTGTCTCTGATTCTCTTGTCTGCCATGCTGTAACGACACCGGTTTAAAGATTTTGAGTGGGGCCGTATCGATGGAACTCTTGCCCGCTGTCAACGTGCCGGGAGTTGAGTGGATACTATACATCTATTGTAGGGGTTGCTTATAGATGTTATTTTGGATTCCCACCACATAACGCGACAGGTCACAGTTTTCACACGCTACGGTCGCTTGCTGTTCTTGCAAGGCGGTCGGTAAAAGCAACGGCGCGTATTCTGCCCCACTAATAAAGGATGGAAACATGATCGTTAAGGGAAGACCCGTAGCTGACACGCTTTATGGCACGAACGTAGCCGATACGATTTACGGATATGGTGGCGACGATAGCCTTTGGGGCTATGCCGGGGACGACTATCTCGACGGAGGAGATGGCAACGACCGGATGTACGGTGGCGACGGCAACGACTTCTTCAAGGCCGGTTCGGGTGACGATTACGCCGAAGGCGGCGCCGGCAACGATTCGTTTGACGGCGGACTCGGCAACGACCACTTCGTCGGCGGCCTCGGCAACGACACGTTCGACGGCGAAGACGGCGACGATATCCTCGACGGCGGCGATGGCCACGACATCATGCTCGGCGGTGCCGGCAACGACACCTTCTATGGTGGCGCCGGCGAGGAGTACATTGACGGCGGCGCCGGCAATGACATCATCTATGCCGGTGACGGCAACGACGGCTTCATCAACCGCATCAACCCGGCGACCGGCAAGCTGACGACCCAGGCTGTCGGCGGCGGCGCCGGTGACGACTACATCTACGGCGAAGGCGGCAACGACGCGCTGAAGGGCCAGTCCGGCAATGACCACGTCTATGGCGGCATCGGCGATGACCGCGTCGACGGCGGTGATGGCGACAACTACATGGACGGCGGCGACGGCAACGACATTCTCGATTCCGAGAATGGCCGAGACGAAGCCCATGGCGGTGCGGGTGTTGACAGGATCAGCGTCGGCGCCGGTGACGACCTCGTCTATGGTGATGGCGGCAACGACAGCATCAGCGGCGAAGACGGCAACGACGTGCTGAACGGCGGTGACGGCGACGACCTGTTTTACGGCGGGTTCGGCAACGACACGATCCGCGGCGATGCCGGCCGCGACACGCTCATCGGCGAGTCCGGCTCGGACACGCTGTGGGGTGGCGCCGATGCCGACCGCTTCGTCTTCAAGGGCGCAGGCGCGATCGACGGTGGCAAAGACACCATCATGGACTTCCAGGATGGTCTGGACCGTATCGTTCTCGAAAAGCTCGGCATCACCCGCTACGCCAACACCGGCGCCGCCGGCACGGTGTATGCCTATGACGATGCCAGCGGCGACGTGATCCTGAAGGCACAGGATTCGGCCGGCCACGCCTTCCAGATCGTTGTCGACGATCCGAATGGAACGCTTTCGGCGGCCAACTTCAGCGCTGCCGACTTTACATTCGCATAAGATCGGCGTGCCCCGGATAAGGGCACATCATAACTTTGGCCGCGGACGGGCGCGCACGCTCCGCGGCCATGCTTTTTTTTCAGGCGCCTGCCTGAGGTATGCTTGCGTCGGATGTTTATCAGGGGGAGGTTTCCGCTGGCCGGAACGACCGCAGCGCATCTTGCAATTCGTCGAGATCGTTGATGCGGATATCGGCCTGATGGGCCTGGTCCGGTGCGGCCGACTTGTGAACACGGGCCTCGCGCGCCACCATGACGGTTCGCCACCCGCGGCTGCGCGGGGTGACGAAATCCTTGACCGGATTGTCGGCGACGTAGACGAGATTGTCGGGTTCGAGCCCTGTCCAATCTTCGATCGTTTCGTAAGCTCTTGCGTGCGGCTTCCAGAAGGCACGCCCCCAGAGATCGGTGAAGATCACGCGGTCGACGAAAGCTTCGAGACCAAGCGCCTTGACTTTGGCCTGCTGGGTTGCTGCAGGCCCGTCGGTGATGATCGCCCGTCTGCCTGTGCGTGTTCGTTCCAGATAACGCCGGGCATCCGGGGCAAGAGCAATGTCCGGCTTGTGACCACGGTAGACAGCAACCAGTTGTGCAACCAGCGCCTTGTCGGGTTCAATGCCGAGGGCGGCCAGGGCCTGATCGAAGACATGCCCGCTGTGCCCGTTTGCCGCCGCCGCCCTGCATTGGACGGCAAAGCCTTCGACACCGGCGTGGCTCGCGAGAAAGCAATCGACGGCAGAAAATCCGCTCGCGACGAAATCCCGCTCCAGATAAAGCGTGTCGTCGAGATCAAAGACTATGACCTGCTCGCGGGCCGACATAGCCATTACCCCCTGAATATCGCGGCATCGTACCGCAGCATCAGCACACCCTCGCGCCAATTGTCATGCGCCGTGCTCGGCAAGCCCGCGACCTCTTCAAGGAGGAAACGGGCGTAGGTGGCACCCGCATGGTCGACGAGAGGATAGCCGCCGCCGAACCGGGCGTTGATCTCGATAACCCTCGGCCCCGTCCGGCTGTCGTCGATGACCTGGAAACAGAATGCCCCGCGCAAGGCCGGCAGCGCTCGCATGATGCCCTCGGCCATGGCGCGGTGAACGGCATGGCGCTCGGTAACTCCTTTTTCCACCTCTCCCGCGCGGATGCGCAGACGCCGGTGCGAGATCACCGATACGAGATCGCCGGCGGCGTTGACGAACGCATTGACCGTATGCTCCGGACCGTCGAGATATTGCTGCAGGATCATCGGCTCGGAACTGCTGGCGGGCAGTTCGGCCTCAGAACCGACCACGCTGATCGACCGGCTGGCGCTGCCGGCGTTCGGCTTCAGGAAAAGCGGCCAATCCCAGTCAGCAAGCTTGCCGCGGACCTCCTCCAGCATGCCGGTTCGCGGCACCGGGACGTCGGCGGCGGCCAACACGCGCATCGTTTCGAGCTTGTCGCGGACGACGTCGATGACGGGCGGCGGGCTGACATGGACGCGGCATCCGGCCTGGGCGAAGGCGTCGGCGGCGATCGCAAGTGGCAACAGTTCCGGATCGATCGTCGGAACGATCAGGCGGATTTCATTGGCTTGCGCGAGGTCGGCAAGGCGTGCTGCAAACTCGGGATGGCCATAGGCCGGAACCGTGAAGGCCCGATCGGCGATGGCACAGGCTGCGCTCAGGTCCGGGTCGACATCGCAGGCAAAAACCTTGAGATCGATCTGAAGCGTCTGCGCCGCCCGTCGGAAGCACTCGATGAGGCCGACGCGCCTTCCGGCGGAAGAGACGAGGATGTTAAGCGACCTTTGCGTCATGCGCGCCTTCTCCAGATGTTGCAAGGAGCAGCCACGGGGTCGAGGTCCGCTCTCTCCTATCGAACAAGCCAATCCGAACGTCCGCTGCGGCCGGCACCTACGATCCCATCTTGCTGTGAACGGCCGGGCGGCGACCGTCTGTCCCGCGCCAGGCTGTCACTTCGATGCACTGCCGGTCCCCGCACATGACTGTAAATCCCTCCGTCGTATGCGCCTGCACCTGGCCGGCAAGACCGATGTAACGAAAGGAGTCTGCAAACGTCCGTGCCGCATCGATATGGATCGGCCTGCCGTCTCGAAGAGAGAAGGCGCCCGGGTAAGGGTCGCCGACGGCCCGGATCAGCCGCAGGATCTCGGCGGCCGGGTGAGACCAGTCGATGAGGCCGTCTTCGGCCACGCGCTTTGCGCAATAGCTGGCGAGTGTGTGATCCTGCTCGATCCTCGGCGCCCGTCCCTCGGTCGCCAGCGCCACGGCTTCCGGAACCATCTCGGCCAGGTTGCCGACATGCTTGGCGTAAAGGCTGCGCGCGGTCTCGTCCGGGGCGAGCGGGAAGAGACGCTGCAGGATGATGTCCCCCGAATCCATGCCTTCATCGATCCAGAAGAGCGATGAGCCCGTCGTCTTTTCGTCAAGCAGGATGGTCCATGGTATGACGCCCCTCCCCCGCAGCCGCGGCAACGCGGCCGGATGAAAGCCGATCACGCCGAGGCGAGGAATGTCGCGAAAGGCCTGACGGCAGATCTGCGACCAGCCAAGTACGAGGATGAGATCCGGCGCGGTGGCGCGGACAGCCTCAAGCGTCGCCTCGGCGTTGATATTCGTCGCATGAAACACGGCACTGCCAGCCTTGAGCGCCGGCGTCGTCAGATCGGCAAAATCGGAATGCCGATCCGCCGCCTCCGGTGGCAGGGTGATCACCAGCGACGGCACCATGTCTTTGGACAAAAGGGCCTCAAGGGCTATGCGAGATCCTTCTACGGCACCAACCAGAACAAACCGCATCTTCTCTCTCAAATGCACAAGGTTTCAGAGCGCAATGTACAAAATCAGACCGCAACCAAGGGTAAAATAACCCATGCGGGCGATATTAAAGTATTTCAAGTATGATATTCAGGGATGCTATTTCAGACGCCAGCTATACTGCAAGAGAATAATTGCATGACAGTGTCAGCCGTTGTATCTTGAAACCACTGCCTTTCTAGGGATCTGCCCGGAGAGGCGCATTTAGAGTACCAACACTTTTTCAGAAATGATCGCATCCGATGTGCCCTCCGAAATCGAGGCAACGGAAATTTGATACCCTGGCGCGGAGACCGCGCTGAGGCTTGTGGTGCTCATGGCAGGCGCAGGCAGCCACCGGGTGTGGCGCTTGAAGTCCGGCCGGGGAATGCGGAGGTAGGCCCAAGCTGCGGCGCAACTTCGGATCCATGGTATGATTTTGCATTTGATCACCAATTTCAGCGCAAGTGCCGGAGCTGAAACGATGCTCGCGCGCCTGCTCAAGGCGTCGCCTGACGAGCGCGTCATGGTCGTCTCGCTGCTCGATATCTCGGCGCGAAACCGCGATCTCGCGGGCAATCCGCGTGTCGAATACGTGGCGCTCGGTGCGCGCTCGCTGCCTGCGATCATTCAGGGCACGATGCGGCTTGCGCAGATCATCCGCCAGGAAAAGCCCAGCGTGCTTTTGTGCTGGATGTACCATGCCATGGTTGTCGGCACGCTTGCCGCCAAGCTTTCTCGCCGCGCGACGCCGGTGATCTGGAACGTTCGCCAGTCTCTGGACGACGTTGCCTCACTTTCAAGAAGCTCGCATCTGGCGATCGCCGCAGCCAAGGTGCTTTCCGGCTCCGCATCCGGCATCATTTACAACTCGTCACGCGCGCGCGACATGCACGGCGCCTATGGCTATCGCAACCTCAATTCGGTCGTTATCCCGAACGGCTTCGAGATTCCGGCCGTCGCCACCCATCACCAGGTGCCGGACCAGGCGCCGGCGCGGCGGATCGGCATCGTCGCCCGCTTTCATCCGCAAAAGGATCACGCAACCTTCTTTCGCGCCGCCGCATCGGTGCTGCGTACCCATCCCGACACGCGCTTTCTCGCAGCCGGCCGCGGCCTGGCCTGGGACAATCCCGAAGTTGTCCGGTTGATTACCGATGCGGGATTGCCGAGCGAGGCCATCGACCTCAGGGGCGAAGTCGCCGACATGGAGGATTTCTATCGCAACATCGACATCCTGGCGCTGTCTTCGAGAACGGAAGGATTTCCGAACGTCGTTGCCGAGGCGATGAGCTATGCCAAGATGGTCGTGGCGACAGATGTCGGGGACGCAGCCGAGGTGGCGGGCAATGCCGGGATCGTCGTGCCGGCCCGCGATCCGGAGGCCTTTGCAGACGCCATGCGCAAGGTGCTCGATCTCTCGCCGGAGGAGTACGCCCGCTACGCGCACCTTGCCCGTGACCGGATCGAGAGCGAGTACACCCTGCACAAGATCGAGCGGCGCTACTCCAATTTCCTGAGGAACTTCTAGCGGATATGTGCAGGCGCCGGGCGAAGCAGTGCTGCGAAACAGACCGAAAGGACGATACGACCGACCCACAGTCGTAAACGGAACGGCCACAATTCAAGCATGCCACAAACCATACCGGCCGAACATTGACGAGCAGAAAGCTTGTGATACCATCTGAACTTTCAATGACATACTCTGCGATACTTTTATCTATACAATCAAAGATTGCGACCGCCAGCACCCGTAGTATTTCTAATCACATCACTTCTTTTGCGGGCATGTTGAAATGCGTAGAACCCGAAACACATTTTTTATCATCAGGCGATCCATGTATCACTGCGGTGGAAAACTCCCGTTAAGCGGCAGTTTTCCGCTCGACCATGGGCTCGACGGCTCACGGCGACGGCCGTGCGTCTTGTCTGGCGCCCGGGGCAGCAGGGGAGCGTCATGACCGCACCGATCCGAACTGTGATTGTCGACGACCATCCGCTCGTGATTGTCGGCGCCCGAGCAACGGTCGAGACGACCCAGGATATCGTCTGTGTCGGCGCGGCCGGGAGCGGCACCGATGCCTTGGCGCTGATCGGCGCGACCAGCCCGGACGTGTCGGTCATCGATATCTCGCTTCCCGACATGAGCGGTCTGTCGCTTGCCGAGGAAATCCTCAAGCAAAAGCTCTCGACCTATGTGGTGGTGATGACTGAGCATCAGGAGCGCAGCTATGCGCAGCAGGCGCTCCAGATCGGCGTCAAGGGCTTCATCCAGAAATGCTCCGCGCCGGAGCACCTGTTGCTCGCGGTGCGCTCGGTGACGCTCGGCGGGCTCTATCTCGACCCGCCGACCGCTCAGGAGCTGACGCGATCGACGCCAGGCCCTGGCGCGCAAGCCGTGAGGATGGCCGGCATGCCCGGCCTGACGCGACGCGAGCAGGACGTGCTGAGGCTTGTAGCGCTTGGGTATTCCAACAAGGAAATCGGCGCGAGAACCAATGTGAGCGTTAAATCGATCGAAACCTACAAGGCCCGCGCGACGGAGAAGCTACAACTTCATACGCGGGCGCAGATCGTCCATTTCGCCCTGACCCACGGCTGGATGAGCGCCATCTAGCGCGCCGGCCGTCGAAGCCATGCCTTGCGCCTTCGGGCGCTGATCGATGCAGCCGGATGTGCTTGTCGAAGGTGAAATGCACTTCGACGCGTCCGGCGACGGTGAAGAGATTGTCGCGCATGCCGCAGAACAGGAGCCGGCTTTGCGAATTGTATTTGTGCTCTCCGGGCTAGGAGCGGGCGGGGCCGAAAAGGTCGTCAATATGCTCGCGCATCATCGGCGCGCGCATGGGGACGACGTCCACGTCCTTGCCGTCAGTGCCAACAATGCGGCCAGCTTCTTTGCCTACGACAAGGCGATCAGCGTGGAGGCGCTGGGCGGCGGCACTGCCTCCGGGGCCATTGGAACCGCACGACGTATCGCACGGCTTCGCACGCGCCTGAGCGCATTGTCCCCGGACCTCGTCGTCTCCTTCCTGACAAAGGTCAACATCATGGTGGTCCTCGCATCGCGCGGGCTTGGTCTTCGGCTGGTTCTTTCCGAACGAAACAACTTCAGCACCCAGGCGATGAGCCCCATTTGGCGGCTGTCGCGGCCATTGGCCGCGCGGGCGGCCGAACGGCTGGTGATGCAGACAAGGCAGGCCACCACCTTGCTGCCGCCTGCCCTGAAGGACAAGTCGGTGATCATTCCCAATCCGGTAACGCTTCGGCGCGCCAGCCCCGCGGCTGAGGGCGACGGCACCCGGGTTGTCGCGGTCGGTCGCCTCGATCGGCAGAAGGGGTTCGATCTGCTGATAGACGCCTTTGCCACCGTTACGAAACTGGACCCCAGGTTGACGCTGACGATTTTCGGCGAAGGTCCGGAACGGGCGGCGCTCGAGGCGCAGGTTCAGCGTCTCGGCCTTCAGGATCGCATCCGTCTTCCCGGCACCACCAAATCGCCGGTCGAGTGGCTGGATGCCGGCGATATCTTCGTGCTCAGCTCGCGCTTCGAGGGGTTCCCCAACGTGCTGCTCGAAGCCATGTCAGCGGGTCTTGCGACGATCGCGTTCGACTGCCCGTGGGGACCATCGGAGATCATCAACACGCCCGAGGTCGGAATGCTCGTGCCCCTGGGCGATATCGCGCAGCTGACAGCGGCAATCCGCCGGCTGGCGGGGGATGCGGCCCTCAGGCAGCGGTTGGGGGCAGCCGCGGCCCGCGCCGTGGCCGCGCGCTACGCGACATCGATCGTTCTTCAGCAATGGGACAACGTCATTGCACCGCCGATGACGGCCACGGTCCGATTGCCGACCGAGCAGGTACCGACCTGATGCGGCACGCGGCCACTGCATGTTTCCTTTAATCGTAGCCGGTCAGAGGACAAAAACATGCAGCAATTGAAAGTGCTACAGCATCCTTTGCGCGTCCGACAAGACGCGCGGCGCTGTAGCGGGCCACTGCATTTTTTCAAGACTGGCGCTCAGGACGAGGCGGGTTTCAGATACAGCACCGGCGTCCCGTACCGGTCCTTGAAGCCGAGGGGCGCCGACAACACGTAGCCGTGGCTCTCCGCATAGGCGCGCATGGGTTTCTCCAGCTCATCGTCAAATCCGAGCAGCAGGGCCGCCGGTGGCTCCTGGTCAAACAGAGCGCCGACCGTCTCCGGCGAGGTCATCCTGTAGTATTTCGCGAGCTCCGGGCTGGTCACCGAGGCGGTGCGATAGGCGAAGGGACCGGTAGCAAGCTCGGGATAGACGTCAAGGCCACCCTCCAGCGGATAGATCGGCGAAAGCGTCGCCACCTTGCCGCTGACGCCTGCGGCCTGCATGCGCTCCGCGATCGTCATTCCCGCCTCATGAACACGCATCGTCGTCCACTGCGCCGGATGTACCGCCTTGCCGATGTACTGGCCAAGGCGCGGCGCGTTGACGGCGAGAGCGAGAACCGCGGCCGAAAGAAGTATTGGCCGCACCGATGGCAGCGAAGTCGGCCCGAGCGTCTCGAGAAAGAGGCCAAACGCCAACGGAACGCAGATGAGCGGCGGCGCGAAATATTGCGGAAAGCCGGGGGTCGGCACGAAGCTCATGGCGATGCTCGTCAGCACGACACCGAGCAGCACGAGCAATTCACCCCTGCGCATGCCCGGTTCCGGCGTCCGGCTTTCGGCGCGCCGGGAAAAAACGGTGAGGGCCACGGCAAGCAGGGCCGCAAGTGCGACGGCAACGGCGGGCGCCAGCCATATCTCCTGCGCGAGCGCCAGCTTCTGGGCAAGCGACATGGCGCCCCCTTCGCCGTCACCACTCGCCAGCCGCCAGTATTGCGGATGAGGTCCGGTGTGGTAGCGCACGACATGCGCCAGTAAAAGCTGCGGATCGCGCAGCAGATAAAAGAGGATCGGCGCTCCGCCGATCAGGCCGCCGACCGTCAATGGCGCAACCACCTGAACCAGGCGTTCCTTCAGCCGCAGTGACTGCGGCAGAAGGAATGCGGCGATGGCGACGGCCGGAATGAAGGCGATCGCGCTCAGTTTGAAGCTCACGGCCAGCGCCAGGAAAAATCCGGAAAGCGCCACCAGCATCGCGCGTCGGCGTTCGTTGCGCAACGCAAGCAGGAAGAGACTGAGCCCAAGCAGGGCGAATGGCCACGGCAGGAAGTTGTTTGTGGCGCCGACGCCCGTCTGTGTCAGAAACAGCTCGTTCACCAGCGACAGGACGACGACGCAGACGGTAACCCATCCCGATCGCGTCAACGCGTGCACCACGCCGACCACGACGACCGCAAACAGGATCCAGGCGAGGAAAACTCCCACGCGTCCGCTCAAAAGCAGGTGACTTGGCCCGACCAGCTTGCTGACGCCATAGAAATACCAGGCCGAGCCCGGCGGGTGATTGTAGAAAAAGTCACTGTAAAGCGCCGCGCCATCGAGAAGCTTGATAGGAGGAACGTAAAGCTGCTCGTCTCTGCGCATCTCGAAGTTCATGATGCGAAGAAACAGGAGGACGGACAGGAAGGCAAAGAACAGCGACGTCGCGATGGAATAGAAAACACCGAACGTTTTCGTCGGAGCTGGAACGTTCGCTTCACCGGCAATAGTTGATGGATAGGTCATCTAAAACTCCGAACAGAAAAATGACGAAGTATGGCAGGCGCGCGCGCAACCCGCAGGTCGCGCAGGATGTCAAACGAACGGCCGGATCCGTGGTCTGCGCCTGGCCCGCCCGGCAATTCGGGCAAATCCGGACAAGCGCGCAAGGATAAACCTGACACCTAAAAAGGCTTGCGGCCCAACAGAATATAAGGTATTTCTTTTATATTGGTTACTTAACATATCGGAAACGCTGGGACTAATCCAGTTATATTCCGGAGTGCGCAGATAAGCGCCAGCATTTGTAGACGTGCATTTTTATCAGTTATTGAAAACGACCTTATCGCGCATTGGATCGCGATTGCTCATGAACAACATCTGAGACGTCAACAGTATCTCAAAACTACATTCTTGGAGACCGCTATGAAAGTCGTTCTCTTTGCGGGAGGGCTTGGCTCGCGCCTTGCCGAGGAAACCACGCGCGTACCGAAGCCGATGGTCGAGATTGGTGGCAAGCCCATCATCCTTCACGTCATGGACATCTACAGCCACTGGGGGCATCGCGACTTCGTCGTCGCCGGCGGCTACAAGTGCATGTCGATCAAGAGCTTTTTCCATAATTTCCATCTGTCGACCGCCGATTTTACGGTGGCGCTCGGAAGCGGCTCTATGGTGCTGCACCCCAATCATCCACTCGACTGGAATGTTTCGGTGGTCGACACCGGGCTGTCGACGATGACCGGAGGGCGGCTCCTCAGGCTGCGCGAGTGGCTCGACAACGAGACCTTCATGGTAACTTATTCGGACGGTGTCGGGAACATCGACATCGAGGCGCTTCTGGCGTTCCACCGTTCGCATGGCCGCCTGGCGACCGTCACGGCGGTCCAGCCTCCTGCACGTTTCGGCAACCTCGAGATCGAGGGCGACCAGGTCGTCGAATTCACCGAGAAGGTGCAAAAGAAGGAAACCTGGATCAATGGCGGCTTCTTCGTCTTCGAACCAGGTGTGCTCGACTATATTCCGAGCCTGTCCGAGCCGCTCGAAATGTCGCCGCTGACCAATCTTGCAAGGGACGGCCAGCTGTTCGCCTACAAGCACCACGGCTTCTGGCATCCGATGGATACGATCCGTGACCGCGACTACCTGAACGGCCTTTGCGAGAGCGACGATCCGCCATGGCTGCACTTTGAACGCGATCATATCGCTGGCTCGACAACCCCGATCTCCACCCACCACGTGCGGATGTAGGACATGGTCTGGATCACCAGCGAGGCCGACCTTTCCGAGGCGTTCTGGGGTCAGCGGATTCTGATCACGGGGCACTCCGGCTTCAAGGGAGGCTGGCTTGCACTTTGGCTGAGGCGGCTCGGCGCCTCGGTGGTCGGGCTGTCCCTGCCACCGGCGACACCTTCATTCTTCCGGGCCGCCAACCTCGGCGAAATCATCGATGGTCGTGACGCAGATATCCGAAGTGCGGCCGATGTTGCCGAGGCAATCGAAGGGCAGGACTTCGACCTCGTCATCCACATGGCCGCGCAGGCGGTCGTCCGGGCGTCGTTCGAGAACCCGGTCGATACCTATGCCACCAATGTCGTCGGCACGGCGATCGTGCTCGATGCGGCAAGGCGACTGAAGTCGCTGAAGGGCGTCGTCGTCGTTACCAGCGACAAGTGCTACGAAAACCGCGAATGGGTCTGGGGTTATCGTGAAAACGACCCGATGGGCGGGCGCGACCCCTACAGCTCGTCGAAAGGCTGCGCCGAGCTGGTCGCCGCCGCCTATCGCTCCTCCTTCTTCAACGACCCGAACGGCCCTCAGCTTGTCAGCGTACGCGCCGGCAATGTCTTCGGCGGTGGCGACTGGGGCGCAGACAGGCTCGTGCCCGATCTCGTTCGCTCGGTCGAAAGCGGCACTCCGGCCCGTTTGCGCAACCCGTCCAGCATTCGGCCGTGGCAGCATGTCTTTGAGCCGCTGCGCGGTTACATGATGCTGGCCGCCCATCTCGTTCAGCGCAGAACGCGCTTTGCCGGCGGCTGGAATTTCGGACCCGACCAGGAGGCAACCGTCAACGTCGGCACACTTGCCGACATGGTCGTCAGCCACTGGGGCGACGGAGGACCGCGTGTGATCGTCGAACCGCAGGCAAACGCGCCGGCGGAATCGACCATCCTGCGGCTCGACAGCACGAAGGCACACACGGAACTCGGCTGGAAACCGGTGCTGCGCCTTGCGGACGCCGTTTCGATGACCGTCGCCTGGTACAAGAAATATCGCGACGATCCTGATCATATCCGGTCGTTTTCCGAACACCAACTCGAGCAATACGCCGCGGCCTGGAAACGGGACGCGGAACACGACGCAAAACCATCGCCATTGCGCGCTATCGGAGATTGGAAAGATGCGAGTTAATTACGGGCAATCCGTCTACGGGCAGGAAGAGATCGACGCCGTCAACGCCGTGTTGCGCTCATCGACGCAAATGGGCAAGGCCGTGAGATCGATGCAGGAACGCGTCGCTGCACTGTTTGCCAAGCAGCACGGCATCATGGTGAACTCGGGTTCGTCGGCCAATCATCTTGCCATCGAAATCGCCGATCTTCCCAAGGGCTCGGAAGTCATCACCCCGGCGCTCACCTTTGCGACAACCGTTGCGCCGATCGTGCGTGCCGGACTGTTGCCGGCATTCGTCGACGTGGTCGAGGGCACTTACAATATCGATTCCGATTGCATCGAGCGCATGATCACCAAGAAGACCAAGGCGGTGATGATCCCGTCTCTGATCGGCAATCTGCCCGACTGGGACCGCATCCGCGCCATCGCCGACGCCCACAAGCTGCTGGTGATCGAAGACAGCGCCGACACGCTCGGCGCAACCATCCGCGACAAGAGCACCGGCACCCGCTCCGACATCAGCACGACCAGCTTCTACGGCTCGCACGTGATCACGGCGGCCGGAAACGGCGGCATGGTTTGCGTCAACGACGACGAACTGGCCCGAAAGGCGATGCTCTATCGCTCCTGGGGCCGGACCTCCTCGCTTTTCGTTGAATCCGAAACCATCGAAAACCGTTTCAACATCGACCTCGACGGCTTCGACTACGACGCGAAGTTCGTGTTCGAAGTCCTTGGATTCAACGTCGAACCATCCGAAATGGGGGCTGCGTTCGGTCTCGTGCAGCTGGATCGACTGCAGCAGAACATCGACGCGCGCGAGCGCAACTTTGCCGACCAGATGGCCTTCTTCCGGGAGTACGAGGACTGGTTCGTACTGCCGCGGCAATTGCCCTTCTCGCGCACCGGCTGGCTCGCATTCCCGCTGACGGTTCGTGCCGACGCCCCCTTCACCCGGCGCGAAATGCAGATTTTCCTGGAACAACGCGACATCCAGACACGCCCGGTGTTCACCGGCAATATCCTGCGTCAGCCGGCGATGAACGGTGTCGCCTGCAAGGTCGATCCGCGCGGCTATCCGATCGCCGACGACGTCATGCGCGGCGGCATCCTGCTTGCCTGCCATCACGGGCTGACGCCGGCGCATCTGGACCATATCCACCAGTCGTTCCGCGATTTTGCGCTTCGGTTCGCCAAGTCCGGCAGCGGCAAGCGTCGCCAGCAGCAACCGGCCTCGTTCATCTGAAAGACCTGAGACGGAGGAGGGAAGCGCAGTCATCGGTTCGTATCGGCTTCTGGTCGGCGCGCACCGCAGTTCGCTTCCCAACCGACGCTCAAGCGGAAATGAGAAAAGGCGCAT
Source organism: Ensifer sp. (assembly GCF_035999135.1). Classification (GTDB taxonomy): domain Bacteria; phylum Pseudomonadota; class Alphaproteobacteria; order Rhizobiales; family Rhizobiaceae; genus Ensifer. Next base: position 31,724 of record NZ_DASYGZ010000139.1, read on the forward strand.
GTCGAGGATATTGATTACCGGAGCGGCTGGCTTCATTGGTTCGCATATGACGCGCATTTGCGTCGATGCTGGCCATGAAGTCCATGTCATCGTACGGCCCGGCACGGAGGATAGTCGCCTCGATGCCGTTGACGGCGCGTTCGTCCGGCACAACTTCGACCTTCAATCGGAGGACGCAATCCGGCGCTGCCTTTCGGACGCGGCGCCGGAGATCGTCTTTCATCTCGCCGCCCGGCCGCGGCGGCGGGAGGAAGCTGAACTGAATGACGCCAAGGCCGGGATCCGCGAACATCTCAATGCCGTGCTCGGCCTGCTCGGTGCTGCCGGCGCCGCCCGCCACCCGCCGAAAAAGATCATCAGAACCGGCTCTCTTGCCGAATATGGCGTGGCGCAGGCGCCCTACGAAGAAGACAGCCGCGAGATCCCGGTCAACGCCTATGGTGCCGAGCTCACCGCCGCAACGCATCTTATCGGCGGCCTGCAGGCGCGCCTGCCGTTTCCAGTGATCACGGCCCGCCTGGCGCTGGTCTTCGGCCCGATGCAATCGACGCAGTTCGCCATTCCACAGTTGATCGAGCACTGCCTTTCTGCCCAGCGCTCGGTCGTGCACCATCCCTCGGACCGGCGCGATCTGCTTTATGTCGACGACGTGGTCGAAGCGCTGCTGCGCGTCGCCGAGGCCCCGACAAGCACGCGGCTCGTCAACATCGCAACCGGCATTGCCCCGTCGATGCGGGAGATTGCCCGGCTGATTGTCGAACACACCGGCGCCGACCCGGCCCTGATCGAGTACGGAGCGGACGGCGTGACGGGCGGCATCCCGGATTTCCGGGCATCGCCAGCTCGGGTGAAGGATCTGTTCGGCTGGAGTGCACGTGTGCCGCTGGCTGAGGGGTTCACCCGCACCGTTGCCTGGCACCGCGCGGTTCTGCCGCCCATAGCAGACGACGGCCCCGCGCCGCGCAAAACCATGTGAGAGTGGCGGACGTGACGACAAAGAGACCGAAGATCTCCATCCTGGTGCCGGCCTTCAACGAGGAGGCCAATGTCCGCCGCGCGCACGAAGCGGTCGTCGACATGTTCCTGAGCCTGCCCGGATATGACCGGGAGATCATCTTCACGGACAACCACTCCACGGACAAGACCTTCGAGATCCTCAAGGAAATCGCCAGCGAGGACCCGACCGTCCGGGTCATCCGCTTCAGCCGCAACATCGGCTACCAGCGCTCACTCTTGGTCGCGTACAAGTCGGCGACGGGCGACTGCTCCGTGCAGATCGACTGCGACCTGCAGGATCCGCCGCATCTCATTCCAGGCATGATCGACCTATGGCGCGAGGGTCACCAGGTGGTCTACGGCATTCGCCGCACGCTGACGGACGGCTGGCTGACGACCCGGATCCGCCGCGCCTTCTACTGGTGCATCAATGCGCTCAGCGAGGACGACCTGCCGCTCAACGCCGGCGAGTTCCGGCTGGTCGACCGGTGCATTCTCGACGAATTGCGCAAGGTCGACGATACCTCGCCCTATCTCCGTGGACTGATCAGCGCCATGGGCTTTTCGCAGGTCGGTTTCGAATATGATCGCCAGGCGCGTGTCGCCGGCGAAAGCAAGTTTCCGTTCAAGGCAATGTTGTCGCTCGCCATCGACGGCATTCTCAACCATTCGCTGACACCACTGCGGCTCGCCTCGATGGCGAGCCTGGTGATGGGAACCGCCACGCTTTTGCTGCTGCTCGGGTATCTCGTCGGCAAGCTGCTGTTTGGCCAGGACTGGCCGGCCGGCTTTGCGACAACGACGATCCTTCTTCTCCTGTCGATAACGCTGAACGCAATCTTCCTCGGCATCGTCGGCGAATATGTCGGGCGCATCTTCATGCAATCGAAGCGGCGCCCTGCCCCCATCATCGAAGCGTCCCTGAACGACGACCGGCACCGGCAGCCGGCCCCTATGATGCCGGAATGGAGGCGCGAAGATGTCGCTGCCGACACCCAAAGACATTAGTGCCACGCCACGTGCCGGTGAGACGCTTGCCCGCTTCGCGGCCGTCGGGGCCGTCACGACGCTTCTCGACATGGGGCTGTTCAACACGCTCTATTTCGCCGGTCTGCCGCCGCTCCCGTCGAACCTCTTCTCCTACTCCTGCGGCATCGCGGTCAGCTACATGCTCAATCGCGCCTGGACCTTTCGCGCCGCCCATAGCCATGTCCAGGCAGTAAAGTTTGTCGTCGCGACCGTCACCGGCCTTCTGATTTCGACCCTCATCGTCGCGACCCTTGCCGTGCTGATCCCGGCACCGGTCGCCAAAGTCGTCAGCGTCCCCATCGTCTTCGTCTGGAACTACTTGGCATCGCGGCTGTGGGTGTTTCGACAGATACCATCACCATCGGCGCGGCCGTAACACACGTATAAAAAGCTCACTCGGAACAGATTCACAGAATATTTAGTATAAAATTCTGAACAAATATCAACATAGAATTGCAGAACGCAATAATTTTGAACTTTATATTGAAGTCGCCCTATTAATATTTCGTCGTTCTGGAGCATTATCCAATGTCCATGACACATCTACAGCGCCTTGAAGCCGAGGCGATCCACATCTTCAGAGAGGTCGTCGCGACCTTTTCCAAGCCTGTCATGCTCTATTCGATCGGCAAGGACTCCTCGGTCATGCTGCATCTGGCGATGAAGGCGTTTTATCCCGGGAAGCCTCCCTTCCCGTTTCTCCATGTCGATACGACATGGAAGTTTCGCCAGATGATCGAGTTTCGCGACCGGATCGCCGCCGAACTCGGCATCGACCTGCTCGTTCACATCAACCGTGACGGCGTCGAGCAGAAGATCAATCCCTTCACGCACGGCTCGAACGTGCACACGCACGTGATGAAGACCGTCGCGCTCCGGCAAGCGCTCGACAAATACGGCTTCGACGCCGCATTTGGAGGCGCACGGCGCGACGAGGAAAAGAGCCGCGCAAAAGAGCGCATCTTCTCGTTCCGCAACAGCCAGCACGCCTGGGACCCGAAGAACCAGCGTCCGGAACTGTGGAAGAGCTACAACACCCGCGTCGGACCATCGGAAACCATTCGGGTCTTTCCCCTGTCGAACTGGACCGAACTCGACATCTGGCAATACATCCTCAAGGAAAACATCCCGATCGTGCCGCTCTATTTCGCGGCGCGCCGGCCGGTCGTCGAACGCGACGGCATGCTGATCATGGTCGATGACGACCGGATGCCGCTCAACCCGGACGAAAAGGTCGAGGAACGCCTGGTGCGGTTCCGAACGCTCGGCTGCTATCCGCTCACCGCCGCGATCGAATCAAGCGCCACGACGCTTCCCGATATCGTGCGCGAGATGCTGACCGCGCGGACCTCGGAACGTCACGGCCGCCTGATCGACGCCGATGAGACAGCCTCTATGGAGAAGAAAAAGCGGGAGGGGTACTTCTGATGACGGCCAACACACCCGCAACGACCAGCAGCGTGCTGGACTACCTCGGTAAGCAGGAAAAGAAGACGCTGCTGCGCTTCATGACCTGCGGCTCGGTGGACGACGGCAAGTCGACCCTGATCGGCCGGCTGCTCTACGACACCAAACTGCTTTTCGACGACCAGCTTGCAGCACTCAAGCGCGAGACCAAGCGGCGCAATGCAAGCCAAAACGACATCGATTTCGCCCTTCTGATCGACGGCCTCGAGGCGGAACGAGAACAGGGCATAACCATCGACGTCGCCTACCGCTTCTTTGCGACGTCACGGCGCAAATTCATCGTCGCCGACGCCCCCGGCCACGAAGAATACACCCGCAACATGGTCACGGCCGCCTCGACAGCGGCGCTGGCAATCGTGCTCGTCGACAGCCGAAAAGGCATCCTTCGCCAGACCCGTCGCCACTCCTTCATCGCGTCGCTGCTCGGCGTCCGCCATATCGTTCTTGCGGTCAACAAGATCGATCTCGTCGGCCATGACCGGCGGGTGTTCGATTCCATCGTCGCCGACTACATGGACTTCGCGAAGAACCTCGGCTTTTCGACAATCACGCCCATCCCGATCTCGGCCCGCTTTGGCGACAACATGACGAACCGGTCGGCGAACATGCCCTGGTACAACGGCCCGACGCTGCTTGAGCATCTTGAAACCGTTGTGATCGAAGACGAAGTCTCCGCGGCGCCGTTCCGCTTTCCTGTGCAGCTCGTGCTGCGCCCGAACCTCGATTTCCGCGGCTTTGCCGGCCAGGTGGCGTCCGGCAGCATCGCCGTCGGCGACCCGGTCGCGGTGGCGAAATCCGGCCAGGTGACACGGGTCAAGGAGATCGTTACCTACGACGGCAATCTGCCCCGGGCCATCGAGGGGCAATCCGTCACGATCGTCCTGGAGGAGGAACTGGAGGTATCGCGCGGCAACATGCTCGTGCCGCCCGAGGACAGGCCCCACGTCGCCGACCAGTTCATGGCCCATGTGATCTGGCTGCATCCCGAGCCGATGCTGCCCGGTCGCAGCTACATCCTGCGCACCGAGGCCGACAGCGTCAGTGCGACGATCACGACCCTCAAGCATCAGATCGACGTCAACACATTCGCCGAAGAAGCGGCCAAGTCCCTGCGCATGAACGAGATCGGCGTGTGCAACGTTTCAACCCAGGCACCGATCGTTTTCGACAGTTACAACGCCAATCGGACCACCGGTAATTTCGTTCTGATCGATCGCTTCACCAACGCGACGGTCGGCGCCGGCATGATCGACTTCCCGCTTCGCCGCGCGCTCAATGTCCACTGGCAGGCGTTGGACATCAACAAGACGGCGCGCTCAGCTCTCAATCACCAGACGCCGCGCGTACTCTGGTTCACCGGCTTCTCGGGCTCCGGAAAGTCGACGATCGCCAACATCGTCGAGAAGATGCTGCACGCCCAGGGCAAGCACACCTTCCTGCTCGACGGCGACAACGTCCGCCATGGTCTGAACCGCGACCTCGGCTTCACCGAAGAGGACCGCGTCGAGAATATCCGGCGGGTCGCCGAAGTCGCCAAGCTGATGACCGAAGCGGGCCTGATCGTGCTGGTGTCGTTCATCTCGCCGTTCCGCTCGGAGCGCCGCATGGCGCGCGACATGTTCGAGCCTGGAGAATTCATCGAGATCTTCGTCGATACGCCGATCGAGGAATGCGCCCGGCGTGACCCGAAGGGTCTCTACAAGAAGGCGATCGCAGGCGAGATCCGCAACTTCACTGGCATCAGTTCGCCTTACGAGCGCCCCGAAACACCGGAAATCCACCTGCATACGGTAGGTCGCGAGGTCTCGACGCTTGCTGACGAAATCGAGGCGTACCTGGACAAGCAATAGCGCGGAAGGCGGCGACGCCAAGAGGACCATCGGAGGCAAATGATGATCGACACGCTGACGGCAGCGGCGATAGAAGCCGGAAGGGCCATTCTCGACGTTTATGAGCGTGATATCGAGGTTTCCGAAAAGGCTGACTGTTCGCCGGTCACGGAAGCGGATCGCTGCGCGGAAGAGATCATCCTTGCCATTCTGGCAAAGACGTTTCCCGACATACCGGTGATTGCCGAAGAAGCCGTCTCGGCCGGCGAAATACCCGAGATCGAAGGACAGCTCTTCTTTCTCGTCGACCCGCTCGATGGCACGAAGGAGTTCATCAACCGGCGCAGCGATTTCACCGTCAACATTGCCCTGATCAGCAACGGCGAGCCGGTCGCCGGGGTAGTTTTCGCACCGGCGCGCCAGGTCGGCTATGTTGCAGAAGGCGGCAGGGCCACCAAGTTCCATGTCGCGACCGACTTTGCCGTTACGCAAGTAACCGAGATCTGCTGCCGCCCGCGGCCGGCGAGCCTGACGGCTGTCGCCAGCCGTTCGCACAGCGACGCCGAAACCGCCGACTTCCTGCAGAAGAACGCGATCCGCGATTGCACCTCGATCGGCTCGTCGCTCAAATTCTGTCTGCTCGCCGAGGGACTGGCGGACGTCTATCCGCGTTTCGGGCGCACCATGGAGTGGGACACTGCCGCGGGCGATGCCGTTCTGCGGGCTGCCGGCGGGCGTGTGACGACACTGGACGGTCACCCGTTTCGCTATGGCAAGCGGCGCCAGGCGAACGACTGCGATTTCGCCAACCCCGGCTTTATCGGCTGGGGACGTGATTGCGGGCCCGTGGCCGTCGATAAGGAAACCGATTGAACAGGAAAGAGTGGCAGGATGTGCGACATGCCAGCGCCGCGGCGGAAGGACCTGACAGCCCTGATCCGCGTCATGTCGAGGGAGGGTGACTTCGAACCATGAGCATGTACAACCACAGCCTCCCAGCAGGACTGGTCCCCAATCGCGATGCCATGCGCCGCGATGCACCGAGCCTGGCGATCACCAAGAGGATCGAGTTCTTTCTCCTGATCGGAGCGGTCTTCTTCTGCTCGATGAACTATTTTCGCTATGGGGACACGAATTTTACCGTTGCCGACTTTTTTGCCCTGGTTTGCTTCTGCTTCGCGGTGCTCAACCGCAACATCGATTTTCAGCTGTTCGGTCGCATCAGCAGCGGCATGTGGTGGCTGGGGCTGGCGCTTCTCGTCTCCGGCCTTCTTGCAAGCAGCATCGCCGGGCCCGACCCGATGCGCGGCATCGTCATCGTCACCCAGTATCTCTATGCCTATCTCTTTGTCGTCCTGCTGTTCAGCGGCCGTACGCTCGACCAGCTCGTGATCGTTGCAAAAACCTACGTGACATCGATCCTCGTCCTGTGCTTCCAGGGGATTTACCTCATCCATATCGACGGGCGCACCAACACCAATTTCGTCAGCGGCAACGGTCGCTTCAGCGGATTGATGGAACGCGAGAACGAGTGCGCGGCAGTGATCGCACTGGCCGTGCCCATCCTGCTCCTTTTGATCACCACCAAGCGGATCAACCGCATCTATGGCTGTTTCGCCTTTGTCATCCTGATCTACGGCATCCTGCTCACCGGCTCCAACACCGGCCTGATGGCGCTCGTGTGCGGCTTCAGCGCCTTCGTCATCATCGGCGTCAACTGGAAGCGGCTTTTCATCAACGTCGCCATGATCGCCGTCGCGATCGTCGCCATCGGCAGTTCGGCGCGCGATTACTTGCCACCGGTGTTCCAGAAACGCGTGCTTGGCGCGCTCGAAAGCGGCGACATCGGGCAAGCCGGCACATTCGACCACCGTGTCGAACTGATCTACGAAGCCATGAACATGACCGACAGCACATTGTTGATCGGCGTTGGCGCCGATCAGTATCGCGTCGCCAGCGCGATCCATCAGCCGGTTCACAATCTCTACCTGCTTTTGTGGACCGAAGGCGGACTGATTTCAGCGATCGGGCTTCTGGTCATGCTACTCTCGGCTTTCGGACCCGCCCTCATCGCAGCCCGGATTCCGGGAGGGCGCCCTTTTGCCGGATGCATCACGGCAAACGTCTCCATTCTGCTTTTGGTCGCCAATGCGGTTCCCCATGCCTACAGCCGGTTCTGGCCGTTTCCGATCGTCATCCCCGTGGCGCTCGCCTGTGCTTACATCGCACTCGATCGGATGACACGACCAAGCTCCGACACCTTTGCAGAGGGTGATACGACCGCGCCGTCACAGCCCGAGTTGCGAGGATGGGCCGACTTGCGGTGACCGGCCGCTCGGCCCGCGGCCGATGAAGTTCACGGTTCGGGCGCCGCCCGTCGTGCCGCGCTCAACCGCTGCTCGCTGATGCGGTCACCGAAGAGCATCACCAACACCGTTTGTGCGACAATCTTCATGTCGATCCATGCGGATCGGTTGGCAATGTACCAGAGATCGAGATCGAGTTTTTCGTCATTCGACAAAATGGCATTGCCGCTGATCTGTGCCCAGCCGGTAAGCCCGGGCCGCACGCTGCAGCGCCGCGTGCCGCGCTCGCCAAGGTTAGCGATCGTCTCCGGGAGGATCGGCCGCGGGCCAATGAGGCTCATGTCGCCGATCAGGATGTTCCAGAACTCCGGCAGTTCATCAAGCCGGGTGCGGCGCAGCAGACGACCGAACCGCCCGGTCCGCTGTTCGTCGCTCAACGGCCGGCCTTCGGCGTCCCTGGCATCCGACATCGAGCGAAACTTCATCATCCGGAACGGGCGACGGTTCAACCCCGCGCGTGTCTGGTGAAACAACACTGGTCGTCCCAGCCAGATTGCGACGGCAACGCCGACCACCAGCATCACCGGCAGGGTCAACAAGCCCGCCAGCAACGCAAAGGCGATGTCAAAACACCGTTTCATGTCCCACTCCAAGCGGCCGTCAACCGAAGCGTCAGCCCCCCATCGGGTCTGCCGCAATGCCCCCAGCGCACAGGATCTAGGCCCGCGCTTCCATTTCCTGCATCGACACCCGGTCACGCCCCATAGCCGGCATGGACGCCGCGCTGACGATCTCGCGCAGGTGGAACGCTGCGCGTTTGACCGCCTCCTCGCTTTGCGCCGGGTCGACCAGGAGCGCGATGCTCGTTTCACCGAGCCGGCGCGCGACCGGGAGCCGTTCCTGGGGTTGCAGTCCGAGATCCGTGAAGCATTTTTCCAGATAGACTTCCGAGCAGCTGCCGGTAAAGCACGGCACACCCGCCGCGTTCATCGCCGCGACAATCCGGTCGCGGTCATATCCGGGTTTCAGCGCCTCGGGTCGCACGAAGGCGTAGTAGCGATAGTAGGCGTGGCGATACCCGCGCGGCAGCCGGGGTTTGCGCAACGCCGCAAGCGTGTCGACCGCCTCGTCGAGGATCGCCGCGTTGCGCGTACGCAAGGCGCGCCATCCCTCGAGGCGTTCAAGTTGTCGCGACCCGAGAACCGCGGACATGGAGGTCATGCGCCAGTTCGTACCGATCGTTTCGTGCAGCCAGCGAAAGCCCGGCGGATGCTCGCGCCGGAAGGCGGCATCATAGGATTTGCCGTGATCCTTGCGGCTCCAGGCCTTTTTCCACAGCGCCTCGTCGTCAAGGGCGATCAACCCGCCCTCGCCGCCCGTCGTGATGATCTTGTCCTGGCAGAAGGAGAAGGCCGCTATATCGCCGAAACTGCCGAGCGGCCGGCCGTCGATCTCGGCACCATGGGCCTGCGCACAATCCTCGATCACCCAGAGCCCCGACCGCCGCGCGAGCGCCATGATCTCCGGCATGTCACAGGGAAAGCCGGCGAGATGAACGGCAATGATGCCTTTCGTCCGACTGGTGATCTTCGGAGCAATCGTCGCCGCACTGATGTTCTGGCTGTTCTCGTCCACGTCGGCAAAAACGGGCACCCCGCCGCAGAAGGAAACACACGATGCGGAGGCGACGAAACTGCGTGGAGTGACGATCACCTCGTCGCCGGCCTCAAGGCCGAGCGCAAAAAGTGCCAATTCGAGTGCAAGGGTACCGTTCGCCAACGCGATGGCGTGGTTTCTTCCGAGCGCGTTGGCATAGGCTTCCTCGAAGGAAGCCACGTGCGGCCCGGTCCAGGCATTCACCTTGCCTGACCTTAAGACCGAAACGACATCTGCTATCTGTTCGTCATCATATACCGGCCACGTCGTCACAGCTTGCTCCCTTGGTCGACGGAAAATTCCGGAGAAATTCAGATCACGTGCCGCACCACCACAAAGGCCTCAGCGGCCGATTTGAGCACGGTTGCGCCACGCAATGTGGCAAGCGCAGTCAGCGTCTCGATGCTGCGCTCATGCGGCGCGGCGCGGACCTGCGACTTGAAGGCCTTCATGGCGGCAAGCTTGCGTTCGACGTGTTCGCTGATGTCGACGAAGACGTTCGGCACGAAACTCGGGGTCACGTAGGGGGCGTTCCAGTTCGTCTCCGACACCGTCTCATAGGCGAGGATCAATGTCGGGTATCCCGGCTGGTGCGGTCTTGCGGCGACCAGCGAGGACAGGAAAATCAGTTGGTGGTCGATGTGCATATCGCCGACAAAGGGGATGAGCAGTGTCTGCGGCGCAATCGAAATTACGAGTTCGAAGAGAGCGGCGTTGAGCGCCGCGTGCGGCGTCTCCGACAGCGCCGCGGCCGGAAAGCCCATCCAGCGCGTTTCCCTGACACCGAGGATCCGGTGTGCCTCGTGCGCCTCGGCCTGCACCGCGACGACGGAGGCACGGTCATAAGCCGGCGGCTTGCCCTCGGTGACCACGGCGGCAAAGACGTCATTGCCTTGCTGCGCAAGCCGCGCCATGGTCCCACCCGCCCCCAGAACTTCATCGTCGGGATGCGGAGCGATGACGAGCGTCCGTCCGAACATCTGCATGAGGCTCATCGCGCCACCTCCGCAAGATCGTCAATCATGCCGCTCAGTCTCGACACGCACGCAAACTCACCCCTCACGCAACTCTCCATCAGCGAAGGATCATCGGGACACCGGCCTCAAAGGCCGGCGATCGAAACAAAAACGACGTCGCCAGGCAGGACCGCGGTCAGGTTCGTGGCCTGGATGCTCTGTCTTGACTTCGTCTCGCCGCGACCGGTCTCACGATCGATCTTGTAAAGGAACGAGACTTCGTCCGGCTTGCGGGCATCAGCGTCGGCGGCAGCCATGAGAGCCATCTGCTCCACGGTCGTTTCGCGCACCGTTTCCAGCTTCTTGAGGGTCGCCTCGCGCTCCTGCAGCAGGGTCAGGATTTCCTTTTCTCGACTGGCCTGCAGCGTCGCCAGCTGGAGCTTCAGGTTTGCAAGCTCGCGGTTCGAGCGCCCGATCTCGGCCACAAGTTCCAGCAGCCGCGATTTTTCGCTCGAGGTCGCCATCTTCACGCGCGAGAGCTCGGATTCCGTGTTCAGCTCTCGCTTTCTGAGTGCAACCGTGCGTTCGACTTCCTGCTCGTTGAGGGCGACCACGTCCTCCTGCTGCGCCTTCAGCTTGTCAAGGATAACCAGGCTCGCTTCGGTCTGCGAGATGCTCTGATTGAGGATTTCGGCCTGGTTCTTCGTCGACACCAGATCGGTCTTCAGGATCTTCTCCTCGATCTCGACAACGGGAGCGACCGACGTCTCGTCAACATACTGCTTCGCGCTTTGCGGCACATCCTTGAGGTCGATCTTGTCCTCGCCTCTCAGCTGCGCATAGAGCCGCGCCGTGTAGACCGCTTCACGCACGATCTCGACATCGGTTTCCTCGATCGTGCCACGCAGCTTCGCGCGGGCAATGATGCGGTCGGCGGGATTGGACATCGCCGATAGCGGACCACCGGCAAGGCCAACCGCCTGCTCGACGGTCAGTCCGGGATAGTAGGGGAACGAGCCCGGCGTCCTCACTTCGCCGAGGATCAGAACCGGGCGGACCGTCACGATGCTGAGCGACAGCTTCGGATCCGTCAGCAGCTGCCGGACCAGATACTCGTCGCGCAGCGCGGCCGTAGCCTCCGGCAGGGTGCGCCCTTCGATCTTCACGGCCCCGATCAGCGGGAAGGCGGCGGCCCCATCGGTGCCGATGGTCAGCGACACCGGTATGTCGGCATCATCGAGAATATCGAACGAGAGGACATCGCCGACGGAAATCCGGTAGGCCGCCGGAGCGGCCAGAGCCGTTACGGGAACGGCCGGGGTCGTGGTGGCGGTGGTCGCGGTCACCGGCGTCCCGGTACTTGGCGCCGAGGCGCTTGCGGTCCCCGCAGCGTCAGCCGGAGACGAAAGCAGCAATGCCGTCGCGACGACGAGAGCAAGACGCGTGAATGCGTGATGGATTGGTTGAGCTGGAAACGTCATGCTTCCCTCTAATGAATAAAATCCGCACTTCGAGAATGGTAAACCGCACCATGAGAAGCGGAATTTAAACTAAGACAATCTGTGAAATTATTTTATAAGGCCTCTGTAAATTCTTTCGATCACTATGATATGCTTCAGACAACAATAACGATTATACAATTTTTAATTGCAATCGCTCAATTAACTCAAACAGATTAGAAACAGACAAACAAAACGCGCACTCCGAGTGAGAACGCCAAAACATACTTTTTATTGTTCCATGAAACAGTCGTAATTGCAACCTCGAAGCAGGATGTAATTTTGTGATATTATTGGAATCACTACTGAAAAAGACCAGAAAATTTCGTGCCGCCTGGCAATCAGAAGCAGACCTCCACGGGCGGCTCAAGAACATCGCACATCTCCTGACCGGGAACTTCGCCAGTGCCTTTATCGGCTTGGCCGGTTTCGCCCTGACCGCCCGCGCGCTCGGCCCGGCCGACTATGGCCTGCTGGCATTGTCGTTCGCCTACACGCGCGGCATCGAGCGGTTTGTCAGTTTCCGCTCGTGGCAGCCGCTGATCAAATATGGGGCCCGGGCGCAGCAGGCAGGAGAGACCGAAGATCTCAAGGCGCTGTTCAAGTTCGGTTTGCTGATCGACCTTGCAACCGCTCTTGCCGGTTGGGGACTGGCGGTGGCGCTGGTCCTGCTCGCCGGGCCGTTCTTCGGCATTTCCGAACAGATGAGCCGCTTCGTACTCATCTACTGCGCGGTCCTGCCTTTCCAGGTTACTGGAATGCCGACGGCCGTCATGCGGCTCTATGGACGCTTCAAGATTGTCGCCTACGGGCAGGTAGCTGCAAGTGTCCTCAGAGCACTCCTGTGTCTCGCCGGCGTCTATTTCGGCTGGGGCCTGTTTGAATTCATGCTTCTTTGGATGGCGTCACAGATCTGCAGCAGCCTGAACCGAACCCTTTGGGCCTTCCGAGAGCTGCGCAAGCAGGGGTTGCGTGGCGTCATGCGGACACCGCTCGGCGATATCAGAAGCCGTTTTCCGGGATTCTGGAGCTTCTCGCTGTCGACCAATCTGGCCCTCATCATCCAGGCCTGCGCATTCGAGTTCGACACGCTTCTCGTCGGCTACCTGGCAGACCCGGGGACGGCGGGCCTTTATCATATCGCCAAGCGCGTCGCCAAGATCGCGCAGCAGGCCGGCGAACAGGTGCAGGCGGTGCTCTACCCGGACCTCTCCCGCGTGTGGGCAACGGAAGGGATCTCCGAGTTCCGCAAGACCGTCAGCCAGACCGGCTGGCTGCTGTTTGTCTTCGGCGTCTGCGCGCTGATCGCTGCGCATCTCTCCATCGAATGGATCCTGCGCATGACGGCAGGTCCCGGGTTCGAGGCGGCTGCGCCGCTCGTGATGGTCCAGTTCGTCGCCGTCATCATCTTTCTGTGCGGCCGAACCCTTTACTCGGCACTGCTTGCCATGGGGCACGAAAAGATTCTTCTCCGAAGCGCCTTTTCCGGCGGCCTGCTTTTCCTCGCCACGGCGACGTTGCTCATCCCGCGCGTCGGCGCGGTCGGCGCCAATGTCGCCCACATCGTCATGTCCGGCGTCTGGTTCGTGCAGATGGCGATTGCCTATCGCCGCGAACTCGCCAGCAGACGGTGACGTCTCGAGATCGCGACGACCGTTCGCACCGTAGCAGCCGACGCGACGCGCGAGCCGCGGGCACCTTCCCGACCACCAATGAAGCGCGACCGCGCGCAGATATCGCCGACAGCGGAGGCGTCGATTGGCCAACGGGACTGGTCGAAGTGGCGACGGTTGACGGACGGCGCCGCGCGTCTGATCGGACGCGCGAAGGCCGCTGTAGGGCTCTGGATTTCTTTCTCTTTTTGCCCTCTAACCGGCGGCGATCAAAGGAAACATCCAGTAGACGTGGCATGTAACCCCGGCGGCCTTGCCAACCAGCCAAGGGAAATCCCGCAATCAGACAGGCTCACTTTCAGGCTGGAGCCAGGACCGCGACGGCGTCGCAGTCGTTTTGTCTCATTGCCGATAAATGCCAAATGAAGAAGCCGCCCCAACGGGCGGCTTGTTCATTCTGGCGCTTGATCGACAGGCTTCGCTCGTCCTCTTCGGATCCGCTATTCGGACCTGTCGCAGTAGTTCATGACACTGCCGAGGATAACCGCGTGGTTCAGCGACAGGCGCTGCTGGACATTGGCGAGCTGGCGGTCGGTGGTGCCGCCGGAATTGCAGACCAGGATGACCGAATCCACATGCGACGCCAGCCAGATCACGCCCTCGTTTTCTTCGACCGATGGCGCATCGACGATGATCAGATCGTAGCTGTCCCTGAGCTCGGCGCACAGCGCGTCCAGGTTCATCAAACCCGGCCGCACGGAAAGGAACTCGAGGTGCGGATAGGCCGGCGACGCCGAAATGCGGCTCTTGATATCGACCTTGCCTTCGAGCGGCGTCGTGATCGCGCTTTCGCTGGTGTCGGCGCCGGCAATGATCGGCGCGCTTTGCGCCGACATGTCGAGATCGATCACAATCGGCCTCAGCCCGTCGATCTTCGCCATCGTGGCCATGCCGAGCGCGACCGTCGTCTTGCCGTCGCCAAGGGCTGGCGAACACAGCATGACCACCTTGCCGCCGGCTTCATGGTCGATGGTCAGCCATGCCATGCAAAGCGTCCGCATCGCGGTGGCGGCGGGCGATTCCGGATTGTTGAGCATGTAGTGATAGAAGGCCGAGGAATTGCGCAGACGCTTGCGCATGTCGGGCACGCTTGCAAGGTTCGGGCGGTTGAGCAGGCGCTCGGCGTCGCGCGGCAGATAGAGCCGGCTTTCCAGCGAGTCCGAGACGATCACGCCGACGACCGCCAGAAGCACGGCACCGATGCTGCCGGCCACGATCACGAGCGTATTGTTGGGAAATGTCGGCTTGGTCGGCACTTCGGCATAGGACGCGATCCTGGCCGTCGGCTTGTACTCGCCACGTTCAGGATTGAGCGCGCCGAGCCGCTGTACGATCTGATCGTAGACCGCCTGTTCCGACTGAAGGTCGCGCACGAGCTCGCGGCGACGAATTTCCGCAAGGTTGCGGCCCTGAACCTTGTCCTGCAGCGAGCTCAGCTCGGCCTGGAACTTCTCTGCGCGCACGGTGGCGACCTTGGCGTCGTTGGCCAGTTCCTGCACGAGGCGGCGGGCCTCGTCGGCAATCATGGTGCGCACGGATTCAAGTTCGTTCGTTGCATCGAGCACGAGCGGATGGTTCTTGCCGAACTTGGCGCCGAGCTGGGCGCGCGTGCGCTCCAGACGCGCCTCTTCGCCGCGCAGCTGATCCAGTTGGGTGGAGGTCAGCGCGCTGCCGGCAATCTTCTTGTCGTCCGAAGATACCAGTTGCTTGGCCTCATTGTACTTCGCAACAGCGCTCGCCTCCTCGACGCGCAATCCGACATACTGCTCGTTGAGCTGCAGCATGCGCGCTCTCAGAACGTCGTCCTGCGGATCGAAGGTCAGGTCGCTGTCGCGCGCAAAGGCGGCGATATCGCGCTCCATGCCGGCGATCCGGGTGGCACTGCTCGACATTTCCCCGCGAAGATAGGACACAGTGTTGTTGGTCGCTTCTTCGGTCGTCTTTGCCGTCCAGGCGAGATATTGCTCGGCGATGGCGTCTGCGATCGTCGCCGCCTTCAGCGGGTTGGATTGCTCCACGCGGATGGTCAACGCCAGGCTCTCGCCGGTACGGGTGACGGTGTAAGCCCCGAGAAGCGTTGATATCGCACGGTTGCGCTGCACGTTTTCCGAGATCAGCCGCTCCTTTTGAACCCCTGACCCCATCCAGCCAAACGCGAATTCGTAAAGGTTGGCGAAGAACGCCTGGAGCATCGTCTCGTGCTCGCTGCGAACCTTCGGAAGATAGGTATTGAAATCAGGGTCATTGACGAGGTTGAGCGCGTCGACGACGACGCCGACGAAAACGCGCGAGCGGATCACGTCCAGCTCGGTTTCCATCACCGAGCGGTCACGTTCCACCTTGCGCAACTCGACCTGCGCCTCGTAGGGGCGGACGTCGTTGCGGTCGAAGACGATGGCCGATACTGCCGTATAGACGCGCGGCAGAAGGGCCGCCGTCAACAACGTGGCAAGCAGCGCCGCACCCAACAGTGAGAAGAAGATCACGCGATATCGTCGGAAAAGCTCCAACAGGTCGCGCACACCGTAGCCACGCGCCGCGGCACGCGCCTCCCGATATTGAACCGCAGGCATCTGCCCCCGCCCGGGAGGCGTGTCGACTTTGCGATCAATGGTCAGCATGAGACCCCTAACGTATATATTTGATTGAAAAAGTTGATTTCAAAGAAATACAGGGAACAGATACGCACACCCACCGCATCGATAGGCAAAGATGCGTCGGGCAAATTTTCACATGGAAATAACATTCAAATTTAGAAAACTATATTATACGAAGACTGGAAGGGCAATAGTGCCTTTTTACCTATGCATTGAACGTCTGCAGCGCCGGGGTTGAAGGCGACCATCGGCATTCAACCCAATTTCACGATCACCTTTCCGGTCGACGGCCGACCATTTGCCAGACGTCGCGACCTCCTTTCGGGCGGGAGCCGAAGCTAGCCCGGATATCGCCCTGCGACACGCTCCTGGGACAGCCACTCCATGAACAGATCAAACCGCGTGCCGTCGCCCGATGACGCCGGTTCCCAGGCATCATTCTTGCCGACGACTCCGCCGAACTTTGCCTCGACGCTGTCGGCCATACCGTCGCCGTCATCGTCGACATAGGGCTGCCCGTCTTCGATGCTGGGGATCTCGCCCGGCTTGATCACCATCCGACCGGCTCCACGCTCGCCCTGCTCGCCCATATCCTTGATCCAGGCGACATCGAGCGCGTCGCGCGGAAAGGCGCCGGACTGGCTGCGGACCTGGTCATAGGCCTCTCCGGCCCCGATGACGGTATCGACGGCGAGCGGGCAAGGCGGACGGGGCACGACGAACTGGGCCGTTCCTGGCGACAGCAGCTGCAATGACTTGGGCGGCGGCGCCCAAAGCTCGTTGCCGCTCTCGTAGATCTGCGGCTCGCCGGCGCTTTTGACATTCTGCCACTTGATTGCGTAGGTCTTTTCGACCGTGCTCGGCCCCGCCTTGAAATAGTTGCCGACATAGGAAATCGGCGTGCCGCCCGGATATTGGGAAAACACCTCGCCCCATTCGGAGCGTGCGTTGTAAAACACGTTGTTGATGATCTCGATGCAGGAACGACCATAATGGTTGTTGTCGGGGTTACGGTCGTTGTTGGAGATGCAGGCATTTTTCCAGAACGTAATGTTCTGCGGCAGCCGCGGGTCGGCGCCAAGCAAGGTGCACTTGCTGTGTTTGATCAGTCCCTCGGCAAAGATCGAGTTCGCGATCGTGATGTCGGTGGTGTTCGAATAGGTGCTGACGTTCTCGTCGGTCGCCCACGACATCGACGTATGGTCGAAATAGACGCGCTGGCTGTTCTCGATGACCGCTGCGTGCACGTTCTTGACGGAGTTGGGCAGCCGCGGACGAATGCGCAGATGCCGGACGATCACGTCATGGGTTTCCTTGGCAACCAGTGGCGTGTGCCGCAGGTCCTCGTTTTCCTGGTCGATCGT
The DNA here is from genome assembly GCF_035999135.1 of Ensifer sp. Classification (GTDB taxonomy): domain Bacteria; phylum Pseudomonadota; class Alphaproteobacteria; order Rhizobiales; family Rhizobiaceae; genus Ensifer. Next base: position 49,096 of record NZ_DASYGZ010000139.1, read on the forward strand.
CAGCAGTATACCGCCGCCCGGCGCCGTTTGCCCCAGAATGGAGACCGAGTGGTTGTCCTTGCCGATCACCAGCGAGGACTTGAGGTTGATGACGCCCGCCACGCGAAAGATGCAGTTTCTCGCGCCGGCCGCCTCGATGCATTCGCGCAATGTGCCCGGACCAGAATCCTCCAGGCTTGTGACTTCAATGATGCGCCCCCCGCGGCCGCCCTGGGCCATCTTTCCGTGCCCCTCGGCCCCAGGGAACGCGACCGTTTCCGCATAGGCAGACAGGGGAGAGAGAGAGGAAAGCGCAGCCAGCGCGAACGCCGCGCTGAGGCGGGACGAGCCGCGCATGCGCGCCTTGGGCGCAGAATATGGATCGGCAAAGGCAATCGACCGCGTCACGTTTCGCAAGACGCGCAGCATGGAAATTCTGATGGGCATTCGTCACTCCCAAAGCCCTTTGGCCAGGCCCCGCTCCAGAAGCTTTCAACGCTTGTGCAGGGCAATTCGCTTGGCCCTCAAATCAATCAAAAGAATATTTTTATCGCAATGCGGGGCGAAGCTTTCCACTTTTGTTATATTTCGTCAATTCGTTTTATCTTCATCACCCGAAATAGGTATATAAACACCGAAAACAGCCTCTAGCAGCGAGAATAAGACGGCGCTATAGTTTTGCCATATTTAGTTTACTTTCGGGACCTCATTTCGTGTCTCAAAAAGCAATAACCGTCGGATTTCCATTTTCGGGTGATGATATCGGTGGGAGCCACATCTCGGCACTCAACCTTATCGCGTCTTTCGACAGGGAGCGCATCAACCCGATTGTCTTTGTCCATCATCCGCGCAAGGCGCTCTCCAGATACCTCGACGAGCACAGGATCGACTATGTTTCGATCGAGGACATCGACGTCCTCTCGCCACAGCGCGATCGGGGCCTTGGGCGGCAATCCTACTCGGCACTGCGCTATCCGATCTCGATGATGAAGATCATCCGGCTGTTGCGCGATCACCGCATCGACATCGTGCACACCAATGACGGCGCGATCCATACGACCTGGGCGCTGCCCACCTATCTCGCCGGCGCAAAACTTCTATGGCACCACCGTGGAGATCCGAGGGCCAGGGCCGTCAACGTGCTCGCTCCGCTCCTTGCCAAGCATGTGGTCACGGTCTCGAAGTTCGCGCAGCCGGCAAAACCGCTGCTGCCGCTGAAGGGCCGGCTCTCGGTGCTGCACAGCCCGTTCAAACACCCGGAGCAGACCCCAGATCGCGAGGAATGCCGGCTGGCGCTGGTGCGCGAACTCGGCCTGCCGGAAAAAACACGGTTCGTCGGCTATTTCGGCCTCCTCAACGAGCGCAAGCGGCCGCTTCGCTTCGTGGAGGCCGTGCATGCCTTTCAGCAGAGCAATCCGGATTTTCCGGTCGCCGGCCTGCTTTTCGGCACGCCCGAACAGGCAGGCCCGAGGCTCGACCTCGACACCGCCGAACGGGCACGTGCGCTCGGGATCGCCGACAAGATCCACCTGATGGGTTTCCGCCACCCCGTCGCGCCCTATATGTGTGGGGTCGACATCCTCCTCGTTCCGGCCATGAGCGAGCCTTTCGGCCGGACCCTCATCGAAGCGATGATGTACGGCACGCCTGTCATCGCCACGAACCACGGTGGAAACCCAGAGGCGATCGAGGACAACGTCACCGGGTTTCTCGTCGAACCGGAAAATCCCGGGGCTTTCGTCGCTCCGATGGAGCGCCTGCTCAAGGATCGCGACGAATGGCAGCGCATCAGCGAGCGGGCGCGCACGTCGACGCTCGCCGCCTATGGCATCAAACCCCATGTCGACGGCATCGTCAGCATCTATCAGCGTATTCTCGGACGAAAGCCGCCAGACGTCGCAACTCAACGCGCCCACTGACAGCTTGATCCCAGCGCAAAGAAAGAGACCGCCATGCAGCTTGCGGATATCGACTTCCTGATCATCGGCGCCGCCAAGAGCGCCACCACCTGGCTGCAGCAGTCGCTGCAACAGAACCCCGCCGTCTACATGCCCGATCCCGAACTGCATTACTTCAGCCGGAACCACGACAAGGGCGACAGCTGGTATCTGGCGCAATTTGATCCGCAGCCGGGCCAATCGATCGTCGGGGAGAAATCCAACTCCTATCTCGACGAGCCGGAAGCGGCCGCGCGCATCAAGAAAGCGCTGCCCCAGGCGCGCCTGATCGCACAGCTTCGAAATCCGGTCGATCGCGCGTATTCCGACTATTGCATGCTTTACCGCCGTGGCGAGGTCGGCAGAGACATCACCAGATACCTGGATCCGCGCCAGGCCGGCGGCGGCCGTTTTCTTCTGGGCGGTCTCTACTGCCGCCAACTGGAAGCCTATCTGGACCTGTTTCCGGCCGAAAACCTGCAAGTCTTGCTCTTCGAGAACATTCGCCGCGACCCTCAGGGCCATCTCGATGCGGTCAGCGATTTCCTCAGGCTCCCGTCCGGGCTGAAACCGGTCGTCAACAAGGTGAAGGACAAGACGGTGCCTGTGGTGCCGCCGACCCTGCGCCGGCTGTTTCGGCCGCTGAAACCGATCGTCGCGCCGTTCCGCGACAACCCCGTGGCCAAGGGACTTCGCTCCATGATCGCCCGGGAACTGGACTACGTGCCGCTGCCGAGCGATCTGCGCAATCGCCTGATCGACTTCTACGGACCGGAGACGGAGCGGCTGGGAGCACTGATGAAGCAGGATCTTTCGGCTTGGCTCAATGCCGCTTCAAGCAGCGGGGCTCGCCCCGCTGCTTGAAGCGTGTCGGCTAGCTTTCGTCGGCCCGCGCAAACCGCAATCCAAGAACGAGCGGCACGGCCAGGAGATAGACGGCAACGACCGATAACCAGAGCGCTCCCGGCCACTCGTGCCTGACGACGAGGTAGACACTCGAGAACACCAGTGGCGCGACGATAGACGCCAGGCTTATTGCCGAAGCCAGCACACCCTGGAATTGACCTTGCCGGCTCTCATCGACCTGCCGGGTCGCCAGCGATTGCAGAGCCGGCGCGCCGATGCCGCCGAGTGCGAAGACCGGCATGATCGCAAAGACCATCCAGCCTTGCGTGGCGAACGCCATGACGATCAAACCGACGCAGGCGCTTGCGACACCCGCGAGAACCGCACCGCGCTCGCCCAGATGCGTCACCGCCGGCCCAGGAAGGAACGCCTGCACCAGGGTCTGGCAGACACCGAACGCCCCGAGCGAAAGGCCGATCCAGGTGCCGCTCCAGTGAAAGCTGTCACCGCCCCACAGCGCCCAGCAGGTGCCGTAGGCTTCGCCGGTCGCGCTGAAGATGACGAACAGGGCGACGATCGGCAGCAAGCGTTTCGTCGAAAACGCCCACCTGAGGGGCCGCAACGGATTGAGCTCCGAAAGCACGCCCTTCGCCGCGCCGGCCTTACGCGATTCCGGCAGCATGACGGCGGCCAGCAGGAGATTGCCGGCGTTCAGCGCCGCTGCCGCGAGAAATGGCAGCCGCACCCCGTAATCGCCAAGCGTGCCGCCAAGAACGGGGCCGATGATGAAGCCCGCGCCGAACATGGCGTTGAACAGCCCGAAGCGGCGTGCACGCTTGTCCTGTGGCGATATGTCGGTGATGTAAGCCGTCGCCACCGACATGTTGGCGCTGGTCAGGCCGGCGATCGCCCGCCCGATGAACAGCATCGCGAGCGTGGGAGCAAAGGCCAGAAACAGGTAGTTGATCGCAGCGCCTCCGAGCGAGATCAAAAGTACGGTTCGGCGACCGAGGCGATCGCTGAGCGCGCCGAGCACCGGCGCGAAGATGAACTGCATGACGGCATAAAGTGCCGTCATCGCGCCGATATAGGGCGCGACGTCGTTCGCCTTCGTAACCTCCTTGAGGAGCGCAGGCAGGATCGGGAAGATCAGGCCGATGCCAACGGCATCAAGCACGATGGCGGTAAAGATGACGATGAGGGGTTTGTTTGACGTCAGGGGTGTGGTCATAGCACGCTCCGATAGACGCGACCATGCTGACGCCGAGGCGCCAATAGCTCGCGATCGAGGGCTGACGGACGGTCAGCCGATGAATTTTCTTAAGTTTTGGGAGACGCTGGCCGATCCGCGCTGAAACTCGCCCGGATGGCATGTGCTCGACCGCCTGGACGCCAATTCGTCCACCTGTTTACTCCGCCACTGAGCGGATCAAGGGAAGCGGTCGCTTTTCGCGACGGGAAACTCTTACGCCAGATCCGACCGCGGGACAAGCATCCCGTTGCTCAGCCTCGCCCGTTCGAGGCCAACCGGTGGCGATGTCCGAATTCGGGCGGCCGGCCTCGCGGATGCTGTCTTCCGGATGAGGGCGCGCACTTGCCGGCCTCCGACACCCTGGCTTTCAGATTGCGGTCAGATAGCGAATGACAGCGTCCGCGATCATGCCCTTGTGGCGTGCCATGGTCTCCGTGTCCGAAAGGTCGCGCCGGAAGATGGTGCCGAAGGTGTAGCGGTTGGACACACGGAAAAAGCAGAAGGCGCTGATCATCATGTGGATGTCGATGGGATCGGCTTCACGCCGGAAGACACCTTCAGCCACGCCACGTTCCAGAATTCCGGCAATCGTCTCGATCACCGAAACATTGAGGTCGCGGATCGCATCGGAACGCATCATGTGGGCCGCATGGTGGATGTTTTCGATACTGACCAGACGAACGAAATCCGGATTGGCTTCGTCGTGATCGAAGGTCGTTGCGATCAGTCGGCGAAGCGCCTCTTCCGGCGGCAGGTTGCCCAGATGCAGATCCTCCTCGAGCGTGCGGATCTTGCGATACGAACGTTCGAGCACAGCGAGATAGAGCCCCTCCTTGCTGCCGAAGTAGTAATAAATCATCCGCTTTGACGTGCGCGTGCGTTCGGCAATCGCATCGACTCGCGCCCCGGCAAGCCCGTGGGTCGAGAACTCCTCGGTTGCGACGATGAGGATATCCTCCTGCGTTCGCTGCGGATCGTTCTTCCTGCCATTTTCCGGGCGTGCAGCCATGTCCTCGCGGAGACCCCTCTATTTCATTGTTTTTGAACAGAAACTCCGTTCAGAATCAATTTTCGGAGAGCCGTTTCCTCCTTCTCCCCGCTTCAGTCTTATTGAGCTTGACGGGCACTTTCAAGACGGCGGCGCTTGACATTCGAACTAGTTAGTACATTTTGAAGAGGCGTCCCGGCGGCTTGGAGGAGCAGTCGCGGCGCATGTCTTTCGCAACCCTCGCGCACCATCCCGATGGTACGTTTGCCGGATGCGACAGACCGGGAGGACACAATGATCAGGGCAGTCGATTTCTGTTTTTTCCTGTTGAAGGCAGCGATGGCGCTGTTGCTGGCCGGCATGGTGCTGCTGGTCTTCGGCAATGTCGTGCTTCGCTATGCCTTCAACACCGGCATCACCGTATCCGAAGAGTTGTCGCGGCTCTTTTTCGTCTGGCTCACCTTCCTCGGTGCCGTCGTGGCGATGCGCGAGCATGGCCATCTCGGCATGGATTCGTTGCTGCGCCGGCTGCCGCCCAATGGCGCGCGCGTCGCCGCTCTCATCGGTCATCTGCTGATGCTCTGGGCCACGTGGTTGATGATCAGCGGCAGTTGGGTGCAGACGATGATCAACCTCAACGTTTCGGCGCCTGCGACCGGCATTTCCATGGGGGTCTTCTATGGCGCCGGCCTCGCCTTTGGCGTGCCTGCCTTCCTGATCATTCTCGTCGACATGTACGCAATCGCGACCGGCCGCGTCGATATCCGGACCGCCGGGTTCGTGCGCGACAGCGAGGAACTTTCAACTCTCGATGATCACGTCGAGCCGCAGCTTGCGGCACCGACGACGAAACGCTGAGGAGCGCGCCATGACGGTCACCATCTTCCTCGGCGCCCTGCTTGGACCCATGGCGCTCGGCGTTCCGATCGCCTTCGCACTCATCATCAGCGGCGTTGCGCTGATGGTCTATCTCGGCCTGTTCGACGCCCAGATCGTGGCGCAGAACGTGCTGAACGGAGCCGACAGCTTCCCGCTGATGGCCGTTCCCTTCTTCATGCTTGCCGGCGAAGTGATGAACGCCGGCGGACTTTCGCGCCGGATCGTCAACCTCGCCATGGTCATGGTCGGACATATCCGTGGCGGTCTCGGCTTCGTCGCAATCTTCGCGGCCTGTGTCATGGCCAGCCTTTCCGGCTCGGCGGTCGCCGATGCTGCGGCGCTTGGATCCTTGCTGCTGCCGATGATGCTGAAGTCCGGTCACGATCCGGCCCGCGCCGGCGGCCTGCTCGCATCGGCCTCGATCATCGGCCCGATCATTCCACCGTCGATCGGCTTCATCCTCTTCGGCGTCGTCGGCGGCGTCTCGATCACGAAGCTGTTTCTCGCCGGCATCGTTCCGGGCCTGATGATCGGCGCAGCGCTCTGTGTCACCTGGCTGATCGTCTCGCGCAAGGAACAGTTCGTCCTGCCGCCGCGACAGGGCGGCGCCGAACGGATCAAGGCTCTGGTCGACAGTGTCTGGGCCTTGCTTTTGCCGCTGATCATCGTCGTCGGCCTGAAGTTCGGCGTCTTCACGCCGACGGAAGCTGGCGTCGTCGCCGCGGTCTATTCGCTTTTCGTGTCGATGGTGATCTACCGCGAACTGCCGCCGTCGAAGCTGTTCGAGGTCTTCGTGTCGGCCGCCAAGATCACGGCGATCGTCATGTTCCTCGTTGCCTGCGCTGCCGTTTCGGCTTGGCTGATTACGGTTGCCGATGTGCCCGGCGACCTCGTGCGCCTGCTCGAACCGCTGATGGACAACCAGACGCTGCTTCTGCTTGCGATCATGGTGCTGGTGGTCGTGATCGGCACGGCGATGGATATGACGCCAACCATCCTGATCATGACGCCGGTGCTGATGCCGATCGTCAAACAGGCGGGCATCGATCCGGTCTATTTCGGCGTGCTGTTCATCATCAACAATTCCATCGGCCTGATCACGCCGCCGGTCGGCACGGTGCTCAACGTCATCTGCGGCGTGTCGAAGCTGAAGATGGAAGACCTGATGAAGGGCGTCATGCCCTTCCTGATTGCCGAACTGATCGTGCTTCTGCTTCTCGTCCTGTTCCCCGCACTGGTGATGACACCGGTCGCCTGGTTCAGCCGGTAGGCACGCCGCTCAGAACAAATCAACCGGCCGGCGGGAGACCCGGCCCACATGGGAGGAAAGCATGTTGAACCGACTGATGAAGTTGACCCTCGGCCTTGCCGTGCCGCTTGCCTTGCTGGCGGCCGGCCCGTCTGCGGCCGAAATCCGAGAGCACCAGCTCAAATTCGCCTCCGCCAACAACAAGGGTCATCCGCAGGTGACCGGCATGGAGAAGTTCGCCGAACTGGTGAAGGACAAGAGCGGCGGCAAGATCGAAATCAAGCTCTTCCCGGGCGGTGTTCTCGGTGGCGACGTCCAGACCGTCTCTGCCCTACAGGGCGGTGTCATCGAGATGACCGTGCTCAACGCCGGCATCCTTGCCGGCAACGTCAAGCAGTTCGGCGCCGTCGACCTGCCTTTCCTTTTCAACAGCGGTGAAGAAGCCGACAAGGTGATGGACGGTCCCTTCGGCACGGGCCTGATGCAGCTTCTGCCCGATACCGGGCTTGTCGGTCTTGCCTATTGGGAGCTCGGCTTTCGCAATCTCACCAACAACCGCCACGCGGTCACCTCGCTTGATGACATCAAGGGCCTGAAGATCCGCACCATCCAGTCGCCGATCCCGATCGAGCTCTTCAACGCGCTCGGCGCCAACGCGGTGCCGCTCCCCTACACCGAACTCTACACGGCGCTCGAAACCGGCACGGTCGACGGCCAGGAAAACCCCGCCGCCAACATCCTCAATGCGAAGTTCTACGAAGTCCAGAAGTACATGACCGTGACCCGGCACCAGTACAACCCGCAGATCGTCTTGATCAGCAAAAAGTTCTGGGACGGTCTGAACGACGAGGAGAAGGGCGTGCTTCAGGCGGCTGCGACCGAGGCACGCGACTACCAGCGTCAGGTGTCGCGCGACCTCGACAAGAAGGCAATCGACGAGATCAAGGCCACCGGCATGCAGGTCGACGAACTCTCGGCCGAGGAAACCCAGAAGTTCCGCGAAGCGGTCAAGCCGATGATCGAGAAGTTCACGGCCGAGATCGGATCCGACACCGTCAATTCGCTCTTCAAGGAACTGAACGCCGTTCGCGGCAACTGACACTTATTGCCGCCCGCCAACACGCGGGCGGCCCTCTTGGCGTCGACGAAGGCTTTGACCATGACCGAGACAATGCTCAAACCGATAAGGGCCGGATTGATCGGCGCCGGGATCAAGGCTTCGCTCACGCCCGCGATGCACATGCGTGAGGGCGCGGCACAGGGGCTTGAATACGCCTATGAGCTGATCGACCTCAACGAGACCGGCATGACCAGCGCCGATCTGCCTGCCCTGCTTGCGGACGCCGAAGCCCGCGGCCTCTGCGGTCTCAACATCACCCACCCTTGCAAACAGGACATCCTTCCCTGTCTCGACGCGCTTTCTGCGGAAGCCCGCGCGCTCGGAGCGGTCAATACCGTCGTGCTGCGCAACGGCCGCCGGATCGGTCACAATACCGACTGGTGGGGCTTTGCCGAGAGCTTCCGTCGCGGGCTGGCTGACGCCGATCTCGGCTCCGCGGTTCAGCTGGGCGCCGGCGGTGCAGGCGCCGCGACCGCCTACTCGATCCTGTCGCTCGGGCTGCGGTCACTGACCGTCTTTGACCGGGAGCGCGCACGGGCAGACGCGCTTGCCGCATCCCTGTCGCCCCTCTTCCCGCAAGCGCGCATCAGCACCGGGTCCGATCTTGCTGCCGCGATGGGCGATGCCGACGGTCTGATCCACGCGACGCCGACGGGCATGGCGAAATATCCGGGACTGCCCCTGCCCGTCGGCCTCCTGCAGCCGCGCCACTGGGTGGCCGAAATCGTCTACTTCCCGCTTCAGACGGACCTCTTGAAACTGGCGCGCGAACGCGGATGCCGCACGCTCGACGGCGGCGGCATGGCGGTATTCCAGGCCGTCGGCGCATTCGAACTTTTCACCGGCCGCAAGCCGGACGCCGATCGCATGCTTGCCCATTTCCAGGCGCTCACCGCCTGATCCTTCGACCAAACGGAAGGGATGAACCATGAAGACCTCGATCGCCACCGTGTCCTTGAGCGGCGACCTGCGCGACAAGCTCGCGGCCATTGCCAAGGCGGGCTTCGACGGCGTCGAGATCTTCGAAAACGATTTCCTCGTCTTTGACGAGAGCCCGCGCCAGGTCGGACGCATGGTGCGCGACCACGGGCTGGAGATCACGCTCTTTCAGCCGTTCCGCGACTTCGAGGGCATGCCCGAACCTCTGCGCAGCCGCACGTTTGATCGCGCCGAGCGGAAATTCGATCTGATGCAGGAACTGGGCACGGATCTGGTTCTTGTCTGCTCCAATGTTTCAAGTGCGGCCCTCGGCGGCATCGACCGTGCGGCAGCGGACTTTCACGAACTGGGCGAGCGCGCGGCAAGGCGGGGTTTGCGCGTCGGCTACGAGGCGCTTGCCTGGGGGCGACATATCAACGACCACCGCGACGCCTGGGAGATCGTCCGCCGGGCCGACCACCCGAATATCGGCCTCATCCTCGACAGCTTCCACACGCTGTCGCGCAGGATCGACGTCAACTCGATCCGCTCCATCCCCAAGGAGAAGATCTTCATCATCCAGCTGGCGGACGCGCCGCTGATCGATATGGACCTGCTCTACTGGAGCCGTCACTTCCGCAACATGCCCGGCGAAGGCGACCTGCCGGTGCTTGCCTTCATGGAAGCGGTCGCGGCGACCGGCTATGACGGCTACCTTTCGCTCGAGATCTTCAACGACCAGTTCCGCGGCGGATCGCCGTCGGCGATCGCCGTCGACGGGCAGCGCTCGCTCGTCTATCTCGGCGATCAGGTCAGGCGCGCCTTTCCCGGGTGCGCCGTCGGTGCTGCGGAGATGCCGGGGCGCAGCACCGTCAAGAACGCTGCCTTCATCGAGTTCGCGGTCGACGAAAGCGAGGCGCCCGGGCTCATCGGCCTGATCGAAACATTGGGCTTCCGAAAAGTCGCCAAACACAGGACAAAGAACGTCGCCGTGTTCAAACAGGGCGGCGTGCGGCTTGTCGTCAACACCGACGATCGCGGCTTTGCCGGCTCTTCCTATCTGGTGCACGGGACGTCGGCCTACGCCATGGGGCTTCTGGTCGACGACGCTGAAGCCGCGCTGGCCAGGGCTGTCGCGCTCGGCGCGGAGCGGTTCCAGCAACCGCTCGATCCGGGTGAAATCGAGATGCCGGCCGTGCGCGGCGTCGGCGGTGGCATCGTCTACTTTCTCGACGAGACAAGCGCCCTTGCTGACATCTGGACGATGGAGTTCGACCCCATCGATGCTGGAGGCCAGTCGCCCGCCGGCCTCGTCGCCATCGATCACATCGCGCAGACGATGAACTACGACGAACTCTTGACCTGGCTGCTGTTCTACACCTCGATCTTCAAGGCCGAAAAGACACCGGTCGTCGACATCGTCGACCCATCCGGCATCGTGCGCAGCCAGGTCGTCGAGAACGCTGAGGGCACGCTGCGCATCACCATGAATGGCGCAGAGAACCGCAACACGCTCGCCGGTCGCTTCATTGCCGAGACGTTCGGCTCCGGTATCCAGCATATCGCCTTTCGCACGGACGACATCTTCGCGACCGCCGAAGCGCTCAGAAAGAACGGCTTCGTTTCGCTGGCGATCTCGCCCAATTACTATGACGATCTCGAGGCGCGTTTCGGCCTCGACGCCGGCCTGTGCGAACGTTTGAAATACGACAACATCCTCTATGACCGCGATGATGCGGGCGAATATTTCCAGCTCTACAGTCCAACCTACGGGGAAGGCCTCTTCTTCGAAATCGTCGAGCGGCGTGGTTACAGGGGCTACGGCGCGGCCAACGCCATCTTCCGGATCGCCGCCCTTCGCAAACATCTACGGCCGATGGGAATGCCCGAGGTCTAGACCGCGCCAATCTCTGCCGTGAGCGACCTCGACCAATAACATGAGATTTAAACTCCACTATTGCGCTCGCCGTTCCGTCCCGCTATCCCTTGCCCCGCGCCGCCGACCGACGGCGCTTCGATCGCAGGGGCAACTTCCGACCGATGAAAAGCCGTGACGACAAGCTGGCTTTGATCTTCATGCGCGAGCGTGCGGGGCTTTCGCGCTATCTTTCCGCGCGCGCCGGCTCCTCGGAGGACGGCGAGGATCTGGCCCAGGAAGCCTGGATCCGGTTTTCGCGAAATGGCGCCCAGGCGCTGAAGGCACCGGTCCCCTATCTTCGCCGCATCGTGCGCAATCTCGCCATCGACCAGGGCCGCGCTTCCTCGCGCCGGCGGCTGACGCCGCTTGAGATCGAGGATCTGCTGGCGCTGCCGGACGACAGCCCGAGCCCGGAAGAGACGCTCAACGCAAAAAGCGAACTGCTTCGCCTGATCGACATCATGGCGGAAATGCCGGAACGCCGGCGGGCAATCCTGGTCGCGGCCCGCCTGGACGAGAAGCCGCACCGCGAAATCGCCGAAGCGCACGGCGTCTCGACCCGCACGGTGGAACTGGAAATTCGTGCCGCCATCGAATACTGCTCCCGCAGGTTGAGCGAAAACGGACCGGCTACCGACAAAATCAAGCGGTGAATTTCGGTTCCAGGCGTCACCAATCGTTTATTGTCTTACACGTCGGCGTCACCGGAAGCTCTTGCCCATGCACACTGAGGAACCGCAGGAAGCGGAAAGACTGAAGCGCGAAGCCATCGCGTGGGTCGTTCGCATCACGTCCGGCGCGGCGACCGAGGACGATGCGGCGCGCCTCGCGCGCTGGCGGGCAAGCGATGCGAACCACGAAGCCGCCTATCGCGATGCGGTGCGCCTGTGGAAAGCAAGCGGCCCGGCGCTTCAGGCCGGAACCGTCAGGTCCCGCAGGATCTCCCGCCGAAGCTTCCTTGGAGCCGGAGCGGCAGGCGCCAGCATGGCCGCTGGCGTGTCGTTCGCCTCCTATCTCGGTCTGGTTCCGTCATTGAACGCCGTGCTTGCCGACTACGCCACGCCGAGGGGCCAACAGCAGCAACTGACCCTTGAAGACGGATCCATCGTCGACCTCGACGGCGGATCGACCCTGTCGGTGGCGTTTTCCGAGAACGCGCGCTCGGTCACCCTCCACGACGGAGCAGCCCTCTTTACGGTTGCCCATGACCGTTCCCGCCCGTTCACGGTCTCGGCAGCACAGGGTCGCACGACGGCGATCGGGACAACCTTTGCGGTGCGACACGGTACAGAAGACGTCGAAGTCGAGTGTCTCGAGGGCGAGGTCAGGGTCGAGTGCGTCCGCGACGCCAGGCTCTCGGCAGGCGACAGCATCCTCTACACGCAGCAGGGGCTCGGCGCGATATCCGCAGGCAGTCCGGACGAGATGGCCGCCTGGCGAAGGGGGCTCCTCGTTTTCCGGGATCGATCGCTTGACGATGTCGTGCTCGACATCAATCGTCACCGCAAAGGCCGTGTCGTCATTGCGCGCGACCGTCTCGGAACGCGCCGTGTCTCCGGTGTCTTTCACCTCGACCGGCCGGACGAGATCATTGCACATCTGGAAGCGACGCTGCAGCTTTCTGCGAGCCGTGTCGGTGGCGGCGTCGTGCTGCTCTACTGATCCCGGCAGCCAGACATCAAAAAAATCTTCAAAACCATTTCGGGTTCGCAGGCCGGAGTCGTTCTTGTCTTCGAAGGCGCGTGAATGGCGTGCCGATCTGAGACAGGGTTCGGGGACATGAAGAACGGAATTCGGCCTGAGGGCATGACGAGGGCTGCAATCGGAAGGATGCTCGCGACGACGGCTTTGCTGACGTTGGCCAGCGTGGCAGCGGAACTCCCGGCGGCGGCCCAGCAACCGAATGTCTCCTACTCGATCGGCAGTGGTTCTCTTGATGCCGCGCTCTCGCGCTTCGGCGCCACCAGCGGCGTGCAGGTGCTCTACAGCGCCGCCGTGACCGAGGGCAAGACGACGAAGGGCGCCAAGGGCGACCTGTCGTCGGATGCCGCCCTTTCGCAGATCCTGGCGGGCACCGGGCTGACCTATCGCTTCACCGGCCCGAAGTCGGTGACGATTTCCGATCCGAACGCCCCTGCCGTCAACGCGGTCGACGCCAGCGGCGCCACCAGGCTGCAGGCCATCGTCGCGACGGGACAAGCGGGTGAAAACAGCTATGTGGTCTCGCAGAGCAGCACCGGCAGCAAGACCGAAGCGCCGCTCATCGAAATCCCGCAGTCGATTTCCGTCGTCGGCCGCAAGCAGATCGAGGCGCAGAACGCGCAATCGGTCACCGAAATCCTGCGCTATGTCCCGGGCGTCACCATCGAGACCTACGGACCCGATCCGAAGGGCTACGACTGGATCATGATGCGCGGCTTCAATGCCCAGTCGACCAGTTCCTACAAGGACGGCCTGCGGCAGCTGTCTAGCAGCTACGCATTCTTCCGCACGGACCCCTATCAGCTGGAGACAGTCGAGGTTCTGCGCGGCCCATCCTCCTCGCTCTATGGACAGAGCGATGCCGGCGGCATCGTCAACCGCGTTTCCAAGAAGCCGACCGCCGATCGTATCAACGAAGTCGAGGTCGAGTATGGCAGCTTTAGCCGCGTACAGGGCGCCTTCGACCTGTCCGGACCGATCGGCGAGGATCCGTCGCTGCTCTACCGGGTGATCGGGGTCGCCCGGAACAGCGATACGCAGTTCACCTATGGCGACGGTACGGACATCGGCGATGACAGGCTGATGCTGGCGCCGTCGCTGACCTTCGCGCCGGATGCCGAGACGTCGCTGACGATCAGCGGCGACCTTTTGCAGGACAAAAGCGGCGGCAGCGCCATCCGGTACACGCCGACCGGCATCTTGATCGGCGAGCCGACCTTCAACCGCAGCGAACAGATCCAGAAGACGATCGGCTACGAGTTCGAACACCGCCTGAACGAGACCTGGACCCTGCGACAGAACCTGCGCTACGGCCACGTCAACTTCCTGCTCGACAACCTCTTGATCTCGGGGCCGGCGCCTGGCGGCAACATTGCCCGCGTGGCGCGTCGTTTCGACGAAAGCTTCGACGGACTGGCCATCGACAACCAGGCACAGGCCGAATTCGACACCGGCTCGATCGGGCACGAACTGCTGCTCGGTCTCGACTATGCGTGGTCAAGGGCAGACGTTCGTCATTACACCGGCCCGGCGCCCGCTCTCAATCCGCTCGATCCGGTCTACGGCGTTCCCGTCACGCCGCCTGGTGTCCCGCTTCAGAGCTACAAGGAGCGCTACAAGCAGATCGGCCTCTATGCCCAGGACCAGATCAGCCTGACCGACAGCCTGATCGCCACCCTTGGCGGACGCTACGACTGGCTGGATCTCGACAAGTCGAACCGGATGTCGGGGCAACGTTCGGAGATCGACGTCGGACACTTCTCCGGACGGGCCGGCCTGACCTACCTCACCGACTGGGGCGTGGCCCCCTATGTCAGCTTCTCGCAATCCTTCGTGCCGAACACCGGCGCACCCAAGGGGGGAGACAGCTTCGATCCTTCCGTCGGCCGGCAATGGGAAGTGGGCGTCAAGTACGAGCCGACCGCGTTCGATGGCCTTTTCACCCTTGCCTATTTCGACATCGTCAAGTCCAACGTGCTGACGCCGGACACGCGGCCCGGCAACGCCGGCTTTTTCGTGGCCACGGGCGAGGTGCAGTCGCGCGGCGTCGAGCTTGAGGGCAAGTTCAGCATCGGCAGCGGCTGGGACTTTACCGGCTCCTACACCTGGACCGATGCCGAGATCACCAAGGATAACAGCGGCAACGTCGGCAACCGGCCGGCGCTCGTGCCCGAGCATCAGGCCTCCGCCTGGCTCAACTACACGGTTTCCGGCGGTACGCTTGAAGGGCTGTCGCTCGGCGGCGGCGTCCGCTTCGTCGGATCGAGCTTCGGCGACAACCTCAACAGGCTGGAAGTCGACGGCCGGACGGTCTTTGACCTCGGCGCAAGCTACAAGGTCACCGAGAACGCAACCGTCTCTCTCAACGCCACCAACGTCTTCGACAAGCAGTATTACACCACCTGCAACCCGGCGACCTCCTGCTATGAAGGCGACCGGCGCAGCGTGATCGGTCGGTTGAAGATCGGTTTCTGAGGCGGAGATCGCGATGCTCACCCGCCGCCATCTGGTCGCCTCGATCCCATTTGCGCTTGCAGCGCTGGCAGCACCTTCGCGCGCGGCAACGGAAAGCGGTCTCAAACGGGTCGCAGCCATCGACTGGGCAGCAGCCGAAGCACTTGTGGCGCTCGGCGCCATACCGGTTGCCGTTTCCGACACACAGTATTTCCGGCAGCGCATGCCCGTCAGTCTGCCGGAAACCGTCGCCGACATCGGCCCATTCTGGGAGATCAACCTTGAGCGCCTCGCAGCGATTGCCCCCGACGCGATCCTTGCAAACAGCTCCAGCCTGGTAATGACGCCCGCTATCGCCGACGTCGCTCCGGTGGCCCAGGTGCCCGACAGGGCCGCGAAGGGACAGCGCTTCGAACTCGCTGTCGCGATCATGCGCCATGCAGCCGACACCGCCGGCGTTCCGGGGAGCGATGTCGACGCATTCCAGCAAAGGATCGAGACACGCCTTTCGCTCATGCGCCAGGGCCTTGGCCGGGCCGACCGACCGATGCTCGTGCTGCTGCCCGACCAGAACGGGCGGCGAGCGATGGTTTATGGCGAGGGCAGTCTGCCCGACGCGGTGTTGCGGAAACTCGGGCTTGCAAACGCCTGGAGCGGTCCCGTCAATGCCAATGGCCTTGCCCAAGTCGGGCTCGATGCCCTGATGCCGCTTGCAGGCGCGACATTCGTCCAGGTCGAGATCCCTACTCTGAAGCTCAGGACAGCCCGCTCGCTCGGCAGAAGCGCGCTTTGGCAAAGGCTGGAGCCTATCCGCGCGCAAAGAAGCATCACGATCCCGCAGTTCCATCCCTTCGGCGGCCTTCCGTCGGCTGCGCACTTCGCCGAGATGCTGGTCCCGGCGCTCGAGAGACTGCCCGCATGACCGACCTTTCCACGGCCGCACCCCGCCCTGTCCTGCGCGGCGCAAGCATCGGCGTCGCTGCGCTTGCGATCGCCGCGCTCGGGCTGGTCTTCTTCAATCTCTCCACGGTCGCAGGCTCTGAAAGCTGGCTGCAATTGCTGTTTGCACCGGATCTCGAGGACCCCAGGCAGACAGTCGCCTATTTCAGCACGTTCCCGCGGATTGCGCTTGCAATCGTTACCGGGCTGGCACTCGGATTTGCAGGCTCGGTGTTCCAGGCAGTGCTGCGCAATCCGCTCGCCGAACCCGGACTGCTGGGCGTGACATCAGGCGCGCAACTGGCGCTTGCGGCATCGTTGCTCTACGCACCTGCGCTCTGGACCGAAGGCTACGAACTGGTGGCGCTCGGCGGCGGCGTCTTCGTCTTTGCTCTCGTCGCGCTTGCAGCCTCCGGCCGCGGCGCTTCCGCGCCCGCCTTCATCCTGACCGGCGTCGTCGTCAGTCTTTACTGCAACGCGCTTTACGGCCTGCTCATCCTTTTTCATCACGACTTTCTGAGCGACCTTCTGGCCTGGCAGGCAGGATCCCTTCAGCAGAGCGGCTGGCAATCAGTGGCGCGCTTGACGGCGCAAGCGGGCATCGTCGGCCTGGCCATGCTCTTCCTCCTCAGGCCCCTGCGCATCCTGTCGCTTGGCGACGGGCCGGCCCGAAGCCTTGGCCTGTCGCCGGCGCTCGTCAAGGTGTCGCTGCTCGGGCTCGCCTCGACGCTTGCAGCCCTGGTGACCGCGGAAATCGGCATTGTCGGCTTCATCGGCCTGGCGGCACCCGCGCTTGCGCGACACGCCTGGCCGCGTCAATTCGCTAACCCCATTCCCGCCGCACTCGTCGGCGCGGCCCTGCTTCTCTTCATCGACCAGGCCCTCGGTCTGATCGCGCCCTATGCTGGCGATATCCCGGCGGGCGCTGCCGCCGGGCTGTTCACCGGTCCGCTGCTGGCAATCCTTGCGGTGACCGGGCGGCAGGCGGATCGACCGCGCACGGACAGGATGCCCCTTCCTTCAAGAAGGCTCGCAAGACCCAGCTTCGCACTGGGAGCACTCGCGACCTTGCTTGTCCTTGCCGCTGGGCTGTCCCTGCTGACGGGGTTCGGGGACGGCGGCTGGCAGATCGTCTCCCCCACCGATCCGGACCTTCCATGGCACTGGCGCCTGCCGCGACTGCTCGGCGCAGCCGGGGCAGGCGCCTGCCTTGCGATCGCCGGCCTGCTCTTGCAGCGCGCCCTGCGCAACCCGCTTGCAAGCCCCGATCTTGTCGGCGTCGGCCATGGTGCCGGTCTTGGTCTCATCATCGCCTTCATGATCGTTCCGGCCGGCGCCGTCTGGTCGAAGCTTGCCGTGTCGGCCGCCGGCGCCGCCGCAGTCCTGGTGCTCGTCGCCGTCTTGGCGCGGCGCGCATCCTTCCAGCCGGAACGCACGCTGCTCGTCGGCGTCGGCCTCGGCAGCATGGTTCACGCCCTGCTCGTCCTGTTTCTTGCAAGCGGCGGCCCGAATGGCGCGGCACTGCTCAGCTGGTTCTCGGGATCGATCGGCGCGGTGCGGATCGCCGAGGGGGTGATGGTCTGCGTGGTCGCGCTCGCGACCGTTGTCGTCGCCTTGGTCTTCCACCGCTGGCTCGCCGCTCTGCCACTCGGCGATCAAACGTCGCTCTCGATCGGGATCACGCCACGCATTGCCAGAACGATGCTCTTCGCCGTGGCGGCTGTGGCCATCGCGGCAGCGACGATGATCGTCGGCCCCGTCAGCTTCGTCGGCCTGATCGTACCGCATCTCGTCTCTCAGGCAGGGTTCCAGCGCACGCGCGACATCGTGCTTGCCTGCGCCTTGAGCGGGGCGATCTTTCTCGTGGGCGCGGACTTTATCGGACGCAATCTCGCCTGGCCGTGGCCGATGGCGCCTGGGCTGATCGCAGCGCTCCTCGGCGGCCCGATCTTCCTCTGGCTGATCTGGCGAGGTCGCAGCCAATGAACGAGGCACCGGCACACACGATCGACCCAACCGGCCCGCTGAAAGCCGCGCCTGCAGGAAACCCGATGACAGACGCCCCATCCCTCTTCACCTTGCGCAATGTCGGTTTCCGCGTCGGCAACCGCCAGCTCTTGCATCCGACGGACCTCGATATTGTAAAAGGTGAGCTGCTCGCGCTCGTCGGACACAACGGCTCGGGCAAGTCGACGCTTCTGAAGATGCTTGCGCGCCAGCAGCCGCCATCGTCAGGCGCCATTACATTCGACGGCAAGCCGCTTCAGGCCTGGCCGGCACGTGCCTTCTCACGGCGCCTCGCCTATCTGCCGCAACAGATCCCGTCGGCACCGGCCATGACCGTCAGGGAACTGACCGCCATGGGCCGTTATCCGTGGCACGGTGCGCTCGGCCGGTTCGGGCGTGAAGACCGGGAAAGCGTCGAGCGCGCATTGGCACGCACCAACATGCTGCCGCTCGCCGACCGACTGGTCGACACGCTCTCCGGTGGCGAACGCCAGCGCGCCTGGCTCGCCATGCTGCTCGCGCAGGATGCCTCCTGCCTTCTGCTCGACGAACCGACGGCGGCACTCGACGTCGCCCACCAGATCGAGGTGCTTTCGCTGGTGCGCCAGCTGTCGCGCGCGACCGGCATCAGCGTGGTGCTTGTTCTGCACGACATCAACATGGCGAGCCGTTTCTGCGACCGGATCGTGGCGCTTCATTCCGGCCGCGTCATCGCCAGCGGGCGGCCAAGAGAGATCATGGACGGGGCGACGCTCGAACGGATCTACGGGCTGCGGATGGATATCGTCGCCCACCCTTCTGCCGATCGCATCTTTGCCGTGCCAGGCTAAGGCGCGCGTAGCCAACGGGACGCCCCTCGCAACCTGCAAGGGGGCACCGTGTCTGCGACGTTCGCCATTTTGGGCGGGCCATGGCTTCGGCGGCGGATGGCTCCGTCAGTTGATCGCGTTCCCGTAGAAATTGGCCTCGACCTCGCCCATGTCGACCGCCGCCAGGTCATCTGGCAGTGCGTAAGCATCCGCATCGGCATGGACCCTGGTCTTGTCGAAGTCATTCGCCTCGGCGATGAAGTCGTTGGTGACGTAACGGGCCGTGTCGATGTCGACGTTGGATTGGCCGATGGTCTTGAGCAGCTTGAAGAAGCTGTCCCACGCCTGAATATTGTGCTCTCCCCAGCCGGCACGCTTCGCCATGTCGCCCTTGAAGGTGCGGTGGATCTGCATCAGGCTTTCAGTACCCGCTCGCGCACCGTAGTTCGCCCTCGTCGTCGGCAAAGCCTTGAAAACCATGTCGGCAGCGGCACGCGGATTGCGGTCGGCGAATTCGCTGCCCATGGCCCAGCCTCGCAGGTATTTCTTCAGCATGGCCAGACGCGCAGGATCCTCTAGATCGACCCGGCGCACGACCAGCGAATTCGACGGCAGGGGCGAACCGCGCATGCCGAGCCAATAGTCGAAATCGAGCCCCTTTGCGCCAAGATCGGCGCGCAGCCCCTCCCAGGCAAGGCATGCGTCGCCCTGGCCGCCCGCAAGTGCGGTGGTCCAGGTTGGCCAGCCTGCTTCGACATAGGTGATCCTCTTCGTGTCGACACCAAGGGCCGCAAACATCGGATCGCAGATCGATTGCCATGCCGCAGACCCCAGAAGCACGGTCTTTCCTTCGAGCTGCTTCAGGTCCTTGACGCCTTCGCCCTTGCGGAACGCGACGTTGAACAGATCGAGGAAGCCGCTGCCGTAGACCGAGACGAGGTCCATCCCGGCGTTGACGGCAAAGGACAGGACACCCGGCGAGGGGAAACCGATGTCGGCCTGCTCGACGGCCAGGAACTTGACCACTGCCGTCCCGTCGGCGGGCCCCGCCTCCATCGCGGTCTCGACACCCAGGTCGCCGAAGTAGCCGCGCTCCCTGGCGACCCAATAGGGATAGTCATCCATTACCTCGATGGTGCCGCGCGGCGAGATCCAGGTAAATGGCGAGGCGTAGGGGCTGGCATGCGCCGGATCCGGGGTCAAAAGACCGCCGCCCAAAACGGTGGTGGTCACGAGGCCGCCGGCGCCAACCTGCAGCAGACGTCGACGTGTCATCAGGTAATCAGTCATGAAGTGTCCTCCTGTTTGACAGTGCCGCAATGCGAATTGTTCGCGGGTCACACGCGGCGTTTCGCCCGCAGCAGTTCAGCTCTCCCAACCGGCCAGCTTCTTTCCGAGCCAGAAGAAAAAGGCGTAGATCGTGATCCCGGTGATCGCGAGGATCAGGATGCAGGCGAAGAATTCAGGCATGCGCAGGGTCGAGGAATAAGTCGTCAGCCGACTGCCAAGGCCGAATCCGCCTCCCGACATCTCTGCGCCCACGGCGGTGATCATGCCGAAGATCGCCCCGATCATCAGGCCGACAATCACCATCGGCATCGCCATCGGGATGCGGATCTTCGTGAAGATCTGCAGGGTCGAGGCGCCGCAGGATCGGGCCAGTGCGATCTTCATCATGTCGACGCGTCGAAAGCCCGTGGCTGCGTTGATCATCACCATGGGACCGGAGGCGAGCGCGACCGCGATTATCCTTGGCGCAAACCCGAAGCCGAAGTTCAGGATTAGGAGCGGTACCAGCGCCAACATCGGTGTCGTGACCAACAGCAGGATGTAGGGCGTGATCACTTTTTCCACGAACGGAAACTGCGTGATGACAGCCGCAAGCACGAGACCGATCGACGCCCCGATGGCATATCCGGCCACAAGCTCGACCAGGGTGTAGGAGTAGTGCTGCCCGATCGTCGCCATTTCCGGCGAAGGGAAGACCGCCGCGATCGCCGATGGCGTCGGCAGAATGAACTGCGGCACGTCCATCAGCCGCAAAAGAAGTTCACCGCCGCCGATGACCAGGATGGCGACTGCGATGATCGCGGCGACCTCGCGCGCACCCTGACCGCCAGGTCCGTTTGCCAAGGCCGTGGAGCCGGCTATCCCCGCGCCGTTTGGTTGTGTCGTCTTGCTCATGTCCTACCTCATACGGCCCTGGCAACCGCGGACTTTGCCGGCGGCTGCTGCTGAATTTCGTGTTTGATTGCGTTCACCAGGTCGAAGAATTCGCGGGTCTCCATCAGAGCCAGCGATCGCGGGCGCGCGAACGGCACGTCGACGACCCGCGAGATCCGGCCTGGGCGGGCGCTCATGACGTAGACCTTGTCGGCAAGAAAAACCGCTTCGGCGATCGAGTGTGTGATCAGGATCACGGTCTTGCGGGATCCCAGCCAGATCTCCTCGACGAGCTTGTTCATCTCGTCACGGGTGAAGGCGTCGAGCGCACCGAAGGGTTCGTCCATGAGCAGCACCGTCGGATCGCTGGCGAGCGCCCGCACGATCGATGCGCGCTGCTGCATGCCTCCCGAGAGTTCGCGCGGCATCTTTTCGCCGAACCCCTCGAGGCCGACGCGCCGCAACAGCGTGTCGATCCGTTGCTCGTCGGGACGGATGCGACGGATTTCAGAGGGAAGCTCGATGTTCTTGCGGATGGTTCGCCACGGCAGAAGATTGGCCTCCTGGAACATCATGCCGATGCTCGCATGCGGTCCGGTGATCCACTCCTCGCCAAGCGCGATCGCCCCCGAGGTCAGTCTGTGCAGCCCGGCAATCGACCAGAGAAGGGTCGTCTTCCCACAGCCGGAGGGTCCGACGACCGAAATGAACTCGCCCTGGCGAACGGTCAGGTCGACGTCCTTCAGGGCGTGTACTTCGCCCGATTGCGTCCGGTAGGTCTTGGTTGCGCCCCTGACGTTGAGGGCTTTGTCGGTAGTCCGTGTCATCTGCATCGCGTCCTCCGGCGCGGCCCTTTCGGGCATGACTCCTCGCTCCCCGGAGCGACTGGGCTTGGGGATGGCATGTCTGGTTTGGTCAGCAGTTCAGGTCGCGAGCAACGCGTTCAGGTGGCGGTCGACCTGCGCCATGTAGCCCGGCTCGAATCCGTTCAGCCCCATATGCCCTTCCGGCGAGCGGATCACCCGCAAGAGCGCTCCGGGCACCAGAGCACAGTCCGCCTCGCACTCCTCTGGCGGAAAGAACTGGTCGTGGCTGATCGGCATGATCATCGTGCGCGCCGAAATGCGGGCCAGCGCCTTTGCCAGGTCGCCACCCGTATGCCTCGATACGTCGGCCCGTTGCCACTTGTGCATTTCGCTCAAGAGGACGTTGGGGTCCATCGGTTCGAAATAGGCCTTCATGACCCCGTTGATGAAATCGTCCAGCGACGTCATTCCGAGAACGCTCCGCCACCGTTCTTCCGCGTAGAACTGCGGAGACCAGCCAAGCACAGCGACGATCCGCGCCATCCGGTCCATACCGTCGCGAACGTCCAGCCCGGATGCGTACCAGCCGCCGTTCCAGCGCGGGTCCGAGGTGATCGCCTCTTTCAAGGCGTCAACGAATACCCGTTGATGAGGCGATATGCGCGCCGTAGCCGCGATCGGCGCCGCCCGTTCGACCATCTCAGGGTATCGCACCGCCCACTCATACACCTGCTGGCCGCCCATCGACCCGCCGACGACGAGCGCCAGCCGTTCGATCGCGAAACGATCCACCAGCAATCGGTGCTGCGCCTGAACATCGTCGCCGATGCTCAGCCTCGGGAACTTCGCCATGGCCTGCGGAGCGGGGGTATTTTGCGGCGACGACGACACGCCGCCGCCGAGCTGGTCGACGATGACAATGAAATACCGCTCCGGGTCGAGCGCGTGGCCCGCACCGACATAGACATCCTGCATCACCTTCCCGGTACCCGAGAACCAGGTCGTCACCAGCACGGCATTGGATTTTTCCGCGTTCAAGCGGCCAAGCGTCCGGTAGGCGAGCTTTGCGCCGCGCAGCGTCTCGCCGCTCTCAAGCAGCAGATCGCCGAGATCGTGGAGCTTGAAATCGCCCTGCGTCACCTGGGCGTAGTGTGGATTGTCGATCACCTCGGCCTCCCCTTCGATGCCTGCGCGACCTCCTTTGGCTCTTTGAAGTCCAACTGAGGTGCGCACCTCAGTGATTAACAACAACGGTGCCGCGACATCCATTGCGAAGATTCGCGATGCCGCATACCGCCGTTTAAACTGGCGTCGGCTTGGGTTGTACGATTGATTTTTATTATGATTTTCGAGGGACTGACGGCATGGAAGGCTCAGATATGCCTTCTCGTCTCGGCGATCGGCGATCTCTCAGCGCGACGCCAGATCGATGCGGGCAAGCAGGCTGATGAGCGCCGAGGTGCTCGATACGCCGGTTTTCTGGCGAATGCTCCTGAGCTGATGATCAATGGTGGAAAAGGACCGGCCGCGGATCAACGCAATCTCCTTGTAGCTCAGGCCCTTGGCGACCAGTCTCGCCACTTCGATTTCCGAGGCTGTCAGCGCCACGGCCGAAACGCTGCGACCAGCTGCCTCACCAGCATCTGTCGAACCGTCGACAAGTTCGTGCCCACGGACCCGATCCCGATCGTCGATCGCCTTCGCCACGGCGATGATCGGGCTCAGCACGTCGGCCACCGTCTGCTCGAAGCGGTCGTACAGGTTTGAATCGCTTGGCGCAAAATGCTCTGTCCAGTCGGCACAGATCAGGCCGTAGCTGCTGTTGCCGATCCGAAGCGCTCCACCGAACTTCGTTTTCGTCCGCGCCCTCGAAAGCCTTTGCCTGAGCCGCATCTGCACGCGGCGATCCTGCTTGATATCGGCGAAGATGACGGGATGCGGCGCACGCCACATCGCCTGCATCACCGGATCATGGTTGTCGACCGCCGATCCGCCGAGTGTCGGAACATCGTAGTTCGCATCCTTGGCTTCGGCATAGCTCGGATAGTATTCCCGCGCATGTGGCGCGCCGAATCCGGCGTCGACGCGGTGGCATCCAAGTTCGGCCCGCAGCCAGCTGGTCGCCAGCGTCCAGCACGCAGCGAGATCATCAAGGCGCAGAAGCATGTGGGCGGCAAGATCGCGGGCCGGCGCGTACCTTATGACCGGTCCATCAAAAAGCTGGATCCGCAATCGCCGTTGCGTTGCAAAGACGTCCCCGCAGAAACCATCCGCAATGACCAGGGTGCCGTACGCTTGCGAATCTCTTGCGCCCACCAGATCTGCTCCCCTCCGCCTTCCCCGTCCGCGCAAACGCCGTCAGCGAAGAGGCCGGCGATCAGGATGTGCAAGCCTATGCCTGCCCCTTTCGAAGTCAAACGATAAACTGGCAACGGGGATTGTTCGCCGCTGGCAGATCGGCTGCAATCGGCCCCTCCGCCAGCGCCGCGCGACCATGGCATCTCTAATCGGCAGCCTCGGTGGCCCTTGCCGTCATCTCACCCCAAAGCAATTGCGCCGTCGTTGCAAACGCGTTGTAACCGGCTTCAAACGGATGGCCATCGCTGTCGGGATAAAAGCGTTTTCCGGCAAGGATCGCATCCTGCAGGCTGTCGGCGGTCTCGGCGAGCGCGCTGCGGTATGGCAACCCCAGCCCGGCGGCGGTCTCCCGGATCTTGTCCTCGAGCGCAATCTGGCGTTCAACGCTGCGGATAAATCCTGGCGCGGCCGAAGCAAGCTGATCATGACGACGCAGATGTTCGAAGATCACGCGTTCTTTCGACGGTATGAGGAGAATGCCCACCCGCCCTTTCCCCTGCTCGGCCCAGTCGGCCGCAAAGCGCTGAAAGTCGCCGAACATTGCCGCGGTTTCCGGCGACGCCAGATCGGCCATGTGGCCGGCATCGTCGACATAGCGCTTCAGGACGGAGGGACATCCGTCCGCAAAGGTATAGTACTCGGATGCTTCGTCATCGCCCGGCTTGAACAGTTGGGCATAAAGGCTCGCCAGCCGGTCCCTGATCTCATAGTGATAGGCACTCAGGATCGCCACATTCTCGAACAGCTTCGTCTTGAGGCTGGCCGATCGTGCCTTGGCGCACTGCGAATGGCCTTCCGCACCGGCGAACAGCGCCTGGAGATGAAGTCGCTTCTGCTCGGCGAGCCAGAAGTCGGATCGCGCGTTCATGATATCGCAGGCGGAAAAGACGACGGCAAAGTCGTTGCCGGGGAAAATGGCGACGATATCGCCCTTCGCACCCGCGGCTAGCGCATCGCGCACGATGGCGTGGTAGGTGTAGATGCCATAGCTTCCGACGCCGAAGTTATAGGTGCGTTCGCCCGTCTTTGCCGCGAAAGCCGCCGGCCACGAATGCGCGCTATCGACGTTGTTGCCATAGGTCATCGAATCGCCGATCGCCGCGACCCGAAAGCCATGATCTGCGCCAGGCGGATCCCGGAAGCCGTCCTTGTCGACGTCGCCAAGAGCCCTGTCGAGGCGATAGCCGTATTTCTCGTCGATGCTCCGGTGTGTCTGCGTGCCGATCGGAAACGGCGTGAACGCGCGCAACATTGCTTCCCCGGCACCGAGCGTCACGGTCAGCGAAATCAACAGCATCATCATGTTTTTGAACATGTCCCCTCCCTCGTCACACACCGATACAACGTCGGCCCGGCATCATGTTGCCCGCAACAGCCGCGGAAGACGTGCCTGCCGCGCGGCCGATCGCATCAACTTCTGCACCGGATTCCCGCGAGTGTTGAAACTGTCGACGAGGCGAAGATCCGTCCCCAAAAATACGGCGCCGACAGTTGGAAGAAGCCATGACCAGGTTTTGCGCAAGGAATTCGAATATGTCGCTATCGAGAAATACAAGCACACGTATATGCAGAAATCGTATTACGCAATTTCCTAACATGTGTTTGGCGATGCCGCCATTAGCCCGGATGGAGGATAAATCGGGGTGAACCGCCGTCGGTCAGACGGCGGCAAGGCTGCCGAGGGCTCGCTCACCTGTCCCCGCAGGTCAGCGCGCAGACGACGTCCAGCAGCACGTTGGCGCCCGCAGTGACGTCCGCCGGGGTGGCATATTCGCGGGGATTGTGGCTGATCCCATCCCGGCACGGAACGAAGATCATCGTGGTCGGCACGCGTCTTGCGAGGTTGAAGGCATCGTGACCGGCACCGGAGACGATATCGCGAAACGGTAGGCTGCGGGCCGCGGCGCTCTCGCGGACCAGCCGAACCAGCGTGTCGTCGAAGGCGACGACCGGCGAATGCCAGATCTGACGCCCCTGGAGATCGATGTCGGGATGGCCACGCCGAAGCGTCTCCAGCCCGTCGATGAACCGCCGATGCATCGTCTCAAGGACAGCCGCGTCGGGATGCCGGAGGTCGACCGTCATGTCGGCCCGGCCGGGAACGACGTTGATCGCGCCCGGCGACAATTCGATCCTTCCGACCGTGCAGCGCGCGTCCTCGTCGATGTGGCCGATCGCCTGCACCAGCCCGATCAGATGCATCAGCACCGGCACGGGGTCCTTGCGAAGTGCCATCGGCACCGGCCCGGCATGGGACTCCTCGCCCACGACCGAGATCTCGTACCAGCGGATGCCCTGGCCGCCGGTGACCACGCCGATGGTCTTGCCCTCGGCCTCGAGGATCGGACCCTGTTCGATATGGAGCTCGATGTAGCAAGCGGCGTCGGCAAGTTGAGGGAGCGGTTCGCCATCATAGCCATGCCGGGCAATCTCGTCGGCAAGCATGGTGCCGCCATGATCGCGGGCTGCAAGGACGGTTTCCATATCCAAGACACCGCAGGCGACCCCCGACCCCATCATCGCCGGCTGGAAGCGGCAGCCTTCCTCGTTGGTCCAGACGCAGAGATCGATCGGCCGATCGGTTTCAACCGCCAGTTCGTCGAGTGTCTCGAGGACCTCGAGCCCGGCAAGGACGCCGAGCACGCCGTCGAAGCGGCCGCCGGTCGGCTGGGTGTCGAGGTGGCTGCCGATCAGGACCGGCGCCGCTTCGGCGTCACCGCCAGCACGGCGAAGAAAGAGATTTCCGATCCGGTCCCTGCGACGTTGATAACGGCGCGCCGCGCACCAATCGAGAAACAGGGCGCGGCCTGCCTCGTCCGCATCCGAGAGCGTCTGCCGGCAGGAGCCGCCCTCCGGCGTCGCGCCGATTTCGGCCATCGCCATCAGCCTCGCCCACAACCGGTCTCCGTTTATACCGCTTCGCATCTCGTCCTCCTCGCGCATGCATTCGTCAGTCCCCAAGGTCCGTGGCTATTCAGGGGAGCGCCAGTCACCCATGAGGGGGACTGTGCCCCGTTCCCTCCCGCTCGCTAAAACCGGATGCAAGGTCAACCGTGGAGGCAGGTCATGGACACGACACCGGACAGACGATGGCACCGCATCGCGGATGCGTTGCGTCCCGAAACGCGAATGCTGATCGACGGGCAGTTTCTGGCAGCCGGGAGCGGCGAGACGTTCGCCTCGATCAATCCGGCGACAGGCGCTCTGATCGCCAATGTCGCCTGCGGCAACGACACCGACATTGAAATCGCCTGCGCGATTGCCGCAAAGCGTTTCCGGCAGGGTGTCTGGTCGCGCATGCGCCTCAGACAACGCATCGATGTTCTGACACGCTTCGCAGACCTCATTGCCGAAAACCGCGATATCCTGGCGGTGCTCGACACGATGGAGATGGGAAAGCCGATCGCCGAAATGTGTGCGATCGACGTGCCGGGCGCCGTGCTCACCATGCGTTTCATGGCCGAGAGCATCGACAAGATCGCAGGTAGCGCCCCGGTCACCAATCCGGATGCGCTGCACTACATCCTGCGCCAGCCGCTCGGCGTCGTCGGCTGCATCACGCCTTGGAACTATCCGCTGATGATGGCCGTGTGGAAGATCGCGCCGGCGCTTGCCGCCGGCAACAGCGTCGTCCTGAAGCCGGCCGAGGACACGTCCTTGAGCGCGCTTCTGCTCGGTCGCCTGTTTCTCGAAGCGGGTGGTCCCGATGGGGTCTTCAACGTCGTGCCGGGACGCGGTGCCGTCGCCGGCCAGGCGCTGGCGCGCTCGATGCATGTCGAAAAGATCGCCTTTACCGGTTCGACAGCCATCGGCCGGCAGATGTATCGCTATGCTGCGGATACCAACCTCAAGGCCGTTTCGGCCGAGCTCGGCGGCAAGTCGCCGCAGATCGTGCTAGCCGATGTCGAGGATCTATCGGCGGTTGCGGAGAAAATTGCCGACGGACTGTTCGGCAATCAGGGCGAGGTCTGCTCGGCCGGATCGCGCATTCTGGTCGATCGGACCATCCACGACGAATTCTGCGGCCTCGTCGCCGGTCACGCGGCACGGAAATATCGCCCGGGCGATCCGCTCGACCCCGAGACGACCATGGGTCCGCTCGTCAACAAGGTCCACCAGGGCCGGGTCCTCGACTACATCGATGGCGCGCGGCAGGACGGTGCGATGCCTGTGCTTGGCGGCCGCAAGTCCGATCGGACAGCAGACGCCGCATGCTTCGTCGAGCCGACGCTCTTTTCGGGCGTCGACAACCGCATGAAGATCGCCCAGGAAGAGATCTTTGGCCCGGTCGGCGCGATCATTGCGCACGATGGCGCTGATGATGCCGTCCGGATCGCCAACGACAGCCCCTATGGCCTTGCCGCCGGCATCTGGACCTCCAACCTGAACAACGCGCACCGCATCGCCCGCGATCTCGAATGCGGCATGGTCTGGATCAACGGCTACATGAACGGCGACATGAGCCAGCCCTGGGGCGGGTGGAAGCTCTCCGGTCATGGCCGTGACAAATGTCTGCAGGCCCTCCTCGACAACACCCAGTCCAAGTCGGTCTGGGTCACACTCGATTGACGGCTGCGACGACTGACAGCAATGAAGCGCATTGCTGTCAGCAACACGCGCCCGCCATGCATCGTTCATGGGAGAGTTCACCTGCATTGATGTTGCGGGCGTGGTAGTAGAAAGTCCGACAGGAAAGGTACCACCCCATGTCCCGAAACATGAGAACGCTGCGATCGCTGACAGGTCTTCTTCTGGCCGCCTCTGCGCTTTGCAGCGGCGGCGCTGCCGCGGCCGAAACGCTTGTCATCACCGATGCCAAGGTCCGTACCATGAACCCGGCAGCGCCCTTGGCAGAAGCCGTGGCGATCGATGAGGACGGCGTAATCCTTGCCGTCGGCGACGAGCAAACGGTGCTTGAAAAGGCGGGTGCGGACGCGCATGTCGTCAAGCTCGGCGGCAAGCTGGTTCTGCCGGGCTTCCAGGACGCGCACGTGCATCTGGTCGAAGCGGGCGTCAATGCAAGCCTCTGCGAATTCGAAGCCTTCGCCTCGCTCGACGAAACGAAAGCAACCGTTCGTGATTGCCTGAAGGAGAGTGAAGGCGATTGGGTGGTCGGTTCCGGCGTCAGCATGACCAATCTGCTCGACGAAACCGACGATCCGGTGGGCGTGCTCGACAAGATTTCGGCCGACCGGCCGATCCTGATCCTCGACGACATCGGCCATGGCGCCTGGGCCAACAGCGTCGCGCTTGAGGCTGCCGGCTACGACAAGATCGACGGCAATCCACCCGGCGGCATCATCCTGCGAGACGAAAAGACCGGCGCGCCGAACGGCATCGTGCTTGAAAACGCCCAGCAGAAACTGCGCAACCTCGCCTTTCCTGATACCCCCGAAAACGTCAAGTTCGCCTATGAAAGCATGCTGCCGACGCTGAAGACGATGGCCGAAAATGGCATCACGACCGTCAGCGACGCCGGCGGATTCTGGCCGCAGGGACATCTGAAGGCCTGGGAAATGGCCGAGAAAAACGACACGCTGACGCTGCGCGCGGCGAACGCGGTCTATGTCTATCCCGACCTGCCCTTCGACGAGCAGGTGGAAAAACTGACGAGCTTCTACAGCAATGACCCGAACCGTCTGCTGAAGTTCAATCAGGTGAAGATCTATGTGGACGGCATCCTCGAACAGCGCACAGGCGCCTTGCTTGCGCCCTACAACAAGGGACCGGGTATCGACCACGGCTTCGACAGCGGCTTCCTCTATTTCGACGAAGCGACGCTCGACCGCTACTCCAAGACGCTTTCGCAGAAGGGCTTCAAGCTGCACTACCACGTGACTGGCGACCGCGGTGCACGCCTGGCGCTCGATGCGATCGAACAATCGGACCCGAAGCCCGGTCCGCATCGCCTGACGCATATCTACCTGCTCGACAAGGCCGACTACAGTCGCTTCAAGGACGAGGGCGTCGTCGCCGATTTCCAGCTGGCGCCGAGTTCGCTCAGCCGCGAATACGATACCTTCATCCGCAAGTTCATCGGCGATCGCGCCGACACCATGACGCCGGCCGGAAGCATCGAGAAGACGGGCGCGACCGTCGTGATGAGCAGCGATTTCGACGCCGACGAGCTTTCGCCGCTCGTCAAGATCCAGACGGCCCTTCAGCGCAAGAAGGACGGCGCACCGGACGTTGAAACGGCCGTCAAATGGATGACGATCAATCCGGCGAAGCTTCTGAACCAGGACGACAGGACCGGCACGATCGAGCCTGGAAAATTCGCCGACCTCGTCGTCATCGACAAGGATATCTTCGACATCCCGGTCAAGGAGATCGGCAAGGCCACCGTCGAAGCGACCTTGCTGCAGGGTGATCCGGTCTATGACGCGGAAGGCCTGTTCGCCGGAAACTAAGGGCTGAGGCACTGTGTGTTCAAATGAATGCTCAGTGCCTCCGTTTCTGATTCCCGAGCATCTGCCGGCTTCCATGATGCAATCTTGAAAACAGGATGCTCTAGCCGCTGGCACCGCCGAGCAGGAGCGAGAACAACTCGCCCTGCGAGGAAATCTTGAGCTTGGAATAGATGCGCTTGCGGTGAACCTTCACCGTTTCCGGGCTGTTGCCGAGGATGCGCGCGATGCTCTTGGTCGAATGTCCCTTGAGCATCAGCCGGATGATCTCGCCCTCGCGCGTGCTTACCTTCAACTGCGACAACGTCGCGAAGACCATGTCGGCCGCGGGCTCGGTAGCAGTCGATCCCGAGACCGGTTGCGGCCAGTGCTTGCGGCAAAGCTCCGAGACCACGGGCAGCAAACCATCGAGATGGGCGCGGGCCTGCGGGCCGGGACGGCAATCCTCCGTCCGCTGGCCGAGAGACAGCGCGATCGCCGTGCCTTCGGCACTCGCGACCAGCATGACGATTTCATCGAAGAGCCCGGTTTCGGCATAGAACATGCGGTAGTATTCGCTCTCGCGAAAATCATCAGGCGCGCAATCGTCAAGGCTCACCACCCGGTCGCCGGGATCGCTCAGATAGAGGCTGTAGAACGGATCGAGAAGATAGGCGAAGCTGAGATAGGGCCCGATCGTGCGCCTTGTCGCCTCCGGATCGAGGTCGCTATAGAGCTGCAATGGCGGCTGATCGGCGGAAAAGACCGAGACGAAGAGGCTGTCGAAGCCGTATACGTCGAGGCAGAGTTGCCTGAGGGCGTCCGGAAAGGCCGGGCTGCCGATCGCAGCCACGGCCCCGCCGATCAATGTCATCTGTTCGAACGGAAATCCCGTCATTCCCCGCCTTGTCGTCGAGTTGCCCTCGACGATCAAAGCGGTTCCTGCTGGGTAATGCAATGGATGCCGCCGCCGCCAATCGCAATCGCGTCGATCCGCACCTCACGCACGCGCCTGTCCGGGAACAGCGAGCGGAACATCTGCCTGACCGCCGTGTCGGTTTCGATCCCGTAGCACGGCATGATCACGCCGCCGTTGACGAGGTAGGAATTGACGTAGGAGCGGCAGAATTTTGGATGATCCGACGGCGCGTCGACGGCTTCCGGCACGGTAACGATCCGGATCGGCCGTCCCTTCGCATCGGTCTGTCCCTTCATCGCCTCCAGGTTCAGACGAATGTAGTGGTTCCACTCGTCATCCTTTTCGCTGGGGCTCTCCATCAAGACGACGCCCGGAGCAACGAAGACGGCGATGCCGTCCACATGGCCGTCGGTCTCGTCCTCGATCGGGTTGCCGGGCAGCCAGATCACCTTCTCGCCGCCGAGCATATCGAGAAGCTCGCGCTCGATGTCGTCGCGGCTCCAGCCGGGATTGCGGTTGCTGTTGGGGAAGCAGGTTTCGGTGGTGATGATCGTGCCTTCACCATCGACGCTGACGCCGCCGCCCTCGGCAATGAGGTTCGACACGTAGCCGGCGACCCCAGCCTTTTCCAGCACCCGACCGGAAAAGGCGGCATCGCCGTTGAACGGATGGTACTTGCCGCCCCAGGCGTTGAATTTGAAACGCGCGCCGGCGCGCCGGCCGTCAGCCGCCGTCAGGAAGCAGGGCCCGGCATCGCGCGCCCAGCTGTCGTCGATGTCGGCCTCGACAAGGTCGATCGACGGGTCAAGGATGGCGCGAGCTTCGGCCATATCTTCCGGCCGCGCAGCCATCGTCACCGGCTCGAACTCGCGGATCGCGTGGGCGACGGCCGCATAGTCGCGGCGGGTCGCGGCGATATCGTCCCAGACCTCGTGGCGGCATGGCCACATCATCCAGGTGCGGCGGTGCGGCTCCCATTCGGCCGGCATGCGAAACCCGGCTTCGCGGGGTGTCTGGTTCTTCATGGTCTTATACCCTTCCTCACCGGTCCCGATGGCTGCGACACAGCGGGCAGCGCCAGGATCCGGCTTTTACATCGTTGATTGTTTACGAAAAAAGTCAGCCGATCGGCGTCTGGCCGTCGAGTGTGCGGATGGCGCCGTAGAGGTCCGGCCGGCGGTCGCGGTAGATGCCCCAGCTGCGCCGGAAGGTGCGGACCGCATTAAGATCGAAGCGCGCCGTCAGATAGGTTTCATCGGTACGGCTTGCCTCCGCAACGATCGCCCCCGTATGGTCGGCAATGAAGGATGTGCCGTAAAACAGCGCCTCATTGCCGCCGGCCGCTTCGCTGCCGACCCGATTGGAGGCGATCACCGGCACCATGTTGGCGGCCGCATGGCCCTGCATCGTGCGGCGCCAATGGCCGGAACTGTCGATCTCGGCCATCTGCTCGCTGCCGATCGCCGTCGGGAAGAACAGAAGCTCGGCTCCCTGCAGGGCAAGCGCCCGCGCGGTTTCGGGAAACCACTGGTCCCAGCAGATGCCGCAGCCGATCCGCGCATATTTCGTGTCGACGGCCCGAAAGCCGGTATCCCCGGGGCTGAAATAGAACTTCTCCTCGTAGCCCGGCGCCTGCGGGATATGGGACTTGCGGTAGTTCCAGACGATCTCGCCATCGGCATCGATGATCGCGAGCGAGTTGTACTGCGCCGGTCCCGCCTTCTCGTAGTAGGAGATCGGCAGCACGACACCGAGCTCCTTGGCAATCGTCCGGAAGTGCCGGACCGCCCGGTCTTCGCCGAGGCTCGCCGCCAGATCGAGGTGGTCGATCGTCTGCTCCAGGCAAAAGTATGGCGTCTGGAACAGCTCCTGCAACAGGATGATCTGAGCGCCATCCTCATGGGCAAGCCGCACCAGTTCCTCGGCCTTTTCGATGTTTTCGTCGATGTTCCAGCTGCAGGCCATCTGCGTCGCTGCGACCGTGATTTCGCTCATCTCAGATGCTCCTCAAGCGCGGGCTGCCATGAAGGCGGCGATCGATTCCGAAAAGGCTGAAACGATGGTGTCGCATTCGGCCTCGGTGACGATCAAAGGCGGCGATACGATGAGCCGGTTGCCGACCGGGCGGACGATGACACCGCGGGCGACGCAGCCCTGGAAGATCGTTTCGCTCGCCTTCTCGTAGGCCGGCAGCGGCTGCTTCGTGGCCTTGTCGGCGACGAGGTCGACACCGAGCATCAGGCCTGCGCCGCGCACGTCGCCGACGATGTCGTGGGCCAGCAGGGCCTTGGCCCTGCTCTGCAGATACGCACCGGTTTTCGCCGCATGCGGCAGCAGCCGTTCGCGCTCCATGATGTCGATATTGGTGAGTGCTGCGGCACAGGCGACCGGATGGCCGAAATAGGTGAGCCCCATGGAGAACACGCCGCCTTCGCACTGCGGACGGCTGATGACGTCATAAATCTCGTCGGAGATCAGCGTCGCACCGAGCGGGATGTAGCCCGACGTGATGCCCTTGGCCGACACCAGGATATCCGGCTGCGTCTCGTAGATCGCATCCGACGCAAACCACTCGCCGAGCCGGCCGAAGCCGGTCACGACCTCGTCGGCAATGTAGAGGATGTCGTTGCGACGGCAGACCGCCTGCATGCGGCGGTGATAGCCCTTCGGCGCCACCAGAACGCCGCCGGCGCCCATGATCGGCTCGGCGATGAAGGCAGCAACGTTCTGGGGACCGAGCTGGTCGATCCGCATCTCGAACTCGCGCACCAGCAGGTCGCAATAGGCCTCCTCGGTCATGCCGTCGGGACGCGCATAACAATCGGCGGCCGAGATGTGGTGGATGAAATCCTCGCCGACCTGGGCAAAGCCGTATTTGGTACCGTGGATACCGGTCAGGGCCGCCGCCACGTAGGTCGCGCCATGGTAGCCGTTGTTGCGCGAGATGATCTTGCGCTTGCCCGGCTTGCCGCGCATGGCGAAGTAGTAGTGCACGATGCGAATAGCGGCATCGTTCGCCGTCGAACCGCCGCAGGTGTAGTAGACGTGGTTGAGGTTCCCTGGTGCAAGCTCGGCAAGCCGCGCCCCAAGCTCCGCCGCCGGCACGTTGCCCGAGGCGCCGAAGGGATTGTAGTAGTCCATGTCCATGACCTGGGCAGCAATGGCGTCGGCCATCTCGCGGCGGCCATGGCCGATGTTGACGCACCAGAGGCCGGCGATGCCGTCGAGCAGCCGTCGCCCGCTATTGTCGACGACATAGGCGCCCTCGGCCTTCTCGATGATCTGGCTGCCGGTCGCGGCAAAGGTCGAGAAGTCGGTATAGGGGTGCAGGACGTGATCCCTGTCCTTCTCGAAGGCCGAGCGGTTGTTCGGCCGGTCGGAGCCGGCGGCTGCAACGGATTGAACGATGGTCATGATTTTCTCCAGAATGGCATGAGGCGCGGCTGCCGCGGATCAACGCAGCAGCTTGGTCCAGACGCGGTCGTAAAGTTTGGTGACGGCAGGCGTGCAGGCGGTCAGGAATTCAGGCACCGGCGCGCTTTCGGGCGGGCTGAGCTCAGGCGCGCCGGCAAGCGCCTTGTCGACGAAGGCTTCCGAGCCCTTGATGCCGTTGGCGTAGCGGGCGTAGTTGGTGATCATCGCCGCGTTTTCGGGATCCATGATGAAGTTGATCCAGAGCTTGGCGTTCTCGAGGTCGGGCGCGCCCTTCGGCACCGCGACATTGTCCATCCAGCCGGTGTAGCCTTCCTTTGGATAGATGTATTCGATCGACGGCCGCTCATCGCGAGCGCGCATGGCGTAGCCGTTCCAGCTCATCGAGACGGCGGCCTCGCCCGAAACCAGCAGCTCCTTGGTCTCGGAGTTGTAGCTCTTGACGAATTGCTTCTGCGTCGAGAGCAGGTCGAGCACCGCCTTCAGGTCCTCGGGGTTGTCGTTGCAGCGCGGCTTGCCGAGATAGCGCAGCGCCATGTTGATGACGTCGTTGACGTCGCGCAGCATGTTGATCTTGCCCTTCACCGCGTCGTCAGGTTCGAACAGGATCTTCAGCGACGTGTCGTCACCCTTGACGATGTCGCGGTCGACGGCAAGACCGGTCGAACCCCAGGCCCAGGGCGCCGAATAGAGGCGTCCCTTGTCCCAGAAGACGTCCCGCCACATCTCGTCGACATGCTGGTAGTTCGGCATCGCCGCGACATTGACCGGCTCAAGCAGGTTCTCGCGGATCAGAATGGTCATGGTATCGTGTCCCGGCACGATGATGTCGTAGCCGCCAGCGCCCGCCTTCAGCTTGGCAAGCATCGTCTCCATGGAATCGTAGGTGTCGATATGGACCTTCACCCCATAGGTCTTCTCGAACTTCGCCACCATCTCGGGCGGCGTGTATTCGCCCCAGGAGTAGATAAAGAGGTCCCCGGCGGCGAAGGCCGGCCCGGCAGCGGTCGCGGCCATGAGGGCAGCAAAGACGGCATGTTTTTTCATCTGGTGTTCCCTTTCTCTTTTTGATTTTCGTTCTGTCTTTGTCGTGGTGTCAGTGTTTGCGGCCCGCCTGGCCCAGGAGCCCCGAAATCAGCACCAGCACCGTCGAGGCGACGAGCATCAGCGTCGAGATGGCGTTAACCTCGGGCGTCATGCCAAGGCGGAGCATGCCGTAGATGTGCAGCGGCAGGGTCGTGGCGCCGGGGCCGGCGACGAGTGCGGTGATGATGAAGTCGTCGAGCGAGATGATGAAGGCGAGCAGCCAGCCGGAGACGAGGCCCGGCACCAGCAAGGGTAAAATGATGCGCAGGAAGGCGCTTGCCGGAGAGGCATAGAGATCGGCAGCCGCCGATGGCAGCGTTGCGTCCATGCTTTCGAGCCGCGCCTTGATCGGCAGATAGGCAAAGGGAATGCAGAACACGATGTGGGCGATCAGGATGGTGGCAAAGCCGAGGCTGATGCCAACGGCGACGAAAAAGACGAGCGAGGCGACCGCCGTGACGATTTCCGGCACCATCAGCGGGAAGGTCAGCACGACATAGGCACCCTCGCCGCCGCCC
This sequence comes from Ensifer sp., assembly GCF_035999135.1. Classification (GTDB taxonomy): domain Bacteria; phylum Pseudomonadota; class Alphaproteobacteria; order Rhizobiales; family Rhizobiaceae; genus Ensifer. The sequence continues at coordinate 85,760 of NZ_DASYGZ010000139.1, forward strand.
TTCTTGCCGTTGACCGTGGCAATGGCGGCCCCGAGCGCAAAGACCGTGGCGGCTGTCGCTGCGATGACGGCGATGACCACCGAATTGATGGCGGCCGTCTGGATGTTCTGGTTGGCAAAGACCGCCTGATACCAGCGGAAGGAAAAGCCTGCCCAGCGGGTGACCGAGCGGCCATCGTTGAAGGAGTAGATCGCAAGGACGACGATCGGCGCATAGAGGAAGACAATACAGCCGACGGAGAGAAGGCCGAAGCCTGGAAAGACGCGCAGGTCGCGCAAGCGGGCGGTGGACATGGCGGGCCTTTCTTCAGGTCAGCTGCTGCTGTTGCGCGGCGCGCCGGGCAAGCCAGAGAAGGACGATGAGGGTGATTGTGAGCAGGATCATCGACAGCGCTGCGCCGAACGGCCAGTTGCGCGCGCCCTGGAACTGCGTGCCGATCAGATTGCCGATCATCAGCGTCTTGCCGCCGCCGAGGATATCGGGCGCGAGGTACGAACCGACGGAGGGGATGAAGACGAGCAGGCTGCCGGCGATCAGCCCGGGACGCATGACCGGCAGCACGACGCGGAAGAAAGCGACCCTGCGGCTGGCATAGAGATCGTAGGCCGCCTCGAGCAGCCGGAAGTCGAAGCGCTCGAAGGCCGAATAGAGCGGCAGCACCATGAAAGGCAGAAACGAGTAGATCAGCCCGAGCGAGATCGCGAAACCGTTGTAGCTCAAGGCCAGCGGCTGGCCGATCACGCCGACGTCGATCAACGCGCTGTTGATCGGGCCGTCATCCCTGAGCACGAAGAGCAGCGCGATGGTGCGGATCAGGAGGTTCACCCAGTAAGGAATGGTGATCAGGAACAGCCAGATGTTCTTCACCCGGTCGGTGCGGGTGGCGATGTAATAGGCGGTCGGCACGCTGATCACGAGGCAGAGAAGCGTCGCTACGGTCGCCTGCATCAGCGAGCGGGCGACGACGATCAGATAGTCGGGCGTAAACGTCAGGCTGTCGTCGAGGAAGTCGCGCTCGAACAGGATCTGCTCGTAGGCTGCTGTTGAAAACGTCCACTCGACGCCGCCATAGGCGGCCGGCACCAGGAACGAATAGGTGAGCATGATCGCGATCGGCGCGACCATGAATGCCAGGATGAGCCCAAGCGAAGGCCAGAGCAGGCCGGCACGGGCGATCCCCGGCGGGATGCGCGATGAAAGCGCGAGCGGACGGGCGCTCATGACAGAAGCACCTTGATGGAGCCGGGTTCGAATCCGATGCTGACGAGCTCGTCCGGCGCGAAGTCCTGCCGGCCGCGCAGGCCGCCACGCGGCGAGCGGGCAGTGAGCGCGTGTTTGCCGACGCGCAGATGGTATTCGACGGCGTTGCCGAGATAGGTGCGGTCAGAGACCTTTGCCGGCCCCTGTCCCTCGCCGTGACCGGCACCGAGCACCAGCCGCTCCGGGCGGATCGAGAGCCAGACCTGCTGCCCAGCTTCCACGCGCTCGGCGATCGGCGCATGGACCTGGCCGAAGCCTTCGATATCGAATGCCGCCTCGCCATTGGCGCCGCCTGCGACCTTCGCCTCGATCAGGTTCGATTCCCCGATGAAGTCGGCGACGAAGCGGCTTTGCGGTTGCTCGTAGATGTCCTCGGGCGAACCGACCTGCTGCAGGCGCCCGTTGCTGATGACGGCGACCCGGTCGCTCATCGCCAGCGCCTCTTCCTGGTCATGGGTGACGAAGATGAAGGTGATGCCGGTTTCGCGCTGAAGCGACTTCAGTTCCAGTCGCATCTTCTGCCTGAGCTTCAGGTCGAGCGCCGACAGCGGCTCGTCGAGCAGGAGAAGCTTTGGCTGCGGCGCGAGCGCGCGGGCGAGTGCTACGCGCTGGCGCTGGCCACCCGACATCGTATCCGGGCGGCGATCGGCGTATTCGGTCATGTGCACCATATCGAGCATGCGCTCGACGGTGCGTTCGACCTCTGCGCGCGGCTTGCCGAGCATCTCCAGACCGAAGGCAATGTTGCGACGGACCGTCATGTGCGGAAACAGCGCGTATTGCTGGAAGACGGTGTTGACCGGCCGCGCTTCCGGCGGCAGGCGGCTGACATCCTCGCCAAAGATCCGGCAGACGCCTGACGTCAGCATCTCGAACCCGCCAAGGATGCGCAGCAAGGTGGTTTTGCCGCAACCGGACGGACCGAGCAGCGTGAAGAACTCGTTGGCGCGGATGGAAAGGTTGAAATCCTTCAACGCCTCATGCGCGCGCGGCGTGCCGGCATTGTAGGTCTTGCAGAGATTTCGAACCTCGGCGGCGACGCTGCTTGGATGCTGCACCGGAAGGGAGCCGGACTTGCTGGCCGACGCAGCCTTGCCGTCGGCGGGCGGTGTCGGATTGGGTTCTACGATGGCGCGCTGCATGGTTCTCCTCCACTGAAGCCGACGGGAGCGAACTGATACCGTTCGGCATGGAAGGACTATGCGTGGGCCCGGGAGGGGGCGTTAGTCCCCCAGAGGGGGTACCGCCGGCGGCCATGGTTTTCGGGCGTTGAGAAACGCCGAAGGCGGCCCGCAGGCCGCCTTCGCTGGGAGGGGCTGCGAAGCGCAGCCAGATTTTGTCATTGACACGCAAGCCACTGCTTTCGCTACCGGATTGGCATCCGGCCTCTCACTATCCCTAGGCCTCCGATTTTCGGAAAAGGATGACCAGAGTGGTCGCCACGATCATGATGACCGAGATGGCGGCGACGGTCGGATCGAGGTCCAGGCGCAGATTGTCCCAGATGCGCTTCGGCAGCGTGATGACATTGACGCCGCTCACAAACAGGGTCACCGAGCTCTCCTCCCAGGACATAACCAAACTGACGAACCAGGCGGCGAACAGGCCGAAACGGATGTTCGGCAAGATCACCCGGAAGATCGACTGCAGCTGCGTCGCCCCGAGGTTTCGAGCCGCAAGTTCGAGGTTCCGGTCCAGTCGGCTCAGCGCGCCGAGAATGGCGATCACCGCAAACGGTACGATCATCACCACGTGCGAGAGCACAAGCCCTGGGATCGTGTCGAGCAAACCGATCCGCGCGAGCAGGAAGTAGAGCGCGACCGCCGAGGTGACGGGCGGAACGATGATCGGCAACAGGACAAGGCCGATCAGGAAGCGTCCGCTCGCCGGGCGGCGCAGCCAGATGCCGATGCCGAAGGCGGCCGCAAGCGCGGTCGCGATGACGCTCGAGAGCAGCGCGACGAGCGTGCTCGTGCCGATGCTCGCAAGCCAGGTGTCGGGATCGAAGATCGCGATATAGTGCCTGAGCGAATACTCGCCGTCCGGCATCGACAGGAAGCGCTTGGCGGTGAAGGAAAACGGAATAACGGCTGCAAGCGGCAGGAGCAGGAAGAGCCCGGCCGCACCGGCGAGAAATCCGCCAAGACGTGATTTGCCAAACATTTAAGCCCTACCGCGACATGAGTTGTTCGATGCGCATGACGCGCTGCGAAAGCCAGAGAATTGCAAAGACGACGACGAGCAGCACCACGCCGAGGGCAGCACCCAGCCCCCAGTTGGCCGTCTGGAACATCTGTACGAAGACCGTCTCCGCCGTCAGCACCACCCGTCCGCCGCCAAGGATCATCGGAGTGACGAAGAAGCCGAGCGAGAAGATGAAGGTCATCGCCAGCGCCGAAAATACGCCGGGCATCGACATCGGTAGGTAGATCCGCCAGAAGACGCCGAGCGGCCGGCAACCCAGCCCCAACGCCGCAAGCAGCACCCGCCTGTCGATCTTGCGCATGACGGATGCCATCGGCAGGATCGCGAAGGGCACCATGAAATGCACCATGCCTGTGATCACCGACCAGACGTTGCGGCCGGTTGAAAGCCCGCCAAAGCCAAACGCATTGGCGACGTCGCTCGCAAGGCTATTGTTGCGCAGGATCACCACCCAACCGAAGGCACGCACCAGCACCGAGATCCAGAACGGAATGAAGATGCAGATCTCCACCAGTCGGCTCCGCCGCGCGCTGCCCATCACCCAATAGTAGGCGAGCAGGTAGGCGATCGGGATGGTGATCGCGGTGCTTACCAGACAGACCCAGGCGGTTCTCAGGAAGATTGCCTGGAAGTCCGCACCGGTGAAGATGCGGACGTAGTTCTCGAAGCCGTATTCGGGCCGGGTGACGCTCCAGAGCGTCACACCGGCGAAGGGCAGCACGTAGGCAAGCACCAGGATGACCGGCAATGCCCACAGCATGAGGAGAGATCCGGTCGCGGCAAAGCGCCTGACAGGGGTCGAATCTGCCCACATCATGATGCGGTCATCGCCAGGTATTTTTCGAGCGCCTGGTCGCTGCGTGCCGCATACCAGTCCATGTCCATCAACACCTGTTGCGACATGTTTTCAGCCGAGCTGCAATCCATCCGTTTCAGTTCCTCCGGCACCAGATCGTGGGCAAGCGGATTGGTCGGACCGCAGCCGAGCGTGCGCAACAGGTCGACTTGGCGCGCCGGGTCCTGGCAATAGCGGATGAAGTCCATCGCCTTTGCGGAGCCCGCCGGATTGCCCTTGATCACGGCCCAGCCCGAAGGTGCCAGAATGCCTTGAGCATAGGTCCAGCTGACGGCGCCGCCTGTGTCCTTTTCCACGAGGTTGGCGCGCGTGTGCCACATCAGCGCCATAGAGGCCTCGCCGTCGCGCATCAATTGCTGGCTCTCGGCGCCTGAATCCCAGAAGCTGACGATATGCGGCTTGATCTCGTTGAGCTTGCGGATCGCCCGCTCCTCGTCGAGCGGATAGAGCTGGTCGATCGGCACGCCGTCGGCGAGAAGTGCTGCCTCCATGCAGCCGGACATCCACTTGTAGAGCGACCGCTTGCCCGGGAATTTCTCGACATTCCAGAAATCCGCCCAGGTTTTCGGCGGGTTGTCGCCGAACTGCTTGGCGTCATAGGCGATGACGTAGCTCAGGAAATAGTTGGCGACGCTGTATTCGTAGGCAAAGCCTGCCTGCACCTTCTCACGGTCGACCACCTTGTAGTCGATCGGATCGATCATTCCTGCCTCGCCCAGGGACTTCGTCGCGCCCGGATCGCAGTCGCAGACATCCCAGGAGACGGCACCGCTTTCGAACTGCGCCTTCATCGCACCCTTGGTCGGTCCGGAGCCGTCGATCTTGACCGCAATGCCCTGCTGTTCGGCATAGCTGCCTGTCAGCGCCGCCTCGAAGGCTCCGACCGCATCGCCACCCCAATTCGTGACCACCAGTTGGCCATCGGCGGCACGGGCCGTCCGGGACCCAAGATGCGGTGCGACGCCAAGGAGGACCAGGCCCGTCAGGAACGTTCGCCGGTCAATGCGACCGGCAAGATGACCATCCTTCAGGAGTTCAAGGCATTCCGATTTCAGATCGTTATTCATAGCATTTCCCCTTGTTGTTGTTTGGTTCGCATGCATTTGAAGCGTGTCAGCCGGCGAGCACCCGCCCGTCCAGGTGGCCCCAATGGACCCAGAGCTGTTCGCCGCGCGCCGGCGGCAAACCGAGCGCATCACGGGCGGTCGTCAATGTCAGGCTGGTGCCCTCAGGGGCACTGCCTTTCACGATGGTCGTTCCGCCCTGAAAGACGACGCCATCGACGGTCATCGGCAAAAGGTTGTACTCGGCCGTCGGCCGGTCGCGGCAAAGCGTCAGTTTCTCCGGACGTATGGCGAGCACGGCCGGTTTGCCTTCCAGCTGGTCCGCACCGGGCAGGACGGCGCGCACGCCGAACTCGCCGACATGCGCATGAAGCTCGCCACCGACCGCCCGTTGTCGCGTCACCGGCAGCGAGTTCATCGTGCCCAGGAACTCCGCGACAAAGCGCGAATTGGGCTCGTCGTAGAGCACGTTCGGCCGATCGAGCTGGACGATCCGGCCGCGATCGAAGATCGCGATCCGGTCGGACATGGCCATCGCTTCCATCTGGTCGTGGGTGACGAACAGAAAGGTCGTTCCCGTCTTGCGATGGATATCGACCAGTTCGTCCTGCAACTGCTCGCGCAGGTTCTTGTCGAGCGCCGACAACGGTTCGTCCAGAAGCAAGAGCTCCGGCTCGAACACCAGCGCGCGCGCAAGCGCCACACGCTGCTGTTGGCCGCCGGATAGCGCCGAGGGGCGTTTGTGCTCATGCCCCCTCAAGCCCACGAGATCGACCATGCGGGCCACCCGCACATCCACTTCCGCCCGCGCCACCTTTCGCACGCGCAGCGAAAAGGCGATGTTCTCGGCGACGGTCAGGTGCGGGAACAGCGCATAACCCTGGAACACCATGCCGAAATTGCGCTTGTCGGCCGGCGTGTCGCCAATGTCCTCGCCGTTTTTCAGAATAGCGCCCGACGACAGCGGCTCGAAGCCGGCGATCGCGTTCAGGAGCGTCGACTTGCCCGAACCGGACGGGCCGAGAAAGGTGAGGAACTCGCCCTTCTCGATGTCGAGCGAGACGTTTTTCAACGCCTCGAACGAGCCGAAGGACTTGCAGGCTTTGCGTATGGAAATATGGGCTGGCATGGTTTGCCTCCGATCAATCGACGCTGTCGCGAATTAGCGGACTCGTCGAGCAATGGATACCGCCGCCGTTAAGTTGCACCTTGTCGTAGTCGATCTCGAGCACGGTGACATTGTTGCGGGCGAGCGCTTCGCGGGTCCTGTCGGAAAGACCGCGCGGCATGATCACGCGGCCCGGCGCGATCGCCAGACCGTTGACGATCCACGGGTTGTCGTCCTCGTTCATTTCGATGGTGCGGATGCCGAGTTGGCGCAGCTTTTCCAGGAAGACGAAGGAGAGGCCCCGCGCCCAGACGAGCGCCAGGTCGACATCGATCATCAAAAAATGCCCGTCGATATGGATGTCGTAGCCGCAGAGGTCGACGACCAGCAGTTCGACACCTTGATAGCGAAGAACTTCGGCGATCTGGCTGATGCCGTCGTCGTTGATGCGGATGCCGCGGCCGATGACGGCGGTGCGGCTGTTGAGCCAAGCGAAGCTGCCGCCTTCGGCCATCGCGGTCCCGTGCAGGGTGCGAAGCACCGGCATGCCCTGCTTGGCGAGGGTCCGCGTCACCGGCAATTCTTCGCCGTGACGCATGCGCGGCGCGAGCCGCGGCACGATCGCACCGCCTTTGACGGCAATACAGGAGTCGCGGGTGTAGACGGACTTGAAGCGGCCACGATCTACACCCTCGACATAGACGACCTCGACGCCTTCGGCGCGCAGGAGATCGGCGAGGCCGTCGTGCTGGGCCTGCAGTTCCTCGAGCGTCGGAATGCTGTCGCTCTGCCAGTACCAGCCGGTCTCGAGGTCGCCATAGGTGCCGATCTCTTCGATGCGCTTGTTGCGGTCGATGACGGAAAACTCGTCGCCCGGCCGATGCATCAGCACGGTGCGAAGCGTGCCGACGTCGTTGTCGCAGCCCCAGTTGCGTCCCCAGAGACGGGCGAGACGCTCCGGCGCTTCGAAGGCCGGCTCGGGCACGGAGCCGAAATACTTGATCGTCGCGGAATAGAGATCTTTTTTCTTGGGCGGTGCGGCGTTCACGTGTGGTCCCCTCCATGCGGGCCGGTGCCGACAAATCGGCCCGGCCTTGTTTCGATAAAGAAGATGCTAACGTATCGTTTTCCTCCCGCATATCGAATTGATTTCCGCTCATACTTGAGGTTTTCTCAATATACGAGTTCGATCGGGAGGACGATTTGTGACGAGGCTGCCGCCACTCAACGCACTGCGCGCCTTCGAGGCCAGTGCCCGCAACAAGAGCCTGACCAAGGCCGCCCACGAACTGCACGTGACGCCGGGGGCGGTCAGCAAGCAGTTCCGGCAGTTGGAAGAGCACTTCGGTTTCGCGCTGGCGACGAAGTCGCGCGACAGCTTCACCCTGACGCCGCAGGGTCAGGAACTGTTCGCAAAACTCGCCCCATCCTTCGAAAGCCTTAACGACGCCGTGCTCGGGCTTCAGCGCAACCCGATCGCCGGACGGCTCGCCGTGCGCTGCATGCCGGCCTTTGCAACCCGCTGGCTGGTGCCGCGGCTCGGAAAATTCTACGAGCGCTTCGAGCGTGTCGAACTGCAGATCCTGTCCATGCCGGAATGGGGCGACCCCTTTCCGGACGGCCAGGCGGATCTCACCATCATGTTCGGTGACCCGGCGGTCGCCAAAGGGGAGACGACCCCCCTCAAGCAGATGGAGTTCTTTCCGGTCTGCAGCCCGATCCTGCTGAACCGCGACGGCGACATCAAACGCACCAGGGACCTGACGCGCCATGTGCTTATCGACGGCGTAGGCTCCACACACTGGAACGACTGGTTCAACCACCAGGGCCAGGACATCCCTGCGACTGTCCGGCGCCTGAGCTTCGAGGATTTCAATCAGAACCTTGCCGCGGCGCGTTATGGGCTGGGCATCGCCATGGGCGACAATATTACTGCCGCTGAAGAACTTGCCCAGGGTGCGCTCGTGCGGCCCCTCAAGGGGTCCATCAAGTCGGGAACCAAGGGCTATTACGTCATCACTCAGAAGAACCGGGACCGGTCGCCACTTGCCAAGGTGTTCATCGATTGGGTTGTCAACGAGGCCGCGGGAACGGGCGACTTTTCCTGAAATGCGCCCGTCATACGCCCGCGGCCATCAGTCAGGGTCGGGGCCGAAGCGGGCCTCCGGATCGCTCCCTACCGACGCGCCTTGGGTTTGGTTGCGAGTGCGTTGCGGATCGAAAAGCTCGAATGGATGCGGGATACCCCGGGAAGAGCCGAGAGGATCTCCTTGTGGATGCGCTCAAAATCGCCGGCATTGGCGACTTCGACGCGCAGCAGATAATCCGAACCGCCGGTCATCAGGAAACACTCCTTGATCTCCGGATGGCGCCTGACCGCCGCCTCGAAACGATCGAGATAATCCTCCGTCTGGCGATCGAGCGTGATGTTGATGATGACCGCAATGGTCGCCTCGACGTTCGAGGTATCCACCAGAGCGGTGTAGCCCCGGATGACGCCTGCCTGCTCCATCAGCTTGATCCGCCTGAGGCAAGCCGACGGCGAGAGCCCGACTTCCGCCGCAAGGCTGGCATTGCTCCTTCGCGCATCGAGCCGCAGCAGACGAAGAATATTGCGGTCTATCGCATCCAGTGCGCTCATTGCAGATCATTCCAAAGATTCGTTGAATCATTCAATGATCACAAAATCACGCAACGATCAATCACTCTTTCATCGGCAATTTCTCGATCGTTTCACTACGCTCCTGATGACTTGGGAGGCTCGACATGGATGGCTTGGTAAGGGACGACAGGCAAAATCGGACGACCCGTGCAAGCGGCGCCTCCGGTTATCTGACCGTCGATCTTGCGGCGCTTGCCCGCAACTACGAAAAGCTCGCGGGCGAAGTGGCCCCGGCTCGCGCTGCGGCTGTCGTCAAGGCGGATGCCTACGGTCTTGGCGCCGGAGCCGTTGCCGCCAAGCTCTACGCCGCGGGATGCCGGCATTTCTTCGTCGCCCAGTTCGTCGAGGCCGTGCGCCTCCGGCCGCACCTGCCGGGCAACGCCCGGATTTTTGTTCTGAACGGCCTGCAGCCCGGAAATGAAGCCGGCTGCGCCCAGCAGGGCATCGTCCCCGTCATCAATTCCCTGGAACAATGGCAGCAATGGTCGGCGATGGCCCAGTCGCTGGGCCACACGCTGCCGGCTGTCCTGCAATTCGACACCGGCATGTCGCGGCTCGGGCTGCCGCCGGAAGAACGCGCGGCGCTGTCAGAGTCGCTTCGCGCTGGCGGCATGGTCGAGGTCCTGTTCATCATGAGCCACCTCGCCTCGGCCGATGAGGTCGATTGCGAGCAGAATGTCAGCCAGCTTTCCGAAATGACCCGTATTGCGCGGGAATTTTCCGGATTCGACGTGTGCTTTGCCAACTCCGGCGGCATCTTTCTCGGTGGCGACTACCATGGCGTGCTCGCCCGTCCCGGCATCGCGCTCTATGGCGGCGCACCGACGGCAGGCGTCGAAAACCCGATGGAAGCCGTGGTCCGGCTCGATGTCGCCGTCGTCCAGACGCGCACGGTTTCGGCCGGCACCCGCGTCGGCTATAGCGGCACCCACATCGCTGCGGCGGAGACCCGGCTCGCGACGATTGCCGCCGGCTATGCCGATGGCCTGCCCCGCAGCCTCAGCGGCAAGGGCGCCGTCTACTGCGATGGCGTGCGCCTGCCGATCGTCGGCCGCGTCTCCATGGACAGCATCACCGTCGACATCACCCGCTTGCCTGCCGACCGTCTCGCTCTAGGTGATCTCGTGGAAGTCCTCGGGCCTAACCAGACACTCGAAGACATCGCCCGCGACGCCGACACCATTGCCTACGAAATCCTGACCGGCCTCGGCGATCGCTACGAGCGGCAGTACCGGTAATCTTCTTTCCCAATGAGGACATCATGAAAGTCATCGTTCTCGGTGCCGGCATCGTCGGCGTCACCTCGGCCTACGAACTCGCCAAGGCGGGTCACGAGGTAACCGTCATCGACCGACAGCCCGGCCCGGCACTGGAGACAAGCTACGCCAATGCCGGCGAAGTTTCCTTCGGCTACTGCTCGCCCTGGGCGGCGCCCGGCATTCCGATGAAGGCGATGAAATGGCTGTTCATGGAGCACGCCCCGCTAATCCTGCGTCCCAAGGTCGACATGGCGATGTTGTCCTGGATGGTGAAGATGCTGTCCAACTGCACGTCCAGGCGCTACGCCATCAACAAGAGCCGCATGTTGAGGCTCGCAGACTACAGCCGCACCTCGCTTGCGGCCCTTCGCGCTGAAACCGGCATCGCCTACGACGAGCGCATGCAGGGCACGCTGCAGCTGTTCCGCACCCAGCAGCAGCTCGACGCCTCGGCCAAGGACGTCAAGGCGCTCGCCGCCGATGGCATTCCCTACGAAGTGCTCGATCGCGACGGCTGCATCCGTGTCGAGCCGGCGCTGAAGCATGTGCGCGAAAAGATCGTCGGCGGCCTGCTGACGCCGAAGGACGAAACGGGCGACTGCTTCAAGTTCTCCAACGCCTTGGCCAAGAAGGCCGAAGCGCTCGGCGTGCGTTTCAACTACGGCAGCATCATCCGGGGTCTCGATGTCGAGGGCGACCGCGTGCGCGGTGTCGTCACGGCGCACGGAACACTTGCCGCCGATGCCGTGGTGGTGGCGCTCGGCAGCTTCTCGCCGCTCCTCGTCAGGCCGCACGGCATCCGCCTGCCGGTCTATCCGGTCAAGGGCTACTCCCTGACGATCCCGATTACCGATGCCGCGCGTGCGCCCGAATCGACGGTGATGGACGAAACCTTCAAGATCGCCATCACCCGCCTCGGCGATCGCATCCGCGTCGGCGGCATGGCCGAAATTTCCGGCTACACCAACGATCTCGGCGAGCCACGCCGTCTCACCCTCCAGCATTCGGTCACCGACCTCTTCCCCGGCGGCGATGTGTCGAAGGCGAGCTTCTGGTCCGGCCTTCGCCCGATGACACCGGACGGCACACCGGTGATCGGCGGCACGAAGGTTGCCGGTCTCTACCTCAACACCGGCCATGGCACGCTTGGCTGGACGATGAGCTCCGGCTCGGCACGGGTGATCGCCGACCTCGTCAGCGGCCGCAAGACGGAAATCGACGCCACCGACCTCGCGATCGGCCGCTACGCCTGAGCGGCCCTGCGCAACGCCTCTCCGATGCGGAAAGGACGAGGCGTCGCGCGGTTTCACCGACGTGCCCGCACGGTCGGGCACACACGGACCGCGACGGCACCGCTTTCGGGATCAGCGGCCGGGCAAGGCTCGGGGCGCGAATCACCCGCAACGGCCCGACATAGGACCCTTGACGACTCCCGGTTGCATTCCACTCGCGATGCCGACCGGGCGTCGCCATCAGCAGGTACAATTCCCGGGTATATGCACGAACACACAAACGAAGCGGCGCTTTCCGGTTTGCACCCGTGAAGTGAGTTGATAAGTTCCCCCTATGTTCCGGCCACGCATCTCACGCGCAAAGCCGTGATTGCCGCTCGACCTCGGTGGGCCCAGTCCGACAGGGCGTGATGTGGCGAAAACAGACGCTCTTGCGAAGACGAGGAATGAATGGGTGCCGCCTATCTCGAAAAACTGAACGATCGCCAGAGAGAGGCCGTCGTCCATGGTGTCGGATTGCCGGAGGGCGAGGTCGGCGGACCGCTGCTGATCATCGCCGGCGCAGGCTCGGGCAAGACCAACACCTTGGCCCACCGCGTCGCACACCTGATCGTCAACGGCGCAGACCCGCGCCGCATCCTGCTGATGACCTTTTCGCGCCGGGCAGCCGCGGAGATGACGCGCCGGGTTGAGCGGATCTGTCGCCAGATCCTGCCTGGCAACGCCTCGGTCATGACCGACGCGCTCGCCTGGGCCGGGACGTTCCATGGCATGGGAGCGCGGCTGTTGCGCATCTACGCCGAGCAGATCGGTCTCAACGTCGAATTTACCATCCATGATCGGGAAGACAGCGCCGATCTGATGAACCTCGTGCGCCACGAGCTCGGGTTCTCCAAGACCGAGAGTCGTTTCCCGACCAAGGGTACCTGCCTTGCGATCTATTCACGTGCCGTCAACTCGGAGACGCCGCTTGCCGAGGTGCTCAAATCGGCATTCCCCTGGGTCGCCAGCTGGGAAGAGCAGCTCAAGGCGCTGTTTTCCGGTTATGTCGAGGCCAAACAGGCGCAGAACGTGCTCGACTACGACGACCTGCTTTTGTACTGGGCGCAAATGGTGTCCGACCCGGACCTCGCCCAAGACATTGGCGGTCGCTTCGATCACGTGCTCGTCGACGAATACCAGGATACCAACCGCCTCCAGTCCTCGATCCTGATGTCGCTGAAGCCGGAGGGCAACGGACTGACCGTGGTCGGTGACGATGCACAGTCGATCTATTCCTTCCGGGCCGCGACGGTCCGCAACATCCTGGATTTTCCGGCGGGGTTTTCCCCAAGGCCGGCCGACGTCATCACGCTCGACCGCAACTATCGATCGACGCAGCCGATCCTTGCCGCCGCCAACGGCGTGATCGAGCTTGCGCGCGAACGGTTCACGAAAAATCTCTGGACCGACCGGCAGTCCGAACAGCGCCCATTCCTGGTCAGCGTCCGGGACGAGGCCGACCAGGCAAACTACATCGTCGATCAGGTGCTCGCCAATCGCGAAGTCGGCATTACCCTCAAGCAGCAGGCCGTCCTGTTTCGCTCGTCCAACCACAGCGGAACGCTCGAAGTCGAGCTGACGCGACGCAACATTCCGTTCGTCAAATTCGGCGGCCTCAAGTTCCTCGACAGCGCCCACGTCAAGGATCTTCTGGCGGTCCTGCGCTTTGCCCAGAACCCGCGCGATCGCGTCGCCGGGTTCCGTCTGTTGCAGATGCTTCCGGGCATCGGCCCGCAAACGGCAGGCAAGATCCTCGATGCTATCGCCGCCGATCCGGAGCCGCTGGCAGCGCTCGCCGAGATCCCGGCGCCTGCGAAAACCGGCGACGACTGGCCGAGTTTCATCACGCTCGTCTCGGGCTTGCGGAAATCCGCTGCAGGCTGGCCGGCGGAGATCGCCACCGCCCGTAGCTGGTATGAGCCGCACCTCGACCGCATCCACGAGGATCCGGAGACCCGCAAGGCCGACCTCGTCCAGCTAGAGCAGATCGCCGGCGGCTATCCGAGCCGGGAACGGTTCCTGACCGAACTGACCCTCGATCCGCCGGATGCGACCAGCGACCAGGCCGGCGTCCCCCTGCTCGACGAGGACTATCTGATCCTTTCCACCATCCATTCCGCCAAGGGCCAGGAGTGGCGCTCGGTCTTCATGCTCAACGTCGTCGACGGCTGCATTCCCTCCGATCTCGGCGTGGGAACGACCGCGGAACTCGAGGAGGAGCGCCGGCTGCTCTATGTCGGCATGACCCGCGCGCGCGACAGCCTTTCGCTGATCACGCCGCAACGGTTCTTCACCCACGGACAGAATGCGCAGGGCGACCGCCACGTCTACGCATCGCGCACCCGTTTCATACCCGCGACGCTCTTGCAGTTCTTCGAAACGACGACCTGGCCGAAGGTCTCGCCGGTGGCCGGCGAACGCAGTGCCCGCCAGATCCGCATCGACGTCGGCGCTCGGATGCGGACCATGTGGAAATGAGTGGCCGGCCCGACGCGCGACAAGCCTGTCGGCATCCGTTCATAGGCGCATATCCGAACAACGGCATTGCCAACCCGCGGTGCGCACGTATAGATTCCACTTCCCAGCGGCTCAGCCGCTGCCCGCCTTGCCGATGACAACATCAGCTTCAACACTGCACGCTTCGCGTCCATTCCTTGATCGTGCCAACCGGCCGCGCATCGATGTCCGTGATGCTCGATGTGTTTTTCTGCTCCGCGCCAGCGCGACGCGGGCTTTTCAGGACCGAAGGATACGGACATGGAATTGAGCTTTTCTCCAGTGCTGACCGTCTGCGGCATCGACGAACTGCCGGACCAGAGCGGGCGGAACGTGACCCATGTTCTGTCCATCGTCGATCCGGAACTGCCCGAGCTGGACGCTTTCGGCAGCTACGGCGAGCATCACCGCACGACCTTGCGCTTTCACGATATCATTGCCGACGCACCGAACCGGGTGATGCCGCGCAGCGAACACGTCGAGACGATCCTGCGCTTCGGCACCGACTTCCTGGCGCATAAGGCGGAGCGCTCGTCGAGCCATCTGCTGGTCCATTGCCATATGGGCGTGTCGCGCTCGACTGCGGCCATGCTGACCCTGATGGCACAGGCGAACCCCGACGAGCCGGGCGAAAGCCTGTTTGCTCGCCTGACGGCCATCCGCCCGCAGGCCTGGCCAAATTCCCAGATGATCGGCTTTGCCGACGCGCAGCTCGATCGCCGCGGCGACCTGACGTCGGCGCTCGCCCGCCACTATGGCCGACAGATCCGGGCCCGCCCGGAATTTACCGAGTGGATGAAGACCTTGGGGCGCGAAGCGGAATTGCACATGGCCGTGCAGGACTGACGCGCTGGCGCGGCAATGCGAGAGTATCCAGCCGCCGCGCTTTCTTGAACTGACGGTCATCAGCCTGGCGTATCAGCCCGGCGCATGGCGCTTCTTAAGTCTGTAATTGCCATGAGCACCAAATCCCGCGGGTACCTGTTCGCCTTCCTTGCCATCTGCATCTTTGCTGGCCAGGACGCCATCACCAAGTATCTCGGCGACCGCTACCCAGCCCTCTTCATCACCATGATCCGGTTCTGGGCGTTCGCACTGTTCGTGTTTGCCTTTGCCGCGTCGTCGCCGGGCGGCATTCGCCAGTCCGTGCGCACGCGTCATCCCTGGCTGCAGATTGTCCGGGGCTTGCTGCTGGTCGCCGAAATCGTCGTCATCGTGTTTTCCTACGTTCACGCCGGGCTCGCCATGAGCCAGTCGATCTTCCAGGCAACGCCGCTGATCATCACCATTCTCTCCATACCGCTTCTCGGAGAGGTGGTCGGCTGGAGGCGCGGAGCAGCCATTCTGGTTGGCCTGGTTGGCGTGCTGGTGATCATCAATCCTGTCGACGTTCATTTCGACACCTCGCTGCTTCTGCCGCTCGCAGCGTCCGTCCTCTTCGCGCTCTACAGCATCGCCACGCGCGCGGTCAGTCATGAGGATTCGGCGGTGACCAGCCTGTTTTATGCCGGTGTCGTCGGGGCGATCGCGATCTCGCTGATCGGGCCGTTCTACTGGACCGATGTCGCACCTTCCGATTGGTTTGCACTGGCAGCGCTCTGCGTCTGCGGCACGCTCAGCCACTATTTTCTCATCCGCGCCTATGGCTTGCTGCCGGCCGCGGAGGTTCAGCCGGTCACCTATTTCCAGCTGGTGCTCAACGTGATCTTCGCCGTCATGCTGTTTGGCGAGACGATAACCAACAACATGATCGTCGGCGCGCTCATTGTCGTCGGCGCCGGCCTGTTCACGATCTGGCGCGAACATCAACTGGCGAAGCGGGCGTAGCCCCGCCGCTTCGCCAGTAATCAGCCGAGGCTCCCTCGCTCAGCGCCCCTTTGAGGTCTCTTGGTTTGCCGCTGCCACGAGGCCGAGGTCATGAGCGCCGAGCCGACCTATCGCCGACAGGATCCGGTAACCGCCCACAACCATATCGCGCTCGGCCGTTGCAAGCCTCACCTGCGCCTTGATGACATCGGCCTGGGCCCTCAGCACGTCGAGGAGCGCCCGCTCGCCGACCGCACGCTCGGCAACCACACCCTCGAGCGCCATGCGCGCCGACTTTACGTCCTGCCTGTTCGCCGATGCGGACGCCGTCGCGGCCTGGTGGTGCGCCCATGCGGCGGTAGCCTGAGCCTGGACTTCGGCGCTCTGCATATCGATGTTGAAACGGGATGCATCGAGGTTCTCATTGGCCTGCCGGACCTGGGCCGAGACCTTGCCACCCTGGTAGACAGGCACTTGCATCAGGATCACGAGCTTTCTCGACGTTGCGCCTTCGTCGAACCGCATCGCTTCGGACTTGCCGACGGCCTGCCCCCTTCCGATCCCGATCGAGCCGGTCACGCGCGGCAGGTGCTTGCCTTCGTTGACCGCGACGTTGGACACCGCGCCGTCTGCAAGATGTCGTTTGGCGAGCAGGGCCGGGTGCTGTTTTGCCGCCACGGCGAGCGCCTTTTCGAGGCTGGACGGTATCTTGTCGGAAGGCGGCCGGGCGCCTGAAAGCTTGCCCGGCGCATCGCCAATGATCTGGCTGTAGGTGGCCTGCGCCTGCTTGACCTCGACCTGAGCGAGCTCGAGCTCGGCCTTTGCGGCGGCGCGGCGCGCCTCGGCCAGGGCGACGTCGGTTCGCGTTCGCTCGCCAACCCGGTGGCGATCCTTCTCGGACCGCGTCAGCTCATTGAGAAAATCAAGGTTCTGTTTGCGCAAGCTGACCAGACGACGCCCGAGCACCACGTCCATGTAGGCCTCGGTCGCCTGGAACAGTATGTTCTGTTCGGTGTTGCGCGCGTTTTCCCGTGCGGCGCGTAGTCTCGCCTCATTAACGGCGACATTGTTCGTGGTCTGCAACCCGTCGAAGAGCGTTTGATCGAGAACAATGCCGAAGCCGCGGCGGCTGCCGCCGGGGGTGCTGTAGCCGACACTGCTGCTCGCGTTGATCTTCGGTCGCATGGCCGCTCCGGCTATGTCGACGTCGTAGGCGCTTGCACGCACGCCCGCCCGCGCTGCATTGAGCGTGGGATTGTTGCGGTAGGCCTTGGCAAGCGCATCCAGGAGCGGCTCGGCCCGGGCTGCATCGGCAGAGATCGCTGCAGTCATGATCGTCAGGGCCGCCATCAATCGTTTCATCGCGTGAGGTCTCCGTTGGCGCACGGCAACCCGTCCGTTCCCGCCTGGGGTGACGCAGTCGATGCCGTGCAAATGCAACAGGACGCTTGTCCAGTTCTGCCAAGACCTGGACGGGAGTTGTCAAAGATCGATCGACAGCCGACCCATGGTATCGGCCATAGTCGGCGAACGGTCACCAAAGGCAGCTGTTACAAGGACTTGGCAGCAGAGAGGAAGGAATGCGGTCGTGATCGCGGGCGCGTCGCGCGCGATCGGCCGGTCGCCTTGTGCGTCACCTGACGCATGTTGCGATGAGACGGTCGAAACTGAGCCAATCGCCGATCGGATCGCCATCTTCAGCAAGGTCACCCGCAAACCGATCGCAGGCCACCCGCATGGCCGGAGCGCCGTGCGCGATCTCTTCACACGGACGGACTCCGGCGCCTTGGCACCCAGCCATCGCTTGCCCGCGGCGCGATCGTGCGCCAGGGCAGTTGCGTTACGGCTTGGCGCCTACCTGCAGCACGCCTTGCAGCAGGTCCGCCTCGTCGGCGACGATGGCGGCGGCTTCGTCCCTCAGCACGTCCTTTGCGTTCTTGCGCGCATTCTCCCGCGCGATATCGGCGGTGAGGCTGCGTTCGTCGGCATTGAGGCCGTCGTCCCCGGCCGTATCTTCGCCCTCGCCTGCGCCTGCGCGAGACTTCCTTCGTTCTTCCCGGGCCGCCTGTTCGCGCCGGCGCTCGGCTTCGTTGAGGGATATGGTGCCCTTCTCACGCTGCGCCTTGACGTCGGCAATGTCTTCCAGAAGGCGCTGGAAATCCGGATTGCTCTCCACCCGCGCATCATGCCGGCTTTGCAGTTTCGGCAGCACCGCCTTTACGCTGTCGACGGGGACGTATTTCGCCGGCTTGATCTTGGTCCATGGCAGGGCATTGTCGTAGCTGGATTCGCCGAAGCGCTTCGGATCGGAGAGCCCGGGCAGGCTGATGTCCGGCGTGACGCCGCGCAACTGCGTCGTACCGCCATCGATCCGGAAGAACTGCGCTATCGTCACCTTCAGCTCACCGAACTCGGGCTTCGTCTTGCGGACCATCTGGTCGAGATTGACGACCGCTTGCACCGTGCCCTTTCCGAAACTGGGTTCACCGATGACCACGCCTCGGCCGTAGTCCTGGATCGCCGCGGCAAAAATCTCCGAAGCGGACGCCGACCCGCGGTTGATGAGAACACCGACGGGACCGGTCCAGGCCGGTTCCGGAAGATCTGACGTCGTTACCACGACCTTGCCGTCGCCGTCGCGCTGCTGCAGCACCGGCCCCTTGCCGATAAAGAGACCGGTAAGGTCGATCGCCTCTTCCAGCGAACCGCCGCCATTGTTGCGCACGTCGATGAGAACGCCGTCGACCCCTTCCTGCTTCAGCTCGCTGAGGAGCTTTTCGACATCGCGGCTGGCGCTGCGATAATCCTTCTCGCCTTTGCGCCGCGCGTCAAAGTCTTCGTAAAACGCCGGAAGGGTGATCACCCCGATCTTGCGGGTCGACTGGCCAACCGTCACCGGCAGCAGCGTCTTCTGGGCAGCCTGTTTCTCCAGGCTGATCTTGTCGCGCACCAGGCTGATGATGCGGTGCGGGGCATCTGTTCCGGCATCGACCGGCAGGATGTCGAGCCGCACGACCGACCCCTCTTTTCCCCGGATCAATTGCACGACGTCATCGATACGGGTGCCGACCACTTCCTTGATCGCCCCATCCTTGCCCTGGCCGACGCCGGTGATGCGGTCGCCGACCGCGAGCTGGCCGGACAATTGCGCCGGACCACCGGGCACGAGCTCGCGAATCGTCGTGTAATCGTCGCGCTCCTGCAGGACGGCGCCGATCCCCACCAGCGACAGTTTCATCGCGATGTTGAAATCGGCGGAAGCGTTCGCACCGAAGTAATCCGTGTGCGGGTCCGTCGACGTCGTATAGGCATCCATGAACAGCTGGAACACGTCGTCGCTCTTGGTCTTGCCGGCGCGATCGAGAGTGTTGGCGTAACGCTTGTCGAGCGTCTCCCGGATAGCCGCATCGGTCTTGCCACCCAGCTTCAGACGCAGCCAGTCGCTCTTGACCCGCTTCAGCCAGAGATCGTTGCTTTCGGCGTCCGACTGCGGCCATGGCGCGTCTTCGCGAAGCAGCGGATAGCTTTCATTCGTGGAGAAGTCGAAGTCCTGCTTGAGCAGGCTGCGCGCGTAGGTCATGCGGTCGACGACGCGCGCGCTATAGGCGTTGAAGATCTTGAACGGGATCTTCAGGTCGCCCCGCTTGATGCCGTCGTCGATCTTGTTTCGGTCGGCCATGAAACGATCGATGTCGGCCTGCAGGAAGAGCGTGCGATCCGGATCAAGCGTCTTGATGAACCGGTCCATGATCTTGGCCGACAAGGCGTCATCGAGCGCGATCGGTTTGTAGCTGAAACGCGTGAGAAACTTCGCACTCACCTGGGCAGCCTGCGACTGTTGCTTGAGTGGCTCCAGGACAGGGGATGCCACTTCAGCGTGAGCCGACTGCGCGATCACAAGAAATGCACCCAGGAAGACGTATGAAATGCGCATTCGGCGTTGTTCCAATTCTTGAAGCCGCGTCTGATGCGCGATCTAGGTGAAGCAATTGTGGTTTTTTGGCAGCCGCGTGGATCACAAGCGCGTGGGACGCTTCGGCTCCACGTTGTTCGTCACAGCCCGCCGACAGCCAAGAAGCTCAGCAGTCTGAGATAGCCCATAACGCTTTTCGCGTCCATCCGGCAGCGCTGCCGTGAACAGCCCTTCAGCGCTGCGCCTCGCGCCGGAAGGCCCTGCGACGGAGTGACCGATCTGATCAGGCAATCGGCAGCGGATGCCTGAGACCGACACTGCCCGCTCGGCGTCGTTGGCCTTGCGACACCGGCCCGGTTGAACGCCAGCCACTGGCGGACCGAGGTCTCTCCGTTTCCTGGCCGAAAATCCAAAAAAACTGCAAATACAGCTGCTTGGCCATATGTCAGCAACGATGCCGCGGACCATCGTTTCCAAATCGAAGGTAAGAACCGGAGTTTGGCGGCGGGAAGCCTCGACTATCCCTTTCCTCAGGTCATCGAAAGCTTCGATGGCCGGCCGATCTTGAAAGAGGATATTTCCATGAGCAAAGAAGAAGACAACAAGGCCGTCGTCGTTCGCTGGTTCACCGAATTCTGGGGCAAGGACGTCAATCTTGCCGTCATCGATGAGATCGCAGCGCCCGACATGTTGCTGCAGTACTCCCTGCACGAGCCGCGCCGCGGCCGCGAGGAGATCAAGGCTTTCATGACCGACTTCCGGGCCGCCTTTCCCGACCTCAACTTCTGGGGTACTGCCGACCTGATTGCCGAGGGCGACTATGTCGTCGGCCAGTGGGAAGGCGGCGGCACGCACTCAGGCCCGGCCTTCGACGATTTCCTGACGGGAAGCCTGCCCGCTGCGACCGGCCGCAAGATGCACTTCACCGGCAAGACCGTGCTGAAGGTCGTCGATGGCCTGATCGTCGAGGAGAGCGGCCTCGACGATGGACTGACGGCGATGATGCAGCTCGGGCTGGTTGAGAAGGCCTGATCGAGGGCGGATGCCTCGGTCCGCACGGGCCGCGGATGCGTTACCCGAAAAATGGAGGCTCGCACGATTTGCTGTGCGAGCCTCTTTTTTAAGATTTCTGGCAATCCCCCTTCGCCGGCGCAAGAACCGGGTGGGATCCTGTTCGATGGAAGAGCAAGGTTCGCAGTGTGGCCGCCCTCGATCCCAGGCATGTCGGCGGAGACCAGATCCGGGGAATAGACAAATGACGACGATCCTTCAGTCCCTTCCAGCACGCCGCGTCTCGCGTCCTTCCGTCGCGGACGATCCCCGCTGGACCCGCGTCGTCACACGGGACAGGTCCGCCGACGGTCAGTTCTGGTACTCCGTCGCGACAACCGGCATTTATTGCCGGCCCTCGTGCCCATCGCGCACGGCAAACCCGAAGAATGTCGCCCTGCACGACACCATCGACAGCGCCCGGGCCACCGGTTTTCGGCCGTGCCGGCGTTGCAACCCCGAAGGCCATTCGCTCGAATGCGAGAATGCAGCACGCGTCGCGCAGGCCTGCCGCATCATCGAAGAGAGCGACGAAGAACCGTCGCTGGAGGAGCTGGCAGAGGCTGTCAGTCGTAGCCCGAGCTACTTCCATCGCATGTTCAAGGCATCGGTAGGATTGACGCCGAAGGCCTATGCCGCAGGCCACCGCGCGAAAAAACTCCGCGCCGGCCTTGAGACCGGCACGAGCGTTACCGAGGCAATCTACGACGCCGGGTTCAACTCGAGCGGCCGCTTCTATGAGAAATCGAACGGCATGCTCGGCATGACGCCCACGCGGTATCGGGAGGGCGGTACCAACGAAGATATCCGGTTTGCGGTCGGCCAATCCAGTCTCGGAGCGGTCCTTGTGGCGTCCAGCGCCAAGGGCGTCGCCTCGATCCTGCTTGGTGACGACCCGGATGCACTGGTGCGCGATCTGCAGGATCGCTTTCCAAAGGCACGGCTGATCGGCATGGATCGCGAATACGAGGCGCTGATTGCCCAAGTTTGCGGTTTCGTCGAAAACCCGGGCATCGGCCTCGATCTGCCGCTCGACGTGCGCGGTACGGCCTTTCAGTGCCGGGTATGGCAGGCCTTGCAGGAGATCCCCGTCGGCGCGCGCCTGTCCTATCAGCAGATCGCCCGACGCATCGGCGCACCGAGCGCCACACGGGCGGTGGCCGGCGCATGCGCTGCAAACAATCTTGCCCTTGCCATTCCCTGCCACCGCGTGGTGCGCAACGACGGCTCGCTTTCCGGCTATGCCTGGGGTGTCGAGCGCAAGCGCGCCCTGCTCGATCGAGAGGCGTCCCTTTGAATAGATCCCGCCGGTGTGGTCAATCCGTCGCCTTGTGCGCAAGCCTTGACGACGACTGGCGCATTCCGTGCGCGCGTGGGTACGTGTTGACGTAAATGCTGCATCGGGAAAGCGCCATGCCCCTTCAAAACCGCGTCACGCCCTTCGGGGAGATTGTCGCCATTCCTCAGCGGGGCCTGTTTACCGGCAATCGCGGCATCCTTCACGATCCCGCGACGAGGACACTGCTCGGGAGGCGCTGGGCGTCGAAGGCCTGGCTCGTCTGCGCTTGCGACTTCAGGGGACGGCGGCGCGACGTGATGGCGCGCCGGAGCTGGACCGAGCTGTTTTTCCTCGACGAGGCCGTGGCGCTCGCCGCCGGGCATCGCCCCTGCTTTTTCTGCCGGCGCGACGCGGCGGAGCGCTTCCGACGTTTCTGGGCGTCGGCAAAAGGCGAACCACCTCCTTCAGCCGCTCAGGTCGACAGCGTTCTGCATGCTGAACGCCTCGATCGCCGCCGCAAGCGCATGCATCCGGTCACCACTCCCTTTGCCGCGCTGCCGGACGGCGCGGTCGTGGCAGTCGGGGATGACGCCTACACACTGCATGCCGGCCGGGCGCATCGCTGGACCGACGAGGGCTACTCCGGGCCCGAATTCCTGCGTCGGGCCGATTGGCTGCTGACGCCACCATCAACGGTCGGTGCACTGCTGGCGGGCTATCGGCCCGTCTTTCACCCTTCGCTCAACCCGTTACCCCACAGGCCTGAAAATGCGCGACCTGTTTGACCTGCTTGCCCCCGTCGACCCCGTCGTCGAGACAATGGCCAAAGGCGCCATGCTTCTTCGCGGGGCAGCACTTTCCCGCGAAAACGAACTGCTCGCAGCCCTCGGTGACATCACCAGCCAGTCGCCCTTCCGGCACATGGTCACGCCGGGCGGCTTCACCATGTCGGTGGCGATGACAAATTGCGGCGCGGCCGGCTGGGTTACGGATCGCACAGGTTACCGGTACGATCGCAACGATCCGGAAACCGGCCGCCCTTGGCCGGCCATGCCCGCATGCTTCCTCGACCTTGCTCTCGAAACGGCAGCGCGGGCCGGCTATCTGGGTTTCCGCCCGGACGCCTGCCTGATCAACCGCTACGAGCCTGGTGCCCGCCTGTCGCTGCATCAGGACAGGAACGAGCGCGACTTTGCCAATCCGATCGTCTCGGTCTCGCTCGGGCTTCCGGCAATGTTTCAGTTCGGCGGCCTCAAGCGGGATGATCCGGTGAAGAAATATGCACTGCGGCATGGTGACGTCGCGGTCTGGGGTGGACCGTCGCGCCTCTTCTATCACGGCGTCCCGGAGTTGAAGGATGGCGTCCATGAGATCGTCGGGCGGATGCGGATGAACCTCACCTTTCGCGGCGCCCTATGACCCTTCCGGGCATGGTTCCGTTTGATTGCGGGTGTCGGAGTTCCGCGAGAAATGCCTCGAGGTGACGTGCCGCTGATGACCGGTATGGGAGCGTCGGACACCTGCAGCCCGCCCGCCACGACGTCCGGAACAAGGAGAGCCACAGTCATGTTTTCGCGGGGCGGATCGGATGCGAAAGGAAGCCGGCGCAAGCGCCCTCAGCCCCGGGAAACCATCGATACGCTCATTGCGCGTGCAAAGGGCAATCCGGCAAAGGCACTCGTGCTCACCTGTATCGGCCAACTCGCGATCGCCGGCCTCGTGGAACTGCGCATGCGCGAAAACGGCGAAGCGGAAGCCCGCTTCACCTCCGGGGAGATCTATCTTCTCGCTGAAACGACAGTCATACGGCTCGCCTGACGCGATCTCTCCGGCATTTTCCATACGCTGGCATCGACCCCCGCAAAGTTTCGATTTGAGAACAAGGATCGGAGTTCGGCGGCGCGGCCGCAAATCTAGTCTCGCTCATGAGGATGCAACAAGGAGCAACACCAATGAACCTCTTGATCAAGACTGACCATGTACAGCCGAGCGTGCGGCAGATTTCCCCCTCGACCATCGCCGACGTTATCTCCTACGCGGTCTTCGACTGTGACCTCGGCAAGGGTTTGGTTGCGCGCAGCGCCAATGGCGTCTGTGCGATCCTGCTTGGCGACACAGCCGAGGCGCTGACCGCGGATCTGCACGATCGCTTCCCGTACTCCACCCTTGTCGCAAGCGAAGCGATGGTCAGGGACGATATCGCGAAAATCCTGCGCTATCTCGCCGAGCCTTCGCACGGTCTTCATCTCGCGCTCGACATGCGCGGAACGCCGTTCCAGCGCCGCGTCTCGGAAAAGCTGAAGGCGATCCCGCCCGGCCGGACCGTGAGTTACACGGAGCTTTCCAGGTGGGTGGGCCCGCTCGCAAACCCGCGCGCCGTCGCCGGCGCCTGCGCCGCCAATCCCGTGGCACTTGCCATTCCCTGCCACCGCGTGCTGCGCGCCGACGGAACGCTTGCCGGTTTTCGCTGGGGCATTAAGCGCAAGCGCGTGCTCATCGAGAAGGAAGCCAGGGCATGAAAACGACTGCAATCGATATGGTCGAGACGTCCCCGGATTTATCTGCGCAGACACGGATTGACGCCTACGACTGGGATGCGCTTGCCCGCGAACTCGACGGCTTCGGCTGCGCCGTTCTCCCCCGGCTCCTGACGCCCGAGGAATGCCGTGGCGTCGCGTCTCTCTATGGCGACACGAGCCATTTCCGCAGCCACATCGTCATGGCGCGGCATGGCTTTGGAAAGGGCGAATATCGCTACTTCAGATATCCGCTGCCCGATCTGATCGGTCGCATCCGGACCGCGCTCTACCCGCGCCTTGCCGGCGTCGCCAACGCCTGGAACGAGCGAATGGGGCTGGACCAGCGCTTCCCCGGCGAACATGCCATGTTCCTCAAGCAGTGCCATGACGCCGGTCAGACGCGACCGACGCCGCTCCTGCTGCAATATGGTCCCGGTGACTTCAACTGCCTTCACCAGGATCTTTACGGCGAGCTCGCATTTCCGATCCAGGTGGCGATCCTGCTTTCCGAGCCGGGCCGCGATTTCACCGGTGGCGAATTCGCCCTGACGGAACAGCGGCCGCGCATGCAAAGCCGCGTCGAGGTCGTGCCGCTCAGGCAGGGCGACGCCGTCGCCTTCGCCGTCCACAATCGCCCGGTCGAGGGAACGAGGGGGAACTATCGTGTGAACCTCAGACACGGCGTCAGCCGCGTGCGATCCGGCATGCGTCATACTGTCGGGATTATCTTTCACGACGCCCGATGAGCGTGATGTCGGCGTGCGCGGCTTGGGTTTTCCCGCACGCCGGAAGGGCTCGGAGTTTCCTCGAAGCCCGCTGTCTGTTGGGGGTCCCAGAAACGCCAAAAGCCCCCTTGCATTTCTGCTTGGGGGCTTTTTTGATTTGGTTGCGGGGGCAGGATTTGCGGATATCTGTCCCGCTTCGTCGGCTGCGCCTCCTTGCGGGCCCCTGAAGAGGTGTTAACTCCTC
>NZ_DASYGZ010000179.1:0-20285 GCF_035999135.1 Ensifer sp.
CTGGGCGTCGTCGCCTTCATCTTCCGGCCCGGCGCCAAGAAGGCCGCCGATGATGCCGCAGCCATCCCCCTCAAGGAGGACTGAAATAATGGCGGACAAACACGTCGACGAAATCAGCGGCGTCGAGACCACCGGCCACGAGTGGGACGGTATCCGCGAGCTGAACAACCCGATGCCGCGCTGGTGGGTCTATACCTTCTATGCCACCATCGTCTGGGCGGTCGGTTACATGATCGTCTACCCCGCGGTGCCGTTGCTCACCGACGCGACCAAGGGCGTGCTCGGCTATTCGAGCCGCGCCGAAGTCAGCGCCGAACTTGCGAGTGCCAAGGCGGCACAGGCCGGCAATCTCGAAAAGATCGCCTCGAGCTCGCTCGCCGAGATCATGGCCGATCCGCAGCTGCAGCACTTCGCCGTTTCGGGCGGCGCCTCGGCCTTCAAGGTCAACTGCGCGCAGTGCCACGGCTCGGGCGCGGCCGGTTCGGCCGGCTTCCCGAACCTGAACGACGACGACTGGCTCTGGGGTGGCAAGCCCGAGGAGATCTACCAGACGATCGCCCACGGCATCCGCTACGCCGGCGACGACGACACCCGTGTCTCCGAAATGCCGTCCTTTGCCGAGATCCTCAAGCCCGAAGAGATCCGCCAGACGGCGGCCTATGTCGTGAGCCTCACCGGCACGCCGTCGGATGCGTCGATGGTCGCTCCGGGCAAGGCCCTGTTTGAAACCAACTGTGCGTCCTGCCACGGCGCTGACGCCAAGGGCAACCGCGAGTTCGGTGCGCCGGACCTCGCCGATGCGCTCTGGCTCAACGGCTCGAGTGAGCAGGCGATCATCGCCCAGATGAAGGCCCCCAAGCACGGCGTCATGCCCGCCTGGCTGCCACGCCTCGGCGACACTACGGTCAAGCAGCTCGCGGTGTTCGTGCATTCGCTGGGTGGAGGCGAGTAGTCCAGCGTCACGTAATGTGGCGGCCGCTCATCATCCGCGTGGTGAGGTGCCTTTCACCCGCGCGGTGAGCTGCCCCTCATCCGGCTGCCGCCACCTTCTCCCCGCGCGCGGGGAGAAGGGACAAGCCGCACCGGCTTCGCTCATCTCGGCGTCTTCGTCTTGCTCAGACAGGGCGGCAGGTTGGGACCTCTGGTTTGGAACCAGAGGGTGCGCCCAGCGTCTCTCTCCCCGCCTGCGGGGAAGATGTCCGGCAGGACAGTGAGGGGCAGTCTCAAGACCAGCAGGGTGGGCTGGCTGAGGGCAGGGCATCCGAAGGGTGCGGCCCTCTCTTTCCAGCGCGGGAGTCATCACGGCCGCGTCTCGCCGCCAACATGCCGCAACGTAACAGCCGCCAGCACGGCCATGATAGAGATGGCGATCGCGCAGATCGTTGCCGCGAGGTTGAAGCCGCTCAGGAATGCTGTCTGCGCCTGTTCCAGTACGCCTGCCGGCAGTTTGGCCGAGACAGACGCGGCACCCGCGAGGCTGTCCGACACCCGATGCTGGATATCGCCAGCGATGTTCCGGGTCTGCCCGGCCATCTCCGCGCGATAGACCGCCGTCGTCACGCTGCCGAGGGTGGCGATGCCGATGGCGAGGCCGAGTTCCTGGACGACCTCGGAGAGCGCTGATGCCGATCCGGCCTTTTCCGCAGGCGCGGCGCCGACGACGAGGTCGGTTCCAAGGGCTGCAATCGTGCCGAGGCCGAGATAAACAAGCGAGAACGACAGAGTGACCAGTGCAACCCCTTGCAGGCCGAGGTCCAGCTGCGTCAGGAGAAGGTATCCGGCGACCGACAGGGCGAGAGCGCCGGCGATTACGGGACCGGGATGAAGGCGCCGGGCAAGGAGCGGCGCCGTGATACCAGCGACCAGCATGGCGAGCGCCGGCGGCCCCATTCTCAGGCCCGCCTCAAGCGGCGGCAGCCCGGCGACAAGCTGCAGATACTGCGTGACGAGCAGCATCGTGCCGCCGACGCCGACAAGACCGATCAGGAGCACCATGAGCGCGGTGCTGAAGGTGCGGCTCGAAAACAGCGATAAGTCGACGAGCGGGTTGCGGATCCGGCCCTGCCTGCGGACGAAAATCACCGCAAACAGCAACCCGGCGACAAGGGCGAACGTTGCGCCAGCGGTAAGGCCGTGCTTGGCGATCTGCTTGACGCCGTAGACGATTGGCAGCAGCGCGGCGATCGAAAGCGCGACGCTTCCGATATCAAGATGGCCGCCATGCGGGGCGCGGTATTCGGGCAGCAGCAAGGGGGCTGCGACGAGCAGCAGCCCGATGATCGGCAACGCCACCAGAAAGGCGGAGCCCCACCAGTAGCGCTCCAGAAGCACGCCGCCGACAATGGGGCCTGCGGCCATGCCGAGTGCGAACATCGTCGCCCACACGCCGATGGCCAGCGCCCGTTGATGGGGGTTTTGAAACATGTTGCTGATCAATGCGAGTGTCGGCGGCATCAGGGTGGCGCCGGCGATGCCGAGTAATCCGCGCGCGGCAATCAGCATCGGGGCGCTGGTGGAACAGGCGGCCATGACCGAGGCTGCCCCGAACGCCGCCGCGCCGATCATCAGCAGTTTGCGCCGGCCGATGCGATCGCCGAGCGTGCCCATGGTGATGAGAAAGCCGGCGATCATGAAGCCATAGGCGTCGACGATCCAGAGCGCCTCAGAACTTGTCGGCTGAAGATCGGCGGCGAGCGCGGGAAGCGCGAGGTGAAGCAGCGTGACGTCGAGGCCGAGCAGCATGGTCGGAAGCGCCAGAAGGGCAAGGCCTGTCCATGCGCGCGGACCGGCGCGGACGTCGGACGGCTGTGCTTGAAAGTCCGGATCAACGGATGGTTCGTTCAGGGCGGTCAAGGGTGGTCTCCGGTTTGCCTGTTGCGGAAGCCCCATCTTCAGGGCAGAATTATCCCGGTACAATTTTGCTATTTATCCTATTACTGGAGGCAACCGCTTGAGCGACCGAAGCCTTGGCCGCACCAAGGACGATCTGTCAGCGTTCCTGATGCGCCACCGTATGCGGCTGGCGCCTGCCGATGTCGGGCTGCCGGTAACAGGACGAAGGCGCACGCCGGGGCTTAGGCGCGAGGAGGTGGCGGCGCTCGCCGGCGTCGGGCTCACCTGGTACACCTGGTTCGAGCAGGGGCGCGACATCAAGGTGTCGGAGGCGTTCCTGTTGAACGTGGCCCGGGCGCTAAGGCTCGACGACGCCGAATGCAGCCACTTGTTCCTGCTCGCCCACCGGCGACCGCCGCCACCGGAGGCGCACCAGCGGGTTTCGGTTTCGCCCCTCGTTCAGCAGATGATGGACGAGCTTTCGACGCGGCCCGCCTATGTGGTGAACCTGCGCGCCGACGTCGTCGCCTGGAACGCCGCTGCGGACAGTCTGTTCGATTTCAGCGTCCTAGCGCGTGAGTCCCGCAATATCCTGCGGATGGTGTTTACCGATCCCCTCATGCGCTTGAGGCTTTCGGAATGGCGCGCCGAAGCGCCGAAGCTCCTCGCTCAGTTGCGCTATGATTTTGCGGTGACGCCGGATGACCCGTTGATGCTGGCTCTGGTCGAGGACTTGAAAGCACTCTCTGGCGACTTCAGGCGCTGGTGGCAGGCGCCTGCTTCGGGTGAGCCGCAGCGTGGGATAGCCTCGCTGACAACGGCCAAGGCAGGGAAGCAGGCGTTTCGCCACGAGACGCTCCTGGTGGATGAGCACCGACACCTTCGCATGGTGGTCTATTTTTTAGAGCCGCAGTCAGACTGATAGCCATCAGTGGCGCGCAGCACCGGTGCGCCCCAACCGCATATTCGATCGTCGCTTTTCCAAGGGAGACGCACGAAGATTCAGTGTGTTACGGCGATTCTTGCATGTCAGGTGCGATGGGCGGTGCCGTCGGCTTTCTTTATTCCAGTGCCGCTGCGATGGTCGCGCCGACCACGACGCTTGAAATCGCCGTGCCGAGCAGCAGCGAGGTGTTGACCGGCTTCTTGACGACAGTGCCGAAATTGAAAAGGTTCATCGGCAAAAGGTGAAAGCCACCGCCCTCAGGCTTGCTTTGCGGCGCCTCCATGAAGCACTCGTCGTCGAACCAGACCCAGTCGTCGCGCCAGGTCCAGCAGCCGTGCTGGCGATAGACATTGGCGACCCGTTCGGCAAAAGCCTTGTCGGCGGGCAGGCGGACGTAGTCCTGCGGCTTGCGGCTGAAATACTGCATGGCGAGCGGCATCGAGCGCTCGGTGCAATAGTTGGACATCCAGAGCTTGAAGCCGATTTCGTCGCGCAGCCGGTCGAGCACGCGGAAGACCTGCACATGGTCCTCGTGGCCGTATTCGCCCCAGGGATTGTGGGTGAAGACGTTCATGTCCGGCTTCAAAAGCGGCAGCAGGGTGCGATAGAGCGTTTCGTAATTGTCGCGGTAGGCCCCGGCGATCGGCCGGGTGGAATGGCGGAAATTGCCGGGCATGATCTGCGACAGCGACTTCTTGACGATGCGCTTGGCTTCTCGGCGGGTTCCCTCGGTGCCGAATTCCATGCCGAACGGGCCGGGCTTCGGGTTCGTCCAGTCGGCGCAGTCGAAAGAACCGGTTTCCTCCATTTCGAGGAAGCGCACGTTGCCGCGCGGATAGGCCCTGACCGCCGCCGTGCGCGCTTCGCCCATCTGCGGCTCCGACCAGATGTCGCGGTAAAGAATGATCACCTGATCGACCTTGTTCAGGATCGACGTGAACCACAGCAATTCGTCGTCGGGATGGGCGCCGATGATGACGGAGTTCTTCAGGAAATCGTGTGTGTCGGCCATGCTTCGAGCGCCCCGGTGTTCGTCGCGCGCAATTCTGGCGTGCAGAGATTAAACCGGGGTAAAGCGGACGTGCGTGTCCACAGCGGATCGAAGCACTTGCCGTTGCCTTTTCGTTGCTGGCTCGGTCTTGGTGGTCAACCGTGGAACGCGGGCGTCACCAGATCTTCCCTCATTTCTGTGCCCGTCACAGAAATCCAGCCGCGCCGTGTCGGCGGCGCGAGAAACGCGGGAGCCGTCAGTCTTGACCCAGAGTCAATCGCCGTGCGGACGCACGGCTGCTGGATCTCTGTGACGAGCACAGAGATGAGGGAGGAGAGGAGGTGTGCGCTGTAACTCCAGTCATACCTCCATCACATAGTCGCCTTTGCCCTCATTCCGCCGGTCCGAGTGTGCAAGCCTTACTGCGCTGACCAGACCGCCAGCTCGTATCCGTCCGGATCGGCGAAGTGGAAGCGCCGGCCGCCGGGGAAGGTGAAGATCGGTGCCACGATCCTGCCGCCGGCCTTTTCGACGCGGGCGAGCATGTCCTCGAGATTGTCGGCATAAAGAATGATCAGCGGTCCGCCGTTCCTGACCGGACCGGTGGTGGTGAAGCCGCCGGTCAGCCGGCCGTCCTGGAATTCGCAGTATTCCGGGCCGTAGTCGGTGAAGGTCCAGCCAAAGGCGCCGCCGTAGAAAGCCTTGGCTGCTGCGATGTCGGAGACGTTGAACTCGACATAGTCGATGCGGCTGTTGTTGCCCTTGTTACCCATTTTCCTACCTGTCTTTTCCAGATTCCATGAGAGCTTTCAAAGTGGCGAGATCCTTCGCCACCCAGTTGATATCGCCGGCAAACTGCGCGTCGCTCATGCCGGGCTGGCGCAGAAGCGTGAACATCACCTCGGCACCATCGCCGTTCGGCACGACGCGCAGCGCATTGTGGACCACGGTGCCGTCTTCGAGCTCCACCACATGATCGACGACGCCGAAGTCGTTCTGTGGGGCAAAGCGTACGCGGGCGTTGCCAAGCGGGCCGGCGGCCAGCCACTCATCGCCGTCGCGTGTCAGGCCTGACGACAGGCCAGAGGCCCAGAGCGGCATTTTCTCGTGTGCCGCCATGAATGCATAGACCTCGCGCCAGTCGCGCGCGATCGTGATGTGAATGATCTTCGTTTCGTGTGTTGCCATGCTTCGTTCTCCTGCTTCCGGGATAGCACGGGTGAACCATCCGGTCTTGAACGAAACGGCCAGTCAGGCGGCTGCGGCGCGGGCAGCAAGAAACGCGTCAGGCGGCCTGGCGATGAGGGTTGAGCTGGCTGCGGATTTCGGCCGGGGACAGCGACGTCAACGCCCTGGCTTCACGGGTGAGATGCGCCTGGTCGGCGTAACCGGCATCAAGGGCAAGCGCGCCGAGGTTTATCGATGGCTCGCTTCGGCATGTATCCAGGAAGCGCTGCAGGCGCAGGATGCGATCGAGCGTCTTTGCGCCATAACCGAAGTGCTCGTGGCAGCGGCGGCGAAGCGTTCGCTCGCTGGTGCCGGTGGATGCGGCCAATGATCGGATCGGATTGTCCTCTGACTGTCGATGCCGTTCGAGGTGGGTGAGGCAAGCGGCGATATCGCTCGGCGGCGGGTTGACCGCAGCCAGGCGCTGCAGCACCGCTTCCGCCAGAATTTCGCCGCGCTGGGTCGTGCCGCGGGCCTCGTGCAGCCTCGCATCGAGTTCTGCCGCGTGCCTCCCCCAGAAGGCGTCGAGCGGGACGAGGTTGCCGGTGATCTCAAAAAGCGAGGTGCGCAGGAAAGAGGCGGCCACCCCCGGCCGAAAGCGCAGGCCGACGACCGTCGCGCCAGGCGCAATGACAGGGAAGGCAGCGGTGCGGTCGGGTCCGACGACCACGAGGCCATAATCGGACCAGAGGATATCGACGCAGCCGTCGGGCACGACCGCCATGCGCGCGGCCGGCCCGTCAGGCATCTCGTGGCTCCAGAGGCATTCGACATGCCCCGACAGCGCGGATGGCGCGGCGCGTTCCAGATAGACGCCGTGCTTTTTTGCCAGTTTCAGCCTTGTCGATGTCAGCGGCCCGTTGGAGCCGTCCATGCCTTTTCCTCCACGCTTCGTCCCATGCCGAGCGCCTCTTCGCGCGACCAGATCTCGCCGTCGATCTGGCCCTGCAGCTCGGGATAGTCGGCCGCGTGGAACACGGGCTCGATACCCTGCCGGCGCTGGGCGAAATAGTCCTTCGTCAGCTTGGCAATGGTACCGGACAGAAGCACGATGGCAATGAGGTTGATGGTCGCCATCAGGCCCATGGAGGCATCCGCCGCGTCGAAGACGGTGGTGATGCTTTCCGAAGCACCCCAGACGACCATGGCGAGCACGGCTGAGCGCATGATCAGGACACCGAGGCGGTTGGCGCCGCCGAGATAGGTGAGGGCGTTCTCCGCATAGGAATAGTTGCCGATGATCGAGGTGAAGGCGAAGAAGAAGATCGCGATCGCGATGAAGTAGCTGCCGGCCCAGCCGATGTGCACGTTCATGGCGGCCTGCGTCAGCTGCGTGCCGGTGACGCCGGAGCCGGGCTCGAGCGTGCCGGAAAGCAGGATCATGACCGAGGTCGCGGTGCAGATCAGGATGGTGTCGATGAAGACGCCGAGCGACTGCACGAAGCCCTGCGAGGCCGGGTGGTGCGGCACGGGCGTTGCGACCGCGGCAATGTTCGGGGCCGAGCCCATGCCGGCCTCGTTGGAAAAGAGGCCGCGCTTGACGCCGTTCATCATGGCCGCGGTCACGCTGCCGGCCACACCGCCAGCCGCTTCCTGCAGGCCGAAGGCGCTGGAAATGATGGTCCACAGAACGCTCGGAACGATCGCGGCATTGGCGATCAGCACGTAGATCGCCGTCAGGAGATAGGCGATCGCCATGAAGGGCACGACGATTTCGGCGACGCGGGCGATCTGGCGGATGCCGCCGAAGATAACGACGCCGGAGATGGCCGCGACCGCAAGACCGACGGCGATCTTCGGAACCCCGAAGGCGCCCTGGACGGCGTCGGCGATGGAATTGGCCTGCACGGCGTTGAAGACGAGGCCGAAGGACAGGATGAGGCAGACGGAGAAGATCGTCGCTGCCCAGGGGGCGTTGAGGCCGCGGGCGATGTAGAAGGCGGGGCCGCCGCGATATTGCCCGTTTTCGTTCTTGACCTTGTAGAGCTGCGCCAGCGCGCTTTCGGCATAGGCCGTCGCCATGCCGACGAGCGCCACCATCCACATCCAGAAGGTCGCCCCCGGACCGCCAAGATAGAGTGCGACCGCGACGCCCGCGAGGTTGCCGGTGCCGACGCGCGATGCGAGGCTGACGGTCAGCGCCTGGAACGGGCTGATGCCGGCTGCATCCTTCGAGCCGCCGCTGCTCAAGACCCGGAACATCTCGCCGAAATGCACGATCTGCGGAAAACCGAGGCGCAGCGTGAAATAGATGCCCACGGCGAGCAGGCCGTAGATCAGCACGTAGCCCCAAAAGATCGTGTTCAGAAAGCCGATGATCGTGTCCATGCGGTTCCTCATTGGTATTGCAAGGTATGGCGATGTGACGAACCGCGGTGCGGATCGGGTGGGAAAGACCGCGCACTTCTTCGGAAGCCTGGTCATTTCATGCGAAAGCGCTGGGCATTGCGTTCAACCGCCCGGGCGTTTCGACGCATGCAGGCGCTTTAGCCCGCAAACTTGACACAGATCAACGTTCTCCGGCGCCAAATCGGGCAAAACGATGCGCAATACATGACATATCCGGGGATTTCCCACAAATGAACCCTCAATCCGCCGCAAATCCAGCCTCCGTCGAACGTCACGAGGCCGAACCGGTCAATGCGGCGCATGTGCGCAAGCCGCTCTACGAAAAGCGCAAGAAGATCTTCCCGAAGCGGGCCGAAGGCAGCTTTCGCCGCTTCAAGTGGCTGGTGATGCTGGTCACGCTCGGCATCTACTATCTGACGCCCTGGATCCGCTGGGATCGCGGCGAGCATGCGCCCGACCAGGCGGTGCTTGTCGATATTGCCGCCCGCCGCTTCTATTTCTTCTTCATCGAGATCTGGCCGCAGGAATTCTTCTTCGTCGCCGGCCTGCTCGTCATGGCCGGTTTCGGGCTGTTCCTGGTGACGTCAGCCGTCGGCCGCGCCTGGTGCGGCTATACCTGTCCGCAGACTGTGTGGGTCGATCTCTTCCTGGTGGTCGAGCGCTACATCGAGGGCGACCGCAATGCCCGCATGAAGCTCGACGCCGGCCCGTGGACCGTCGACAAGGTGGTCAAGCGGGTGTCGAAGCATTCGATCTGGATCCTGATCGGCATTGCCACCGGCGGCGCATGGATCTTCTATTTCGCCGACGCGCCGACGCTGCTCAAAAGTTTCGTTTCGCTGCAGGCGCCCATGGTCGCCTACATGACCGTCGCGATCCTGACGGCGACGACCTATGTCTTCGGCGGGCTGATGCGCGAGCAGGTGTGTACCTACATGTGCCCGTGGCCGCGCATCCAGGCGGCGATGCTCGACGAGAATTCGCTTGTCGTCACCTACAACGACTGGCGCGGCGAGCCGCGCTCGCGCCACCAGAAGAAGGCGCAAGCGGCCGGCGAGAGCGTCGGCGATTGCGTCGATTGCAACGCTTGTGTCGTCGTCTGTCCGATGGGTATCGACATTCGCGACGGCCAGCAGCTCGAATGCATCACCTGCGCGCTCTGCATCGACGCCTGCGACGGCGTCATGGACAAGCTCGGGCGCGAGCGCGGGCTGATCTCCTACGCGACGCTCAACGACTATGCCGCCAACATGGCGCTCGCCACCAACGGCGGTACGGCCGCGATCGACCCAGCCCGGGTGCGCGACGCCGAAGGCAATTTTTCCGACAAGGTGCGCCACTTCAACTGGAAGATCGTCTTCCGTCCGCGGGTGCTTCTCTATCTCGGCGTCTGGACGCTGGTCGGCATCGGGCTCATCTACGCGCTCCTGTCGCGCGATCGGCTGGAACTCAATGTCCTGCATGATCGCAACCCGCAATACGTGGTCGAATCCGATGGTTCGGTGCGCAACGGCTACATGGTCAAGCTCTTGAACATGATCCCCGAGCAACGCACCATCACGCTTGCCATCGACGGCCTGCCTTCGGCGACGATGCGCATCGCCGGCCAGGCGCCGGGGGACGGCCGCACATTCGATATCGGCGTCGATCCGGACAAGGTGACAGCAGTGAAAGTGTTCGTGACGCTGCCGAAGGACAAGTTGTCCGAAGCGGGCGATGGTTTCAGCCTGATCGTCGAGGACCCGTCGAGCCGCGAGCGCGACGTCTACAAGGCCAATTTCAACAGCCCGGGAGCCGCGAAATGACGATGAACCAGGCAGGGGGCAATCAGGCAGGGGTGAAACAGCCAAAGGCGCCGCGCCCCTTCACCGGCTGGCACATGCTCGGCGTCATGGTGCTGTTTTTCGGTACGATCATCACCGTCAACCTGATCATGGCCTGGAACGCCAGCCACAGCTGGAGCGGGCTGGTGGTGCAGAACACCTATGTCGCGAGCCAGCAGTTCAACGGCAAGGTGAAAGAGGCCAAGGCCTATGTCGCCGAAGGCCTTGAGGGCAAGCTCGGTGTCGAGAAGCAAGCGCTTCGCTACACGCTGACGCGCCGGGGCAATCCGGAGATGACCGCCGACAAGGTGGTCGCTGTCTTGAAGCGCCCGGTGGAAGAGCATGAGGACGTCACCGTCGAGATGGCGCATCAGGGCGAGGGCGTGTTCGTTGCCGCCACCGCCTTGAAGCGTGGCCAATGGATCGCCGACATCACCGCGACCTCGGGCGATACCGTCGTCTATCGCCAGGCGGTCCGCTTCATCGTGCCGGGAGATGGGCAATGAGCTGCTGCGCGCCGGGAAGCGAAACGGCACTGGAGGTTGTTCGGGCGGGGCAGGGATTGCCGACGTCGGAAGAACTCTGGCTGATGAGCAGGACGCTCGGCGGCGGGCTGCGACAGACCGATCTGAGCGTCCCCGGCGTGCACTGCGGCGCCTGCATCACCACCCTTGAAGGCGCGCTGAAGACGCTGCCCCAGGTGGAGCGCGCCCGCGTCAATCTTTCGTCGCGCCGCGTCTCGATCGTCTGGAAGGAAGAGCTGGACGGTGCGCGCACCGATCCCCAGGAGCTCGCCCGCGCCATCCGCGCGCGCGGCTACGAGACCCATCTCTTCGCGCCCGGCGAAGAGGGTGGCGACCAGACGCTGAAGCAGCTGGTGCGCGCCGTCGCCGTCGCCGGCTTCGCCTCGGCCAACATCATGCTTTTGTCCGTTTCCGTCTGGTCGGGGGCGGAAGCCGCCACGCGGGACCTCTTCCACTGGATTTCGGCGCTGATCGCCGCGCCGACCTTGATCTATTCGGGACGCTTCTTCTACGCGTCGGCCTGGAACGCGCTGAAGCACGGCCGCACCAACATGGACGTGCCGATTGCTCTGGCGATCACGCTCTCCTTCTCGATCTCGCTCTACGAAACCATCACCCACGGCACCCATGCCTGGTTCGACGGCACGGTGATGCTGCTGTTCTTCCTGCTGATCGGCCGCACCCTCGACCACATGATGCGCGGACGCGCCCGTTCGGCGATCAGCAGCCTGGCGCGCCTTTCGCCGCGCGGCGCCATGGTGCTCGATGCCGAGGGTGGCCGCGAGTATCGCCCTGTCGACGAGATCAAGCCGGGCGAACGGTTGGCGATATCCGCCGGCGAGCGCATTCCCGTCGACGGCCGCATTCTCCTGGGTGCCAGCGATCTCGACCGCTCGATCGTCAATGGCGAGAGCGCACCCGCGCCGGTCAAGGTCGGCGACGCCGTGGAGGCGGGTACCTTGAACCTCACGGGACCGCTGACGATCGAGGCAACGGCGGCGGCGCGCGATTCGCTGCTGGCCGAAATCATGGGGCTGATGGAAGCGGCCGAAGGGGGCAGGGCGCGCTACCGCCGCATTGCCGACCGGGCGGCGCAGTATTATTCGCCGGCGGTGCATCTGCTCGCGCTCCTGAGCTTCATCGGCTGGATGTTCGTCGACGGCGATTTCCACCATGCGATGCTGGTCGCCGTCGCGGTGCTGATCATCACCTGCCCCTGCGCGCTCGGGCTTGCGGTGCCGGTCGTCCAGGTGATCGCCGCCGGCCGGCTCTTCCAGAATGGCGTCATGG
The DNA here is from genome assembly GCF_035999135.1 of Ensifer sp. GTDB lineage: Bacteria > Pseudomonadota > Alphaproteobacteria > Rhizobiales > Rhizobiaceae > Ensifer. The sequence continues at coordinate 11,983 of NZ_DASYGZ010000179.1, forward strand.
TCAAGGACGGTTCGGCCATGGAGCGGCTGGCCGAGATCGATACGGTGCTGCTCGACAAGACCGGCACGCTGACGGTCGGCGAGCCACGATTGATCAATGGGGCGGACATCCAGCCATCGGCGCTCTTGACGGCGGCGGGGCTTGCCGTGCATTCGCGCCATCCGCTGGCTATGGCCATCCACGACGCTGCAAAGCTTGCGCCGGTCATTGCCGGCGACATCCGGGAAATCCCCGGTGCCGGCATCGAGGCGCAGACGGAGGCCGGTCTCTACCGTCTCGGCAGCCGCGCCTTTGCCTGCGGCGATGCCGGTGAGGCGAGCGGCCAGTCGGAAGCGATCCTGTCGCTCGACGGTCGCGCGCTTGCGTGTTTCCGCTTCGAGGATCGGCTGCGGCCGTTCGCGCGCGAAAGCATCGACGAGCTTGGCCGGCTCGGGCTTTCGACCGGCATCCTTTCCGGCGACCGCGAACCCGTCGTCGCCGGCCTCGCGGCGCGCGTCGGCATCGAACGGTTCAAGGCGGAACTGACGCCGCGCGGCAAGGTGGATGAATGCGCGGCTGCTGCCGAAGGCGGCCACCGCGTGCTGATGGTCGGTGACGGTATCAACGACGCGCCGGCGCTGCGTGCCGCTCACGTCTCCATGGCGCCGGCAACGGCCGCCGATGTCGGCCGGCAGGCTGCAGACTTCGTCTTCCTGCACCAGGGGCTCAACGCCGTGCCGATGGCGATCGACACCTCGCGTCGGGCGGGGCAACTGATCCGGCAGAATTTCGTGCTGGCGATCGGCTACAACGTGATTGCAGTCCCGATCGCCATCCTCGGTTACGCCACGCCGCTGATTGCAGCCGTCGCCATGTCGACCTCTTCGGTGATCGTCGTCGTCAATGCCTTGCGTCTGAGGGCTGCCACCGGCAATGTCGCCGAAGCGGCGCCGGAACGGCCGGCGCAAGCCACCTTGCGGGCGCTCGGGAGCACCGGATGAACACGCTGATCTATCTCATTCCGATTGCGCTGTTTCTGGGTGCGGTCGGTCTGGTCGCCTTCCTCTGGGCGCTCAAGAGCGGCCAGTACGAAGATCTCGAGGGGGCTTCATGGCGGGTGCTCGACGATGGCGACGGCAAGCCTGAAAAGAAGTGATTTTGTCAGGAATCGCTTGTCGTTAATCGATTTGAATGCCAAAACAACCTCCGCCGTCGCTTCTCGCGCCCGGGCCTTCGACAGTGCCCCGCGCGAGCGGCGAAGTTCAATTCGAAGAGCCGGCTTTGACGCGTTTATCCCGATCGCGCCCGGCGCTTCTGTCCAATGGAGGCAATCACGTGTCACAGGCGGAAATCGGCCTAATCGGTCTCGGCGTCATGGGCTCGAACCTGGCGCTCAACATCGCTGAAAAAGGCAACAAGATCGCGGTCTTCAACCGCACCGTCGAAGCGACGCACAAGTTCTACGCGGAAGCAGGCGAGCTTCAGGGCCAGATCGTGCCCTGCGACACCATCGAAGAGTTTGTCGCCGCCATCCGCCCGCCGCGCCCGATCATCATCATGATCAAGGCCGGCGAGCCGGTCGACCAGCAGATGAAGATCCTCGAGCCGTACCTCGCCAAGGGCGACATCATGATCGATGCCGGCAACGCCAACTTCCGCGACACGATGCGCCGCTTCGAAGCGCTGAAGGACAGTGGCCTCACCTTTATCGGCATGGGTGTTTCCGGCGGTGAAGAAGGCGCGCGCCATGGTCCGTCGATCATGGTCGGCGGCAAGGAAGAGTCCTGGAAGCGCGTCGAGACCGTCCTGACCTCGATCGCGGCGAAGTACGAAAACGACCCCTGCGTTGCCTGGCTGGGCGAAAATGGCGCCGGCCATTTCGTCAAGACCATCCACAACGGCATCGAATATGCCGACATGCAGATGATCGCCGAAATCTACGGCATCCTGCGCGACGGCCTGAAGATGTCGGCGACCGAGATCGGCGAAGTCTTCGGCACCTGGAACAAGGGGCGCCTCAATTCCTACCTGATCGAGATCACCGAGAAGGTGCTGAAGGCCGCCGATCCGCTCACCGGCAAGCCGATCGTCGACCTGATCCTCGACAAGGCCGGCCAGAAGGGCACCGGCAAGTGGTCGGTGATCGAGGCGCAGAACATGGGCGTTCCGGCAACCGCGATCGAAGCGGCCGTTGCGGCGCGCAGCATCTCGTCCGCCAAGGAAGAGCGCGAAGCCGCCGAGAAGATCCTCGGACTGCCTGATGTCGGCGAGTTCAAGGTCGCCGACAAGGCAGCCTTCATCAAGGATCTGGAAAGCGCGCTGCTGGCCGCCAAGATTGGCGCCTATGCGCAAGGCTTCGCCGTCATGTCCGCGGCCTCCAAGGAGTTCAACTGGAACCTGCCGATGCCAACCATCGCCAAGATCTGGCGCGCCGGTTGCATCATCCGCTCGCAGTTCCTCGACGAAATCACCACAGCCTTCACCAAGGCGCCTGACGCCGCCAACCTGATCGTCACGCCTGCCTTCGCGGCCATGGTCAAGGAAACCGACGGGGCGTTGCGCCGAGTCGTTTCGGCTGCCGTTCTCGGCGGCCTGCCGGTGCCGGCGCTTGCCTCCGCACTCGGCTACTTCGACAGCTACCGCCGCGGCCGCGGCACTGCCAACGTCATCCAGGCCCAGCGCGACTTCTTCGGCGCCCACGGCTTCGACCGCGTCGACGGCGCCGACAGCCACCACGGCCCGTGGGGCAGCGGCCTCAACGGCTAAGGTACGACAAAGGACTTGAAACGGGGCGGCCATGGGTCGCCCCGTTTGCGTTGGGGCCGTCTTCTTGCGCGGCGATCAGGGCCCTGAAGGTTGTCGGCTGAGCGAAGGCCATGGGACCTTTGACCTCCGCCTATCGGACCAAAGTCCGATCGATTTCAAGCGGCAGGCCTTCTAAGCTCTTACTGTTGCTACGGCAACGCCTCACAAGCACCTAGTTTTTTGAGAACCGATTTAGAGTCGCGTCCTGTCGGCTGCATGTGCAGGGCAGGACCTGCTTGGGGATCCGATTTCCGCCGAGCGCAAGCGGATGTCGCGAAATGTTGGGCGCCGGCGCGCAGCGCCCAACTCGCGAAACGCGAGGATACGGATCGGCTTCGGTGGCCCAGCGGATCGTGACCGGTTCGGGCTACGTGGCGGGTGTCCGTTTGAAGTCGATGTCACGGGCCAGGCGTCGATGCGGGCGCTGACGGTGTCGATCCGGGATCGCTCGTCGGCCCCGGATTGGAACAGGACTTGATCGGCAGAATGGAAAAGGGTGCGGCAATCATCAGCATCACGATGATCAGCAGCAGCCGGTCGGTAAAGGCGGCCCGAAAAATCTGCAGCACGTAGTGCTTGGTCTTCATTGCCCACACGCTTTCATCGCCGAACGATGGCGGCAAGGCGCGGCAGAACTGAGGCGTCGCTCTTGATTTGCCTGCGGCGGCAAGGGCGCAGCATAAACGCAAAACTCTGCAGCGACCTTCGCGCGCCTGACAGGACGCGCGGGGCTCTAGCAGCGAGGTGGTACCCGCCGCCGAGCGCGCCGCCGGCGCGGCACGCTCGAGGGTGGATGACTAGCTCCTGAGGCCCGGGGCTTCCTGGCCGGTGCGCTCGACATATTCCGTGTAGCCGCCGCCATACTGGTGGATGCCTTCGGGCGTCAGTTCCAGCACGCGGTTGGAAAGGGCTGCGAGGAAGTGGCGGTCGTGAGAGACGAAAAGCATCGTGCCCTCATAGTCCGCCAGCGCCTTGATCAGCATTTCCTTGGTGTCGAGGTCGAGGTGGTTGGTCGGCTCGTCGAGCACCAAGAGGTTCGGCGGGTCGAACAGCATAATCGCCATGACGAGACGCGCCTTTTCGCCGCCCGAAAGCACCCGGCACTTCTTCTCGACATCGTCGCCGGAAAAGCCGAAGCAGCCGGCAAGCGCGCGCAGCGGCGCCTGGCCCGCCTGCGGGAAGGTGTCCTCGAGCTGCTGCAGCACCGTTCGGTCGCCGTCGAGCACGTCCATGGCGTGCTGGGCGAAGTAGCCCATCTTGACGCTGGCGCCGAGGGCGACATTGCCTTCGTCCGGCTCGGTCGAGCCGGCGACGAGCTTCAGCAGCGTCGACTTGCCGGCGCCGTTGATGCCCATGATGCACCAGCGCTCGCGGCGGCGGACCATGAAGTCCAGCCCCTCATAGATGCTGCGGCTGCCGTATTTCTTGTGCACGCCCTTGATGTTGATAACGTCTTCGCCGGAGCGCGGCGCCGGGCGGAATTCGAAGTTGACCGTCTGGCGGCGCTTCGGCGGCTCGACGCGATCGATCTTTTCGAGCTTCTTCACCCGGCTCTGCACCTGCGAGGCGTGCGAGGCGCGCGCCTTGAAGCGCTCGATGAACTTGATCTCCTTGGCAAGCATCGCCTGCTGGCGCTCGAACTGCGCCTGCTGCTGCTTCGCGTTCTGGGCGCGCTGCTGCTCGTAGAAACCGTAGTCGCCCGAATAGGCGTTGAGCTGGCCGGCGTCGATCTCGATGATCTTGGTGATGATGCGGTTCATGAACTCGCGGTCGTGCGAGGTCATCATCAACGCGCCGTCATAGTTCTTGAGGAAGTCCTCAAGCCAGATCAGGCTTTCGAGATCCAGGTGGTTGCTCGGCTCGTCGAGCAGCATCACGTCCGGCCGCATGAGCAGAATGCGGGCAAGTGCGACGCGCATCTTCCAGCCGCCCGAGAGCTTGCCGACGTCACCGTCCATCATTTCCTGGGAAAAGCTCAGGCCCGCCAGCACCTCGCGGGCGCGGCCCTCGAGCGCATAGCCGTCGAGCTCCTCGTAGCGTGCCTGCACCTCGCCGTAACGCTCGATGATCGCGTCCATTTCGTCGAGACGATCCGGATCGACCATGGCGGCTTCAAGCTCGCGCAGTTCGGCCGCGACTTCGCTCACCGGACCGGCGCCGTTCATGACCTCGGAAACCGCGCTGTTGCCGGACATCTCGCCGACGTCCTGGTTGAAGTAGCCGATGGTGATGCCCTTATCGACGGCGACCTGGCCCTCGTCCGGGATCTCTTCGCCGGTGATCATGCGAAAGAGCGAGGACTTGCCGGCGCCGTTCGGACCGACGAGGCCGACCTTTTCGCCGCGGTTGAGCGCGGCGGAGGCTTCGATGAAGAGGATGCGGTGGCTGAGCTGCTTGCTGATATTTTCGATACGGATCATGTCTGCGGTAGCCTGAAGGGAGGAGCGGGGCGCGCCCGCGCCCATTTGTTGCCCCGGCCTGTCGCAGGTTTCTGCGTCACAAGCAAGGCTTGAGGGCGTTTCCACGTCGTTTCATAGGGCGCCGGATAACCTGCGGCATGATCGATGGCAGGGGCAGGCCATGTATTAGGTCCTCATTCCTGTGCTTGTCACAGGAATCCAGTCAGCCCAAGTCCTTGGGCTGAAATGACTCTTCCGCGCCGCGGACGCGGCGCTGCTGGATCCCTGTGACGGGGCACAGGGATGAGGGTGGAGAGCTGTTCGCCAGCCCTTGCGCTATTGTGCCGGTCGGCTCAGGCCCGCAAACCGCGCGTGATCGGCGGCTGGAATTCCGGCTGGCTGAGGCTCTGCAGCATTTCCGGCGGCTGGCCGTCGATGTGGCCGATAACGGCCTTGGCGAGTTCCCGGCCGGCAATGCGGATGTCCTCATACATGGTCATGACCTCCGGGCGCAGCCAGCGCAGGAAGTCGCTCGGGGACTTCGAGACCATGTCGCAGTCTTCGACGAGCTTCTTCTTGGCCATCTCCAGCCCGGCGATCAGCGCGATCGCGCCGGAGCCGCTGCCCGAGACGATGCCGTCGGGCGCGTCGTCTGAGCGCATCAGCACCTCGAAGGCGTCGCGGATCTCGACCAGCGAGTGGTCGATGTTGGTCTGGTGGAAGCCGACCGCATCCGCCTGGAAGTCCCGCAGGCCGCGTTCGAAGCCGGCGCGCATGTGCGAATAGAAGGTGAGGTGCGGAGGCGGCTCGAGCAGCACCAGCTTGCGCCGGCCACGCGCCACCAGCTTGCGCACCGCCTCATAGGCGAAACGCTCGTTGTCGAAGTCGTGATAGGGGTGGACGATGCCCATCTCGGTGCGGCCGTGGGTGACGAAGGGCAGGCCGCGTTCGGTCAGCAGCGCCACGCGCGGATCGTGCGGCTCGGTGCGCGAGATGATCACGCCGTCGGCAGCACCCGTGTCGAGGATGTAGCGGATCGGCGCCATCGCGTCCTTGACGGCGCTATAGGGTGTGACGACCAGATGATAGGGCGTGCCGGCGAGGATCTCGGTGATGCCGACGACCATCGGGCTGGTGATGCCCATGATCTCTTCCTCAAGCGTCAGGACGAGACTGATGACGTTGGTCTTGCCGGTGCGAAGCCGCACCCCGGCGCGGTTCGGCTGGTAACCGATCTGCTTGGCGACGAGGCGGACGCGTTCCTTGGTCTCCGCGCCGATATCGGGCGCGTCCTTCAAGGCGCGCGACACGGTCGTGATGCCGAGCCCGGTCATGAAAGCGATCGTCTTCAGCGTCGGCCGGCCACCATCCGGCGGCGGCGTCAGCGGCCTGTTTTTCGTCTTGCTGTCCATTGCCGTCACCCGCCCACTCTCTGCTCGCGCTGAGCCAACCTTGCCCGGTTGGCCGCAGACACGTCGGTTCGGCCCTGTCCATCGCGCCGTCGCCTTCTTGCTTCCTCGCCTTATATACGAAATGTCGCTGTCGGCTATGCTGCTTTGGACGGATAAATTTGCTTCAAATCTGTAACGATACAGTCGCGATGTCGAGCATTTTCGTTGCTGCAGTGCGAAAGATGGAGCCGCCTGGTTGAATCGCACTCCCAGGCCTCCGTTTGCTGCACCTGCGAGACAAGGAACAATGCAATTTGACAGGGGGTGTGCGAAAACCCGCTTAATCTCAGTATTATAGGCGATTGAGGGTCGATTGGTTCGCCGGATCACGCCGCATCCCAAGCGCTTCGAATGCCTTCTGTCATCTGCACGCAATGGCTGTTTTTTAAGATTCTGTTTAAATCGATTGTGGTGGGTGTTGCGTCCTGTAATCGATTGCACTAAGTTTTTTACGGTAACGTTACAGTGAGGGAGGAGACTCATGAAACTACGTTCTTTCGCAGCCATGCTCGCAACCGCCGTGGCCCTGCCGCTCGGTGCAGCCAGCGCCGCCGATCTTGAAGTAACCCATTGGTGGACATCCGGCGGCGAAGCGGCCGCGGTGGCGGAACTCGCCAAGGCCTTCGATGCGACCGGCAATCACTGGGTCGATGGAGCGATCGCCGGCTCCGGCGGCACCGCCCGCCCGATCATGATCAGCCGCATCACCGGCGGCGACCCGATGGGCGCCACGCAGTTCAACCACGGCCGTCAGGCCGAGGAACTGGTTCAGGCCGGGCTGATGCGCGATCTGACCGATGTCGCGACCCGCGAGCACTGGAAGGACATCATCAAGCCGGCGAGCCTGCTCGATTCCTGCACGATCGACGGCAAGATCTATTGCGCGCCGGTCAACATCCACTCCTGGCAGTGGCTGTGGCTGTCGAACGCGGCCTTCAAGACGGCCGGCGTCGAGGTCCCGAAGAACTGGGATGAATTCGTTGCCGCTGCACCGGCGCTCGAAAAGGCCGGTATCGTGCCGCTCGCCGTCGGCGGTCAGCCGTGGCAGGCCGCCGGTGCCTTCGACGTCTTGATGGTGGCGATCGCCGGCAAGGACACCTTCCAGAAGGTCTTTGGCGACAAGGACGAGGACGTCGCCGCAGGCCCCGAGATCGCCAAGGTCTTCAAGGCGGCCGACGACGCCCGCCGCATGTCCAAGGGCTCCAATGTCCAGGACTGGAACCAGGCGACCAACATGGTCATCACCGGCAAGGCCGGCGGCCAGATCATGGGCGACTGGGCGCAGGGTGAATTCGCGCTTGCCGGCCAGAAGGCCGGTACGGACTACACCTGCCTGCCGGGCCTCGGCGTCAACGAGATCATCTCGACCGGCGGCGACGCCTTCTACTTCCCGCTTCTGAAGGACGAGGAAAAGTCGAAGGCACAGGAAGCGCTCGCTTCGACGTTGCTCGACCCGAAGACCCAGGTTGCGTTCAACCTCAAGAAGGGCTCGCTGCCGGTGCGCGGCGACGTCGACCTGGCGGCAGCGAACGACTGCATGAAGAAGGGCCTTGATATCCTTGCCAAGGGCAACGTGATCCAGGGCACCGACCAGCTGCTTTCGGCCGACAGCCAGAAGCAGAAGGAGGACCTGTTCTCCGAATTCTTCGCCAACCCGTCGATCACGCCG
>NZ_DASYGZ010000183.1:0-21025 GCF_035999135.1 Ensifer sp.
CACGTTGTTAAGCCATAAAGGGGAACGAACCATGGCAGCGGAAAATATGGTGCCTTCCGGCAGGTCATCGCCGGTCATCAGACAGTTGGAATCAGCCTTCACCAAGATCGGCGTCACCGGCGCCCACAAGCAGATCCTCGCCCTCGTGCTCATCGGGTGCCTGTTCGACAGTTTCGAGCAGAACACCATCGGCGTCGCCGGCCCGATCCTGAAGGAGCATTGGGGCCTCACCGGCACCGACATCGGCTTCCTCAATACCATCACCTTTGGCAGCGCCGCTATCGGCCGCCTGCTGTCCGGCATCCTCGGCGACCGTTACGGCCGCCGCGTGATGCTGACCATCAACCTCCTGCTCTTCACCATCGGCTCGGCGGCCTGCGCCATGGCGCCGAACTTCGCCACCCTCTGCTTTGCCCGCGCCATCGTCGGCTTCGGGGTCGGCGGCGAGATCTCCACCGCCGTCACCATGCTTTCGGAATTCTGCTCGCCAAAATTCCGCGGCACGGCGGCCGGCCTCGTCAATGTCGGCGCCGGCGGCTTCGGCAACTTCCTCGCCCCCGCCTTCGGCCTGATGATCTTCACGCTTTTCCCGGGTGAAAACAGCTGGCGCTGGCTCTTCGCCGCCCTCGCCTTGCCGGCTCTTCTCGTTGTCTTCTACCGTCGCTTCGTGCCGGAGACACCGCGTTTCCTTGCGTCACAGGGCAAGATCGACGAGGCCAACAAGGTGCTTTCGATCCTGGCCTCCGGCTCGCTTCGCCCGCGCAACCTCAAGGTCCAGGAGTACCTCACCAAGGACCACCTGAAGGACGAGGAACCGGCCAAGAGCGACTGGAAGGAGCTCTTCCGCGCGCCCTTCATCGGTCGCACGATCCCCGTCGCCATCGCCATCTTGATGAGCTACGGCGCCCAGCTTTCGGTGCTGACGCTGATGCCGATCATTTTCGTGTCGATGGGCTATACGCTGCAGGGCAGCCTGCTCTACAGCATGATCATCCAGAGCGGCAGCGTGCTCGGCGCCATCGCAGCCTCGATGTTCGGCTACTACTTCCCGCGCAAGAAGGTGCTGACAACAGGCGCCGTGTTTGCCTGCCTTGCGGCCGTCTCGATCGCCTATCTCGGCACCAACATCTATCTGGTGCTGATGTTCGGCGCGATCTTCCAGTTCTTCGTGCTGCTGCTCAACACCTCGATCTGGATCTACGCGCCCGAACTCTTCCCGACCCGCATCCGCGCCTTCGGCGTGGCGCTGATCCTCGCAACCGGTTCGGCCGCGGGTTCATTCGTCCCCACCATCGCTGGCGCCCTCTTCGACGTCTACGGCATGGTCGGTGTCTTCGGGCTTGCCGCCGGCATGTATGCGGTCTTCGCCTTCTGCATCCAGCTCGGCCCCGAGACCTACGGAATGTCGATGGAAGACCTTACCCAGCCGGCCGATGCGGACCTTGCAAAGTCTGACACGTCTGAAATCAAAGTCGGCGCGGAACTGAGAACGTGAACACACATATCCTTCTCATCAACCCGAACAGTTCGCGTGCCACCAGCGACATGATGGTCGCCATTGCACGCCGGGCTGCATCAGGACGCATGGCCGTGGCAGTCGCCACGGCCATGCGGAACCCGTCGATGATCGTGACACCGGAGCAATTGACGGATGCTGCTGCCGAGGTCGTCGAGATCGGCCAAAAACATGACGCCGGATGTCGCGGCATCGTCGTCAGCGCCTTCGGCGATCCCGGCCTTGCCGCCCTCAAGCAGCGGCTCGATATCCCCGTCATCGGCATCTGCGAGGCCTCGATGATCGAGGCTTCGAAGAACGGCCGCAGGTTCGGCGTCGCCACTACGACGCCGGACCTGATCCAGGCGATCGACGACCGCGCCCGCGACCTCGGCGTCTGGCCGCAATATACAGGTATCCGCTGCACGCCTGGCGACCCGCTCGCGCTCTCCGCGCACCCGGACCGTCTGCTCTCGGCGCTCGGCGAGGCGGTGCGGCAATGCGTCGAAGTCGATGGCGCCGAGGCCGTCATCATCGGTGGCGGTCCGCTCGGCCAGGCTGCCGACGATCTGCAGCCAATGTTCTCGACTCCGATCATCGCCCCCATTCCAAGCGCCATCAACCGCATGCTTCACCTGATGCAGGTCGCCGCCTGAGCGGCGCCCGCGAGCCCATCATCGCCCAAAAAGAGTATGGATCGGGCGACCAGAAAGCCTGTTTCCACCGCCCACCCTGTGGTATTTTCGCTGTTCCTTAGGAGGCGAGACCAAAGCTGGGGCGGAGGTTGCGCGATGAAATCTCTCTTTGTTTCGCTGGCCGCGGTGGCGTTTCTTACCGCGACAGCCATGGCCGGCCCCTTGCATGACGCGGCACGGGACGGCGATACAGGGCGCGTCAAGCAACTGCTCGATCAGGGAACCGACATCACCGAGCCGGACGCGGCCGGCGAGCCGGCGCTGCTGATTGCGGCCCTGAAAGGGCGCAACGACGTGGTCGCGCTCCTCCTTGATCGCGGCACCGACATCGAGATCCGCAACAAGGGCGGCCTGACCGCATTGCATGCGGCCGCCTATGGCGGCGATCTCGAAACCGTCAAATTGCTCGTGGCCAGGGGCGCTCAGGTCAACGACGTCGCCAATTTCTACAAGATGTCGCCGCTGCACGCAGCCGCCGAAGAGGGCCATGCCGAGGTGGTCGCCTTCCTTCTCGCCAACAAGGCCGACATCGAGGCCAAGGAACGCAACGGCTACACGCCGCTGACGCAAGCCGGCTGGCGATCGTACTGGCCGGCCGCGGAGCTTCTTCTCAAGGCTGGAGCCACCTGCCAGAAGGCCGAGCTTGTCGGCGACTGGCTTTATGGCGAATGCACGAAACGGCAGTAACAACAGAGCGCCATGCGTTCATATGAACGCACAAAGGTCGTTCTGGTATTTTGATACTAGAGCCTCTTTCTGCCCCGAGCGATTCGGCTTGAAGGCAGGATGCTCTGGATCCGGAAACGGAGGAAATGGCATGTCTCGACACTCCATAGCATTTGCGATCGCGGCGACAGCGGCGTCCTTTGCGTCCGCCGGCCCGTCGCTGGCCGAAGAGCCCGTCAACACCGGCTACTTCGGCGATGTTGCGATCAAGGGATACGACCCGGTCGCCTACTTCACCGAGAACAAGGCTGTCGAAGGGTCGCCCGAGTTCAGCTACCGCTGGCTCGGCGCCACCTGGCAGTTTTCCAGTGCCGAACACCGAGACCAGTTCGTCAAGGAACCGACCCGCTATGCACCGCAATATGGCGGCTACTGCGCCGACGGCGTCTCCTTCGGGACGGTGACCACCAACATCGATCCGAAGGCCTGGCGCATCATCGAGGACAAGCTTTATCTGAGCTACGATCCGGGCGCGGCCGACGGTCTGGTCAAGAACCCGAACAAGGTGGTCGATTCGCGCAAGCACTGGTCCGAAGTAGAACAGACGCTGATCACCGAGAAAGCCAACATCAACTGGACGAAGCCTTCCCGCTGACCGGCTGTCCCGCAATCAGGGACCCCGCCTACCGTTCGATCGAGAAGAACTTCAGGGCCTGCGGCGTGACATTGATATAGTCCGCCGTGCGCTCGCCTTTTGCCGTGTTGCGGTAGACATAGCCGCAGACCATCCGGTCGAGGAAATATCCGTCATACTTCTCGCAGAGCTGGTTGCCCTTCACCTCGATGCGGCCGGTGATGTTGGTGTTGCTGGTGCGATAGGCGGTGTTGCCGGCGCTGTCGAAGAACTGCTGGAAGCTCGTGCCGTTCTTGTGCACGCCGACCCAGGTCTTGTCGGTGGTCAGCTGCTTGAGTTCCTCGGGGCCGAGCCGGTCGCTGGCCGCACCGACGAAACCGAAGGGCCATTCCGGAATGCCGGCAACACGAAGCCCGAACAGATGCCGATACAGGTCCTCCTCGCGCCAGTAGTCGTAGAGATAGCCGTAATAGCTGAGGTTCGTGTCCGGGAAGAGCTTCAGGAGTTCGGCCGTTTCCGCCGCCGCACTCTGCTGGTCGCCACGCTGGGCATAGGCGGACGCCAGGTACTCGCGCACCGCTTCCGCCTTCGGCAGCGACGCACCGGCCGCTTCGATCAGCGGGATCGCCTTTTCCAAGTGACGCGTCGTGTAATAGACGATGCCGGCGAGCAGCTGCAGGCTCGACGACGGCGACGGATCCAGCCTCAGCGCACGATCGATATCGTCGAGCGCCTGATCGTGTTCGCCGGTCTGGGCAAGCACCAGCGCCAGGTTGGCCAGAGCCTCGGCATCGCCGGGCTGGGCCGCGACGGCCCGTAGCGCCGATTCCTTGGCTTCCAGCGGACGGCCGTCGACCAGCTGCAGCAGTGCCAGCACCGTATGGGCGCGCGCATTGTTGGCATCGAGCTTCAGCGCCTGTCCGGCCGCATCATAGGCGATCTTGCGGGCCACCGCCGCCGACCAGAGATAGTTGTAGTCGTTGCGCCAGACGTCGACGGCGATGCGGGCGATGCCGGCGTGGGCATCGGCAAAATCCGGGTCGAGATCGATCGCCCGCTGGTAATAGGAAAGCGTCTGGCGATAGGTGTCGACATCCCGCCAGATGAGCCCCTGCTGCTCGGCCCGCATGTAGTTGTCATAGGCCTCGAGATTGTCGGTGGGGATGCGCGCCAGCTGGTCGCGCTCACCCTCGCTGAGTTTCACCTCGAGGGCGGCGATGATCTTGCCGATCACATCGTCCTGGACCGCGAACAGATCGGCATATTGCCGGTCGTAACGCTCCGCCCAGAGCGACAGTCCGCTCACCGCATCGATCAGCTTGACGTTGATGCGCAGCCGCTGGTCGGCCCGCTGCAGCGTGCCCTCGAGCACATAATGCACGCCAAGCTCGGCGGCCACGTCCTGGATCGTGTTGGCGCTTCCTTTCAGCGCAAAGACCGAGTGCCGGGCAATGACGAAAAGGCCGGACACTTTCGACAGTTCGGTGATGAGATCGTCGGTCAGTCCTTCGGCGAGATGATCGTGCTCGGCATCGCCGCTGACATTGATGAACGGCAGGACGGCGACGGACGGCTGGTCCGGCAGCGGATAGGCAAAACGCTGTCCCGCCCCCTCCTGTCCGATCCATGTCCAGGGCTGCCACCAGGCGGCCGCCGTGGCAAGGGCGATCGCAAGGGCGCCGACAACCAGCCCCTTCACCCACGCGGCGCGGCGCGGCTTCTTCTCGACCGTGGTCTTGCCCGCCGCCTCGGGGTCGAGAAGCACCCGGTAGACCCGGATCGGATCGGCCAGCCCCTTCACGGCCTGCCGTCCGAGCGAAACGAAACCGACCTTCAGCTTGGAACCGACCTGATCATAGGCCGTGCCGGAGATGGCGATCCCACCCGGCTCGGCCAGCCCCTGCACCCGATCGGCAATGTTGACGCCGTCGCCGTGGATGTCCTCGCCCTCGACGATGATGTCGCCAAGGTTGATGCCGATGCGAAAATCCAGCCGCTCGCCGTTTGGCGCCTTGCCGGCTTCCGCTTCCGCCTTGCGCCTCTGGATCTCGACCGCGCATTGGGTGGCGTCGACGACGCTGCGGAATTCGACCAGCAAGCCATCGCCCATCGTCTTCACCAGGCGACCGTGATGCTCGCGAAACAGCGGCTCCAGGATATCGGAAAGGTCCGACTGGAATCGAAGACGCGTCCCTTCCTCGTCCAGCCGGCTCAAGCGGCTGTAACCGACGACATCCGCGATCAGGACGGCAGCGAGACGGCGCTCCATCGACGAACTCTCAACGTGCGATGTACTCCAGCCTCAATGTTACCGCAGCTTGGCGGTCGGCGCCATCGGAGCCCATGGCCGAGACTCCTCGCACGCGCCGTAACCGTTACGTACTTGCGATGCCTCGCCGAACTGGCACGATCGCCGGCGATCATCCAAAGGAAGCTGCCATGCTCAATAGACGGTCTCTGCTGGTGCTCGGCGCCCTTGCGACGGCACTGCCGGCACTCAAGGTCCCGCGTGCGGATGCCGCCGATACCGGCCTCACCGCGGACGCGGCGCGCGCCATCGCCAAGGACGCCTACATCTACGGCTTTCCGCTGGTCGACAATTACCGCATCCAGCATTCCTACTTCGTCGATAGCGGCGGACCGGAGTTCAAGGCACCCTGGAACCAACTGGTCAACAATGCGCGGGTCTACACGCCTGACGACAAGGCGATCCAGACGCCGAATTCGGATACCCCCTATTCCTACGTCGGCGCCGACCTTAGGGCGGAACCGCTGGTTTTCACCGTGCCGGCGGTCGAGAAAGACCGGTATTATTCGCTGCAGTTCATCGACCTCTACACTTTCAATTTCGCCTATATCGGCAGCCGTGCGACTGGCAATGGGGCTGGCACGTATCTGCTTGCGGGCCCGAACTGGAAAGGCGAGACGCCTGCGGGCATCACAACCGTCATCCGTTCGGAAACCGAATTCGCCTTCGTGCTTTACCGCACGCAGCTCTTCAATCCCGGCGACATCGACAACGTCAAGAAGATCCAGGCCGGCTACAAGGTCGAGCCGCTGTCGAGCTTCCTCGGCGAGCCCGCCCCGGCAGCCGCTCCCGCCGTTGACTTCACTGCCCCCTTGAGCGCCGCCGACGAGAAAACCTCGCCCGAGTTCTTCCGGGTTCTCAATTTCATCCTGCAGTTCTGCCCGACGCACCCGTCCGAGACCACGCTGATGGAGCGTTTCGCCGACCTGAACATCGGCGCAGGCAATACATTCGACCTCGGCGCCTTCCCGCCGGACATCCAGAAGGCGATCACTGAGGGCATGGCGGATGCCTGGGCCGCGTTCAAGGAACACAAGGAGACGATGATCGACACCGGCAAGGCCTCGAGCGCCGATGCGTTCGGCACCCGCGAATTCCTGAAGAACGACTACCTGCAGCGCATGTCGGGTGCGGCGCTCGGCATCTACGGCAATTCCAAGGACGAGGCGATCTACCCCGCCTATTTCGTAGACGATCAGAAGAAACCGCTGACCGGCGCCGGCAAATACACCCTGCGTTTTGCGCCAGGGCAACTGCCGCCCGTCAATGCCTTTTGGTCCGTCACCCTCTATGAACTGCCGGCGAGCCTGCTCTACGCCAATCCACTCAATCGCTATCTGATCAATTCGCCGATGCTTGCCGGCCTGAAGAAGGATGGCGATGGCGGCGTTACGCTCTATGTTCAAAACGAGAGCCCGGGCGCTGACAAGGAACCGAATTGGCTGCCCGCCCCTACCGGCCCGTTTTTCATGGCCATGCGCCTCTACTGGCCGAAAGCCGATGCGCTCGACGGCAAATGGAAAGCGCCAGCCCTGCACCACGTCAATTGACCGCCGAGGACCTGACATGACGAAATCCAGTATCGCTCTTGCCCTGACCGCAGCTTTTGTTGGCTTCAGCCCACTGACGGCGACCGCTGCCGACCCCGTGACCGTCGGCGTCGACAACTTCGTTCGCGCCGAGAGCGACATGTACGCCGCCAGCATGGTCAAGGACGGCGCCTTCGGCAAGTTCCTGCACCGGCGCGAACCGGCCTCGATCGACAATCAGACCGTCATCCGCCTCAACCGCGACACGCTTTATTCCTCGGCCGTGTTCGATCTCGATGCCGGCCCGGTCACCATCACCCTGCCAGACGCGGGAAAACGCTTCATGTCGATGCAGGTGATCAACGAGGATCACTATGTGCCCGAGGTCGTCTACGATGCAGGCGAAACGACGCTGACCAGGGAAAAGGTCGGCACACGCTACGTCGTCGTCGGCATCCGCACGCTGGTCGATCCCGCCGACAAGAAGGATATCGCCGAGGTGCATGCCCTGCAGGACGCGATCAAGGTCAGCCAGAAAGATGCAGGCAAGTTCGAGGTCCCGGCCTGGGATCCGGCCAGCCAGAAGAAGGTGCGCGAGGCGCTGCTCGCACTTGGCGCGACGATGCCAGACTTCAAGAAGGCCTTCGGCACCAGGGAGGAAGTCGATCCGATCCGCCACCTGATCGGCACCGCAACCGGCTGGGGCGGCAACCCGGACAAGGACGCGACCTATCTCAACGTCACGCCGGCCAACAACGACGGCAAGACGGTCTACAGGCTTACCGTCAAGGATGTGCCGGTCGACGCCTTCTGGTCGGTCAGCGTCTATGACGCGCAAGGCTTCTACGAGAAGAACCCCTACGACGCCTATGCGATCAACAACATCACGGCCAGGAAGGGCGACGACGGCAGCGTCTCGATCCAGTTCGGCGGCTGCGATGGCAAGATCGCCAATTGCCTGCCCGTGGTCGACGGCTGGAACTACACGGTGCGGCTCTACCGGCCGCGCAAGGAAATCCTCGACGGCTCCTGGCACTTCCCCGAGCCGCAGCCGGTAAACTAGGTTTTCCGCATCGCGATTGTGCGGCGCTCATCGCTTTGCCTGTCGCCCCTGACGATGGGCCGGAAGGCGACGGACGATGACGGGCCGGAGGTCAGCCCGTCGTCATCCGCTATCGCAAACTTATTCCGCCGCTTCGGTCTCCGGCATCGGCACATAGTTGAGGATCGGCGACAGCCAGCGCTCGACCTCGCGCACCGGCATGCGCTTGCGCTCTGCATAGTCCTCGACCTGGTCGCGCTCGACCTTGGCGACGCCGAAGTAATAGGCCTCGGGGTGGCCGATATAGAGACCCGAGACCGACGAGCCCGGCCACATTGCATAGCTCTCCGTCAGGCTGACGCCGATCGTCGCTTCCGCATCAAGAAGGCGGAACAGCGTCGCCTTTTCCGTGTGGTCGGGCTGGGCCGGATAACCCGGCGCCGGGCGGATGCCGGCATAGGGCTCGCCGATCAGCTCCTGCGGCGTGAAGGTCTCGTCCGCCGCATAACCCCAGAGCTCCCGGCGCACATATTCATGCATGCGCTCGGCGAAGGCTTCGGCGAAACGGTCGGCCAGTGCCTTGACCAGGATCGAGGAATAGTCGTCGTTGGCGCGCTCGAAGCGCTCGGCGATCGCCACCTCCTCGATGCCGGCCGTGACCACGAAGCCGCCGACATAGTCCTTGGAGCCGCTGTCGGCAGGGGCAACGAAATCGGACAGCGCCACGTTGGCACGGCCGTCGCGCTTCGACAGCTGCTGGCGCAGCGTGAAGAAGGTCGCAAGTTCGGAAGAGCGATTCTCGCCGGTAAAGAGCCGGATGTCGTCGCCGACGGTGCCCGCCGGCCAGAAACCGACCACGGCCTTAGGCGCGAACCACTTTTCCTCGATAATCTTTTTCAGCATCGCCTGGGCATCGTCGAACAGCTGGCGGGCGGCAGCCCCTTGCGCCTCGTCGTCGAGGATCTTCGGATAGACGCCCTTCAGCTCCCAGGTCTGGAAGAACGGCGTCCAGTCGATATAGCAGGCAAGCTCGGCCAGATCCCAGCTTTCAAAGACGCGCGTACCGAGGAAGGACGGCGCCTTTGCCTGGTAACCGCTCCAATCGATCTTGTGCTGGTTGGCGCGGGCCTGCGACAGGGGCAGGCGGCGCTTTTCCGCTTCGTTGCGGGCATGCGCATCGGCGACCTTGCGGTACTCGGCCCGCACCGTTTCCATGTAGTTGTCACGCGCTTCCGGTGACAAAAGGCTCGAAACGACCCCGACGGCGCGGCTGGCGTCGGTGACGTAAACCGTCTGGCCACGGTCGTAGCGCGGGTTGATCTTGACGGCGGTGTGCACGCGACTGGTCGTCGCGCCGCCGATCAAAAGCGGCACGTCGAAACCTTCGCGTTCCAGCTCGGAGGCGACATGCACCATTTCGTCGAGTGACGGGGTGATCAGGCCGGAAAGACCGATGATGTCGACCTTCTGCTCGCGCGCCACGTCGAGGATTTTTGCCGAGGGCACCATGACGCCGAGATCGATGATCTCGTAGTTGTTGCAGGCAAGCACGACGCCGACGATGTTCTTGCCGATGTCGTGCACGTCGCCCTTGACGGTCGCCATCAGGATCTTGCCGGCGCTCTGGCGCGCCTCGCCGCCATTGGCAAGCTTTTCCGCCTCCATGTGCGGCAGAAGCACGGCGACGGCCTGCTTCATCACCCGGGCGGATTTGACCACCTGCGGCAGGAACATCTTGCCGGAACCGAAGAGATCGCCAACGACGTTCATGCCGGCCATCAGCGGCCCTTCGATGACGTGCAGCGGCCGCGCCGCAGCAAGCCGCGCCTCGTCGGTGTCAGCCTCGATGTACTCGGTTATGCCGTTGACCAGCGCATGTTCGAGGCGCTTTTCGACAGACCATTCGCGCCAGGAGAGATCCTTCTCTCGGCCTTGAGAACCGCCCTGCCCGCGATAACGTTCGGCGATCTCGAGCATGCGCTCGGTCGAATCGGTGCGGCGGTTGAGCACCACGTCCTCGCAGGCCTCGCGCAGGTCCGCATCGATCGCGTCGTAGACGGCGAGCTGGCCGGCATTGACGATGCCCATGTCCATGCCCGCCTGGATGGCGTGATAGAGGAACACCGCGTGCATCGCCTCGCGCACCGGCTCGTTGCCGCGGAACGAGAACGAAAGGTTGGAGACGCCGCCCGACACATGCACATGCGGCAGGGTCTTGATGATCTCGCGCGTCGCCTCGATGAAGTCGACGCCGTAGTTGTTGTGCTCCTCGATGCCGGTCGCGACCGCAAAGATATTCGGATCGAAGATGATGTCTTCCGGAGGGAACCCGGCTTGTTCGGTCAAGAGTTTGTAGGCGCGGGTGCAGATCTCGACCTTGCGCGCCTGCGTGTCGGCCTGGCCGACTTCATCAAAAGCCATGATGACGACGGCAGCGCCATAGGCGCGGCAGAGTTTCGCGTGGTGGAGAAACGCCTCCTCGCCTTCCTTCATGGAAATGGAATTGACCAGAGGCTTGCCCTGAACGCACTTCAGGCCCGCCTCGATCACCTCCCATTTCGATGAATCGATCATCACGGGAACGCGGGCGATATCCGGCTCGGAAGCGACGAGGTTCAGGAACTCGATCATTGCCTGCTTCGAATCGATCAGGCCTTCGTCCATGTTGATGTCGATGATCTGGGCGCCGTTGGCCACCTGGTCGCGCGCGACATCAAGGGCTGCCGAATAGTCGCCGGCGGTGATCAGCTTGCGGAACTTGGCCGAACCGGTGACGTTGGTGCGCTCGCCGACATTGACGAAAGGAATGTCCGACGTCAGCGTGAAGGGCTCCAGGCCGGACAGCCGCATCAGCGGCTCGACCGTGGGGATCTCGCGCGGCGGATGCTTGGCGACGGCCTTGGCGATCGCGCTGATATGGGCCGGCGTCGAGCCGCAGCAGCCGCCGACGATGTTGAGCAGGCCGTCGCGGGCAAAGGCTTCGACCTGTGCCGCCATCTGCTCCGGCGTCTCGTCGTACTGGCCGAACTCGTTCGGCAGGCCGGCATTGGGATAGGCGCAGACGAAGGTGTCGGCGACGCCGGAGAGCTCGTCGATATGGGCGCGCATGGCATTGGCGCCAAGCGCGCAGTTGAGCCCGATGGTGAAGGGATCCGCATGGCGCACGGAATGCCAGAAGGCGGTCGGCGTCTGGCCGGACAGCGTGCGGCCCGAGAGATCGGTGATCGTGCCCGAGATCATCACGGGCAGCTCGATGCCCTTCTCGGCAAAGACTTCCTTGGTCGCGAAGATCGCCGCCTTGGCGTTCAACGTGTCGAAGATCGTCTCGATCAGGATGATGTCGGCGCCGCCGTCGATCAGGCCGCCGATCTGCTCGGCATAGGCGATCCTGAGATCGTCGAAGGTGACCGCACGGTAGCCGGGATTGTTGACGTCGGGCGAGATCGACGCGGTGCGGTTGGTCGGCCCGAGCGCGCCGGCGACGAACCGGCGTCGGCCGTCTTCGGCTTCGGCGCGCCTGGCGGCCCGGCGGGCGACCCGCGCGCCATCGCGGTTGAGCTCATAGACCATGTCCTCCATGCCGTAGTCGGCCTGGGCGATGCGCGTCGAGGAGAAGGTGTTGGTCTCGAGGATATCGGCGCCGGCAATCGCATAGGCGTAGTGAATGTCCTCGATCGCCTTTGGCTGCGTCAGTGTCAGGAGGTCGTTGTTGCCCTGTTGATGACAGGCACAACCGCCGAACCGATCGCCCCGGAAATGCTGTTCGATGAAGCCGAGCTGCTGGATTTCCGTGCCCATTGCACCATCCATGATCAGGATGCGTTCGCTGGCGGCTTTGCGCAGCGCGCGCATGATCTCGGAGCCGTCCGGTTTGGAGGAAACGTCACCGAAAAGGGCGCTGATGGCGGACATGGGAAATCTCCCGTTCTGAAAACGACAAAGACGAAACATGTCAGTCACATAAAGATATCTTTATGTCAACATATGATCCAATCACTTTTGCCCATCAGGCAAAGAAAATGGCCCGCCGCGATTGCGGCGGGCCATCGGAACAACGGCCTGTTATCAAACGGCAAATCAGAGCCGCGCGAGACAATCCTCGGCTTCGTAGATGGCGCAAAGGATGTGGTAGAAACTGCTCGCCGGGGCCGGCTCGTCGACAAAGGCCCCTTCGGCCGACTGCTTGTCGCGCCAGAGGCCTGCGACCGGCGTATCGAGAAACGTCTGCAACGCCTTTGCGGCCCGTCCCGCTGACCCAAGATAACGTTCGCGCTCCGCACCGCCGGTCAGCGCGGCGAAGCGGACGGCCGCCTTCAGCCATTCGGTCTGCGGCCAGAGGCGGGCGATCGGATCGGCGACCGAGAGATCGTCGAAGAGCGTCATGATCGCGACATCACGATTGGCGCAAACGCCGTGCGCTTCGCCGAGGTCGAAGAGGCGGCGCGCCTTGACGATCGCCTCGGCGCTGCCGCGGCGTTCCGCCCAGCGCAGCAGCAGCCAGGCCCATTCGAACAGATGACCGGGCTCGACGATCCGGCCCTTGTCGCCGGCAAAGGGCGCCCAGTCGTGGTCGAAGAATTCGCGCAGCACGCCGGTCTCGGCATCGATGAAATGATCCATCGCCAGATGCGCAATCTCGTCGGCAAGATTGCCCCAGGCGACCTGGTCGAACCCATCCACCGCTTCGCTCGCAAGGCAGGCCTCGAACAGGTGCATGTGCGGATTGGAGCCGAGCGGCAAGCGCGACGGATTGCCCTCCTCGAAGCCCGCAAACGGATGCTTGACGTTCGCCTCCAGATAAAGGCGGAGCGCGTTGCTGCGTTCGATCATCTCGGCCTTGCGCGCCGGGATGACCTCGGCGAGGTAGGCAAAGGCCAGCAGTGCGAACGCCTGATTGTAGAGATCGAAGGACGGATCGAGCAGATTGCCGTCGGCGTCGGCGAGAGCCCCGTAAAAGCCGTCCGGCTGCTTGAAGACGCGGTCAAAATAGGCAAGCCCGCCTTCGGCTGCACCGCGCCAGTCGCCCGACCAGCCGCGGCGTCCCGCCTCGGCAAAACAATAGACCTGCCGCGGCTGCACCCGCGAGCGACGATTGGCGCGGGTCGGCTCACCCGCCATGTCGATCGTCTCGACGAAGCCGCCGGCAGCATCGACCCCCTTGACGCGCCAGAGCGGCAGGGCCTTGTCGGTGAGCCACCGAGACAGCACGCGCGATTGCGAAAAGATATCCACTGCCAACGCTCAGTCCTCGAACTTCAACGCGGCATGATCCTTGCCAAGCAAGGCGCAGAGCGCCTCGACCACCATGTTGTGGTCTTCGCGCTGCGGCAGGCCGGAAACGGTGACGGCGCCGATGCAGCCGGTGCCCTGGACGACGATCGGGAAGCTGCCGCCATGCGCGGCGTAATCGGCATCCGGCAGCCCGAGCTTGGCCTGCAGGTTCGTCTGCGCCTTGGCAAGCTCCCGACCCGTCGCATAGCTGCTCTTGAACAGCCGGAATACCGTGTTGCGCTTGCGGCGCACCCAGTTCGGATTGTCGGGCGTCGCCCCCTCGAGCGCCGCGTAAAACACCTGCATCGAGAACAGCGTGACGTCGATGACGACGCCGAGCTTGCGTTCGACCGCCATCTTGCGCAGGAGCGCGCCGAGCTCCCAGGCCGTATCGAGATCGAAGCGCTCGAACTGCAATTCCTGTTCCTGCCGCGCGATGCGGGCGAGGTCCTTTTCGATGTTCATGCTATCAGTCCTTCCAGAGCCAGGCCGCACCGCGCACGCCGGAGCTGTCGCCATGCAGGGCTTTGCGGATAGGGGTTTCGAACGTATCGCCGAAGAGATAATCGACCACCCGCGGCGGAACGTCGTCATAGATCTCGTCGACATTCGACATGCCGCCACCGAGCACGTAGACATCGGGGTCGACGATGTTGGTGAGCAGCGCCAGGCTGCGCGCCAGCCGGTCTACGAAGCGCTCGTAGACGCCTGATGCCACCGGATCGCCAGCGCGTTTCGCCTCGATGATCTCGCGTCCGCGCTTTTCGACGCCCGTCGTCAGGCGATAGTCGAGCTCGACGCCGGTGCCGCAGGCATACATGTCGAGGCAGCCGTGCTTGCCGCACCAGCATTTGTGGCCGGGATACTCGTCCTTCGTCATCCACGGCAGCGGGTAATGACCGATCTCGGCGGCAACGCCCTGGTAGCCCGCATGCACCTTCTTGCCGATCGCCAGCCCGCCACCGTGCCCGGTACCAACGATCACGCCGAACACGGTCTGCGCGTCCTTGCCGGCGCCGTCGACGGCCTCCGAGACCGCCAGGCAGTTGGCGTCATTGGCGAGCCGGACCGGGCGGCCAAGAGCGGCCTCGAGATCGCGGCCAAGCGGCTTGCCGTTGATCAGGACGGCATTGGAGTTGCGCACGATGCCGGTGCGCGGATTGGGACTGCCGGGAATGCCGATGCCGATCGAGCCACTTTCGCCAGCCGATTGTTCAGCCGCGGCAACAAGGTCGATAACGGCGCGCACACAGTCGTCATAACCGCTGGTCGGGGTCGCGACGCGATGACGGGCGCGCGTCTCGCCATCGCGACCAAGCGCGATGACTTCCATTTTCGTGCCGCCCCAATCTATTCCGATGAACATATGTGGATCAGGTCTCTGATGAAGGTCTTCAAGGGGAGCGCCAGCCTCCTCAAGCGGCGCTTGCTTTGCTTAGCATTCGAAAGACCTGAAAGACCAGCCCGTTTTGCAATCGATTTAAATCGACAGATGGACACCCATGTGACGGTTGATGAGGACGTACCCTTCGCCCGCGTCTCACAGCATTTCCGGCCCGCATCCACGCAAAAACACTTGGCGAAGGGGCCGCGCTTTTGTATGGGTGCTATCCAAGTGGTCCCGTAGCTCAGCAGGATAGAGCACCAGATTCCTAATCTGGGGGTCGCGCGTTCGAATCGCGCCGGGATCACCACTCCAAACTTCGCGATCGAACTGGACGCGGCGCATGCCGCGATGACGCCGTGGACGACAGCAAGAAAAGCGCCTCCGAGGCGACCTCAGTTCGATTGCTTGTGACCTACATGGAGATGCTCAACAGGCCGGCCGGAGACGCGCTTCCGCCGCCCGTCGAGCACGTGACGGTCCGCCCCGAACGCCCGGATGCCGCGACATTTCTGCGGCTCTACCGCGCCGTCGGCGATCCGCTGCGCTGGGATCAGCGTTCGCGCATGCCGGCAACAGACCTTGACCGCTTCCTCGCCAGTCCCTCCACGGGCCTCTTCATTCTGCGGCTGGATGGTCGGGCACTCGGGCTGTGCGAGTTCGACCGCATCGACACGTCGGACGTCGAGCTCACCCATTTCGGCCTGGTCCCGGAGGCGTATGGCCGTAAACTTGGGCCGTACCTGCTCGACAGCGCCTTGCGCACCGTCTGGGACCGAGGTCCCGAGCGCATCTGGCTGCACACGGACGAGTGGGATCACCCGAAAGCCCAGGACGTCTACCGCCGGACCGGCTTCAGCGTCTTTGCTGAAAAGCTCGAAGTGATCGAACCCTGACGCCAGACTTCAACGCAGCGGCTGCCACGCCGGACCTCGCCAGGCCTTGAGTTCCTGCAGGAAAACTTGCAGTCGCAGCGGCAGGAACCGCCGCGTCGGATAGACCGCGTGCACGAAGACATCGGGCGCCGACCATTCGGGAAGCACGCGCACGAGCTTGCCGCTTGAAAGCAGGCTGTCGCAAAAGATCGGCGGAAGCCGGCCGATGCCGTGGCCGCGCTCGGTGATGGCGCTCGCCGATTGGACATCGTGAACCGAGACGGATCCGGTCACGGGAAGGCTGACCGTTTCGCGGCCATTGACGAGATGCCATTCGGCTTCGTTGTTGCGCGCATTGACCAGCACGCAGCGATGCCCGCTGAGGTCTTCCGGCCGCGTTGGGAGGCCGTGCTGACTGAGGTACTCGGGGGCCGCCACCAGGATATGGGTGCTTTTGCCGAGACGCTGCGCAACGAGCGACGAATCACGCAACTCGCCGAAGCGGACCGCCACATCAATGTTTTCGGCAACGAGATCGACGAACACGTTGGTGACGAGAAGATCGACCTCGATGTCGGGATATGTCGTCAGAAATGCCGACAGGAAATCGAAGAAGGGCGGCTGCCCGAGCGTCATCGGAACGGTAATGCGCAGCAAACCTTCGGGCTTTCTCTGCGCCTCGCCCAAGACCCGCTCGGCATCCTGAAGCTGCTGCAGCGGTTCGCTGCATTCGGCAAAATAGGCGCGCCCCTGAAGCGTCAGGCTCAGTTTGCGGGTTGTGCGTTGGATCAACGTGACGCCCAGCTGCTCTTCGAGCGCCGTGACCTTGCGGCTGACGGTGGAGACCGGCATGCCGAGCGCGCGCGCCGCCCGGCTGAAGCTCTCAAAGCGGGCAACTGCGGCAAACACCGCGATATCGTTCAAATCGATCATGGGTTTATTTTTCACTGATGGAAATGTAATTCCAGATATTTCCGTCTAATCGCGTAATCGCACCTCGTCCATATTGATCTCACCAAGCCAATCCAACCACGGAGAGTTCAAATGGCAAACAAGGTCGCAATCATTACCGGTGCCTCCCAGGGTATCGGCGCCGGTCTGGTCAACGCCTTCCTCAGTGAAGGGTATAACGTCGTCGCCACCTCGCGAAACGTCAGCCGGTCCGAGGAAATCATCAGCTCGGACCGTGTCGCCCGGGTGGACGGCGATATCGCCGATCCGCAGACGGCCAAGCGCGTGGTCGAAACCGCCATCGACCGGTTCGGCTCGATCGACGCGCTCGTCAACAATGCCGGCATCTTCTTCACCAAGCCCTTCGTCGACTACACGGCTGACGACTACCGTCAGCTGAGTGCGACGAACCTCGAGGGCTTCCTCCATACGACCCAGCTGGTGATCCGCCAAATGCTGGCGCAGAAACGGGGCGGCAGCATCGTCAGCATCACGACGCCGCTCGCCGATCACCCGATCGCAGGCGTGAACGCCTCGGTCGCGATGCTCACCAAGGGCGGGATCAATGCGATCTCGAAAAACATCGCCATGGAGTACGCAAGGGACGCGATCCGCGTCAACGTCGTCGCACCCGGGGTCGTCGACACGCCGCTCCACAAGGACAATCCGAAGGATTTCCTCAACACGCTCTCGCCGATGCACAGCATTTCCAGCGTCGACGAGATCGTCGATGCGGTCATGTTCCTGACCAGGGCGCCGCGCATAACAGGGGAGGTGCTGAACGTCGACGGCGGCGCGCATCTGGGCCGATGGTAGACCGGGCACTTGCGCCCGCCGCTGGCGCAGAACAGCGGCTGCGGGAGTTCGGCATCACCTTGCCTCCCCCGCCAACACCCTTCGGCAACTATGTCGAGGGGGTCCGGATCGGCAAGCTGCTCTACCTGAGCGGCATGCTGCCGGTCATCGACCGCAAGCCGCAGATGATCGGCCGGCTGGGCGCGGAACTGAGCGTCGACGAAGGGCAGCGTGCCGCAGAGATCGCCACCTTGAGTGGCCTGTCGGCAATCAAGGCGGAACTCGGATCACTCGACAGGGTCACCGCCGTGGCCAAGCTCGGTGTCTATATCGCCACTTCAGGCGATTTCCGCGAGCACCCGAAAGTCGCGGACGGTGCGTCCAATCTGCTCGCCAGGGTCTTCGGCCCGGAGATGCTGTCCGGCCGCGTCGTCCTCGGCGTCGCCAGCCTGCCGCTCGGACTGCCGGTCGAGATCGAGCTCCTTGTCGAAGTGGCAGAGTAGATGTGAGATGGCCGGCGGCGTTCAACGCCGCCGGTCGAAAAAATCGCTTCGTCATTTGCCTGTCACGAACAAAAGCTATTGAACAGCCATACCTTCTTGATGACCACGGATGAACTGGCGTCGATCGAAGGTGATGAGGAAGGTCGGGTTTGCCCCGGCCTTTTTTGTTGCCCGCCTGCAAGCGTCAGCCGTCCGGCCGGCAGACGCGCAACCGGTGACCATCCGGATCAAGGGCGACGAAGGTACGACCGAAAACGGCCGTCATCAGTTCCTGTTCTATACTGATCCCACGGTTGCGCCATTCCCCATGGAGCCGCTCGACCTCGGCATCGTCCGCCACCATGAAGGCGATTTCCGCGCGGTGACCGGTTCCGGACGAGACGAAATCCTTGGCCTGCGTGGACCAGAGGCTGAAGGTCAGGCCGTTTTCAAGCTCGAAGGCGACATAGCTCGGAAAAGCGGCGGCAGGCTCGCGGCCAATGAGATCGGCATAAAAGCGCGCGCTTCGCGTCGGGTCTTCGACATAGAGCAGGATCAGGTTGGGTGACAGCATCGTCGGGCCTCCGTTTGCGATGCCCGACCCTAGGCAAGACGACTGTCAGTTCCTGTCAGCATCGAGCGCGCATCAAAAAACCGCCGGTCCCATTGGAACCGGCGGTCCTGGCACTTCGCTGGAAGGCGGCGTCAGAAGACGGCCAGGTATTTGAGCAGAGAGATGATGCCGATGATGATCACGATGATCTGGACGATCTGCTTGGCGCGCGCGTCGAGCGGCAGGCGCTGGACGAGGTAGAGCACCAGCACGATGACGAGGAAGGTAATCAGAATTCCGATAAGCAGCCCCATGGAACACTCCCATTTTCACACAACAGCGCCGCGATGGCGTCGGGATTGTAACTAGGGGACGAGGGCAAAAGTTCCAATCGGAGCGACAACTTATGTAGCCGGCTCGTCAATTCTGCGACATCTGGGGTGGTGCCTTTCGGGCCATTCGCACTTCAGGACGCGGGCTTGCAGGCGATCCCCTTGTCCTCGTCGCCCTTCATCGCATCAAACAGCGTCGCCTCCTCGCCCTTCGTCCACCAGACATACTGCCCGCCCGCATATCTGGCGCCAGAACCCGAGATCACGTTCGATGCGACGACGAAGGTTCCGTCGATGGTGAAGGTCACCAGCGAGACCGGGCCGGCATTGATATACTCCGCCTCCACAGCCTTGCCGCCGCAGTCGTAGCGGACCGTCTGCCGGTCCACGCTGTCGGCCCCCGGGACGCGGATCGTCACGTCGCTGCCTTCGGATGCCGTGGTCATCGACGCCAGTTTCACCGCAAGGCCACCGCCTGCCTTACCAAGCACGAGCTTCGAGCCCTCGATGCTCCATGCCAGTTCACGGCTGAGCGCCTGGAGGAACTTCTGCTCCTGGTTCATCACCGCGGGCACGCACATCTTGCGCGTGGAGGCGGCGGGACCAAAGGTGATCTTGGATCCGGAAAGACTGAAGGTGCCGGTGAAATGGTTGCAGCCGGCCATGCCGCCATAGGTCCCGTCCTCACGGATTTCGAGCGTCGACTGCAGATTGTCGATCACCCCGCCCCCGCCGATGTCTTCGGCGAGCCAGGTGCCGACGAGTTGTTTCGGCACGTTTTCCGCTGCAACCGGTTGCATCGAGGCCATCTCGATCGTGACGCAGGCGCAGGAAACGGCGGCAATGGTTTTCAGCATCGCGAACTCCTCGGGGCTTCGACTCAAACAGATCCGATTCTTAGCCCGCGGACGAGACGGATTGAAGACCGTGCCCTTGTTGCCGGCCGATTTCGCCTGTAGAGCCTAGCGCACAACATAAAAAACCCGGAACGATCTCACCAAGATCGTGCGCTCCGCCCGCGACGAAAGCCGCTGCCTGCGCATCGCATCCGGAAAAAACGATATGGGTATTGGCATGGCATCCCGCGACAGTGCGAAACGCCGACTGACGATCCTTGGCTCGACCGGCTCGATCGGTACCAACACGCTCGACGTCATCGAGCGCCTGGGCGGCTGCGATCGCTTCGACGTCGTTGCCGTCACCGGCAACGGCAACATTCCGCTGCTCGCCGAGCAGGCGGTGAAGGCAGGCGCCGAACTTGCCGTGACGGCCAATGAAAGCCAGTACGAAAACCTGAAGGCGGCTCTTGCCGGCACCGGCATAGAAGTCGCCGCCGGCAGGAACGGCCTGATCGAGGCCGCCGCGCGCGACGCCGACTGGGTGATGGCGGCGATCGTCGGCAATGCCGGCCTCGCGCCGACGCTTGCTGCCGCCCGTCGTGGCGCCGACATCGCGCTTGCCAACAAGGAGTGCCTGGTTTCCGCCGGCAGCCTGTTCATCGATGCGGTGAAGACCGGCGGCGGCCGGCTGCTGCCGGTTGACAGCGAGCACAATGCCATCTTCCAGGTGCTGGAGGAACATCAACGCCACGCGGTCGAGCGCATCATCCTGACCGCCTCCGGTGGCCCGTTCCGCACCAAGTCGCTCGAAGAGATGCGTCACGTGACGGCCGACGTGGCGCGCGCCCATCCGAACTGGTCGATGGGCCTTAAAATCTCCATCGACAGCGCCTCGATGTTCAACAAGGCTCTGGAGATGATCGAGGCGAAACACCTGTTTGCGCTTCGGCCCGAACAGGTCGAGGTGATCGTGCATCCGCAGTCGGTGATCCACTCGATGGTCGGCTATACCGACGGCTCGGTGCTGGCCCAACTCGGCTGCCCGGACATGCGCACGGCCATCGGTTATGCGCTCGCCTATCCGAGCCGCTGCAACCTGCCGATCGAGCGGCTCGATTTCGCCAAGCTGTCGCGGCTCGATTTCGAGGCGCCGGACGAAGTGCGTTTTCCGGCG
>NZ_DASYGZ010000185.1:0-49954 GCF_035999135.1 Ensifer sp.
GCAGCTATAAGCAATGTTGCCGGTCAACCCATGGGTCTCGAACATCTCGAAAAAATAGCGCTCCGAGTATGAGAGGTTCTGGCGGGAAAAGGCGATGATCTTCTCTCCCCTCAGATCCTCGATGTCGATCTCGCTTCGAAGCGCCAGCGGGCTTGTCTTTTCGACAGCCAGCAGATAGCGCTCATGCGCGATCGAGAAGAAGCGCAAGGATCCGATGTTTTCGACCGGGCGGATGAAGCCGAGATTGATCTGGCCGTTCTCGATGGACCGGATGATATCGCTGGTCGAGCCACTCGTCACATGCAGAGCCACATCCGGAAACTTCCGGCCGATGCGCGAAAGAAACGCCGGCAGCACACCGATGGTGGCCGGATAGACGGTTCCGATCTTGATTGTCCGCGCCGCCTTGCCGGCAGCAGACCGCGCAACATCCATCGAGAGCCCGACATCGCCAATGATCCGGACTGCCCGATCGTAGAACACCTCCCCTGCCCGCGTCAGCTCGACCCGGCGCGTCGAGCGCTCAAGCAACCGAACACCGAGCTCCTTCTCCAGCGCCTGGATGTGCGCGCTCAATGCCGGCTGGGCGATGCACATCCGCGCGGCCGCGCGATTGAAGTGCAGCTCCTCGGCAACCGCAACGAAGAATGAGAGTTGGCGGAGTTCCATGTTCATGCCTCGATTTTCGGCCCACGAGAACGCGAGTGGCCCAGCTCGCACGCAACCATAAATACCCTATTTTGGGGTATCCGAAAATCGGTTTTATTGAAGGCGTCAGTTTTCTCAAACTGGCGCACTATTTTGTCTTCGTTCCATGCAATTGTTTACGGTCGAATGATCGACGGTCTCATCGCAGCCCGCAAAGCGGCGAACCTAACTCAGGTCGAGTTAGGGCAGCGTCTTGGGCAACGGCAGACTTTCATCTCCAAATTTGAGCTTGGGGAGCGGCGTTTAGACGCTGCCGAGTTCGTGAAAGTAAGCCGCGCGCTCGGCGCCGACCCGTACGAGATTATGCGTAAAGCAGAAGGCGGCTAACCAGAAGCAACGGTGCCGCGACGTCAAAATTCCGAATATGATCTCTGTGATCGGCATGTGGATCAACGTGCAACTCCTAGAGGTCGACCGCCACATCATTGGAAAAAATTCAAATATACTGCCAGTGCGAACGATGCTACGGTGCAGACGTTAGCTATTACGAGTATCACAACTAATGCGCGACCAAAAAGATTATCTTTACTACTCATGACAACACCTCCTAACACGGAGGAAATATACAGTTATCTAAAACAGAATATTAGAGGAAAGATCTCCTGTAAAAAAAGGAGGTAATTTCTTCCTGAATCGAAAAAAGCCATCTCGTGCTACGTAATCGTAACTCACTCACTTTAATTCTTCCTTTTTGGGCTAGGTTTCCGATATTATCCGTTTCAAAAGCTCCACTTCGTGGTAGAGCCTGTCGTCAGAGACTATCAATTCGTCTATCTTGCGAACCGCATGCAACACCGTGGTGTGGTCACGGCCACCAAACCGACGGCCGATCTCAGGGAGGGAACGCGGCGTGAGCATTTTCGACAAATACATCGCAATCTGGCGTGGCTTGATGATCACGTTTGCACGTCGATTCGAAAGCAGATCCTGCCGCGAAACGTTATAGTGCCTCGCGACAACTCGTTGGATATCTTCAATGCGGACGCGACTACGCTGATCGGTCGAAACGATGTGGGCCAACAATTCGTCAACGCGCTCAATCGTAAGGTCCGGGTCGAAGGAGCGACGAAAGAGCAGCTGGTTGAAGGCGCCTTCGAGCTCGCGACCACTCCCAGTTACAATGCGAGCAACATGCTTCAGAAGTTCGAGCGGGAGGTCGACAGTGCGATCTTCTTGCTGCGCCAAAGCGAGGCGGCGCTTGAGGATTTCAAAGCGCATTTCATAATCCGGCGCATCAATCTCGACAGCAACGCCTGACTGTAACCGTGAGCGCACGCCCGACTCAAGCGATTCCAGCTCCCAAGGGCCCCGGTCGGCAGAGACGACCACTTGCTTTGCTGAATCGAGGAGCATGTTCAGCAGGTGGCAAAACTCGCGCTGTATTAATTTGCCCTGGAGAAACTGCATGTCGTCGACAAGCAACAGGTCAATCCCACGCGTAGCATCAACAAGTGGCAATGAATCGCGGTCCCGAATTGCAGTCGCAAAACGCCACATGAAGTATTCGGCTGTCAGATAGACCACTCGTTGCGCGCGTGAGTGAATGGCCAAGTTTGCGATCGCCTGAAGGAGATGTGTTTTGCCCAATCCTACCGAAGCATGAATGAAAAGAGGATTGAAACGCTCAGCTCCAACACCACCCTCGGCTATAGTCCTAGCCGCATCGCATGCATCCCTATTGGAATGGCCCTTCACAAAGGTATCGAACGTGTAACGCGAATCCAACGGCGACCCGAATAGCGGGCGCGCCCGGTCGCCTAGTTCCGGCTGATCTGTTGGACGGACGGCGGCCCGGAACTGTTCGTCGCCCGAACTAGCCACGCCGGCGCCCGTGGCCCTCCGACTGGCACTGCGGACGATCAATTCCGCCTTCGCTATTGTCGGATCGATTTCCTGAACAATGGAGGTGATGAGATCAAGATAGCGATTATTGATCCACGACTTTAGGAAGGCGGTAGGAACGGAAAGCGTAATAACGTGATTAGAAAACGAATGCAGCTTTATGCGCGAAAACCAACTGGTAAAGACATCAATCCCCACCCTCTCACGCAGGCGAGCGCTGACAGTATCGAACAACGCCGCAGCTTCAGCACGATTTGAGGTATCCTCATTGTCGCCCGGCAAGACGTTTTGGCCATCACTTGAAACCAAAGTCAAAAAGGATTTATCCGAGCTCATTGCTCTACCTCTCCTTGACTTCTCAACGCGGGCCTCAGCTCTCCCAGGAATTCTTGCTCAACAGATTCGGGTGGAGCAACATGCGCGGAGTGCACTTGGCTTATAGCGGCCAACTGGGAAAAGTAACGTATTAATCTTTCCATCAGCTCGTCAGCCACAACGATATTCTTTTTTCTTTTGTCCCGCGCGTCGATTTCAAGTAACAAAGCCTTGCCTTCGATACACGTCTTCACATACTCTTTTGCTGTCTTATCTGAGATATTGAATTCGTCGAAAACATAAGCTTCTAGTTTGCTGATTGTAAGCGGCTCGTTTTTAATATTGTGTCGCGCGGCATAGATGACCATTCGCTGATTGATTTCTTTGGACAAGAACGAGAGCTCTTTGTGGGCGACGGTCAGCTCCCAGGCGGACCAGATGGCCATCACAAATTGGCATCCCATATCGACCTTCTGAAGCTCGTCCACCCGCGCTCCCTGCAAAGCTGCACAGATGCGCGATATAGTCGACGAAGTCCTGCCTGAAGAAAAGAGAAGATTTTTCCCTCTTCTCTTGGGTGCAAGGCTTCAGATTGTATATGAACCATTCAGAAAATCTGGAGAAACTTGCGCGAAGCGTAAATTGTTTTCGTCCGGTTAAGGCTCATAAACTCAGTTGTGTTCACCGAAAATCTCGCGTCTTCACCTTGATCTGATCGAGATGCAGATAGGGATCGACGATGTCGCGCGGCCGCGGCCCTTTCGGCAGCCCGCGCGGATCGGGCGCCGGTGCCCCATGATGAAACTCGTCGCCTCTTCCATGCGGAAGCGGAAAACCGGCGTCCCGATCGCCCACGCTTGCAAGTTCGCCGGATAGGTCAGTCAGGCGATGGGCGACCAGGTGCACAACCTCGCCTTCCCGCTGAATGCGGCCATAGACACCGAGCATGCCGGCGCCGAGCACCACGCGGCGAAACGTCTCGAAGGTCTTTGCCCAGACGACGAGATTGGCGATGCCTGTTTCGTCCTCGATGGTGATGAACATCACGCCCTTGGCCGAACCTGGCCGCTGGCGCACGAGCACCAGACCTGCGGCTTCGAGCCATTTTCCATCGCGCGTCTGCATCGCCTCGCGGCAGCTGACGATGCGGCGTTTCGTCAGATCCGAGCGCAGGAACGAGAGGGGGTGCTCACGCAGTGTCAGTCCGACATGGCCATAGTCCTCGACCACCTCGCCACCCGACGTCATGGGCCTCAGCGCCACCGGCGGCTCATCCAGTTCCGCGATGGTCCGGCTTTCACGCTCAGAGGCCGCGGCAAAGAGCGGCAGCGGCTCATCGCGCAGCGCCTTGATCGCCCAGAGCGCCTCGCGCCGGGCAAGCCTCAGAGAGGGCTGGAAGGCATCGGCTTCAGCAAGGACCACAAGAGAAGCCGCTGGCACGCCAGCGCGCCGCCAGAGATCGTCGACGGACGCGAAGGGCTGACCTGCCCGCGCCGCGACGATCGCCGCGGCGTGCCCGTTGGCGAGCCCCCGGACCATGCGCATTCCGAGACGCACAGCAAAACGGCGGTCGTCGTCAGTCGGCTCCAGAGTGCAATCCCAGCGGCTTGAATTCACACAGACCGGGCGAACCTGAACCCCATGATCGCGCGCGTTGCGCACGATCTGGGCCGGGGCGTAAAACCCCATCGGCTGAGCATTCAGAAGCGCCGCACAGAAGACGTCCGGATGCCAGCATTTGAGCCAGGAGGAAGCATAGGCAATCAGCGCAAATGACGCCGCATGGCTTTCAGGAAAGCCATAGCTGCCGAAACCTTCGAGCTGCTTGAAGGTCTTGATCGCAAAGTCCGGCTCGTAGCCGTTTGCGACCATTCCCCGAACAAGCTTCTCGCCGAACTTAGAAACGCCGCCAGTGTGCTTGAACGTCGCCATGGCGCGGCGAAGCTGATCGGCCTCTCCAGGCGTGAAGCCGGCGCATTCGATTGCGACCCGCATTGCCTGCTCCTGGAAGAGCGGCACGCCGAGCGTCTTGCCAAGCACCTGCTCCAACTCAGGCTTCGGATAGACCACCGCCTCCTTGCCCTCGCGGCGCCTGAGATAGGGATGCACCATGTCGCCCTGGATCGGCCCGGGGCGAACGATCGCCACCTCGATGACGAGATCATAGAAGGTGCGCGGCTTGACCCGCGGCAACATCGACATCTGGGCTCGGCTTTCGATCTGGAAGGTGCCGAGCGTGTCGGCGCGCCGGATCATCGCATAGGTGCGTGGATCCTCCGCCGGAATGCTCGCGAGATCGAGATTGATGCCCTTGTGCTCGACGAGCAGATCAAAGCCGCGCTTCATGCAGGAGAGCATGCCGAGCGCCAGGCAATCAACCTTCATGAACTTAAGGATATCGATGTCGTCCTTGTCCCATTCGATCACCTGCCGATCGGCCATGGCCGCAGGTTCGATCGGGACGAGCTCGTCGAGGCGGTCATTGGTCAGAACAAAACCGCCCGGATGCTGGGACAGGTGACGCGGCGCACCCATCAGCTGACGCGCGAGATCGAGCGTCAGGCGCAGGCGCCGATCGGACAGATTGAGATTGAGCTCTTCGGCGTGTTTTTCGCCGATGTCCTCGCCCCAGCCCCACACTTGCGACGAGAGCATCTTCGTCATGTCCTCGGGCAGCCCGAGCGCCTTGCCGACGTCGCGAATGGCGCCCTTGGAGCGGTAGCGAATGACGGTCGAACAAAGGGCGGCATGATCACGGCCGTAGGTCTCGAACACCCATTGCATGACGATCTCGCGGCGCTCGTGCTCGAAGTCGACGTCGATATCCGGCGGCTCGCGCCGCTCCTCGGAGACAAAGCGCTCGAAGAGAAGGTCGTTGATCTCGGGGTCGATCGAGGTGATGCCAAGCACATAGCAGACGGAAGAATTCGCAGCCGATCCCCTGCCCTGGCATAAAATGTCCTTCGAGCGCGCGAAGCGGACGATCGCATTCACCGTCAGGAAGTAGGGCGCATATTGCAGCTTCTCGATCAGCCGCAGCTCGTGCTCGAGGTTCTTTCTGACCTTGGTCGGCAAGCCCTCGGGATAGCGCCAGGTAGCCCCCTCCCAGGTCAGTTGCGCCAGCGTCTCCTGTGCCGTCAGCTCCGGGTTTGAGCGCTCCTCGGGATACTGGTAAGCGAGCTCGTCGAGCGAGAAACGGCACCGGGCCATGATCTCGATGGTGCGCCCAAGGGCTTCCGGGTAGCGGGCAAAGAGACGCGCCATTTCCTCAGGCGGCTTCAGGTAGCGGTCCGCGTGCCGCTCGCGGCGGAAGCCTGCCTCGTCGATCGTGATGTTGTGGCGAATGCAGGTGACAACGTCTTGGAGTATTCGCCGCTCCGGCACATGAAACAGCACGTCGTTGGTGACGACCGTCGGAATGCCGATCGAAGCTGCCAGGTTGGAGAGCTGGTGAAGCCGCAGCTGGTCGTTCGGCCGGCGGCGGAGCGTCAGCGCCAGGTAGGCGCGATCGCCGAAGGATTGCCTCAGGCGCCGAAGATTGAGAGCGCAGTCCTCATCCGCCGCTTCCGGTAAGAGGACCGCGATCAGGCCCTCGCCATACGCAACCAGATCGGACCAGTCGAGACGGCATTTCGCCTTGCCGCCGCGCTTCTTGCCGAGCGACAGCAGCCGGCAAAGGCGCGCATACGAGGGCCGGTCTGTCGGATAGACCAGAATGGAGAGATCGTGTTCAAGATCGAGGCGGCAGCCGACGACCAACCGTACCCCGACGTCCTTTGCCGCCTGGTGCGCACGCACGATGCCGGCGAGGCTGTTGCGGTCGACAATCGCCAGCGCCTCGAGCCCAAGCTCCGCGGCACGTTGAAAGAGCTCCTCGCAGGATGACGCGCCGCGCAGGAAGGAAAAATGCGAGGTCACCTGCAGTTCGGCATAGCCCGGGGTCGTCATCCGAATATCCCGTGCAGAAACCATTGGTGACTGCCGGTCTCGCTGTGTTCGCCGTCGCCCGCGCGAAAAATCCAGTAGCGCTCGCCGGCGTCATCTTCGACCTGGAAATAGTCGCGCACGGCGACGAGCTCCGCATCGCGTTTCCACCATTCGCCAAAGACGCGTTCGGGCCCGTCGGCGCGCTTCACCCGCCGGCGCACGCCGCGCCAGGTGAAACTGACCGGCGGATGATCGGGAAGCAGCGCCATCGTCTCGATGGGTTCGGGATGGGGAAGCAAGCGTACCGGCCGTGGCCAATGACCGGGCCAGGCAAGGCCCTGGTCTGGCGCCATCGGAGCGATGCGAACAATTGAGCGCTCGGGCACGTCGCTCGCAACCGGCGCTAAGCGGTAGAGCCGGCGGGCGCCGATACGGTTTCCCAGAATGTCGATTAGGCCGG
This sequence comes from Ensifer sp., assembly GCF_035999135.1. Taxonomy (GTDB): domain Bacteria; phylum Pseudomonadota; class Alphaproteobacteria; order Rhizobiales; family Rhizobiaceae; genus Ensifer. Next base: position 7,253 of record NZ_DASYGZ010000185.1, read on the forward strand.
AAACATCGGCTTCCGGTTCCTCGACCAGCGAGGAGATGACCTGGCTTGCGACAAGCGGCTCGGTATGGGTTGCCGTCAGGGACATGATTTCGATGCCGAAGCCGGGGTCGATCGTCTCGATGCGATCGGTGATCAGCCGCGTCAGACGCCTGGCGTCACGCACAGGTGTTGCGGTGCCTGCGCGGATCGCCTGGTAGGTGTTGTCGACCCGGTGGAAGAGAAGATCGACGCGTGGCGCGCCAAGGCCCTTTTCTTCCAATACCCGACAGAGCGCACCCACAAGCTTGGCGGCGTAGCGCGCGATCGTCTCGGCAGCAGCAATCGGCTCACCGAACGATCGGCGGACTTCGATAAGTTCAGCCGTGCGAACCGGATCGATCGGCTCGGCAACCTTTCCCAGGGCCTGGTCGAGCCGGCGGCCAAGCTCGGGCCCAAATCTAAGCGCAAGCGGCGCTCGCGGCACGCCCTCCACCTCGCCGATCGTGTTGAAACCAAGCACGCGCAGGCCATGGACGATTGCGGGATCGAGACGAAGGGCTGAAATCGGCAGCCTTCCGATCAAATCCCGTTGCTTTCCCGGCGCAACGACGTGCGTCGGCCGCGTGCAAAACCGGGCGCTGGCATGGGCCGCCCCCCAGGTATCGGCGACAGCCGCCCGGGCCTCGATACCGGATCCGAAGAACCGGTTGACCATGCCCGAGAGCATCAGCTCTTCGCCGCCATGGAGGTGATCGGCGCCTGATGTGTCGATCACCAGGCCATCGGGCGGGTCGGCCGCAACGATCGGCGCGTAACGCTGCAGCGCCCAGAGCGCCAAGCGTTCAAGCGCCTGCATGTCAGCAATTGGATCGGCGTCCATGACTACGAGGCGAGCCACTAGCGCCTGGGCCTTCGTGGCCGCCATGCCGGGCCTCAAACCGGCGGCGATCGCCGCGGCGTTCACCGAGAGCACCACGCGCCGGCGCTGTGTGCGGCCAACGAGGACAAGAGGCGTCTCAGCCGGCGGCGCTGCGGCGCCGAGTTTGCGCCTCAGACGATCCGTGGGCCAGCTCGGAAGGAAGAGCGATACGACCCTTGGCATCTGGGGCCTCCACTTCGAAATCTGCGCTTTCGCCGGCGCGGCAGCGGATGAGTTCTACCAGCCAACGCGCGCGGCCTACGCCTGGAACTGGCAAGGGGGCGGACGGAAGGACGGACACCCGCCAGCGCGTGACCGATGCCGTCGGCTGCCCAAAATCTGACGCCTCGGCCTGGCGCCGCCAGCGGCGGATCACGAGCGCGATCGTGCCCGAGCCTTCGGCCGCAAGCTGCAGGCGGCGCGAGGCATTCATCGGAAGCCGGGCAAGCTCGCCGACGACGGCTCCGAGCCCACCATGACGAAGGCCCTCCTCCATGCAGGAGAGAAGCGCTTTTTCGTCGCCGGCCTCCACATAGATGACGCGGCTGGGTGCCAGTCCCACTTGGGCAAGGGCCGGCGCGAAGAGGTCTGGTCGCGTCACGCACCAGAGCACCTTGCCCTTCGTGCGACCTGCGATTCCCGCCGAAAAGAGCGCCGCCGCAGCGCCGTCAATGGCGCCGTTGCCGCCACCCGCAACCTCGTGCAGCGAACCGAGCGCGAGCCCCCCACCTGGCAAACGCCGATCGATCTCAGAAACACCGAAGGGCAGGACCTGTTGCCCACGACCGCTTGCACCTTCGAGGCGCTGGATGCGCTCGCGAAGTTCAGAGACGACGGCATTGTCAGCGATCGGACGTGGCATTTTGGAAAGAACCACTCCTTAGGGCTTTGCATTAGTGCTTCCTGTTGATATGTTCCCTATTTGTTCCTATTTGAGTTCCGAGTCAACGGAGTTCAGAAGCGGATCTGTTGATTGTGATCCTGACGCGTGGAAGCATGTGATTGCGCGAAGACGGGATCGACCGGCGCGCTTACCAAGAACAACGACAGAGGCTAGCGGTCGCTGATACGGGGCAAGAGTGAAAACGGGAGACTGGAACCTTGTGCAATCTCTACAATATCACGACGACACGCGATGCCGTGATTGCCTTCACCAAAGCCTTCCGTGACAAAGCCGGGTGGAACCAGCCTTCCTACGACGTCTATCCGGGTTATCAGGCGCCGGTTGTTCGCGTGGGTGAAGACGGAGAGCGCGAGATCGCGCGCATCACCTGGGGCATGCCCTCGCCGCCGGCCTTCATTAAAAACTACGATCCTGGCGTCACGAACATCCGCAACGTCGCCTCGCCACACTGGCGACGTTGGCTCGGTCCGACCAGCCGCTGCGTCGTGCCCTTTACTTCCTTTGCCGAGCCGGATCCGGCGTCTAAGGTTCCTGGCGGGAAGATCCCGAATGCCTGGTTTGCCGGAACCAAGGATCGCCCGCTGATGTTCTTCGCGGGCTTCTGGACGCCCTGGAAGGGTGTGAGGCGTGTTCGCGATGGCGAACTCGAATATGAGCTCTTCGGCTTCCTCACCACATCTCCCAACGCGATCGTCGCTCCAATCCATGACAAGGCCATGCCGGTCATCCTCACGACGCCGGAAGAGGTCGACCTCTGGCTCAGCCGTCCTTGGGATGAGGTAAAGCACCTGCAGCGGCCGCTTCCCGGCAACATGCTTGTTGTCGTCGAGCCACCGGCTGCCCTGCCCGAAGAAGACCTGCTTCTATGACCAGCCTAAGGTCGAGTGAGCGGTGATGGAACGCTCTGAGCGCCCACGAAAGATCATCCATGTCGACATGGATGCCTTCTACGCATCGGTGGAGCAGCGGGACAATCCCGAGCTTCGCGGGCTTCCGATTGCGGTCGGCTTCGGCGAGGCGCGCGGTGTGGTCGCCGCCGCAAGCTATGAGGCGCGCAAGTACGGCGTCCATTCGGCCATGCCGTCCGTCACGGCCAAGCGGAAATGCCCCGAGCTGATTTTCGTGGCGCCGCGCTTCGATGCCTATCGCGCGGTGTCTGCGCAGATCCATGCGATCTTTGCCGAGTATACGCCCCTCATCGAACCGCTCTCACTTGACGAGGCCTATCTCGACGTCACGGAAAACCTCAAGGGAATGGAGCTTGCAACCGAGATTGCTCAGGAGATCCGCGCGAAAATCAAGGCGCAGACCGGACTGACGGCCTCGGCCGGCGTTTCCTACAACAAGTTCCTCGCCAAGATGGCGTCGGACCAGAGGAAGCCGGACGGCCTCTTCGTCATCACCCCGAAGAACGGTCCCGGCTTCGTGGAGGCTTTGCCCGTCAAGAAGTTTCATGGCGTGGGACCTGCGACCGCCGAGCGCATGCACAAGCTCGGCATCGAGACGGGCGCTGATCTGCGGGCACATGACGCCGCCTTCCTGCAGCAGCACTTCGGAAAATCGGGGCCTTACTTTTACTGGATCGCCCGCGGTGTCGACGAGCGCCAGGTGAAGGCCGACCGGGTACGCAAATCGATCGGTGCGGAGGACACCTTCTCGGTAGACGTCCATGATTTCGAAACCGCCCGGACTGGCCTCGAACCGCTGATCGAAAAGGTCTGGCGGTACTGCGAGGCAAACGGCATTGGCGCCAAAACCGCGACCCTCAAGGTGAAGTGGGCGGATTTCACGCAGATCACCCGGAGCAAGACAACCGCCGCCCCGATCGCAAGCGCCGCCGAGCTTGCTGCGATCGTGACGATGCTGTTGTCGCCGCTCTTTCCTGCTCAAAAAGGTATCCGGTTGCTGGGCGTGACCCTGTCGTCGCTCGAGAGCGCCAAACCCGAAATTGCGCCGCAGTTCGCCTTTGCACTTTGAGGAAAACGAAAGGCCGGTCGCGCCAACGGCAGCAGACGCTGCGGCCTCCGCGCGTAATCAGCTCCCGGACACCATGAGCGGTATCGGCAATGCCGTCTTACCTTCGTCGAGTATTTCGAAGGTGTATTTGCCTGATGCATCGACCCGGACAGAGTAGCTCAGGCGATCGCGAACATGGTTGTTCTCGTCGAAGGTCAGGATCTTCGGCTTCAACGAGGTGAGCCGGCTTTCGTCGAGATAGACCGAGTTGCAGATGATGATCTGGTCGCCGGTCTGGCAGGTCCGTGCGGCCGCACCATTGAGGATGCAGCATCTTGAACCGCGCTCACCGAGGATGACGTAGGTGGAGATGCGGGCGCCTGAGTTCTTGTTCCAGATCTCGACGAACTCCATCGGCAAGATGCCGGCTTCCTCGCAATGATCAGGGTCAAGCGTGATCGACCCATGATAGTTGAGGTTCGCCTCCGTCACGTGGATCCCGTGAAGCTTTCCTGCAACCAGCTTTCTCATGCTTTCCACCTTATGTTCGATCAGGCTTCGACTGCTCATCCTGGCGCTGCCGATGAGGTGAAAGCCTTCGCGTCCCGACAATGGCCAGCCGTAAAGATTGAAAAGAAAGCCCCGCCGGGGAAGGCGGGGCAAGGCTCGCACCCAGATGGCTCTCTGAACGCGGGGAAGAAGAATTCCGTGAGCCAAGCCCGTGCACTCAGATACGAACAATGCTCCCCGCAAGGAAGGTCGTTTTCGGCAATTCCGGTACGGCTTTGCTAATATATCAACTTACTCGATGCCCGCGTGCCGTGGCCGTTCTCGTTTCGAACGAAGGCGCCGAAAGCCTTAGGCGTGAGGCCGCAGCAATCCAGTGGGTGATGGACGCTTTCGGTCATCTCAAAGCCATCGGATATAGCGAGGAAGGGCTGCTGTTGCTGGAAAGCATCGGCGTCGATGCAGGCGTGGTCCCCTTCGACGGCAGTTTTCCGACGGCGGCTGCGAAGCGCTTTTTCGACCGCGAGCCGACGATCCGACAGCTTGCCTGAACCAGCGCGCGGCCGGACCGCCTTACTTCATAGGTGCGACATGCCACACCTTGTTGCCGACGTCGTCGGCAACAAGCAAAGCGCCGTCCCGGGCAATGGCAACGCCGACCGGCCGCCCCAAAGCCTTGCCGTCCGCGCTCAGGAAGCCCGTCAAGATATCGCTCGGCGGGCCCGATGGTTTGCCGTCGGTAAAAGGCACGAAAATGACTTTGTAGCCGCTGCGCGGAATGCGGTTCCATGAGCCGTGCTGACCGACAAAGGCGCCGTTTTTCATCTGGGCGCCGAACAGATCGCCGGTGTTGAAGGTCAAACCGAGCGAAGCGGTGTGGGGTCCGAGCGCATAATCCGGCTTGACGGCGACCGCGACAAGCTTGTCGTTTGGCTTCACGCGCTCGTCGACATGTTGGCCGTACCAGCTATAGGGCCAGCCATAAAACGCTCCATCCTGCACCGACGTCATGTAGTCAGGCACGAGGTCCGGCCCGATCTCGTCGCGCTCGTTGACGACGACCCACAGCTGGCCGCTGTCGGGCTGCCAGGAAAGCCCGTTGGGATTGCGAAGTCCGGATGCGAATTGGCGCATCTCGCGGCTGGAAAGATCGATCTCATGGACGGCGGCTCGCCCTTTCTCCTCCTCCATGCCGTTCTCGCCAATGTTCGAATTGGAGCCGACAGTGGCATAGAGCTTTGTTCCATCGCGACTCGCGATGACGTCCTTCGTCCAGTGATGGTTGCGACCCGACGGCAGGTCGACGATCTTTTCAGGCGCAGCCGTAATCTCCGTGGCGCCTTCCGCATAAGGAACCGCCACGATCGCGTCGGCATTGGCAACATAGAGTTTGCCGTTGAGCAGGGTCATGCCGAAAGGCGAGTTGAGCCTCCGCAGGAAGACTGTTTTCGTGTCCGCAATGCCGTCGCCATCCGTATCGCGCAGCAGCGATATGCGATTGGCGCTCTTTGTCTCTGCGCCGGCTCGCGCCTGGAAAAGCCCCATGAAGAAGGCCCGGATTGAAAAGCCTTCGTCGGGCTTCGGAGGCGCATTGCTTTCCGCCACAAGGACATCGCCGTTGGGCAGCACATGCAGCCAACGCGGATGTTCGAGGCCTCCGGCATACTCCTTGACGACAAGCCCCTCTGCTGCTGTCGGCGTTGTTCCCTCAGGCCACGGTGTTGCTTCGGCGACGTTCACGGACGGCATCCATTCGGTTATCGGCTCGACGAGAACCGGGTTCGGCCCATAGGTCTGTTCGATCGGTACCGTCGCCTCGGGCCGGGAGAAAACGACCAATCCACCACCAGCCACGATGGCGAGACCAGCGAGAACGAGAATGGCGACCAGCAGTTTTTTCATGACCAGATCCTCACGTGACCGAGCCCAACGATTTCGCGACGAAGGTGTTTCAATCCTTGTGGGGCAAACTCGAAAAATATGCCGAGACACGCTCGATATCGGCGTCAGACAAGCGCTCAGCTGCACTCACCATCAAATGGCTGAACGGCGTCCCCGACCGCGAGCCTTCGCGAAACAGCAGCAATTGCCGGGCGAGGTAAGCCTGGGGCTGACCATCGAGCAGCGGGTAAACTGGGTTTCGTCCCGCATTTTCGTGACAGCCCAGGCACGCCGCCACTTGGCGCGTTGGATCGCCCAGCCGCGCAATCTCACCGCCCTCTTGCACCCGTTCGTCTTTCACCGTCCGTGGCACCTTCGACCGCGGCAGGGATGAGAAATGCCTGGCAAGGGCGGGCAGGAGCGCGCGGTCTGTCGCTTGCACAGGGAGCTGCATCATGCCGCTTGGTCTTTGTTCCTCAAGATAGTCGTCGAGGCTTGCAAGCAGATAGGCTTCCTTCTGTCCTGCAAGAACTGGCGTAAGCGGGCTGTGGCCCATCCCATCGGCGCCGTGACAACGGGCACACTCGGCCAGGGCCTCATCAAATCGGGACGCATGCATCGGTGGTGCGGGCTTCTCGCGATAGGCCAAGGCGCGGTAGGCGGCGCCATCCAGGGTCGGAAGCTTGCGCAGAAACGCCACCATGTTCCAGACCTCGTCGTCCCGAGCCTGGGTCGGCCATGCCGGCATGCCGGTGAAGCGAACGCCATGCTTGACGATGCGGAACAGTTCGGCGTCCTCCCATTCCCCGACGACGCGGGAGAGATCGGGCGGCTGGGGCAGCATCGCAAGGGATGCGGACGAGCGCGGCTCACCGGGCGCGCCATGGCAGATAGCGCAGCCCCGCGCAAAATGGCCGGCCGCCGGTTGGATGCCATCTTGGGGCAATGGCTTCGGTGCATCAACGGCGAGCGCGTAGGTACGAACCGCCGAGCGCATCGCGAAATGCAGGAACCACTCGGTGATCCTCCAGTGGCCGGTGGATGCGCCGACATTGAAAAAGCCGATCCAGGTCGAAAGGAGAACGACGATCGGCAGGACCGCGAGCCCGATGGCCAGATGTTTCCATCGAAGGTGCATCATACAGTCCTCCGCCGGCCGGGATCATCAACGAGACCCGAAAGCAACACGACGCCACCGGCGAGATAGGCGCCGGCGCCCACAAGCAGCATGACGACTGCGCCAAGTTGCTGATCTTGCGCGGCTGTGAGCGTCATTCCGAAGCAGGTTATCTCGCCGAACTGATAGAGCGGCCGCGGGCTGAGCGACAGGAGGGCGCCGAGCAGCGTCATGTGGATCGTGGTCAACAGCAGGCCGAACGCGCCTGCCGCTCTTTGTGGCGCGTTGCTTGTGCTTCCTGCGGCAAGACAGGCGGACCAGAGAAACACCCCGGCGCCTAAAAAACTCGCCTGCTCGAAGACGGTGCCAAAGAGCGAGCTCTCCGCCAGTCGACGGGCAGCCGGCGCATGCCAACCCCAGACGACGACAAGCTCGGCGAGCGATGCAAGGATCGGCAACCGGACGAGGGTCGCACCCTTGTAACGTGCAAGACGGGCAGAAAAGCCAAGAGCGATCAGCGGTGCTGCGATGGCGACCACGCCCATGTGCGCCAGCATATGGGCCGTCACCGAACTGCGCCACGCGCTCAACAGCGGGCCAAGCCAGATCCCGGCCAGAAGGAGCAAAGCCAGCACAAGCCAGACCGCCCTCATCGCAAGCACCCCGAAACGAAGAGCGCCGGCAAGGCCGTCATGACAACGGCGACAAAGCTCAAGCCGGAAAGCAGCAAGGTCGCGAAGCCCTGAAACAACAGGCGGTCGTGGCGCGTAGGATCGTCATGGGGTGGGTCATGGGCGCCGAACCCCCACTGGCGCCAGGCAAGGAAGGCCGAGAGCGTGATTGAAGAAAGTGCGAGCACGGTGACGATGGCGATTGCCAGCCGCAACGAAGCAAAGTTCCCTCCAAACAGCTGAGGCTTCGCGCAAAAAATCGCTGCACCGACATAACAGGCGAGGAAATGCATCGCCCAGATCACAGGCGCTGTCAGAAGCGTCCAGAACGTTTCGATTTCCTTTGGCAGCAGGCGCATCAAAGAGCCTCCGGGAAAAGACCGATCACGCAAAAGCTGATGACGGCGGTGATCGCCAGGAAATGCCAGTAGAGTGCGACGTTACGCAGATCCATGTCGTGGGTTTTCGTAAGGCGTCCGGCGAGGCTTCGCGCTAAACAATAGGCAAGCATGACGGCGCCCACCGCAGCGTGAGCGAGTGTCCAGCAGACCAGCACCCAGACGATGGCCGGATAAACATGCGCGGTTGGGTCCATCTGATGCAACCGGGGGCCCAGAACGCCGGTGACCGATCCGATGATGGTCAGGGTGAACGCGAGCACCAGGTTCGCGCGCGCCAATGCGACCGATGCATGCGCGTTAAAATATCTCGCTGCCAGTGTCGCAAGCCAGGCACCGAGGAAAAGCGCTGCCGCGATGAGCGGCCATGTCGTCCCGGGACCGGCCGAGCCCGCGGTGAAATCGTCGTGTATCGTCCAATAGAAAAAGTAGCCGAAGATCAGGCTTGCAAAGGCTGTGCTGTCGCCGACCATCGTGATGAACATGGCCCACCAGCCGACCGACGAGGGGCCGGACGTGTAGAGCGGCAAGGAAAGCCCGATGCCGGCGTCTTTTTCCGGCTTCTCGGGAATTTCGTTCGTCCCTGTCCAGAGCCAGTAGACGATCGCAGAAAAGCAGATCAGGGCCGCAATTGCGCCGGCGATCCACCACTTGAAGGTCAAGGCGATGAACACGCCGCCGAGCGAGAAGGCCGAGACGATCGTGACCTTCGAGGTGCCGCCAACGCGCAAGACCTGTTCGGGCCGCGCATCGAGCACGGAGGTTACCAGCCCCTCCCGCCGCCCCTCCTCTGCGTCAGGAAGATACCAGCGTCCCTCGCTGATTTCGTTCGCGAGCGTGGGCTGATCCCAAAGCGGATATCGGCTCGAAACGAAGGGAACGGAGCGCACGCCCCAGTTTTCCTCGGGCTCGCTGATCCATTCAAGCGTTCCGGCATTCCACGGATTTTGCTCCCCGCGAGGCTCCCGGTGCTTGGGGCGCAGGACATCCCACACGACAGTCAGCACGCCGAGGGCAAAGACGACGGCGCCGACGGAGGAGATGAGGTTCAGGACATTCCAACCAAGATCGCCGGGATAGGTGAACACCCGCCGCGGCATGCCGAGAAGTCCAGTCAGATGCATCGGGAAGAAGGTGACGTTGAAGCCGACGAACATTAGCCAGAAGGCTGTTCGCCCAAGCCGATCGGAGAGGCGCTTCGCATCGACCAGAGGGTAATAGTAGTAGATCCCGGCGACGACCGGGAACAGCATGCCTCCGACCAGGACGTAATGCAGATGCGCAACGACGAAGTAGGTGTCGTGCGCCTGCCAGTCGAAGGGTGCAATCGCAACCATGACCCCTGTCAGGCCGCCGATGACGAAAATCGCGATGCCACCCGCCCCGAACAGCATGGGGGTCGACAGGATGACGCGACCGGCAAGCATGGTGGCGATGAAGACGAAGATCTGGACGGCCGTCGGGATCGCCACCGCTTCGGAGGCGGCCGAGAAGAATGCGAGAGAAATCTGCGGCAGTCCGGTCGCAAACATGTGGTGGACCCACAAGCCGAAGGAGAGGAACCCTGTGCCGACCGCGGCGAGCACGATCCAGGAATAACCAACGATGGGACGTCGCGAGAAGGTCGGGACAATCATCGCCATCAGGGCGATCGCCGGCAGGAAGATGATGTAGACCTCAGGATGGCCGAAGATCCAGAAAAGGTGCTGCCACAGCAAGGGATCGCCGCCGCGCGCCGGGTCGAAGAACGGCCAATCGAACATGCGCTGCATCTCGAAGAGGATGTCGCCTGCAATCAGCGGCGGAAATGCAAACAGGATCATGCCGGCGACGATCAGCAGGTACCAGGCAAAGAGCGGCATCAGGTTGATGCGCATGCCGGGCGCGCGGCACTTCATGATGCCGACGATCAGTTCGACGGCCGCTGCGATCGACGCGACTTCGATGAAGGAAAGTCCCAGCAACCAGATGTCGGCGCCTATGCCGGAGAGCTTTTCGTCTGTCGCAAGCGGCGGATACATGAACCAGCCGGAGGACGGTGCTGCATTAAAGAAAATCGAGCCGCACACAAAGATGCCACCGAGTAGAAAGCTCCAGAACCCGAAGGCGCCAAGCCGCGGAAACGGCAATTCGCGCGCGCCCAACATCGGTGGCAAAAGAAAGATCGCAACCGCCTCGAAGATCGGCACGGCAAACAGGAACATCATCACGGTCCCGTGCAGCGTGAAGACCTGGTTGTAGAAATCTGCCGAAATCAGGTCGTTTCCGGGTACGGCGAGCTGCGCGCGGATGATCAGGCCAAGGACGCCTGCAAAGAGCAGGAAGATGAAGGCGGTCGACGCATACCACAGGCCTACCTGCGTGTTGTTGACGCTTGTCCAGTAGCGCCAGCCACCAGGATTTTCCCAGACTTTGCGCAGGCGCTCGGTTTGCGCGGCGCGCTCCTCTTCACTCGTGCGGGCGCCCGGCGCAGTCATCTGAGCCCCTTCAGCCAGGCGGCGATTGCGCGGATATCTTGCGGCGGCAACATCGCGAAGGCCGGCATCGCTGCGCCGGGCTTGATCGCAGCCGGGTTTGCGATGAAGCCTGCAATGTTGTCCTCGGTGTTGGCGATGATCCCGGCCGCCAGCATTCGCCTCGATCCGAGGTGCGAAAGGTCGGGACCAACGGCGCCGACAGCATCCGTGCCTGCAACGCGGTGACAAGCGCCGCAGCCATGGCGAAGGAAGAGCTCGCTGCCGTCCCCTTCAACGTCAATTGAGGCTTCTGCCTCGGCGACAAGCCATGCATCGAAGGCATCTGGTTCCATGGCCACTGCCGTAAGAGCCATGAATGCATGGGACGTCCCGCAAAACTCGGCGCAAGCGCCGCGAAAAACCCCGGTCTTTTCGGCGATCAGCGACAGGCGATTTTCGCGACCGGGGATCATGTCCATCTTTCCCCCGAGTGAGGGTATCCAGAAGGAATGGATCACGTCGTCGCTCTTCAGCGAGAATTCAACGCGTCGGCCGACTGGCAAGCGCACCTCATTTGCCGCTGCGATCTGAACGCCGCGGTGATGATAGACCACCTGCCACCAATATTGCCGGCCGGTGACCTCGATGCGCAGATCCGCAGCATCGCCTGCCGCCGCCACAGGCCTGAGTGTGGGCATCAGCCACAGTGCATAGGTCAGAAGGGCAAAAAGCATCACTGCTGGAAAGACAGCGCCGCCCCACAGGATGAACCGCCCGGCTGTTTGCTCGCTACTTCGCCTTACGCGAAGCATCGCGGCAAACAGCGTCGCCATGACCCCGAACCATATCAAACCGCCCGCAATGGCCATGACGAGGAACAAAGTTCTGACTAGACCAGCTTCTATTCCCGCGGGATCAAGTGTCGATTGCATACCGCCGCATCCCGCCGAAATGAGCAGGACCAGCAACGGCGACGTGCGCGCCGCACTTTGGCCGGTTCGTTTGATCACGGTAAAGCGGGGCGTGGCGGACCCTTTCGGAACTGGATTCCTTGCCTTAACGAAGGCAAAACCGGAAGGTTCCTCGAACACGTCGTGCGGCAGGCAACCTCAACGATCAGGAAACCAGGATCCAGACACCTGTCGCGCATGCGCCTGCAAACAGGATCCACAAAATTGTCAGGACGACGCGAGCGGCGCCGCTCATGCGGGGGCCATCGACGGCGGTGAAATCGCGCGTGCCCTGAACATCTGCTTGAGGGGGCCGGCTGAGCTTTTTTCCGCCCTCAGGAGACCGAGACGTTGCCTTCGGGGACGCACTGGGCAGAACGCTTGAGGCTTCGGCCAAAAGATTAAGCCAGCGTAGATATTCATCGCCGCTTTTGCCCGCGCTTTTCAGTTGAGCCAGATTGTCATTCAGATCCGCTCGCTTCACCACAAGGCTGAGCGGGTTCGAGGCTGCGCGGATCACCAGCATATCTTTTGTGTCGCCCGGCCTGAGCGTAAGCAGTTCGATCGCGGTTACGACCTCAGCCGAGAATCCAACCTCCCTCAGTCGATTTTCCGACCAGCCCGCAGACTGCTCAACGACATCGTGGAGGAATGCCACGGATTTCGCCTTTTCGCCGACCACCGCATCTGCAACCCGCTGACAGTGGTTGAAATACGGCTCACCTGCCTTGTCGCGTTGGCCGGCATGGGCGTGGGCGGCAACCTCTCGCGCCCATCGACATTCCTCGACGGATGAGAGGGGAGCCGGGAAATGCCAGGCCTGAAGATTGTAATCAGTGTCGGTCACCGAACTTGTCCTTGGGCTATCCTGCTTTCTTTTGTGGCTCCTTCACCAACCCTTGTGGAAGGCGGTTTGTTCCGCAATGGACCAAGCTCTACGACCACTGGCGACGGACCTTTCAAAACTTGGGCTGTGGCGAGCAAAAGCTGTTGCCGCGTTGCCGGAACTGGCAAGAGATACAGCCTCGCCCAGAGGAGACGAACGGCGTCGTTCGGAACCATATCAATTGCCGCCCGTTTTTCGTCCTTTCCCTAAAGCGTCGATGTCTGCGCGAGGGATGTTTCCTTGGTTCAAAATCGAGTGGATCCGATGGCCGAAAAACTAGACGAACGCGGCGACCCGCAATCTGCAACGCACGATGCCAGAAGGACAACTTTCTCTGCGAGGGAAACCCGCCAGGCGGGTATGGGGACGCGTGTCTTTATGGTGTTGGCTGCAAGCCTGGCGTTGGTACTTCTTGGCTGGGGAGCGATCGAATTGACAGACCGCACCCACGAACAACCCGTTGCCATAGACCGCGTCGAGCAGGCGCCGCAGGTTCAACCCTAAGAGCGTGGCTGATCCGAAAAACTACGCCCTTGGTAGACCTAGGTCCGATCCACAAACTTGTTAAATCGGCTCAAGCCCCCGTCGGCGACCTTTTCCTGGTAGAGAAACGACAGCCTGTTGTGGTCGAATATCTGGAAAAACTCGACCCACGATATCGGCTCCAGATGCGCATCTCTCTCGCCGAAATCAATTCGCAGAATGCCACCGTCTGAAGCGCCCTTGGCCCTGGAAGGACGACCTTTGCGCGCCTCCACCCAACGTCTGATCTTGTCATGGTCGCGCGTTGTCTCGGCCTGGGTCATCAGCTTCCTCCTCCGGCATCGATTGGGATCCGGTTCGAACAATCAGAACCGTGTTTGGTTGCCCGAGGACCGCTTGAACCTGGAACCAACCGGTCGAGCGCGAGTTTGGCATTAGAACGAGAAAGGAGGCTCGCCAGATGAATTCGAGCGCGCCCAAACCAGACGACAAGGAACCTCCAACGCCGAAACCAAGCTGGGAACCGCCACCGATCGAAGAACCCGATCCAGACGAATTGCCCGACGAGAAACGAACGCCCAACCCGGACGAAGTTCGCACACCTCCTATCCACGCTGGTCGGGTGTCGATGGCTCGAGCCCGAGCACGTCTCAAGTCACGTCCCGGCGTCGTCGCGGTCCGACAGCCGAATGGGATCGATAAGGATGTAGGAGACGAAAATGAGCAACTGGATGCGAAGGAACGGTGTTGCTTCTGCTTCTCTTCTACTCTTCCTTTCTCAAGCACAGGCTCAAGCGATCAAGCCAGATGACATCAATAATGCCGTGATTGTGCCGGCGGCAGCAGACCGATCGACCATGCCGGCGGAAGCACCCGATCGAGATGCCGCGCGACACCCAGACCCCGCGATTGTCCGCCTGCAGGTGCTTCTCGATCGCGCGGGCGCATCGCCGGGTGTTATCGACGGGTTTGACGGCGAAAACGTCGGCAAAGCGATTTCGGCCTTCGAGGCAATGCAGGATTTGCCTGTAGACGGAAGGCTTGATCAAGGGGTAGCTGACCGGCTTTCCGACCAGCGGCCGGCGATAGAGCCCTATGTGATTTCCAAAGGGGACGTGGAAGATCTGGTCTCTTCAATCCCTAAAGACTTCGCAGAGCAGGCCAAGATGGGTCAGCTCGGTTACACAAGCATCACCGAAAAGCTCGCAGAGCGCTTTCATATGGATGCCGATCTTCTGTCAGAGCTCAATTCGCAGGCAAGGTTTGAGCCTGGCGAAACGATCTTCGTCGCAAACCCGGGCAGCCCCAAGCAGGGCTTGGTCAAGCGCATCGAGGCGCACAAGCGAACCCGGCAGCTGCTTGCATTTGCCGATGACGACACACTCGTTGCAGCCTATCCAGCGACCATCGGAAGCGAGGAAACACCTTCCCCTTCCGGCACGCAAAAGGTCAAAGGCGCCGCTCGCATGCCGCCATACACCTACAACCCCAAGATCAACTTTCGGCAGGGTGGCAACAAGAAAATCATGACCTTGCCCGGCGGTCCCAACAACCCGGTTGGAACTGTCTGGATCGATCTGACAAAGCCGACCTACGGTATTCACGGTACGCCGGAGCCATCCCTCATCGATAAATCCGGATCGCACGGATGCGTAAGGCTGACAAACTGGGACGCCGAGGAACTCGCCGGGATGGTCAAGCCTGGAGTCGTCGTCAAGTTTCTCGATTAGGAACCTGTCGGTCCGAACGGCGTCATCCGCATTAGCTTGCGACGACAAAGACGTGTCGTCCCGGGAACCGATGCTTGCGTTCCATCGTTTCGCCTCCTTCACTGCCACCGGCACGGGCAAACGAGCGCGAGGACTATCGATGGAAAACCTGGTTCGGCATCGCCATGTCGCAGTCGCCGGCGTCGATACATTTGTCCGCGAGGCTGGGCGATCCGATGCACCTGTGGTCCTGCTGCCGCACGGCTATCCCTGCTCGTCCTATGAGTTTCGCAATCTTATGCCCCGTCTTGCTGACCGTTGGAGGCTACTTGCGCCCGATTTCCCGGGCTCCGGCTACAGCGCGACCCCTGAGGATTTCGACTACAGCTTTGATGGCTACGCCGCGTGGCTCGAAGCTTTTGTCGACCTGATGAACGTCGACCAGTTTGTCCTTTTCCTGCACGATTTCGGTTCGCCGATCGGAGCAAGATTGGCCATTCGAAACCCTGAGCGCATCTTGGGGCTGATCATCCAGAACGGCGACATTCCCTATGAAGACGCGCTCGGACCAAAGTATGCGGATATCGAGGCGCTTTGGTCATTGCCTCCAGCCGAGATGAAGCGACAATTGGCGAGTTCTGTGAGCGAAGAGGGGTTCCGCGAAGAATTTCTGAACGATCTTCCAACGGAGCTCGCCAATGCTATCCCACCGGATTTGTGGCAGCTACACTGGTCGCTTGTCACGCCGCGACGCAAGGAGATCGCGATCAATCTGATCGCCGGGCTGAAGGAAAACAGGCTCTGGTTCCCTGAGCATCGCAAGTACCTTCGCACCTACCGGCCCCCAACTGTGATCGTATGGGGACCGAACGACCATTACATGCCGGAAACGTCAGCGCGAGCCTATCTTCGGGATCTGCCGCATGCCGAGCTTCACTTGCTTCAGGGAGGGCATTGGCTGCTCGAAACCCATCTTGACGAGGTCGTCGAACTGCTTGCTCGTTTCCTTGCGCGTGTTCACTCGGCGTGATCGAAGCGTTAATAGGAACGTGTCCTTCTCTTTCCGGGCAGAGAAGCCGCCGTTGTCATTGCATGGATCGAATGGGTCGGTGGCTACGAGGGCACATCCATCATGCGAAGAAGCCACCGTTTTCGGTCGACTCGGTGGCGCCCCGCTTCAGCCTCACTGATGGCCAAAAGCAGCACTCGCTCGACTTCGGCATCTGCCGCATCGTGATCCGGAAAATGCAGCCTTGCTGAAGCGCGCAGAACTGCAACGAGCTTGCGCTGATGGTTTCCAACTGCGTCTCTCATACACATGAAACGGTCCGGACTTCAGGTGGTTCCGCACCTATTCCATCTGCCCCCGCAGCAAGAGATTTCGGCGAGCGCTTGAAACGACAAGTCTCAGGAACAAAAGAATATTAGCTGAGTTTGATCAGTGCCTGAGATGGGCTGAGAACAAGGATATGGACGATGAAGAAGCTTTTGCTCGCCGCGGCATTCCTCGGCGGTTCGACAATTGTTGCGCTCTCACAGACGGCGACGCCCCCCGCGAGCACGGATGGCGACACACCCGCCGTCGCCACGCCCGATACGACCAACCCCACCGCGCCGGTTGCCGGCTCCAATAGCTTTACCGAAGAGCAGGCCAAGGATCGCCTTGGGAAGGCCGGCTATAGCGAGGTCACCGGCCTGAAGCTCGACGAGACGGGCGTCTGGCGCGCCACTGCAATGAAGGACGGGAAGTCGGTCGCAGTCGCACTCGACTACCAGGGCAGCATCGTTGCCAACTAACGCGCTCAAGGAGATCCCTTATGAAAACCGTTACCGGACTATTCGACAATTATTCCGACGCCCGCGCGGCAGTCAGTGCTCTTGAAGATCTAGGCGTGCCATCGGACGATATCAGCATCGTTTCCAATAACGTTGGCGACCGCTATGGGACCGCAAACGAAAGCAACGCCGCTGAGGGTGCAGGTACGGGCGCGGGTGTTGGCGCGGCGATCGGTGGCGTCGGCGGGCTGTTGACGGGCCTCGGCGTCATGGCCATTCCGGGTGTCGGACCCGTGGTGGCTGCCGGTTGGCTCGCCGCCACGGCAGCAGGTGCAGCTGCAGGGGCAGTCGCGGGTGGTGCCGCCGGCGGTATCATCGGCGCGATGACGGAATCGGGTGTCCCGGAAGAACATGCCCATGTCTATGCCGAAGGTGTGCGCCGCGGCGGCGCCGTCGTCACCGCCCGCGTCGATAACGCCCTCTACGTGGATGCGGAAGCCATTCTGCGCCGGGGCAGCTGGGTCGACCCCGACCAACGCCGCGCCTCCTATGGCGAACAGGGTTGGACACGCTTCGATGAAACGCTCAATCCCTATACGGCCGACGAGGTGGAGAAGGAGCGTATTCGCCTGCAAAGCCTGCGCTAAGCAATCGCCTGACTGAAATTCGGCCCCGCTCGGGGCCGAATTAACTTTGCACGCCGACGAACACGCCGAGTGCCGAGCGCGCTTCATCGCACCTGACATGGAACGTTTGCCAGCCGACCGTGTTGAAGAACAAGACCAGGTCAGGAGGTCGTCATGGTTTCTCCAAGAGCCAACTGGAAAGGCTACATCAAGTTCGGCGAGGTGACCTGCCCGGTCGCCCTTTATACGGCAGCCTCTTCGTCAGAACGCGTCAGTTTTCATACGCTCAATCGAAAAACGGGCAATCGGGTAAAGCGTGAGTTCGTGGACAGTGAGACCGGAGATGTCGTCGAGGCGGACGACCAGGTGAAGGGCTACGAGGTCGAGGGTGGGCGCTACGTCGTGCTTGAACCCGAGGTCGTTGCTGCAGTAGTCCCGGAGAGTGACAAAACCCTCAACATCGAAGCCTTTGTCCCCTGCGCGCAGATCGATGCGATCTATCTCGACAAGCCCTACTACCTGGCGCCGGACAAGATGGGTGGCGAGACCTTTGCGCTGCTTCGCGACGGCATGGAGAAGGCAAAGGTTGCCGCAATCGCCAGGACAGTTCTCTTTCGCCGTATGCGCACTGTGCTTATCCGCCCCCACGGAAAAGGCCTGATCGCTGCGACCTTGAATTTCGACTATGAGGTCCGGTCCTCGATCGAGGCGTTCGAAGAGCTTCCCGACCTCAAGATCGAGGGAGAAATGCTTGAACTCGCTGAGCACATCATTCGCACCAAAAAGGGCAGCTTTGACCCCAGCGCTTTCGACGATCGCTACGAGGCAGCCGTTGCCGAACTGGTGACGGCGAAAAGCGAGGGCCGCTCGCTTCCAAAGAAGAAGACGCCTGTTGCATCCAAACCGGGTGACTTGCTGAAGGCGCTGCGCGAAAGCGCTGATCTATCCTCGGCCAAGCCGAAGTCCAAGCGCAAGGCAGCCAACGCGAATACCGGCGCCTCCAAGCGCAAGCCAACAAAGGCGTCTGCAACGGGCAAGCGGGCCGACCCGTCGCGCCGCGCGAGTTGAAGAGGAGGCTGACCCATGGCCGTTCGCCCCTACTGGAAAGGCTATCTGAAACTCTCGCTCGTAACCTGCCCTGTTCAGATGATGCCTGCCACGACAGACAACGAGAAGATCCGGTTTCACACACTCAATCGGAAGACCGAGAACCGCGTCGTCAGCCAGTTCGTTGACGCAATAACCGGAAAGGACGTCAAAGAGGAAGACGAGGTCAAGGGATATCAGCGCGGTGAAGACGACTACGTCATTCTCGAGGACGAGGAACTGGAGAACGTCGCACTCGACACGACCAAAACCATCGATATCTCGACCTTCACGCCGCGTGACAGCATCGAGTGGATCTGGCTTGAGACTCCATACTACCTCTCTCCCAATGAACCGGTTGGAGAGGAGGCCTTTTCGGTGATCCGCGATGCGATGGAGGCCCAGAAGATGGTCGGAATTTCGCGGCTGGTCATTTCGCGTCGTGAGCGCGCCGTCATGCTTGAACCCCGTGGCAAGGGCATCGTGCTTTGGACGTTGCGATATGGCGACGAGGTTCGCAACGAAGATCTGTATTTGACGGCGGCGAATGACGAGAAAGCCGATCCGGACATGATGCCACTCGTGCAGCGCCTAATCAAAAAGCTGACGAAGGACTGGAGCCCTCAGATGGTCGCCGATCCGGTTCAGGAGCGTTTGGCGGATATCATCGCCGCCAAGAAGAAGGGCTTGAAGAAGCCAGCAAAGTCAAAGGCCGGAATCTCGGGCGCGCCATCGGAACCGAGCAATGTCATCAGCATCATGGACGCTCTCAAGAAATCGGTCGCGGCCGAAAAGCGTGGGCGCAAATGACTGTATGGGCTTCGGCCCGGGCACCGGAGACCAGCGGTACGAACACTCGCCCTGTCAGTTTATGCGCGTCAGCTCGAAGGCGTAGACCCTTTCGTCATCGCGTATGATCATTAATCCCATGATCCTGTTTTCATCGATCTTGCGAAAATGGTCGATGATCGGCTGATCGTCATAGACCATGGCTGCACTGGCCACACCATCCAAAGTCAGAGTCTTAAGCGATGCCACAGGGCCTTTGGCTTGAAAGGCGCGCTGGAGCCGCCAAAACAGCTGCCGGGCAATCCGCGTGCGACCAAATCGATGACACCGAAGGGCGAGCCCAAGCGGCACCCACTTTGGATCGATCGCCCTCAGCCTTCCTGGCCCCGCACAAAAGAGCAAGGCATCCGCCCTCAGATCCGAACCAAAGCGTTTGCCGAACCAGCCAAGGTTCTCGAGCACGCCGTCGAACGGGTGCCCGGTTGCAATACATTTGCCGCGCCAGAGCCCGACCAACTCGCGCGGAGTGATCGGCCGCAACTGGTGGAACCGCTCAAGTGCCACTTGCCGGCTATCCACCGGCGCTGCTCTTTTCGCTTCTGCGCTTGTTGGCGTTGAGTTTCGAGCGAGCCGCCCGACGCGCGACGCGCAATTCCTCGATCGTCGGAAACCACCAGCCCCGCTTGAGTCCGGCCGCCATGGGCGGCGCCTTCGCGGGCCACGTCGCGATCAGTTCCTCGAGCGACCCCGGGCTCCACGTTGCCCAAATGTAACCCTCAGCGTCCTTGGTTGGAAAATAGAAGGCGTTGATCGTCTTCGCATCCGCAAATTCGCCATCCGAGCCATTGAAGAAAACCACTCCCCAATGGGTCGAGATCGCGCTTTCGAACGGCGGCAGATCATCCACGGGGATGGGATACCGCTTGCGTCTTCTTTCGCTGGCGCGCGCCTTTGATGCTTTCTCCTCCCTCGTCCCTTTGAGCGCCTCCATCCGCTCTTTCCTTGCCTCCGGCTCGCTGCGTTTGGCTGCAGATTCGATCGCTCGCCAGCGTTGCCGAAGTTCAGAAAGAGCACGATAGGGGACCGTCCAAAGACGGCGATCGGGGTCCCATCGCGCAAACGGTATTTCGCGGATGTCGTTGACGACGGATTTGGAATAGGGCGTGCGGATCTCCAGGGCCAAAGGTCCGGCCTCAAGATATGGGCTTTCGATCGGCTCAAACGCAAAGGAGTCGCGCCCCTTGTCGTCGGCAAAATGGTCCTGCTCCGCCTCCATCTTTGCAAGCCAGCGGTTGATGCGGCGCTCGGCAGTCCGACCCGGCACGAACCAGGCCTTCAGGCGGTCACTCCAGCGCGCACGCGGAAATGTCTCGCGAAATCGTTCGACGGTGACCCGATCATGTGGAAGGTCGGTCGATGCACCGATCGGCGCATTCTCCAAGTTCTTGGTCTTGATATCGTCTTCGGATTTCATCACGGGAATCACGCGGCTGCCCGCGCCTTTACGAGTCTCTGGATTGCCTGTTCCAGCGACCGCTCGCTGTCGCCGTAATCTTCCCAAGCAGTGCTCTTTTCAATGAGCGCCGGCACCGTACGGACGGTAAAACGCGTCGGGTCGAGGTCTGCCTTCACCTGCGGCCAGTTCAACGGCATCGAAACCGTGGCGCCTGCTCTTGCGCGCGGCGACAATGGCGCAACGGCTGTCGCCATGCGGTCGTTGCGTAGATAGTCGAGAAAGATGCGACCTTTCCGCAGGCTTTTCGACATCTTGATCAGGTAAAGGTCCGGACTGTCCATAGCCATCTGCTCGCAGACGTCGTGCGCAAAGCCTTTTGCCTCAGCCCAAGTCAGCGACTTGCGATTACGAACCGAAAGTGGCGTCACGACGTGAAGCCCCTTGCCTCCCGTCGTCTTGCAGAACCCGACAAGCCCGAAATCATGCAGCCGGTCGCGCATTTCCCTTGCCGCCGAAACGACCGCGGAAAATGGCACATCGGGTCCGGGGTCCAGATCGAAGACCAGGCGCCCGGGAACTTCGGGATGGCCGGGTTCACAGTTCCAGGGATGAAGTTCAAGGCCGCCAATCTGTGCTACCGCGATCAATCCTTCAACGCGATCGATCTGAAGGTACGGCTTCTTGTCACCAAAAACTTCGATAAGCTCGAGAAGGTTCGAGGTTCCGGGCATCGCGTGGCGCTGGAAGAACGTCTCCCCGGCTATTCCGTCCGGGGCTCGGATGATGGAGCAGGGCCTGCCTCTAACATGAGGAATAAGCCAGGAACCAACCGCCTCGTAGTATCGAGCAAGGTCCTCCTTCGTCACGGGATGGCGATCTGCAGCGTCCGGCCAAAGCGGTTTGTCCGGGCTGGAGAGGAGGACGCCCAAGATTTCTGTCTTCTGCCCTTTCCGGGTCGACGCCACCTTCGGCTTTGGGCTGGGCCTATGCGTACTTTGAGGCGGAGCCGATCTTTCTGCCTCCACTTCGCCAGCGGGCTTGTCTTCACGAAGACCCTTGAACGCAGCCTGCCGCACAAGCCCGTCGGCCGTCCACCCGGCGAACTCAATTTCCGCAACCAGGTCCGGTTTCAGCCAGACGACATCATTGCCGCCCTTCGGTGCGCCGATGCCCGTGAAATGGGATCGCGCGACTTCCTTTTCCTTCAGCTTGGGAAGCAGGTTCGAAACCTTGCTTGCCCCAAATCCAGTTCCAACTCGACCGACATACACAAAATGATCTCCTCGGTAGACGCCGACGAGCAGAGACCGGAAGCGACCGTTGGTCCTGGCGTATCCGCCGATCACCACCTCGTGGCCCGCCCGGCATTTGGATTTGACCCAGGTCTCTCCCCGCCCCGACTGATAAGGTGCGTCCGTCTGCTTCGATACGATCCCCTCCAGGGAGAGCTTGCAGGCGGAGCGAAGCACAGCATCGCCGCCTGTCTCGAAATGCTCGACAAAGCGAAGGCGAGGATTTTCCCCCTTTTCATCGAGCAATGTCTTAAGGCGTTGCTTCCGATCGACCAGTCGATCTCCTCGCAAATCCTCATTGCCATCGAATAGTACGTCGAAGGCGAAATAGACGAGGTTGCCCGTCTTTGCCTCGGACAGTGCCGCCTGGAGGGCGGAGAAGTCCGGTGCACCGTGCTCATCGAGCGCGCAGATTTCGCCGTCGATGATGCACTCGGGCAAGGCGGCCGCAGCCTTGGCGATCTCGGGGTATTTGGCCGTCCAATCAAGGCCCTTTCGCGTTTTCAGCGTCGCCACGCCATTAGAGACGCGCAGCTGGATGCGGTAGCCATCGAACTTGATCTCGTGCAGCCACTTGTCGCCGGGCGGCGGGCGCTCGACTGTCTGGCAAAGTTGAGGTGCAATAAATTCGGGGAGAGCGCCTTTCGCCGGCGTCTTGACCCGCGCGCGCGGCTTCTTCTTGCGCTCGGCTGCCGCCAATTCTTGGTGACTGTCCCAGACGGCGTCCGCCTCGACCGCAGCATTGGCCATCATGAAGGCGCTCGGTTTGCGTCCTTTGCCGTTGGCGATCTCATCCATCTTTCGGCCGGAAGCGACCGAGGTTGCGTGCTCCTCCAGTAATTTTGCGCCGTTTCCCTTGACCGAAAAATCGTCACGGTGCTTGATCAGCAACCAGTTCGCCCGGCTACCGCCGTGGCGGTCGTTGCGCATCCGAACGAGCACGAAGCTGCCCTTCAGGCGCTTTCCTTCCAGCGAGAATTTGAAATCACCGTTCTTCAGGGCCTCTTCCGGGCTCTTATCCCCTTCGAACTCCCAATGACCTCGATCCCACAGCATGACCGTTCCGCCGCCATATTGGCCTTTGGGGATCGTTCCTTCAAAGTCGCCATAGTCTAGCGGGTGATCCTCGACCTCGATCGCGAGGCGCTTGTCGTGCGGATCGAGGGAGGGTCCCTTGGCAACCGCCCACGACTTGAAGACGCCGTCCAGTTCAAGCCTCAGATCATAGTGCAGTCGGCTCGCGTCGTGCTTCTGGATGACGAAGCGCCGCTGATTTGACGACGCGACCCCTCGTTCACCGCTCGGTTCGCGCGTTTGGCGGAAATCGCGCTTGTCCCTGTAGACCGACAATTTGTCTTTCGTCATCGGCATGACCTCACATCCTGTTAGGGACCGGTAGGCGCCTCCATAGCTGCGCCGGCCGTTTTCGCATCAGTCGACGCCTTTTCCGCCTGTGGCGCCGTAAACCTCGCCGTTGATGAAGCTTGCTTCCTGCGATGCGAGAAAGACGAAGATTGGCGCCAGCTCGACCGGTTGACCGGGCCGGCCGAAGTCGCTGTCCTTACCGAAATTTTCGACCTTCTCGTCCGGCTGACCGCCGCTCGGCTGCAGGACCGTCCAGAAGGGGCCCGGAGCGACGACGTTGGCCCGCACACCTTTTTCGATCAGTTGCTTGGCCAGCGCCTTGGTATAGGCGACGATGCCGGCTTTGGTCGTGGCGTAGTCGAGGAGGATCGGGGACGGCTGGTACGCCTGGATGGAAGCGGTGGTGATGACGGAGGCGCCGGGCGGCAGGTGCGGTCCGGCTGCCTGTGCGATCCAGTGAAGCGCGTAGAGATTGGTCTTCAACGTGGCATCGAAATCCTGCGACGTCACGAGCGATACGTCTTTTCGAAACTGTTGACGAGCAGCATTGATCACGAGGATATCGATGCCGCCAAACTCCGAAAGCGTGCGCGCGACCAACTCGCGACACCAGCTCTCCTCCTTTATGTCGCCAGGAAGCGCCAGGGTCTTTCGTCCCTCCTTCTCGATCAGTTCGAGAACCTCTTTCGCATCCGGCTCCTCGTCGGGGAGATAGGAAATGGCAACATCAGCCCCCTCACGTGCAAACGCTATCGCCGCAGCCCGTCCGATCCCTGAGTCGCCACCGGTGATCAGGGCCTTGCGTCCTTTCAGGCGACCGGCACCTTTGTAGGACTGCTCGCCGTGATCAGGCTTTGGATGCATCTTGCCAACAAGACCTGGCATCGATTGCGGCTGTGGGTCGAATGGCGGTGCGGGATATTGCGTTCGGGGATCTTGCATGGTCAGGCGATCGGTCATCGGACAATCCTCATATGGCGACTACCTCCTAAACTCGTCGATCGGACTGGGGTTCCGGCCGGGCTCGACGGGCTCGCTGTGAGACCCGCTCATCAGCGGGCGGTTACGGAATACGGAACCAAACTGCCTGCCTCGCCGTTCCCGTCTGAGGCGAATGGCGCGTTCAACTGCAACAACGGAGATTTCAGGCCATGACTTGCTGCACAGGGTTTTTGCCGACGTGCAGCTGATGCTTCGCCGTCCGCCGCGACTGCAGTACGCGGCATTGTGCTACAGGCATCTTCCCGGCCATACTCTCGAAATCCTTCTGATAACGAGCCGCGACACCGGCCGCTGGGTCATTCCGAAAGGTTGGCCCATGAAAGGAAAACGCGCTTACGAGGTTGCAGCACGTGAGGCCTTTGAGGAGGCAGGGGTAAAAGGAACGTGCCAAAGGACTGCCCTTGGCCACTACGCCTACCGAAAACGCCTGGACACGGGCGTCCGGATTTCCTGCAGAGTGCAGATTCACGCGCTTGAAGTGTCTCGCCTTGTCAGAAACTTTCCGGAGAAAGACGAGCGAAAGCTCGTCTGGTTCGACTATCGTGAAGCGGCACGGCGCGTGGCTGAACCCTCGCTTAGAGAACAAATCTTACGCTTCGCACGTTCGTCATTCCGATGACGGGATCGTTACGAATGCTTCGATCATTTCGAGTGCGAGCGGGACCGCTCCTCACCTCACAGCGTCGGTCGCAGGCCGGATGGGTAGGGAGCTCGACTGCCATTTTCGTTGGCCAAAAGGAGAAAGCGGAAAAATCCTGATGTTCTCCATCTCCATCGTGTCCGCTTGACACGGCCTGCGACCTCATAAGGGAATTCCGCTGCACTCAAAACGTTCCTCAGGCCCTGGTTTTCGGTTGTCTGGGAGTGGCCATGCACCCGCTGAATCAAAGCGGACACTGAGAGTTGACGCGCCCCGGTGCCCGCTTGAACATTCAGGCCTTGCCGCCCTTTCGGCCGGCCTCCGCGGCCTTCTGTTTATCGTCCTTGAAGCTTCCTTTTGAACCTTCCGAAGACTTGGACGACTTTCCCGCGGGTCTGGCAGACTGTCCGGCTTTTGCGCTTCCGGCTGACTTTTGACCGTTTTGGTCGCGAGCTTGATTGGGCATGTATCGGCTCCTTCGTTTCCTGAATTCTCGCTGGATGCGAGACCTGCCCAAACCGTCCACGCCGTCGAGTGTTCCGCAATCGAAGCGTTGTTTGATCTTCCGTTTCGGTCGCAACAAAGCCGACCATCCCGTCGCTTGGGAACAACGAGGCTCCATCGCGATTGATGTATCTGAACTCACTTTGTCGAGTTCAGGAGGCAAGGCCGAGTGGCCGCGGTCAAACCCGAAGGAGCTGTTCGACATGGAGGTAGTTGGCGTTCACGTCGCACGCGCAGTCGCCCAGAGCGGAGAGACTGTTATCCGCGTGGTTTTCGATGGGAAAGATGGCGCCTCAGTCATCGTCGACCTGGCAAACATCGTCCATCCGGAAGATGATCCGAAGGCGATTGAGCGGGCGAAAAATGTCCTCATAGAGACCGCGAGGTACAAGACTGCGCTCAACGACTACGACGCGCAGAGCAACGGCAATTTCGACGAGATCTCCATTGCCGCGATCAGCGACGGAAATGAGGATCAGATGTACATATACGAGTACCGCGATGGCGAGGGCAGCACACAAACTCCCCCGTCGAGGATGCCGAGTCTTAAAGCGGCGCGAGAAGAGGCGCTTCGCTCAGCGGTAGATCTCTTGGGCGACCTGACGGAGAGCGGAGAGGTCGCGTCAGGCTGGCTCGTTCGCGTGCGAGGCGAAGGGGGAGAATTTCTCTTCGCCATAGACGCGGATGAAGCGGAGGCGGCGCGCCGATCTGGCAAATGACCACTATGTCCGGCCAGCAACAGGGCCCGATTGGTCTTGGAGGCTCTGTCCCGAACCCTCTGCCGCTTTGTCGAGGGCCTTGATCAGGGATTTCAGTTCTTGTTCGTCCAGCTTCTCGATGCCGACGTACTCGTTTCGGGCTTTCGACGCCAGGATGAGCTCGTCGAGCTTTGCCTGCATCGCCTTCCCATCGCGATTTTGAGAGTTCTGGAGGACGAACACCATCAGAAAGGTAATGATCGTCGTGCCTGTGTTGATGACGAGTTCCCACGTGTCACTGAAGCCAAAAAACGGGCCGGCAATGGCCCACAGAAGAACGACGACGACGGCAGCCACGAATGTGCTCGGCTTGCCGGAAAGATCTGCAACGGACGTGGCAAATCTGGAAAAGAAGTGGCGGTTATCCGACATGTTCTCCTCGCCGATGGCAAGGGCGGCGCGTTCAACCCCACAGTTGGGCGACGGGCGCATCACCTGTTCCTTATAACCCCCAAGGACCATTCAAGTTCCGAACGTCGAACACGTGGGCCTACCCCGATCGCCCACGTTCACACGGGCGACATTTGGGAACGATCGGACCCGCCCCTCGTTATCTCAACCACAAAGGAAGGGTCGATGTTAGAAACCTGGAACGAATGCGTCATCATCCAGCTCCCTGCGCTTGACGGGGTTCAGATTGTTTGGACACCCGCTCAAGCGGCGAATTTGCTGAGCGACTGCTGGCCCGTGCATCACGGGGTTGCCTATACAGAAGCGCTCAACAAATGCACCGATGCAATGCTTGGCGTTTACCCGTGGGAAACGGCCAGGGACGCTTTCACCAAGGCTATTTCGGAAGGCCAGGTCACGAAACTGCGGTGAGATTGACTCCAGATGATGAGGTGAGGCCATGTCTCGAGCGCATCGAAATATCAGCCGTACGATCCTTTTGGATACTGTTCTGGCGGCATTGGCGATCATAACCGTTGCTGCAATGGTCGCGCTGCTTTAGCGCGAAACCAAAAAGGATTGGGAAGAATGAGGCTGCTGGCTGTTTGCGTGGGAAAGCCTCAGGTACGCCTCGGCAAGAAGACGCCGACAGGCATCAACAAACATCCTGTCATGAGCGAGGTTGCGGTAGGGCCCGAGGGGCTTGAAGGTGATACCATCTGTAATCGCAAACATCATGGCGGACCCGAACAGGCGGTGTGTGTGGAAGGCAACATCACCCGCCTTTGGTGGGAAGACGCCTTCGGCCAAGACATCAGCCACGGGGCGTTTGGGGAAAACCTCTGCATCGACGGGCTGGACAATCGGAGCGTCGCGGTGGGAGACCGTTTCTTAATCGGAAACGTCATCCTTGAGGCGACGGCGCCGAGAATGCCGTGCCGCATCTTGAGCGAGCGGCTGGGCGACCCTGCCTTCGCGAAGAGATATCTGGCAGCCGGCCGTCCCGGATTCTACTGTCGCGTCATAAAAAGCGGTGTCATCGCTGCGGGCCATCCGGTTGCACATGAGCGGTTCGATGGGGTTCGAATCCTGTTGTCCGAGATGATGCAGCATCATGGCAAGAAGGCGTCACCTGATCTCATTCAGCGCTACCTGGAGGTGCCGGTGCACGCCAGGGTACGAGCGTCCCTGGCCCAGGGATCTATCAAATTCTAGTTCAGGCCGACACTTCGATCGCAGGGCGCCTGAGTAGCCTTTTTCGCCAGTTTGTAGCCTCGACGAAGCGTCGATGCCAAAGCCTCGCGCTGCAACCTCGCCCGCCCAAACAATTCGCTATTGACGCAGATTTCTCAAAGGGTTGAAGTATGTTTGCCGCCCTTATGAGGAGATATGAAACTGGAGAGCATCGACACCACCGCTGCGTCCAATCAGATGGCCCGTTTGATCGAGGCACATGACTGGGAGGGCAGTCCTCTTGGCCCTGTCAAAGACTGGCCGCCATGCCTCCAAGCCGCCGTCAACATCATGTTGCCGGCCCAGGCCCAGATCGTCTTGTTCTGGGGTAAAGAGTTCATCGCTCTTTATAACGACGCCTATGCTCCGACGATTGGGGACAAGCATCCGCGCGCGCTAGGGCGCCCGGCACACGAGAACTGGGGCGAGCTCTGGAGCGATCTCGAACCACTTCTTCGACGCGTTCTTGACGGTGGCGAAACAGTCGTGGCGAAGGACCGGCCTTTTTACATCGAACGACATGGTTATCCAGAAACCGTCTATTTCGACATCTCCTATTCGCCCGTGCGCGATGAGAGCAAAGCCGTGCGTGGCGTTTTCTGCATCGTCAACGAAACCACCGAGCGCGTGAGGTCCGATAACGCCTTGCAGGCGAGTGAAGCGCAATTGCGTGCGATCTTTTCGCAGTCGGCTGCCGGCATCGCCCAAACCGACCTCGAAGGCCGCTTCCTCCTTGTTAACAGTCGCTTCTGCGACATCGTCGGCTATAGCGAAGCCGAGCTGCTGACGATGCGGATTCACGACATCACGTTTCCCGAAGACATGGCGGAAAGCGCCCGTCTGTTTGAGGAAATGACGCAGAACGGCAACAGCTTTGAAATGGAAAAGCGCTACGTGCGAAAGGACGGAGGGCTCGTATGGGTAACGAACTCTGTTTCCGTGCTGCGCGATAAACAGGGCGGTTTTCAGCGGGCTGCCGCCGTCATCGTCGACGTCACCGAACGCAAGCGGGCACAGGAAGTCGAACGGCGCCTCGCGGCTATCATCGCCTCGTCCAACGATGCAATTCTTGGCATCGATCTTAAGATGAAGGTCACGAGCTGGAACGGAGGCGCCGAGCGACTCTATGGATACCTGGCAGAGGAGATTGTCGGACGCTCTGTGATGACGCTTGTGCCGGAGGATCGTATTGACGAAGAGCCTGCGATCTTGCGCCAGGTGAGCGCCGGCCTGAAGGTCGAACCCTATGAGACCAAAAGACTTCACAAGGATGGTCGAACTGTCGATGTGCTCTTGTCGGTGTCGCCGATCTATGACGCTTATGGCAGCATTGTTGGAGCCTCGAAGCTCGCTCACGACATAACGGCTCGCAAGGAGACTGAACGCCTTCAAACCGTCCTCGTCGGCGAGCTCAATCATCGCGTGAAGAACCTGTTTGCAACGGTCCTTGCGATCGCTCGCCAAACGCTGGGCGCCAGCGTGACTAACCCATCTGAACTGCAAGGGTTTGAAGCGCGGATCGTTTCGATGGCGCGAGCGCACGACCTCCTTATGCGGGGAACCTGGGAAGAGGCCGAGTTGCGCGCGGTTATAGATCAGTCGCTCGCCCCGTTCCCGCCTGAGCGATTTGAAATTTCAGGGCCGAAGGTCCATCTGTCGCCACGCGTGGTCATATCTGTATCACTTGCACTCCATGAACTGGCGACAAATGCCGCCAAGTACGGTGCCCTCTCGACAGCTGAAGGAAGGGTCTCGATCGCGTGGTCACTTCATGAGGATGCGCCAGCGCGACTGACTTTGCGCTGGTCGGAATCCGGCGGTCCAGCGGTCAAGGAGCCGTCACGTACCGGCTTTGGTTCACGTCTCATCAAGACGCTCTTGGCGGCCGAGTTGAACGGAAAGGTCAAGATCACCTATCGCCCTGAAGGCGTGGTATGCGAAGTCGATGCCAACCTGCAAAGCGGATGGAACCATGCGGAAAGCGCCGATGGTGAAGGGTAACGGGACGTCCTGCGCAAGCCTTGCGTAAGTGTGAACCGCGATCACAACTGCCCAAAATCCCCAAGCGCATCGCCGGATGCCGGCCTTTATTCCGCCCGGTTCGTGCGTCTCATTTAAGGAATACATTCCTCTCGTGGAGACTTGCCCATGGCGACCGGTGCATCCCAGCGTTTGCACGACGGGGTCGCTGCCGTCGAGACGATGACGCGGTTTGCGGTGGCGGTTCTTGCGCTCGCCTCGGGCGTATACACCTATCTCGGCGTGCGCAGCATCCTGGATGGCTCGCCGACGGCGGTTTTCTTTGCAGCGATCATCTACTCGGCTTCCGTCTCCGTCGGCATCTACGCATTCTGGTCCTATATGGCCCGGTTCTACCCGCATATCACCACCCATACGGGGCGCGCATCCATGCTCGGCGTCATGGCGCTTGGTGCGGCCATGATCATGGCCATGTCGAGTTGGCTGAACGCCGCGGCCTTGGCCGGTTCTGCAGCGCTCGAACAGCATCTCGCAGAAACCGTCGAGGACTATACCGCCGACCTTGACCAGGCGCACCAGAACGCGCTGGCGGCCCAAAGCCTGCTGCCCGATATCCAGCGCGCTTCCGAACGGTTCGCGCAACTTGCCCTTTCGGAACAACAATCGGGCGCTCTGACCGGCACGACAGGGTCAGGAAGCGTCGTACAATTGTTGTCGCAGATGTCAGCGCAGATGAAAGATCTCGAAAGCGGGATCAACGCGTCGCGCGAGCAGGTGACAACCTTGTTCAATCAAGGGCAAAAGCGGCTGGAGACCATGCGCACCCTGGTCTCGGCACCTGGCGCGATCGAGCCGCGCGCCGATCAGTTCTCCTCGGAAGTTGTTGCGCTCACAGGTGTTATCGCATCCCTCGGGCAGACGTCGATTGCCCCTTCGATCCGGCGCGCGGCCGACGACCTTTCGCTTGGCTTCATAGCCCCTGTGGCCGACGGTGGCGACGCAGACCTAGTCAATCGGCAGGACAGGGTCATGGCAACCGTGCGGGCGTCCGTTGCGGCCCAGTCGAAGGTGCTTTCCGAAGCTGCCGACGAGATCCTCGCGCGCACACCGGTGACGGAACGCCGGTTCGTGCCGCTCTCATCTGCCGAAGCGGTGCTGCGCTATGCCGCCGACTTTATCCCGGCCTGGGCCGGCGCCATTTCCATCGATCTTTTGCCGGGCGTCTTGGTCTTCATTCTCGCCGTCGTGCATGGCGCCATCCGCAAACAGGAGGAGCGAATGCCCTTTGCGGAGCGCATTACGGCAGCCGAGCTGTTGCAGGCATTGGAAGTTCAGCGCGCCTTGACGAAACACGGGGTCGAGCTCGCAGAAGTCGTTGCGGAATTGGAACCGGAGAAACGACCAGAGGAGCAAAACAATATCACCAGTCTCGATCCACGAACGCGACCAAAGGATCGATCGAATGAAGATCGATGAAGCGATCGGCCGCCTGAAGCGCTTGGAGGACGGCGCCTTGATGCGCGCCGCGTTTATGTCGTTGTTGTCGTTGACGGCGATATTTCTTCTGATCGACGTTCATGAGATCGCAACGAAGAGCCAGCCGCCAATAGCCGACCCATCTCGCGCGCCGCCTTTCCTGCCGCCCGCGGGAACAACTATGGATCCAAACAGGCCGACGGCAACCCCGGCAAGCCCGATCGAAGACCTGACGAAGGCTATGACGTTCAATCTTGGCCCCGGCGGCTCCATGCTTGCCGAAGGTACGATCGACTTAGGGGCAGCTTTGCGATTTGCTCGAGAGATCGAACAACGCGGCGAATACGTCAGAACCGTTGCGCTCAATTCACCGGGCGGCTCGGTCGACGACGCTCTAGCGATCTCCAAACTCATCCGAGAAAAGCGGCTGAATACGAAGGTGGCGTCGAGAGCGCTTTGCGCGTCCTCTTGCCCTCTTATCCTTTCGGGCGGTGTCGAGCGCTTTGCGGAAACGGATGCGGTGGTTGGCGTGCACCAGCTATTCAGTGGCACCGATGACCGACCGACAGCAGAGGAAGCAATGGCATCGGCCCAATCCGCCACTGCCCGGGTCGCGCGCCATCTCGATGCGATGGGAATTGCTGCCGGACTCTGGTTGCACGCTTTGGAGACGCCATCGGATCATCTTTACTATTTGACGGTGCAAGAAATGGCCGACTTTCGGCTTACGACAAAAGCCGCGGCGAGCACTAAGAAAAAGAACTGAGCCAACCCAGCGTCCGAGAGTTCTTCGTTCGGGGGCGCCAATGATGCGCGCTTCGTTCGAACCTTCCGCGGCCGAAACACAAACCCCTTCCCGTTTCGATAAATTGAGCACGCTCGATGCGGTTCGACGCCGTGAACGTGGAACAACGGTCCATCCTTCTCGGTTGAAGTGAACCAGAGGAGGCACAAGCCATGACGGATCAGATACACGATGAAATTGTTGATGAAGCACCACAGTTCACCGACGTGACAGGTGACGACCACCAAGCGACGTCGGAAAGCGCTAAGCTCCAAAGCTACCGACTGACTCGAGATGCGCAATTAGAGGCACTGCGGGCGGATGTGATGCGGCTTCGCGCGGAACTGGCCGCCATCGCGGCCGGGAGTTCAAGGCTGGCGGCCCTGGAAACAAATGTCGCAATCGAGACCGTGGAAAACAAGATCCGACGTCACGTCATTCCGACCGTCGTTGTAGCCGGCATAGTGGGGTACCTGTGGACCGCGTTCGTGCGACCCCGTTGAGCCTATAACGCGAGGGGAATGTTGCTGATGGCCTCGAGCTCCACCGATCGTCAAGTCGCCCTCAGCTTATTTGCGATCGCCGTGATCGCACTAGTCCTGTTGCGGCAAGACGGGACTACATCGCGGGCAAAACAGGATCACACGCACGCAGACGATGACTTCGACCAAGACCGCGGCCGTAACGCCGACGTCCCCGAAGAAATACCTGCCAAGGGGCTCTATGACGTGCTTTGGCGCGTCGTACTGGAAGTTTCCAGCGACCGCGTCGCCTTCGTCGCAGCAGGGGTCACCTTCTATCTGCTTCTCGCGCTGTTCCCAGCATTGGGCGCGATCGTGGCCCTTTACGGGCTGCTCGCCGATCCCGTCGATATCACCGAGCATCTAAGAACGCTCGCTTATGCGCTCCCCCCGGGGGCGTTCGATATCCTCGACGCTCAGCTTCGCGCAATCTTGCAGATGCGTGACACGACCTTGAGCCTTGCCTTTTTCATTGGTTTCGCAATTGCCATTTGGAGTGCCCGCAATGGAACGCTCGCGCTGTTCGACGCCATGAATGTTGCCTATCAGGAAGTCGAGAAGCGAGGATTTGTCAGGCTCAATCTCATTGCCGTCGTCTTCACGCTTTGCGCCATGATCGCCATCATCCTGATGATAGGAATCACCGCAGCGCTCCCCGCAGTCCTTCGCACCGCATTGCTTGACGCGGCTGATGAAACCATCGTCCTCATCACGGGCTGGTCACTCGTGGTCGTCGGCGGGTTGGCCGGCGCAGCGGTCGTCTATCGTTTCGGCCCCAGTCGCCAGCCGGCAAAGCTTCGCTGGTTGACGTGGGGAGCGGTCTTCGCAACGTCGGCGTGGATTTTGATGTCATTGGTCTATGGCTGGTATCTCAACAATCTTGCTGACTACGCAGCCAGCTACGGTGCCTTAGGCGGCCTCGTCGGGTTCCTTATCTGGCTCTGGCTGTCGGTGACCCTCTTGATCGTGGGCGCCGAACTGAACGCTGAACTCGAACATCAAACAGCCAAGGACTCGACCACTGGAAGCCCTCTTCCCATGGGGTTTCGTGGAGCGCATATGGCCGACACCATTGGAAAAGCTGCAAGATGACGGGATGTCTGCGCCAGGCTTGTCCGCCTCAATGGAGAGACCGGAATTCGACCGGCACAGCTGTTGATGGATCAAAGTGAAGCGCAGCGGCTGCCGACGATGCCTCGACGGTCGTATGCCCTAGGTCCTCCATAATGGCCGCTGTCCCCATCCTGGAGCCGAATAAAAAGCGAGCCCACGTTAACGAGCAGTGGCTCCTTTTCTATCAGTTGGCAGAAGGGGAAACTCAACGACGCTTCAAACGTTAAGCGGTCAGAGGTTGGAGGAGCAACAATGGCAAGCCCCAAGTCACAGACGGCCAAGGGCCGACAATCGTCGCAGGAGTTCAAGAAACAAGCCGCCGCCGAGGAGCAAAAAGTCGAAAGGGCCAAAGGATCGCCTCTGAAGAAGGGGGCGGAGCGTTTC
Organism: Ensifer sp.; assembly: GCF_035999135.1. Taxonomy (GTDB): domain Bacteria; phylum Pseudomonadota; class Alphaproteobacteria; order Rhizobiales; family Rhizobiaceae; genus Ensifer. The sequence goes on from NZ_DASYGZ010000185.1 coordinate 41,244, forward strand.
GAGGAGCGGTCGAAAAGCGCCGATGGCAAGAGCGCCGGCGAAAAGCAGGTCGACTGATCAGAGGCGTGACACGATTGCTACGGCATATGTCGCGGCACGACGTCCAAAAATAGTTCGCCGCCTGGAACGAAAACCGTAGCTAAGGCTTCTTCTACGGCGTTCAGTCTCAGAGGAGAGCTAGTATGAACTCGCTTGCAGAACTTTTCGAACACACACTTCAAGACGTCTACTACGCAGAAAATGCAATCACCAAGGCACTCCCGAAAGTCGCCAAGGCCGCCAAGAGCGCGGAGCTCAAAAAGGCGGCCGAGGAGCATCTTTCGGAAACGAAGGACCAGATCAAAAAGCTCGATCAGGTCTTCAAATCCATCGGCAAGAAACCCGCCGGAGAAAAGTGCGACGCGATCGAGGGATTGATCAAGGAGGCCGATGGACTGATATCGGAAGCGAAGGGCACCGCGCTCGACGCAGGCCTTCTGGCCGCATGCCAGGCCGTAGAACACTACGAGATTGCTCGCTACGGATCGCTTCGGGAATGGGCAAAGGACCTCGGTCACGAGGAGGCTCATACCCTCCTTTCAGAGATCCTCGACCAGGAAAAAGCGACGAACAACAAGCTGACCAACCTTGCGGTGACATCCATCAACAAGGCGACGGTCCGCAAAGCCGCCTAAATGGCATGGGCGCGCGACCATCGCTTTGACTTTCTCAGTTCGGGATGCGCCCGGCATCCGGCCGGGCGCAAACGGCCGCACTTCATCGGCGCCCATGCGATAAGCCTTGCCGGTTTGACACGCAGCATTCTCGATCCCATACAATAAGATGAATTCACGCAAAGTCGTGCGAAGCAGCGCACAGAAGGCAGCAGCACTGGTCAAACGGCCCTTCAGTGGAAAAAGGCGCCGCCCGTACAGTCCCGTGTCCTCCATGCGCAGTTTCTGGGGCCTACTCTTCGCCTACTGGCTGTCAGAACGGTGGCGCGAAGCTTGGGTTCTGACTTTCGTCATCATGCTGCTGACCGGACTGTCGGCCCAGGCAAGTGTCTGGTTCGCGCTGACCTCCGGCGAACTTGTCAATCGTATCGCGAACTTCCATCATCCGACAGTACCCACGACGCCTTCATCGCTTTTGACAACGGCGGCCACACTTGCCGCCATCGCGATCACGAGGGACGCGGGGTTTACTGCTGTACGCCACTTCTTTTCCACCAGTCTCCATCGAAAATGGCGGCAATGGCTGGACGAACGCTTCAACCAGGCCCTGCTCGATTCCAACCACACCCACTTCCATCTGCAGCAGAACGGGCGCGGTGCGGGAAGCGAGGAGGAGGCTTCTTCGCCCGACAACATCGATCAAAGGGTGCAAGAGGCCATAAAGGGCATGACAGGCGGTGCTATCGGCCTTGGCCTGGGCATCGCCGGCGTCGTGATGTCGCTTGCCTTTGTGGGGGGCAAGCTGATCGAAACCTCAAGCCCCGTTAGAGGGCTTGACCTTCTCGGCAGCTACGGCAGCGCCTGCCTGACACTTCTCGCGATCGCGATCTACGTGCCCCTCAATACGTTCGTTGCAGCCAAGCTTGGCGGCATGCTGCAGGGCCTCTCCATACGCATCCAGTCGGCCGAAGGCAGTTATCGAAACGAACTGAACCAGTTGCTGCACCGCAGTTTCCATGTTGCCGTCATCAGAGGGGAACCGGCGCAAAAGGCCGTGAACGTGCGCCGATACAGCGAAATCGACGATACCTGGGCCAGGCTCAACCGGGTTTCTGCCAGCTATATGGGCTTTGAACTGGTGCACAATTTCATTGGATCACGCATCGTCGCCTACGCGCCGGGTCTGCTTCCTTATGTCGACAAGACAATCAGCCTGCAGGACTACGTGACAGGAGCCGAACTTGCGACGTCCCTTATCAATGAATGCTCGTGGTTCATTCACGCGATGCCAGACATTGCGACATTAAGAGCCGACGCGCACCGCATAACTGAGCTTGCGCAAGCAATCGAAGCGGTGCAACAGCCGCAAGACTATTATTCACGAAGCGGGCCTTCCGCTTTTGAGTACCCATCCGATGACGCCGCACATGGCCTGACCGTCCATTCTGTCGAGCTGCTGCACACTGGCGACGAGGGCCCCTTCTTGACCGCCAGCAACCTGGATTTCACCCCGGGCGAGTGGACGTTGGTGATCGGTGAATCGGGAAGTGGCAAAACGTCCCTTCTGAAGGCAATACACGGTCTTTGGCCGCATGGGCGCGGCATGATCACACTGCCGGACGGTATGCGAACTCTGTATGCCGCGCAGGACGTCAAACTCCAGGACGTCAGCCTCAAGGATCTCGTATGCCTCCCCGATGAGGCCGGAGCACATCCAGACGCCGCAGTCTCAATGGCGTTGGGAAAGGCAGGTCTCGAAGAGATTTCGCGCGAACTCCCGGATGAGGGTCGCGAGGGGCAGCACTGGGACAAGCTTCTCTCCGGAGGGGAGAAACAGAAACTCGTTCTCGCAAAGATTCTGTTGCTGAAGCCGGGCTTGCTGTTTCTGGATGAGGCGACGAGCGCCCTTGATGGCCAGGCGGTCCAGGCGTTTTATCAATCGATCAAAGCAGATTGCCCAAAGACGACGGTCATCGCCATAATGCACGATATCTCCTCGATCCAATCAGAGGTAGGGGTAGAGTTCTTCGACAGCGTGCTTGTCATTGAACACGGCACTGCTGAGAAGATGCCAATTGCTGCATGGCGATCTGCGCAAGGAAGCCCCTCTTAACTCCGTTGTGTTCGGCATAATGCTGCGCGTTAGCCGCCGGCGCCTTAGGGCGCCGCACATTGTCAGCCGCCACGCTGGAACAAACCGTCAGGCCAGACGTTCTTCGGCGAATCGGAGGTAACGTCCATGCAAGCCTTGATCTGGGATCGTCCCGTCAGGCTCGGTGCGACAGGCGAGCGTCGCATCGACGGACCGCAGGATGCGCTACAATATCTGAGCGAAATGCCGCAGGGCGGATGGTATTACGAGCGAGCTAGAAATCGCTGCCGCGCCGCTCTTGAGCGCGGGGATGAGCTTGGCCTCTCACGGAAAGCCTTTGTCGGCGCCGCACTAGAAGCATCGTTCCCGATCCTGGAAGAAGATATCTCGTCCTGAGCCACGGTCGCGTCGTCGATGCCCCTTGCATCCAGAATGGGCTGACAGGGCTCGACATGCCGATGCAGCCAGATGGCTCCCGAACAGCGTTCATACTTCGCGCGGTCCATCACCGGGTTCCCTGGCACGTTTTCCATCAATGGGCGATATCAGACTGCGCCGGGTTATCTCTTTGAATTCAGGGAGTGGAGGCATGTTGTGGCCTACGGACTAGCCCAAACTGGGTATTATGGCCGGGGAACCAGCAACCTCTCGCCACGTTTTCTCAATCGAAGGCAAGCTGGACCGCCCAATCATTGCGGGCAGGCCGACGCTTCCCACGAACACCCTTGCCGCCCTGATGGGAGGTTGAAAATGCACGTACTTTCACGTTTCACCCATTTCGAACCAGGCGCGGAGGCTTCCAAAATGCTCCAACGCGTATTTGATCGAGCATGTCTTTTGTCGGCGCTGCCTAAACGGTCGGACCGGAGCGACCATTTGGCGCGATTTCTCATCGACGAGTTCCACCTCGGCCAGACCGATGAAGAGTGTCTTTTGGAATGCGCTCTGTGGTTTGCGAGGAGACCCTCTTCACCACCAGCGCCGCGAGCGGGCGATCAACCGTTCCAGCGATCGCTGCAGGGGCGCGGTCCCGCCGATGAATAGGTGGTTGTAGAATGGGATTCGTTCATATTGGACGCGCTCGCTTGGCGATGGCGCTACCCCATCACAGGGAACGATTGCGGTCCGTCAAGCACCGCGAATTGAACGAGCTCTTCGAAAGTTACGCATTGGCGGTGAAGACGCTCGAATCCCTTCAGCACGAGGTACCCCGTCAAGAACAGAGGATCAACGATTTTCAACGACTGTGCGTGGATTTGCAGACTGAAGCCATTGCCCATCTTGAACGACTTTGGCCGTCAAACACTTTCCTTGTTCCAGGCGACACCAAGCCCGATCTTCAGATCGACGCCGCGCACAGACCGGGGCTCGAAACCACGGTTCGGCAAGTCCTTTGTCCATTCCGGCGCAAAGCCGATGCCGGCCGGCGGAGACCAGCGACACCAATCGATCTCAACGGCCAGGCGCGCCGTCGTCGCCGTGCTGCACGACCTCAACCATGCCTGCCGCTACGCCTCGTCGCAGAAGGCAGCCCGTCAGCCATAGCCACCGAACGGCTGGTCGAAGACGTGTTTGGCCTGCCGTCCGTCATCATCCGCGATCCTGTCTCCAATACGCCGCTGATTGTCCCGAAGGGACGGCAGACTCTCGATGCAACGGGAGCCTTGCAAGTCGTTCGTCGGGACACATCCGCCCGCAGGAATGGAACGGCCATTTTGACTGATCTCTTGAAGCGCTTAGCTGCCTATTACCGCCCCCATCGCGGTTCGGTAGCTTTGTGGGCAAGCCGAACCAGCGCGCTGAGCACCTATGGCGAAGGTTCGGTAACAAGACCATCAAGAACATGCAAAGCGGTGCCCACCTGTTGGCGCTCCTGTGGGAGAGTGCATGGGCTGTTACGCACGTTACCTCGACAGCGGGCCTTACCAAAGATCAGGCAATGGCTATCTGCGCCGACTTCGATTTTATTCCCTCGGTTAGTATCTCCCGGGTGCTACTGAGGCCTCCGATGATCTAGCAGCAGTCCCTCGGGATGTCGGGCGCGGCGGCATGTTTGCGCCAAGAGCGGACGACCGACCCTGCCGCGGTGGCGATGCCGCAGAGAAGCGCCATGCGCCGCTGGTTGACATATGAGGGGTAGCCCATAAGCTGCGTCAACGCCTTCAAGATCGACACCGTTTTCCGGAGATAGGGATCATGCAGGTGCCCCTCACACAAGTATGGCCAAGTGCATGAGACGGTTTCTGCTCGTGAGCCTCGCCCTCTGTTTTTCGGCTTTGGGGACCGCTGCCGCAACGCTCGACACTTTGGCGGAGCGTGGAACCGTGCGTATCGGTTACATCTCCGATCAGGCGCCGTTTTCTTCCGTCCGGCCAGGGGCCGAACCGGTGGGATATGCCATCGACCTGTGCCGAAAGATTGCCGACGAGATCGAAGATAAAGTTCCGCAACTGAAGCGCGAATTTGTCAAGGTGACGCTCGCCGATGGCTTGGACGCAGTAGCGAATGAAGATATCGACTTGCTTTGCGGTTCCATCACTGTGAACCTGAAAAGGCGGGAAATCGTCGATTTCTCACAACCGATCTTCCTTACCGGGGCGAGCGCGCTGCTGCGCAAGGATTCGCCCAACTACCTGCAGGCGCTCTTTCTCACCGGACCGGCCGTTCACGTCGTCAGCGACCGCGTTGCCACAAACATCATCGGTATGCGCGCAAACACGACCACGGCCGCGACGCTTCGCGAGGCACTCGCAGTCCAGGAATCGAAGACAAGGCTCGCCGATTTCAACACCCATGAGGACGGGCTCAAGGCGCTAGAGAACCGCACAATCGATGCCTACATCGCCGATCAGGCGCTGCTGATCAGCCTGGTCAAACGGGCGCGCGATCCATCCTCGCTCGAGGTCGGCGATCGCCTGATCACACATGAACCTTATGCGATCGCGTTGCGTCGCGACGACGCCGACTTCCGCCTTCTGGCAGACCGCGCGCTGACGGATTTTTACCTGTCGGATAATTTTCTGCCGCTGCTGGAAACCTATTTCGGAGGCGAAGCGCCGATGCTGCACACGCAAATCATCATGCAACACGTGCCATAGGTCGTGTACGGCGGCCGGTCACCACAGCGTACGAACCGTGTTGGGCATGAGCTGATCCCGGGCTCCGCACCGACGTCTCGGATCTCAGTTTTCCGCGATGATCGCCTTAGCAGCGGACAGTCAGCTTCCGGCCACTCGGGACACACTGGCCAAGTATCCGCTTCTGACGTGTCTCTGGCGTTCAGATGATAGGCAGCAACGCGAACGCTCCACGCGCCGACCGGAGGCCGGCAGCACGGTTGTCTCCCATCCCTCTCCTTGAACGGTTTCGAACCTGACACCCGTAATCCGCCCGCGGAATGCGATAAGGCAAAAACGCAAATGGCATTGTTTACCCAACGCTGCGCCGCACCGGCGACGTACCAAAATTTTCGCGATAACGTCGCGCAAAATGGGAGCGGGAACTGTAGCCGGCAGCCTCCGCCGCAGCCTGGCTTGACGCGCCGGACGCGAGCACGGTTCGACCAGCCTGCAGCCGCTCATGTCGCAGGATCTCCCGGAAAGATTTGTGCTCAGCTGTGAGCCGGCGGCGCAGTGTCGAAGCACCCAGGCCAAGCCGAGCCGCAACACGCTCTACCGTCCACGCTTGCGACGGTGCGGCGCGGATCAGCCACGCAACCTCCTCTGACAAGCTCGTCTCAAACAGCGGTCTTGCGGCGGCGAGCGGCTGCATCAACGTGAGCACTTCCGCCAGCCGCAATGTCTTCAACGCATCACCGACCGCATCGCTGGCGATCGAAGTGGCGGCGTGGACCAATGCGTCAACGAGATCGCTGTTGAGGGGAACGCCGAACTGCCAGTTACCGCCATCGGCGCGCCGACCACCTATCAGCGGTGAAATGCCCGGCGGCAGCGCGGGCACTTCCAACAGCAGGGATTCATAGGAATGGCGCTCCGCCGGTATGTTGACCACGTCCATGCGGACCCCGCGCGGCATGACAAAGACGGTCCCCGGCTCAAGTACATGAACCGTATCGGCCAGCCATACTTCCTTGAGCCCGCGCAGGATAATGCCGATGATCGGATGTGGGAGCTCGACCGCTTTCAGTCGCTCTCGATCGAGTGAACAGTATGAAAACAACCGGTTTCCGTGTTGATAGCGCCCATCGGTTCCGCTCGGCGCCGTCAAAGGTCGCAGTTGCTCCAACAGGATCGCGCTGAAGTCAACGCCTTGGCTTTTGGAATGAATGTTCATACGCACACCATAGGCGACGACGCCGCGATAAAGAATACCGATGCGAGCGTTTCTGGCTCAAGACCGATCGTAGCGGGACCACCCCCTTCGCTGAAATCGGGCACAAGCTGGTCTTCAACCGAAGGAGACCTGAATGAGACCCCTGACAACAATCCTATTTGCTGTAGCCGCGCTAATCTCGGGCGCTCCGGCGAGCGCGGCAGACACAGAGCTCTGGCGGCTTGATTGCGGCAGGATCGAGGTCCGTAATCTCGGCGTCTTTTCCGATACATTCAAATATGCCGGAGAAAAGAGGACACTGACCGATAGCTGCTATCTGGTTCGTCACGACACGGACTATATGCTTTGGGATGCCGGACTTCCGGCAGCATTGATCGGAGCGAAGCCGGATGCGGCCTCGGTTTTTGCGCCAACGCTCTTCGAAGATCTCCCGACGCAACTTGCCAGAATCGGCGTCAAGCCAGAACAGATCAGCCGGCTCGGTATCAGCCATAACCATTTTGACCATGTCGGTCAGGCGGCCAGCTTCCCCGGCGCCACGTTGATGATCGGCGCCGCGGATTTCGCCCAGTTCAAGGATGATCCCCTGCCCTTTGCCGTCGATCCCAGTTCCATCCAGCCTTGGCTCGATGGCCACTCGAAGGTCGACCCGATCTCGGGTGATCGCGATGTCTTCGGAGACGGATCGGTGGTGATCCTGTCGACTCCCGGCCACACGCCGGGCGAGACCAGCCTGCTCGTGCGGCTCGAGAAGACGGGGCCGGTGCTTTTGTCCGGTGACGTCGTCCATTTTGAAGAACAGTTCGCTATTCGCGGCGTTCCGACCTTCAACTTCGACCGCGCGGACACACTCGCATCGATGGAGAGGCTGACCGACACCGCAAATTCGCTCGATGCGACGCTGATCGTGCAGCACGACGCATCGGACATTGACAAGCTGCCCGCGTTCCCCAAGAGCGCGAGATAGCGTCAGCGCGATCGTCGCAGGATGGTCGTGTTTGGTCGACACGCGAGTTTGTGTCAGACACGACCTCACATCTTCGGCGGAATTTCGGTGCCTGGAACGGGCGTTATTGGGGGCACCTCGCCGGGCCCCACATCGGGCTCTGGTTCCTCGATCGGGGGATCCGGCAGATCTGGTTCGTCCGGCGGCATATCCGGCGGAAATGCTGGATCCGGGGGCTGGGGAATTGGGGTCGTAGGCATCCGCGTCTCCTATTTTGGAGTGTAACCGCGGCCCGACGTTGTTGTTCCGGCAGAGGGGATACGGGGTGTTTTGACGTCCGAATTCATCGAGCGGAAAACCGTGATGGACAAAGCTGTGGAAGCTCGACCGCTGCTCCCAGGCAAACTTCGCCATTCACCTGCCCGGCCGCGCCAGCGACCGGGCAATATCGATGATGTCGTCGCGCGACGCTGTCGGGTCCTCCTTGTTCCAGGCCACGCCGAGCCCGATCTTCAGATCCACTCCCCTCACCGGCCGAAGCTCAAAACCACGGTTCGGCAGATCCTTCGTCCATTCCGGGGCAAAACCGATGCCGAGGCCGGCGGATACGAGCGAAACCAGTGAGAATGTATCGTCGCAGCTATAAGCAATGTTGCCGGTCAACCCATGGGTCTCGAACATCTCGAAAAAATAGCGCTCCGAGTATGAGAGGTTCTGGCGGGAAAAG
>NZ_DASYGZ010000015.1:0-41187 GCF_035999135.1 Ensifer sp.
GCGCGAAATCATGGAATCCGCCCGCGTCGACGGCGCCAGCGATTTCGATATCTTCGTCAAGATCATCCTGCCGCTGTCCTTCCCGGCGCTCGCCTCCTTCGCGATCTTCCAGTTCCTGTGGACCTGGAACGACCTGCTGGTGGCGATCGTGTTCCTGGGCGCCGGGCCCGACGAACTTGTTCTGACCGGTCGCCTCGTCAACCTGCTCGGCTCACGCGGCGGCAACTGGGAGATCCTGACGGCTTCCGCCTTCATTACCATCATCGTTCCGCTGATCGTCTTCTTCAGCCTGCAGCGCTATCTCGTGCGCGGCCTGCTGGCGGGCTCGGTCAAGGGCGGCTGACAACCAGGGACTACCAGAGACAATGAGCATGACCGAAATGAGCACTTCCACCTTGCAGGCCGATCGGGACTGGTGGCGCGGCGCGGTGATCTATCAGATCTATCCGCGCTCCTACCAGGACTCCAACGGCGACGGTATCGGCGACCTCAAGGGCATCGTCGCCCGGTTGCCGCATATTGCTGCGCTGGGCGCCGATGCGATCTGGATTTCGCCGTTCTTCACCTCGCCGATGAAGGACTTCGGTTACGACGTCTCCAACTACACCGATGTCGACCCGATCTTCGGCACCCTTGCCGATTTCGACGCCGTGATCGCCGAGGCGCACCGCCTTGGCATCCGGGTGATGATCGACCTCGTTCTGTCGCATACCGCGCACCAGCATCCCTGGTTCGTCGAAAGCCGGTCGAGCCGGTCGAACGCCAAGTCAGACTGGTACGTCTGGGCCGACTCCAAGCCGGATGGCACGCCGCCCAACAACTGGCTGTCGATCTTCGGCGGCTCGGCCTGGGCGTGGGATCCGACGCGCCTGCAATATTACCTGCATAACTTCCTGACCTCGCAGCCGGACCTCAACCTACACAATCCGGAAGTCCAGGACGCGCTGCTGGGCGTCGAGCGCTTCTGGCTGGAGCGCGGCGTCGACGGCTTCCGCCTCGACACCATCAACTTCTACTTCCACGACAAGCAGTTGCGCGACAATCCGGCGCTGGCGCCGGAGCGGCGCAACGCGCAGACGGCACCGGCCGTCAACCCCTACAACTACCAGGAACATCTCTACGACAAGAACCAGCCGGAAAATCTCGCATTCCTCAAGCGCTTCCGCGCCGTCATGGACGAGTTCCCGGCGATCGCTGCCGTCGGCGAAGTCGGCGACAGCCAGCGCGGTCTGGAGATCGCCGGCGAGTACACGTCGGGCGGCGACAAGATGCAGATGTGCTACGCCTTCGAGTTCCTGGCACCGGATCCGCTGACACCGGCGACCGTCGCCGAGGTTCTCAGGAATTTCGAGAAGGCAGCGCCCGAGGGCTGGGCCTGCTGGGCATTTTCCAACCACGATGTGGTGCGCCATGTCAGCCGCTGGGGTGCCGGCGTCGCCGATCGCGACGCGCATGCCAAGCTGCTGGCGAGCCTCTTGATGTCTTTGCGCGGCTCGGTCTGCATCTATCAGGGCGAGGAGCTGGCACTCAGCGAAGCCGAACTCGCCTATGAGGACCTGAAGGATCCCTACGGCATCCAGTTCTGGCCCGATTTCAAGGGTCGCGACGGTTGCCGCACGCCGATGGTCTGGGACGCTGCGGCGGTTAACGGTGGCTTCGGCAGTGCGAAACCCTGGCTGCCGGTGCCGGCCGAACATCTCGCCCGCGCCGTCTCGGCGCAGCAGAAAGATCAGGCGTCTGTGCTCGAGCACTACCGTCGCTTCCTGCATTTCCGCAAGGCGCATCCGGCCTTCGCCAAGGGCGAGATCGACTTCGTGAGCACGGATGGTCAGGTGCTGGCCTTCGTCAGGAACTACGGCAACGAGAAGCTTTTCTGCCTGTTCAACATGAGCGGCGAGCGGGCATCGGCCACGCTGCCGGACGAGCCGGTGTCGGCGCTTGAAGGACACGGTTTTACGGCCGAGGTAAAGGGCAGGGCGGTCGAGCTGCCGGCCTGGGGCGCATATTTCGCACGGCTGGTCTGAAGGGCCGGCCGAATCAGAAATGAGAGCAAGAACTGACGGGAAGAACCGAAGGGGAGGGTGCAATGACGGGTCTGCTGCTTAAAGATATCCGCAAATCCTACGGCGCGGTCGATGTCATCCACGGCATCAATCTCGACATCAAGCAGGGCGAGTTCATCGTCTTCGTCGGCCCGTCCGGCTGCGGAAAGTCGACGCTTTTGCGCATGATCGCCGGTCTCGAAGAGATCACGGGCGGCGACATGTTCATCGACGGCGAGCGGGTCAACACCGTGCCGCCATCGAAGCGCGGCATCGCAATGGTGTTCCAGTCCTATGCGCTCTATCCGCATATGACCGTCTACGACAACATGGCCTTCGGCATGCGGATCGCCAAGGAGACGAAGGAGGAGATCGATCGCCGCGTGCGTAATGCCGCCGATATCCTGCAGCTGACGAAATATCTCGACCGGCTGCCGAAGGCGCTTTCCGGCGGTCAGCGGCAGCGCGTCGCCATCGGACGCGCCATCTGCCGCGACCCGAAGGTCTTCCTGTTCGACGAGCCGCTGTCGAACCTGGACGCCGCGCTGCGTGTCGCCACCCGCATCGAGATCGCCAAGCTCAACGAGCAGATGGCGGACACGACGATGATCTACGTCACCCACGACCAGGTGGAGGCGATGACGCTTGCCGACCGTATCGTGGTGCTGTCGCAGGGCCATATCGAGCAGGTAGGCCCGCCGCTCGAGCTTTACGAGCGTCCGGCCAACCTTTTCGTCGCGCGTTTCATCGGCTCGCCGGCGATGAACATCATTCCATCGACCGTGACGGCGACCGGCGCGCAGACGACGGTCAAGCTGACTGGCGGCAAGAGCGTCACGCTCGACATAGCCACGGACGCAGCGCAGAACGGCAAGACCGCGAGCTTTGGGGTGCGGCCGGAGGACCTGCAAACCACGACCAGTGATGACTTCCTGTTCGAAGGCACGATCTCGATCGTCGAAGCGCTCGGCGAAGTGACCCTGCTCTACATCGAGGGCCTGGTCGACAAGGAGCCGATCATCGCCAAGATCCCAGGTATCCTGCCGGTTCATCGTGGCGACCGGGTGCGCTTCACCGCCGACAAGGCCAAGCTGCACCTCTTCAACGCTGAAGGCCGCAGCTACCGCGCCTAGCCCCGCAAGGGAGCGGCCTTCCGCCCGCTCCTGCGAGGCGGAACCGCACTTCCCGGCACTTGGGTGACGCGGCGTTCCGTTTGGAATTGCGTAACCAAGATTCCTTGTCGTGACCTCGTTCCGCCCGGTTTTCCGGGCGGTTTTTTATATGCCTGCGGGATCGAACCGTCTGTTAAATCTCTGCCGCTAGTCTGTGTCATAAGGGGATACGGAAAGGCATTTCGATGAACGGGGCAGCGTTGCAGCAGCACTTCCTGAACAAGGAAGAGTCCTTCATGTACGATAGGGAGACCAATTTCCCGATGGAGGATACGCGCAACGAGGCGCGCATCGAATATACCGAGAAGGGCATGACGCAGCTGAGCTCCCGGCGTTGCGAGATCATCAAGCTGTCGAAGAGCGGTGCTGTCCTTGGCATCCTGACGAAGTACCAGCTGCCTCAGAATTTCTACCTGGATATTCCAAGCGCCCGCATCCAGATGGTCGGCTGCCTTCTGAAGCGCGTGCATGCCAACAACATCGTCGAAGCGCGGTTCCTGCGGCTTTTGAGCGATCGCGACCTCAACCGCATCTTCGTCTACAGCACCCATCCGAACCACCGGAACCGAACGCTCGACATCTATCGTTAGTGTTAAGGGGGGGTGCATTGCCGGCGGCTTGACCGTCGCACGGACTCAATGAATGGTTGCGGTCTTCTCCAACGGATCCGGACCGGCAACCATGCAGCGCCCCTATCGCCTTTCATGCCATTGCGGCGACATTCGCTTCGACGTCGACGAGGACCTGACCGGCCTTATCGATTGCAATTGTTCAACCTGTCGCCGTTCCGGTTTCCTGCACTGGAAGGTGGATGCGTCGAAGATCAAGCTTCTCTCCGAGAAGCGACGTCTGACGAGCTACATCTGGCGCGGTCTCAACGAGGGCCACCAGTTTTGCCCGACCTGCGGCACGCCGGTGCTTCGCAGCGGCTATCCGGACAACAAGGTCTCGATCAACGCGCGCTGCATCGAAGGTGTCGACGTCTTCACGCTGGACATCGAGCGCTACGATGGGCGCAACGACATGTTCCCTGGCCCGTTGCCCTAAGCGGCAACGTCACGCGTCATGCGACGTATCCAACGACAAACGCCGCTCCAGGGGAGCGGCGTTCTGCTTTTCTGGCGCGTATAAGCTCAGGAAATTGCCCTAATGGAAAAGGACGCTCGCGCCCTGATCGGCCGCACCCGCAATCGCGCGGAACGGCGCAAAGAGCTCGCGACCCATGCCGAAGTCGTTGTCGGAGAGGTCGGCATGCGCCGGCACGCGCGTCTTCAGCGTGATATCCTCGACCAGCACCTCGATCGTGCCGGCAACAGCGTCGATGCGGACGATGTCGCCTTCCTGGATGCGGGCGATCGGACCGCCGTCCTTGGCCTCGGGCGTCACGTGAATGGCGGCCGGCACCTTGCCGGAAGCACCTGACATGCGGCCGTCCGTCAGGATGGCCACGCGCTGGCCACGGTCCTGCAGGATGCCGAGCACGGTCGTCAGCTTGTGCAGTTCCGGCATGCCGTTCGCCTTCGGGCCCTGGAAGCGCACGACGGCGACGAAATCGCCTTCGAGTTTGCCGGCCTTGAAGGCGGCGTTCAGCTCGGCCTGGTCGTGAAAGATCTTGGCCGGCGCTTCGATGACGTGGCGGTCCGGCTTGACGGCGGAGATCTTGATGACCGCCTTGCCGAGATTGCCGGTCAGCATCTTCAGGCCACCGGAATGCTGGAACGGCTGGTCGATGGTGGCAAGCACCTTCGGGTCGGCGCTGTCCTTCGGCGTCGGCACGCGCTCGACATTGCCGTCGGCGCCGAGCCGGACGTCGATCTTGTAGGCGTCGAGACCCTGGCCGACGACGGTGCGCACGTCGTCGTGCAGCAGGCCGTTGCGCAGTAACTGGCTGATCAGGAAGCCCATGCCGCCGGCGGCATGGAAATGGTTCACGTCGGCAAGTCCGTTCGGATAGACGCGGGCAAGCAGCGGCACGATGTCCGAAAGCTCGGAGATGTCCTGCCAGGTGAGCACGATGCCGGCCGCGCGCGCCATGGCGACGAGATGCATCGTGTGGTTGGTCGAGCCGCCGGTCGCATGCAGGCCGACGACGCCGTTGACGATCGAGCGTTCGTCGATCATCTCGCCGGCCGGCGTGAATTCGTTGCCCATGGCGGTGATCGCCAGCGCGCGCTTCGCCGCTTCCTTGGTGAGCGCATCGCGCAGCGGCGTGCCGGGATTGATGAAGGAGGCGCCGGGCAGATGGAAGCCCATGATCTCCATCAGCATCTGGTTGGAATTGGCGGTGCCGTAGAAGGTGCAGGTGCCCGGTCCGTGGTAGGACTTGGATTCGGCCTCGAGCAGTTCCTCACGGCCGACCTTGCCTTCGGCGAAGAGCTGACGAACCCGTGCCTTCTCGTCGTTCGGCAGGCCCGTCGTCATAGGCCCGGCAGGTACGAAGATCGCCGGCAGGTGGCCGAAGGTCAGCGCCGCGATGACGAGGCCGGGCACGATCTTGTCGCAGACGCCGAGATAGACGGTGGAATCGAACATGTTGTGCGACAGGCCGATGCCGGCCGACATGGCGATCAGGTCACGGGAAAAGAGCGACAGTTCCATGCCGGGCTGCCCTTGCGTGACGCCGTCGCACATGGCCGGAACGCCGCCGGCGACCTGGGCGACACCGCCCGCCTCACGCGCCGCCTCGCGGATCAGCGCCGGGTAGGTCTCGAACGGCTGATGTGCCGACAGCATGTCGTTATAGGAGGTGATGATGCCGAGATTGGCGACGCGGTCGCCCGCCAGCGCCACTTTCTCGGCGGGGGAACAGACGGCAAATCCGTGCGCGAGGTTGCCGCAGCCAAGAACGCTGCGATGCGGACCGCTCGACGCCGCGCGGCGGACGCGGTCGAGATAGGGCTCGCGGTGCGGTTTCGAGCGCTCGACGATGCGAGCGGTGATCGCGGCAATGCGGGAATCGGCGGACATGGTCAATCCTGTTCCGGAGTCCAGTGACTCCTCATCTTCATCCAGTCATCGAACCGGAACATGACGCGCTTGGGAGGGAGCGTCTGCGTCCCGGCAGTTTTCAAGAACACGTGTCCGTTCCGGCGGGGCGCGCCACCGGTCGAACGTGTCTCCAACCTTCCTGTCGGACCTGATCGGCCCGGCAATCAAGGTGATCTAGGGCGCCCAGTAGATCTCGACCGGTGATGCAGCGCGGCGCAGCATCGCACGGATCGGCATGTCCTTCTCGTCACCGGCTTCTTCGGCCTTGGCGAGAACGGTCTTCTTGCCTTCGCCCTCGATGTGCAGGACGAGAAGTCGTGCATCCTGCAGGCTGGCGAAGGTCAGCGTCAGCCGGGTCTCACCCGCGCCCTCGGCTTCCATGGTGATCACGCCGCGCGGCGTCGCCGGATCGATGGCGCGTGCAAGCTCAGACCCGCCCGGGAAGAACGACGCCGTATGCCCATCCGTTCCCATGCCAAGGATCGCCACATCGAACGGCGCGCCGATGGCGGCGACCTCCCGGCTGGCGATTTCGGCTGCAGCCTCTGCCGACGGAGCGGCATGATAGAGCGGCAGGAAGTTCGCCGCGGCCGCCTTGCCTTGAAGCAGGTTGGCGGCAACCAGGCCATGGTTGGAACGGTCGCTTTCCGGCGGCACGAAACGCTCGTCGACGAGCGTGATCGTCACCTTGTCCCAGGCGATGTCCTTGCCCGAGAGCGCCCGGAAAAATGCCTTGGGGGTCGAGCCGCCGGAAACGGCGATGCTCGCCGAACCGCGTGTCTTGATACCGGCGGAAAGGGCGGTGCTGACCGCATCGGCGAGGCCTTCGGCCAGGGCCGCACCGTTTTCGAATGTATGAAGCGTCATCGTCATGGTCGTACCTTAGATCGCATCGTTCCAGGTGCGGCCGTCGCGCTCGATCAAGGCGATCGACTGGCTCGGACCCCAGGTGCCGGCGGTGTAACCCTGGACCTGCTGCCCGGTCTCCTCCCAGGCTTTCAGGATCGGATCGACCCATTTCCACGCGGCCTCGACCTCGTCGCGGCGCACGAACAGCGTCTGGTTGTTGCGCACGACGTCGAAGAGCAGCCGCTCATAGGCATCCGCATTGCGCACGGCGAAGGCTTCGGCGAAGCTCATGTCGAGCGAGACGCTGCGCAGGCGCATACCGCCCGGGCCCGGATCCTTGATCATCAGCGACTGCTTGACGCCTTCGTTCGGCTGCAGGCGGATGACCAGCTGGTTGGCCGAGATGCGGCCGGCATTGTTGTCGAAGATCGAGTGCGGGATCTGCTTGAACGTAATGACGATTTCTGACATGCGGCCGGCAAGGCGCTTGCCGGTGCGGATGTAGAAGGGCACGCCCGCCCAGCGCCAGTTGCTGACTTCCGCCTTGATCGCCACGAAGGTCTCGGTGTTGGAAACACCGCCTTCAAGCTCTTCGAGATAGCCCTTGACCGGCCCGCCGGCAGAGGCGCCGGCGCGGTACTGGCCGCGCACCGTCACCTGTTCGACGTTGGACGAGGTGATCGGCTTCAGCGCGCGAAGCACCTTCAGCTTCTCGTCGCGCACCGCTTCAGCGTCCATCGAGGTCGGCGCTTCCATGGCGACGAAGCAGACGAGCTGCAGGATGTGGTTCTGCACCATGTCGCGCAGCGCACCCGCTTTGTCGTAGTAGCCGGCGCGGTTTTCGAGGCCGACGGCTTCCGAAACCGTGATCTGCACGTGGTCGATATGGGCGGAATTCCAGAGCGGCTCGTAGAGCGCGTTGGCAAAGCGCAGCGCCATCAGGTTCTGCACCGTCTCCTTGCCGAGATAGTGGTCGATGCGGAAGATCTGCTCTTCGCGGAAGACCTTGCCGATGGTGTCGTTGAGTTCGGTGGCGGACGCCAGATCGCGGCCGATCGGCTTTTCAACGACGATACGGGTGGTCTTGGTGATCAGCTTGTGATCGCGGATCTTTTCGGAGATGTCGCCGAAGATCGCCGGTCCGACGGCGAGATAGAAGGCGCGGATGCGGTCCTTGCCCTCTTCGAGCAGTTTCTTCAGCGCGTCCCAGCCCTGGTCGGACTTGGCGTCGACGGAGACGTAGAAGAGGCGCGCCGCGAACTTGGCGACTTCCTCTTCCTTGTATTCGTCGGCCTTCAGATGTTCCTTCAGCGCGTCGACGGCAAACTTGCGATATTCCTCATGGCTGAGTGCGGCGCGCGACGCGCCGATGATGCGGGTCGGCTCGGTGATCTGGCCTTCGAGTTGACGGTGATAGAGCGCCGGCAACAGCTTGCGCTCCGCAAGATCGCCGGTGCCCCCGAACACGACATAGTCAAATGGTTCGACGGGAATGATCTGGCTGCTCATGGGATATCTCGATCTGTTCAGGTCAGGGGCACATATAATCTAATCGATTTAAACGCGCTAGGGTGCGGCGCAATAAAATGCTGCCGTCGGCGGCTCTTTAGAACCTGTCGCGTAATGCGTACCAGCTTAGGGCGAGGAAGAGAAGGGCGGAGCGGAACCGCGTGCCGCCTGGAAAAGCCGGGATTTTCAGGGCCTTCAGGAGGTCCAGTTCCGTCTCTTTGCCAAGCGCGAGGTCGGCGTAGAGCTTGCCGCAATAGTTGGAGAGCATCACGCCGTGGCCGGAGTATCCGCCGATCGAGGTGACGCCGGGCATCACCTCGCGACAGAAAGGCGTGCGTGGCATGGTGATGCCGACCGAGCCGCCCCAGGCATGGGTGATCTCGATATTGGCGAGCTGGGGATAGATTTCGCTGATCTGCCGGCGAATGTGGGTCGAGATATCGCGCGGATTGTCGGCGGTATAGGCCTCGCGGCCGCCGAAGAGCAGGCGTCCGTCCTTCGATTTGCGGAAATAGCGCACGACGAAGCGCGAATCGTCGACCGATTCTCCACCCGGGATGACGTCAGGATGCTCGGAAAGCACGCTCGTTGCGCCGATGAAGGAACGGATCGGCATGACGTGGCTGGCGCTCACCGGCTCCAGATTGCCGATATAGGCGTTGCAGGCGACCAGCACGCGGTCGGCGGTAACAGTGCCGCGATCGGTCGCGATGACGATCCCACCCGAGGTCCGGTCGATCTTCAGCGCCTTGGTTTGCTCGAAGAGATGCGCGCCGGCAAGGGCCGCCTGTTTGGCAAGCCCGACCAGCAGCTTCATCGGGTGAATGTGGCCGGTGCCGGCGTCGCGAATACCGAAGTGATAGTGATCGGATCCGAGGCGACTTGCCGTCTCCTCGCGATCCATGAAGGAAAGATGCGGGTAGCCGAAGCGGGTCGCCATCGCTTCGGCATGGTCGCGATAATCCTTCTCCAGGCTCTGCCTGTGGCCGACCGAGAGCTGGCCGGGCACGAACTCTATGTCGATCTCGTGGGCGCTGGCGAAATCGAGCACGTAGCGCTTGGCGTTCTCGGCCATGTCGAACAGCGCCTGCGCCCGCTCATGGCCGAGGTTTTCCTCCGTTTCGTCGGCCCAGGCCCTTTGACCGGTGCCGAACTGGCCGCCGTTGCGGCCGGAGGCGCCGTCGCCGAAACGGCAGGCGTCGATCAGGGTGACGTCGACGCCCTGCCGGGCGAGGTTGAGAGCGGCCTGCAAGCCCGTATAGCCGCCGCCGATGATCGCGACGTCGGCCTTGCGCGAACCCGGCATTGCCGGATACTCCGGTCGATCCGGAACGGTTGCCTCATACCACGAGAAACCGGGCGAAATCGGGCTTTGCCAGGGCATGGAAGGCCTTTCGGATCAGACGTTGAGAAGCAGGAATTCGCGTTCCCAGGGGCTGATGACCTGCATGAAGGTTTCGAACTCGCCCCGTTTGACGCCGGCATAGATGGCGATGAACTCCGGGCTCAGCACGTCGGCAAGCGACGGCGCCGATTCCAGCAGCGCCACCGCTTCGAGCAGGCCGCGCGGCAGGTCGATTTCGCCCTCGTTGGCCGTGTCCTCGGTCGGTGCCGTCGGCTCGCGCTGCTCGACGATCCCGAGATAACCGCAGGCGAGCGAGGCGGCGAGTGCCAGATACGGGTTGGCGTCCGAGCTCGGCAGCCGGTTTTCGATGCGTCGGGCGACCGGCTCCGACACCGGGATGCGGAAGGCGGTCGTGCGGTTGTCATAACCCCAGGCGGTGTTGACCGGCGCCGACATGTCGGGCGTCAGTCGGCGGAACGAGTTCACATAGGGCGCCATCATGACGAGCGTGCGCGGCACGTAGTGCTGCATGCCGCCGATGAAGTGGAAGAACTCCTTCGATGCCGAACCGTCGGGGTTCGAGAACAGGTTGCGGCCGGTGTTGATCTCGACCACCGACTGGTGGATGTGCATCGCCGAGCCGGGCTGGCCCTGCATCGGCTTCGCCATGAAGGTGGCGTAGATGCCGTGCTTCAGCGCCGCCTCGCGGATCGTGCGCTTGAACAGGAACACCTGGTCGGCAAGCTCGATCGGGTCGCCGTGGCGAAGGTTGATCTCGAGCTGCGCCGGGCCTTCTTCATGGATCAGCGTGTCGATCTCGAGACCCTGTTTCTCGGAGAAGTGATAGATGTCGTCGATCAGCTCGTCGAATTCGTTGATGCCGGCGATCGAATAGCCCTGGCCGCCGAGGATCGAACGCCCGGAACGCCCTTTCGGCGGATGCAGCGGATAGTCGGGATCGTCGTTGGTGGCCACGAGGTAGAATTCGATCTCTGGCGCGACGACCGGCTTCCAGCCCTTCTGCTTGTAGAGATCGACCACGCGCTTCAGCACGTTGCGCGGCGTATAGCTGATCTGCTCGCCCTGCGAGCCGACGATGTCGCAGATGACCTGCGCCGTCGGGTCGGTCTCCCAGGGCACGACCGAAAGGGTCGAGAGGTCGGGCACGAGCTTGATGTCGCTGTCGCGCGAATCGTAGCGGAACTGCCCGGTTTCATCCGGATACTCGCCCGAGATCGTGTGGCGGTAGACGGCGGACGGCAGCGCCAGCGAGGTGTTGGAGGTGAACTTCGAGGTCGGCATCATCTTGCCGCGCGGCACGCCGGCAAGGTCAGGCGTGATGCACTCGACGTCTTCGATGCCGCGGATCTTGAGCCAGTCCGTGGCTTCCTTCCAGGTCTTCACACCGCGGAGCGAGTGTAGGGCAGGGGGTATTTTCGAAGTCTTGCTGATTTTCGTTGTTTGTTGGGCAGCACTTCTCTTGGAGGGCATAAATCACCGGTTTTGGCTTCGGATGGCGCATCATAACCGCAGATTGCCAATTGGCTAGTGCGGGACGATTGACTTTCGTCGACGCGAGCGGAATGGAATGCGCTGAAGAGCTCAAAGGTGTTTCGTGGCCGAAAAGAAGGATGTGGTGATCATTGGCGCTGGCGCTGCCGGGATGATGTGCGCCATCGAGGCGGGCAAGCGCGGCAGGCGCGTGGCCGTGCTCGACCATGCCAAGTCGCCCGGCGAGAAGATCCGGATTTCCGGTGGCGGCCGTTGCAACTTCACCAACATCCATGCCGGGCCGAAGAACTTCCTGTCGGCCAACCCGCATTTCTCGAAATCGGCGCTGGCGCGCTATACGCCGCGCGATTTCCTTGCCCTTGTCGAGAAGCATGGCATCGCCTGGCACGAAAAGACGCTTGGCCAGCTGTTCTGCGACCATTCGGCCAAGGACATCATCAAGATGCTTCTCACCGAGATGCGCGAGGTGGATGCCGAACTGCGGCTCGCGACGTCGATCGAAGGCGTCGAGCGACACGGCGCGGGTTTCCGTGTGATGACAGGCGACGGACCGGTCGATGCACAGTCGCTGGTGATTGCCAGCGGCGGCAAGTCCATCCCGAAGATGGGGGCAACCGGACTTGCCTACAAGATCGCCGAGCAGTTCGGGCTCGCCCTCGTCGAAACCCGGCCCGGCCTGGTGCCGTTGACGCTCGACCCGGCGCAACTTGAAACCATCGGTGAACTGGCAGGTGTTGCGGCGGATGCCGAGGCGCAATCCGGCAAGACGGCTTTCCGCGAGGCGGTGCTGATCACCCATCGTGGACTCAGCGGACCGGCGATCCTGCAGATCTCCTCCTATTGGCGCGAAGGCGAGGAGATCGTGCTGAGGCTGATGCCTGACATCGACATCGCCTCCCTTCTCAAGGATGCGCGGCGCAGCCATGGCAAGCAGGCAGCGCAGACCGCGCTCGGCGATATCCTGCCGCGCCGCCTTGCCCAGTTCTTTGCCGATGGCGCAAAGCTCAGCGGTCGTCAGCTCGCCGACCTCTCCGACAAGACGATCAACCAGCTCGCCGCGTCCATCCAGGCCTGGACCATCAAGCCCGCCGGTTCGGAAGGCTACCGCACCGCCGAGGTCACGCTCGGCGGCGTCGACACGAACGGGCTCGATTCACGGACCATGCAGGCAAAGGCGGTGCCTGGCCTCTACTTCATCGGCGAATGCGTCGATGTGACGGGCTGGCTCGGTGGCTACAATTTTCAGTGGGCCTGGGCTTCGGGGTTCGCCGCCGGGCAGGACGTCTGATACTTCACCGCTTTTGGCAGTTTTAGCGATTGTTAACGGATCTGGGTGAACCTGTACGCTTGTCGGCACAGCCGGCGGCTGGCGGACCGATTGTCGCGGAAACGGAAATCACACTGTTTCCAAATTTTGGACTTTCCTCCGCCACGGCATGGCTGCAATATGAGCGTGACTGGCAAGCCGGTACATCCGGGCCGATGATTGCCGGTCGATGTGACAAGGACAGGATGCCATGAACCAACCACGCCGCCGTCCCCGCGCTATCGCGATCGCCCGCACTGACGAAAGTCGCCAGCAGAAGACGGCGATGACGCGTCTCGCCCTGATCGCCTTCTTTGCCGTTGCCGCGCTCGCGAGCCTTCCGGTTCTCTGGTTCTGATCTCACCCTCTTGTTTTGATTTCAGGCGATCGGCCCCGGACGGCCGATCCTCTGGCGGGAATGACGCGCCGCGGCGCCCCGTCGGAAATTCGGTCGCGGGCCTCATGCGCTTATACAATTTTTAATCGTTCAAAATGAATATTGCGACCGAGTGAGTTCCGTCAGGACTTCGCTGCCGGGGAGGTGGCGTGGTCCCGCAATGATTGCTGACGGACTGGCGGTGTGCGCCGCATGACTTTTTCGAAAAACATCAGCCTGTTTGCGCATCGGGTGGCTCTCGATCGTTCGCACCGTCACGTCCGTCCGTGAAAGCGAAAACTGAGCGAGCCGCCAGGGGAGGCGAATGCGAGCTGCGAGCCGAGGTGTTTTCATGTTCATTGATAGAATACTTGCCCGTTTCAAGATCCAGACGAAGGTCCTTTTCTTCATCCTGCCCTTCGTCGTCAGCATCTGTGCCGTCGGCATCACCGGTCTTTATGCGTCCGGCCTGCTTCAGGGTCGCATGGAGATTTCGAACAGCGTGCTTAGGACGTTGAGCGGCTTCAAGGATGTCTATGCGGGCATGAATGCGTTCCTGCATTCGACGACGGAGGAAACCCGCGACGCCGTTCAGTCGACGATTTCCACGCAGAAGGACGTGCTCTCCGAAACGGCGTCCCAGGTCGCCGGCCAGAACGGCCAGGACGAGCTGAAGGCCGCCATCGCCGCAACGAGCGACATCGAGGCGCGCATCGGCGGTCTCTGGACGCTCCATGTCGGCGAGCAGGATCTGCGTACGGCCATGAACACCAACCTCGACGCGCTGCTCATCGAACGCGCCAAGATCAACGAGGAATCGAACCGGCTGCAATATGCGGTCCGCAAGAGCGAAAACGCCGCCAAGACCATGCTGCGCGAGGCTGAAAAGCTGATGCGCGCCAGTCGCTTCTTCAACGAATTCGGTACCGAGGTCAGCAAGGCGATCAGCGTCGACGACAAGCTGAAGGCCGTCAAGGAACGCTTTCCGATGATCGGCCGCACCGAGCGCGACATTTTCAGGCTTCTGCCGAAGGACGAAAAGTCGCTCACGGAAACCATCACCTCGGCCTCCGCCGAGATCGGCGCGATCCTGAAGGCGCCAGCCGGTCCCGAGACGCTTGCCGGGATCTCCAAATATGTCGACCGCTTCCGCACCGCGAGCTTCCGTCTGGAAGCGGCGTCGGTCGGCAAGATGCGTGATGCCACGCGCATCTTCGCCGAACTCGACGAGCAGATCGTCACGACGGAATCGGTGCTGACCGCCACCCGCCGTCTTTCCTCGTCGATCACCGATATCCAGATTTCGGCCGCCACCTTCATGGGCGTGACCAACGAGGGCAATCGCCAGAAGCTGCTCGACAAGTCACTCGCTGTTCAGCAGAACATGGCGACGTTGCGCGGCGTTGCCAGCGACGGCGCCTCCTTCGACAAGATTGCCGATACGCTGATGCCGATCCTGACGGCCATGAAGAAGGATGCCGCAGCGCTGGTCGAGATTACCGTCAAGCGCACCGCCGACTTCGATGCCGCGGGGCAATCGATCAACCAGATCTGGAGCGATCTGACGGTGTTTGCCGAGCAGCAAAAGGTTGCGGCCGGTACCGAGCGTCAGGAGGCCAACCAGATCTCGGTGGCGGCAACGGTTGCCGGCGTGATCATCGCGCTCCTGGCCGGTATCGCCCTGACGCTGACGCTGAAGAAGCCGATCGGCCAGATCACCGCGGCGATGCGCCGGCTTGCCGATGGTCGCCTCGACACCACGATCGACGGCGACGCGCGTCGCGACGAAATCGGCGACATGGCGCGTGCGCTCGGCGTGTTCAAGGAAAACGCACTCTCCAAGGTCCGCATCGAGGCCGAAAGCGAGGAACAGCGCAGCCGCGCCGAGGTCGAGCGCAGCCGCAACGACCAGGAAAAGCGCGAGCTCGACCGCCAGATTGACCTCGCCGTCAGCGAGCTGGCAGCCGGCCTTGGTCGTCTCGCCCAGGGCGACCTGTCGCGCCAGATCGACGTGCCGTTCCACGGCCGGCTCGAACAGCTGCGCACCGACTTCAACGGCTCGCTGATCCGCCTGCAGGACACGCTGGCACAGATCCGCGGCAACGCGCAGGCGATCCAGCGGAGCGGCGCCGACATGCATCACGCCGCAGACTCGCTTTCGAAGCGGACCGAGGCGCAGGCAGCCTCGCTCGAAGAGACGGCAGCCGCCGTCGACCAGATCACGGTTACGGTCCGCTCGTCGGCCGAACGCGCCGGCGAAGCCAACCACGC
Organism: Ensifer sp.; assembly: GCF_035999135.1. Taxonomy (GTDB): domain Bacteria; phylum Pseudomonadota; class Alphaproteobacteria; order Rhizobiales; family Rhizobiaceae; genus Ensifer. Next base: position 15,371 of record NZ_DASYGZ010000015.1, read on the forward strand.
CGTGATCCAGACCAAGCGTAGCGCCGACAGTTCGGCGGCCGTCGTCACCAACGCGATCGCCGCCATGGGCCGGATCGAGGAGGCGTCGCGCCAGATCGAACAGATCATCGAGGTCATCGACGACATCGCCTTCCAGACCAATCTTCTGGCGCTCAATGCCGGTATCGAAGCGGCACGCGCCGGAGAGGCCGGCAAGGGCTTTGCCGTCGTCGCCCAGGAAGTGCGCGAGCTGGCGCAACGTTCGGCGGAGGCCGCGCGCGAGATCAAGGGTCTGATCAACAAGTCGACCAACGAGGTCAACGCGGGCTCGCATCTGGTCAAGGAAACGGGCGCGGTGCTCGCCTCGATCAGCCAGCAGATCGTCACCGTCAGCCAGCATGTGGAAATGATCGCGACGGCCAGCCGCGACCAGGCGGTGGCGCTCAACGAGGTCAACGGTTCCGTCAACCAGATGGACCAGATGACCCAGCAGAACGCGTCAATGGTGGAAGAGGCGACGGCCACAAGCAGCGCCCTTGCCCAACAGGCCGACACGCTGATGATGCTGGTCGAGCAATTCCGGCTGGAGCCGGAGGCCGAGGACTACGGCAACTATCGGGCGGCCTGACCGCTGCCTGAAAACGAATTGCTGACGGCAGATCCTGTTGCCGTCGGCAGAACGCGCGGCAGGCCTGTTTTAGCCGCGCGAACCAACAAGGGCCGGGGCTAACATTGCACCGCGTGGCCGCAAGGCTTCGCGGTGCTTTTTTCGTCCGCGTGCTCACTTTCTGCGCGCTGGCGGCTTGCGCGCCATGCGCCGATCCTTGCCGCCAGGGCGCCAAGCATGCGCCTCAGCAGTCCCGGCGGTTTCGGGTCGAAGTCCTCGTCCCAGCGGCGGTTTTTCATGGTCAGGTCGATGATGAAGACCATTGCCATCGTATCCATCGTGATGCTCCTCATGTGGTGGGCATCACCTCTTTTATGCATCAAAGACTGTTTTACATACGCGGGATACCTGACTATGTTTTTCATTTATGAAAGACATGGATTGGGACATCTACCGCTGCTTCATGAGCGTGGCGCGCGCCGGCGGCCTGACCGGGGCGGCGCAGGCGCTCGGATCGAGCCCGGCCACCATCGGCAGGCGCATGCTCGAACTGGAGGAGAGGACGGGGCGGGCTCTGTTTGCCCGCAGCCAGACCGGCTACCAGCTGACAGGCGACGGCGACCTGCTGTTCGAGCAGTTGCAGGAAATGGAGGCGGCGGCCCGGCGGGTGGAAAGCTGGCGGCGGGAAGGCGAGGGCGCGACGATCCGGATCACGGTTGGAACCTGGATTGCCTGGCTGCTGGCGGAGAACTTCCCGGCGCTCTGCACGGAGAGGGACGGTTTCAGCCTGGCGATGACCGTTGGCGAGACCCGGGCGAGCCTCGCCTATCGCGAGACCGATATCGGCATCCGCGCCTTCGAGCCCGAAGAAAGCTATCTGGCGGCAAGTCCGGTCGGCGACGTCGCCTATGCGGCCTATCGCCAGAAGAATGCTCCGGCTGCGGCCAGTGAGCGATGGGTGGCGGTTGGCGAGGAAGAGGCGATCTCCGCCTATCTGCGCTGGCCGCACGAAGAGGTCGTAGCCCGCGGCGATGGGCGCATCATCGCGACGGTCACGCGGCCACGCTCCCTGCTCGACCTTGCCCGCGCGGGCGCCGGCTGCGCCGTCCTTCCGTGCTTCGTCGGCGATCTTGATCCGCTTCTGGAGCGGGCCGGCGAGGACATTCCGGCGCTCAGGCACCGGCAATGGATCGTGATGAACAACGAAGACCGGCATCGCAAGGAAATTCGCACCGTGGTCGACCGGATGACGAAGCTCCTGCGCAGCCACGCGGACATTTTTGCCGGCAAGCGACCGCGCCGCGGCTGAGGCTGGCTGGAGGCTCAGCGCATCAGCAGCTTGACGAGCGCGGCCTGCGAATTGACCTTCGTTTTGGCATAGACGCTCTTGAGTTGGGTGCGCGTGGTCTCGTAGCTGACGCCGTTGGCCTGCGACATCTCCTTCAGCGTCAGCCCCGCCGCGACACCCGATGCGATGCGGATCTCGGCCGGGGTGAGGCCGTAATTGTCCTTCAGGTGATCCAGACGTTCATCGCCGATGAGCGACGTTGCCGGCTCGACCAAGACGGCGACGGTCGGACCATCCAGAAGTTCGGTAAAGATGCTGGAGCTGCGGCGCACCAGGGTCACGCGATAGATCTCCCCTTCCGCCGTGCGCACGAGGCGAACCTGCGGCTGCGTCGATCTTGCGATCGGGGCTGCCAGGAGCTCGAGCGCGGCATTGGTCTCCGGCGCATCCATGAACAGCCGCCCGTTGACGGTGATGCGGAAAGGCGAGCCGCTTGCGGCCATCCGCCCTGCCCGTTCGTTCAGGGAGCGGATGCGCAGATTGTCGCCGACATAGATGACGCCGACGCCGATCGTATCGAGCAGCGTTTCCCCTTCGTTTTCCGCCGTCATCAGGTCTCGCCGGCGCAGGAAGTCGAAGGCGCGCCTGAGGTGCGGCGCCAGAATGGTATACTGGTCCGCGGCGCGCAGGTTGGCGTCATCGTCCGTCGACGACGTGCATGTCGAGACAATCAAGGTTCGCGTCGCACTGCGCACGACCGTCGCGCCGATGCTGGTCTCGCAGCCGGTCCGGCGTTTCAGCCAGTCATTGTAGAATTCCGATTTGAGAAGGTCCGTACGCGAGACGATGTGTTCGCCGACAAGGCCGCGCCCGACCGGGAACAGCACGGATTTCGGTATCCAGGGGTTTACGGCTGCGAAGTGGTTGTTGAATTGCTCGATGTCGTCGGCGGTGAAGCCGGAAACAAAGGGCACGTGGGCCTTGGGCGAAGCGAGATCGTGGTAGTGCAGCGCCGAGCGGCCGTCCGGCATCGTCGTCGTCAGCCGGTCGAGAAAATCCTGCCAGCTGCAGTCGCCGAAGGCGGCGCCGTAGATCAGCTCGGTCAGTTCGGCCGTATCGGCAGCTTTCATCGATCGATACATGCGTGCCTCTGCCTAAGACAGGTTTGTCTAATATAGTCAGGTCCAGCAGATTCGATCAACCTGAAATGGCAGCGCGCTCGCGACGGAATTACTTCAAGCCGCTCAAGTGCAACGAAAAATGGCCGACGATTTGGTCGGCCATTCTGGGTTTAGAGGGTGTCGCGCGCCGCCGCCGCCCTTGTTTTACAATCTTAGCATGCATCGACAGCGAGCGTCGCGACCTTCGACTGAAACGAAGCCGAGGCAAGCAGCGTCATTGCAAGCATCGCGACAAGGGTGGTCATGGCCGGCCCTGGGTAACGATGACGGGGATCAGCAGGTCGCCCCAGTTGCCTTCGCCGCCGTGATGGCGTGCCGAGCGGACCAGCTCGACCGATACGCCGGCGTCGACGGCCTTCATGACCGACTGGTTGAGCCGGTGCAGGTCGTTGGCGACCATGCGGATGGCTGCCTGCTGGTCCGGGGTCATCGCCGAAGACTGTTCCTCGGCCCGTTCCTTGACGCGTGTCTGAACTGTCATTGGACTTCTCCTTGAGGTTCGAGGTTCTTTCGAAAGTTCGGGGAGCGCGGCGGGCAGGGATTGCCACGCTCCCCTGCCGTTCACTCTGCGGCCGGGCGGAACTGGTCGTGCTCGGTCGATTCCTTCATCGCGGTCGTCGAGGACTGGCCGCCGGTGATCGCCAGCGAAACGGCGTCGAAATAGCCGGTGCCGACCTCACGTTGGTGCTTGGTCGCGGTGTAGCCGTTGGCTTCAGCGGCGAACTCTGCCTCCTGCAGCTCCGAATAGGCGGCCATCTGCCTCGCCTTGTAGCCGCGAGCGAGCTCGAACATGCCGAAATTCAGCTGGTGGAAGCCGGCGAGCGTGATGAACTGGAACTTGTAGCCCATGGCGCCCAGCTCGCGCTGGAACTTGGCGATCGTCGCGTCGTCGAGGTTCTTTTTCCAATTGAACGACGGCGAGCAATTGTAGGCGAGCAGCTTGCCCGGATGCGCCTTGTGCACGCCCTCGGCAAACTTGCGGGCCTGTTCCAGGTCCGGCTTGGAGGTTTCGCACCAGATCAGGTCGCAATGCGGCGCGTAGGCGACCGCACGTGCGATGCAGGGCTCGATGCCATTCTTCACCTGGTAGAAGCCCTCGACGGTGCGCCCGGCGTCGTAGTCGACAAAGGGACGATCGCGCTCGTCGATGTCGGAGGTGAGCAGCTTTGCCGCTTCCGCGTCGGTGCGAGCGATGACCAGGGTCGGCGTGCCCATGACGTCGGCTGCAAGCCGTGCGGCGTTGAGGTTGCGGATATGGGCCGCCGTCGGGATCAACACCTTGCCGCCGAGATGACCGCATTTCTTCTCGGATGCCAGTTGGTCCTCGTAGTGAACACCGGCAGCCCCGGCCTCGATGAAGGCCTTCATGATTTCGAACGCATTCAGCGGGCCGCCGAAGCCGGCTTCCGCATCGGCGACGATCGGCGCGAACCAGGTGTCGACGGACAGGCCCTTGCCCTCGGAGGTTTCGATCTGGTCGGCGCGCTGCAGGGTCCGGTTGATTCGCTTGGCCAGTTCCGGCGCGGCATTCGCCGGATAGAGCGACTGGTCCGGATACATCGCCGAAGCGGTGTTGGCGTCGGCCGCAACCTGCCAGCCCGAGAGATAGATCGCCTTCAGGCCGGCGCGGACCATCTGCATCGCCTGGTTGCCCGAGAGCGCGCCGAGCGCGTTGACGAAATCTTCCTCGTGGATGAGCTTCCACAAGCGGTTCGCGCCCATCTCGGCCAGCGAATGGCGGATCTCCACCGACCCGCGCAGCCGCTTCACGGTCTCGGCGGTATAGGGGCGTTCGATGCCGTCATAGCGGCCCTGCGGTGCGCTCGGAACCAGCTTGTAAAAATCAGTCATTCCATCCTCCTGTAAAAATCCGTCGTCCGGTCGACTTTCGTCTCATGGCCCGTTGTGTTTCGAGTTCATGTGACAGTTTTTACATTGCGCTGCGGAATGAGGCTATTGAAAACAACGTTTTGGCGTTTTCAAAAAGGTTATCTTGTCTTGCCTTTGACAGCTGAGCGCAGTAAAATTGTAAATTATGTAAAACCATTGCTTGGCGCGGAGTTGTAAAGGTAGTTACAAATGGCCGAAAACAAGATCTTTGCGGGTCCACGGGTCAGGCGTATCCGCAACGGGCTGGCGCTGACCCAGACGGCCATGGCCGAAGCGCTCGGCATCTCGCCTTCCTACCTCAACCTGATCGAGCGCAACCAGCGCCCGCTGACCGTGCAGCTGCTGTTGAAGCTGGCATCCGTCTACAAGGTGGATCTCGACGAACTGCAGGGAGAAACCGGCGGCAGTCTCGCCCAGCTCCGCGAGGTTTTTGCCGATCCTCTGCTGTCGGCCGAGTTGCCGGGTGATCAGGAACTGGTCGAGGTCGCCGAGGCGGCGCCCAATGCCGCCGGCGGCGTGGTCAAGCTCTACCGCGCCTATCGCGAGCAGGCGGCGCGGCTGAAGGATCTCGCCGACCTGCTGGCGGGGCAGGGGCATATGGCGGCGCTGTCGGGTACGCGGCTGCCGATGGACGAGGTGCGCGAAACCTTCGAGGCGCGACCCAATCATTTTGCCGGGATCGAAGCGGCGACCGAGGCTTTTCATGAACAGCTTTCGCCCGGCGACGACCTGCTCGCTGCCCTGAAGGGCTGGCTGAAGAAGGAGCATAGCCTGGTTGTGCGCAACCTGCCGGTCCATGCGATGCCCAATCTGCGCCGCCGTTTCGACCGTCATTCGATGCGCCTGTTCATCTCGGAGCGGCTTTCGCCTTATGACCAGTTGCGCGAGATTGCGATGGAGGCCGTATCGATCGCCTGCCACGACGCGATCGTGGCGGAACTGGGGGCTTTGCGCCTCTCGACCGCCGAGGCGCGCCGTATCGGTCGCTTCGAGCTTGCCCGCTACGGCGCGCATGCATTGATGATGCCCTATGCCGCGTTTCTGGTCGCCGCCCAGCGGGCGCGCTACGATGTCGACGTGCTGCGTGCTCGGTTCCAGGTCTCGTTCGAACAGGTCGCCAACCGCTTGACCATGCTGCAGCGACCCGGTGCACAGGGCGTGCCGTTCTTCCTGATGGAGATCGACAATGCCGGTCATCGCCTGCGGCGGGCCGGCGCCACCGGCTTCCCGCAGGCAAAATTCGGCGGGGGCTGTCCGAAACTCAACATTCACGCCGCCTTTTCCGTGGCCGGGCAGATCCTGGTCGATCGCGCCGACATGCCCGATGGCGCGCAGTTCCTGACGGTGGCGCGCACGCTGGATGGCCCGCAGGCAGGGTTTTCCGAACGGGTACGTCGCACGGCGCTCCTCATCGGCTGCGAGGCGTCTTTCGCCAATGAGGTGATCTATGGCGATGCCAGCCCTGTGGCGGTCGCGATCGGCGCGGCCTGTCGCCTCTGCGAGCGCCAGGGGTGTCTCGCGCGCGCCGAGCCGCCGGTCACCCGACCGCTCGGGCTTGACGAAATGGTGACCGGCCTCAGCGTCTTCGATTTTCAGTAGCTGGCGGGGTGCTGATCCGGCAGAAGCGGCGCATTCGGCGCGAAGCACTCGGCCGCAAGCCCGGTGGTGTAGCCGTGGGTGATGTGCGCCTTTTCCGCATAGGCCTTGTCGCCCATCAGGATCCGGTGCAGTTCCGGAAGGTTGTAGAAGGGAACACCCGGATAAAGGTGGTGCTCCAGGTGATAGTTGATGTTGTGGGGCGCGAAGAACAGCTTTTCCCAGGCGTGCGGATAGACGGTGCGTGAGCTCGTCAGTTCGTCGCCGTAGTCCATGCTGCCGAAATGCTCGGCGACGCTGCGCACGTAAAGGAACAGGCAGAAGAAGGTCAGGAACGGCACGACCCAGTAAAGCGCCACTTCGCGCCAGATGCCGAAGAGCGTGAAGATCAGCGCGGCAGCGACATGGAAGCCGAGCCGCAGCATCTTGTACTGGCGTGTCGAGCGGTCGTTCTTGCCCATGCGCCTGGCCATGTGCAGCATGTCACGCAGAGAATTGACCGCGATGAGATAGCCGAGCAGCTGGGTAATGCCGCGCGCCAGCTTCTGCGGAAACGTGAACTGCGGCATGCCGAGCTTCGCCGTCCAGTCTGGGTCCTCGTCGGTATTGGCGTGCTGATGGTGAGCAAGATGGTTCTGGCGATAGCCGTCGACGGTCGCGAGCAATGGCCAGGCGAGCAGCAGATCGCTCATCCAGTCGCTGAGCCTGCGGTTGCGGATGATGCGGTAGTGCGCCGCCTCGTGGATCATGCAGCCGAGCGCGTGCATGCGGCCGGCGATCAGCAGGACGGCGAGGAGATAGACCAGCGGATTGCCGGCATATTCGCTGATCGCAATGGCCGCGGCGATCACCGCCCAGTCGAAAGCGATCGCCAGAAGGGCTTTTGGCGGTTCGAGCACCGACAGGCGTTTCAACTGCTTCGGATCGATCCTTCGCCTCTTTCCGCTGCCGGCCTTTTCACCCATGACACTACCCAGGACGCTGATGTACAACCGGCGGCAAAATCGCACGCCGGTCATGGTTAATCAATCGTGAATGGCAATCTGTCCACGGATGCGACTGCGGTGGACGAGCGCCGCGATGAAGCCGGCCGTCCGCAAGGTGGCGCCCGCCCATCCGCCATAAGTGCCCGTTTTTCCTTGGCTTGTGAAAATCGCGGGGAGACGCGACGGCGCGTCACATTGGCATGAAAGCGCTTGAGGTTATCGAGAAACATGCCTAACCTCGCCGCCTGAGCGAAGCGGATTGCACGGTGTACCGGTCACCCGGACCCGAAATGAAAAACCAAGAGGGGAGTTGTATGTCCAAGCTCATCGTCACAACCCTGGCGGCTGCCATTCTGGCCGGCTCGACCATGCTGGCCTCGGCGCAGGAGCGCGTGGTCAACGTCTACAACTGGTCGGATTACATCGACAGCAGCATTCTGGAAGACTTCACCAAGGAAACCGGCATCAAGGTCGTCTACGACGTCTTCGATTCCAACGAGATCCTGGAAACGAAGCTTCTTGCAGGCGGTTCGGGCTATGATGTCGTCGTGCCGACGGCGACCTTCCTGCAGCGCCAGATTGCCGCCGGCGTGTTCCAGAAGCTCGACAAGTCGAAGCTGCCGAACCTGTCCAACATGTGGGACGTGATCACGGAACGCACGGCGAAGTACGATCCGGGCAACGAGTACGCCATCGATTACATGTGGGGCACGACCGGCATCGGCTACAATGTCGAGAAGATGAAGGCGATCCTCGGAACCGATGAGAAGCCCAATTGGGACGTGCTCTTCAAGCCGGAACTGGCGGCGAAGTTCAAGGATTGCGGCATTCATGTGCTCGATTCTCCGACCGACGTCATGCCGTCGGCGCTGGCCTATCTCGGCCTCAATCCGGATAGCCACGAGGCAGCCGATCTCGAAAAGGCAGCCGAGCTCCTGTCGAGCGTTCGGCCCTATGTGCGCAAGTTCCACTCCTCGGAGTACATCAATGCGCTGGCCAACGGCGACATCTGCCTGGCGCTCGGCTTCTCCGGTGACGTCTTCCAGGCCCGCGACCGTGCAGCCGAAGCCAAGGCCGGCGTGACCGTCGACTACGCGATCCCGTCCCAGGGCGCGCAGATGTGGTTCGACATGCTCGCGATCCCTGCCGATGCGCCGCACGTCGAGGAGGCGCACGCTTTCCTCAACTACATGATGAAGCCCGAAGTCGTCGCCAAGGCATCGAACTACGTCTTCTATGCCAACGGCAACAAGGCCTCGCAGCAGTTTCTTGACAAGGCGGTGCTCGAAGACAGCGCCATCTACCCCTCTGACGAGGTGATGCAGAAACTGTTCACGGTGACGCCCTTCGAGGCGAAACAACAGAGGGTGTTGACCCGACTCTGGACCAAGGTCGTAACCGGCCAGTAAGAGCGGAAAACGAATTGCCCGGACATCAAAATCCGGGCAATTTTCTTAAGGGGGCACCGGGGAAAACGAGAGTGCCCATCGGCTGTATCATTCGGGGATAGATGATGAAGTCTCTCGGCAGTATCCGGCGGTCCTTTGCCCCCTGGGCGGATCCCGCTTCCAAGCCATTCATTTCGGTCAAGAACGTTACCAAGAAGTTCGGCGATTTCACCGCCGTCGACGATCTTTCGCTGGATATCTACACGCGCGAGTTCTTCGCGCTGCTGGGCGCATCCGGCTGCGGAAAGTCGACGCTCCTGCGCATGCTTGCCGGCTTCGAGCAGCCGACCTCCGGGGAGATCATTCTGGACGGCCAGAACCTTGCCGGCATTCCGCCCTACCGTCGGCCCGTCAACATGATGTTCCAGTCCTATGCGCTGTTCCCGCACATGACGGTCGAAAACAACATTGCCTTCGGCTTGAAGCAGGACGGCATGCCGAAGGCAGATATCGCCGAACGCGTCCAGCAGATGCTGAAGCTCGTCAAGCTCGAGAAATTTGCCCAGCGCAAGCCGCATCAGCTCTCCGGTGGCCAGCGCCAGCGCGTGGCTCTGGCCCGTTCGCTCGCCAAGCGCCCGAAGGTTCTGTTGCTCGACGAACCGCTCGGCGCGCTCGACAAGAAGCTGCGCGAGGAAACGCAGTTCGAACTGATGGACCTGCAACAGGAGCTTGGTCTCACCTTCGTCGTCGTCACCCACGACCAGGAAGAGGCGATGACCATGGCGGACCGTATCGCGGTGATGAGCCACGGCAAGGTCGCGCAGGTGGCAACGCCGGCCGAGATCTACGAAGCGCCGAACTCCCGCTTCGTCGCGGACTTCATCGGCGACGTCAACATTTTCGAAGGCGCGGTTGCCAGTGTCGAAGGTGGCTATGTTCGTCTCGAAGGCACCAACGGCTTTCCGATCCGCATGGCATCGCCCGAAAAGCCGGCGATCGGCGCGAAATCGGCCGTCGCGGTGCGCCCGGAAAAGATCCGGGTCAGTCGCCAGCCGCCGGCACACGCCCCCGTCAACGCCGTCGAGGGCGAGATCTGGGATATCGGCTATCTCGGCGACATGACGGTTTTCCATGTTCGACTCAGGGATGGCCGGGTGATCAAGGCATCGTCGCTGAACGCGGTGCGCGCCGTCGAGGATCCGCTTGGTTATGACCAGCAGGTCTGGGTTTCCTTCGGCGAAGACGCCGGCGTCGTTCTGAAGGATTGAGGTCATGGCCCGTCTCGCATCCGCCGTCTTCAGCCGCCTCGTCATCATCATTCCCTATGCCTGGCTGCTGTTCTTCTTTCTCATCCCGTTCTTCATCGTCTTCCGTATCTCGCTGTCGCAGACGGCGGTGGCGATGCCGCCCTATACGCCGGTCTTCGATTTCGTCGGCGGCCTTTCGGGCATCATCGAAAACGTGAAGGAGTTCAGCTTCGACAATTATGTCTGGCTGACGGAGGACGTGCTCTATTTCAACGCCTACGTGTCGAGCGTCATCATCGCGGGCGTCTCGACGGTCCTGACGCTGCTGATCGCCTATCCGGTCGCCTACGGCATGGCCAAGGCGCCGAAGACCATCCGACCGACGCTGCTGATGCTGGTGATCCTGCCGTTCTGGACGAGCTTTCTGATCCGCGTCTATGCGTGGATCGCGATCCTGAAGCCCGAGGGCCTGCTCAACCAGTTCCTCCTTTCGATCGGCGTGATCGACCAGCCGCTGATCATCCTCAATACCAATTGGGCGATCTACATCGGCATCGTCTATTCCTATCTGCCCTTCATGGTGCTGCCGATCTACTCCTCGCTCGAAAAGATGGACCACACGCTGACCGAGGCGGCGCTCGACCTCGGCTGCACGCCGTTCACGGCGTTCTGGCGGGTGACATTCCCGCTGTCTCTGGCGGGCGTCGTCGCCGGCTGCCTGCTGGTCTTCATCCCGGCTGTTGGCGAGTTCGTCATCCCCGACCTGCTCGGCGGCTCGGAAACGCTGATGATCGGCAAGACGCTATGGAACGAGTTCAACGCCAACCGCGACTGGCCGGTCTCCTCGGCGGTGGCGACGATCCTGCTTCTGATCCTGGTGCTGCCGATCGTCTATTTCCAGAACGCTCAGGCCAAAGCCGACAGCGAGGGGAGGTAGGAGATGGGCAACTGGTCGCGCTTCAACATCGCCTCGATCGTGCTCGGCTTCGGCTTCCTCTACCTGCCGATCGTGCTTCTGGTGATCTTCTCCTTCAATGAGTCGAAGCTGGTTACGGTCTGGGCCGGCTTTTCGACCAAATGGTACACGCAGCTCTGGCACAATCAGGCGCTGCTCGACGCCGCCTGGGTGACGATCCGCGTCGCCCTGATCTCGGCCACCTGCGCGACCGTGCTCGGCACGCTCGCCGCCCTTGCGCTGGTGCGCTACACGCGGTTCCGCGGTCGCATGCTGTTTTCCGGCATGGTCTATGCACCACTCGTCATGCCGGAGGTGATCACCGGCCTGTCGCTGCTGCTGCTCTTCGTCGCGATCGGTCTCGACCTCGGCTTCTGGACGAGCACGCTGGCGCACATCACCTTCACCATGTGCTTTGTCGCCGTGGTCGTGCAGTCGCGGCTCCTGAGCTTCGACCAGTCGATCGAGGAGGCGGCTCTTGATCTCGGCGCCACGCCGGTCAGGACCTTCTTTGCCATCACCCTGCCGGTGATTGCGCCGGCGGTGTTTTCCGGCTGGGTTCTCGCCTTCACGCTGTCGCTGGACGATCTGGTGATCTCGAGCTTCACCACCGGGCCGGGCGCCACCACGCTGCCGATGAAGATCTACAGCCAGGTGCGGCTCGGCGTAACGCCGGAAATCAACGCCATCTGCACGATCCTGATCGGCATCGTCGCGATCGGCGTGGTTGTCGCCTCTGTTGTCACCAAGCAGCGTGAGGCGCAACGCGAGCGGGACGAGCGGGCGGCCTTCGCCCAGTCCTGATCTGCTGCAGTTCGAATGTCCCAGAGTATGGCGGCCGGTGTCATCGACGCCGGCCGTTTTTCAGTTGGGTTCGCCGAGCACAGACAACGGCGAGATCACCGCATTCGGCCAGGAGCCGCCGACGAAGAAACGCAGCCTCTGGCTCGCATTCAATGTGTCGGTATAGGTGCCGGCCAGCGCCAGGCTGCCGGTGCGGTAGGGAATGACACCGTTGACCGAGAGGCTGCCGCTCTGGCTGGTGAACAGCGCCTGGTTCAGCCGCGCCGATCCCTGGCCGAAGGTCGCCTCGATGTCTGCGGTCTGGAACGCGAAACTGCCGTCGCTCGCCTGCGCCAGGGAGAAGAACTCGCCGGCGCGCACAAGATCCGCAAAGGCTTTCGCATCGAAGCCGGAAAGGCTGCCGTTGGCGAGCGAAAGCCGGATGCGGCCGGAGGCCTCGGCCGCCTGCTGGGTCCAGAATGGATGGGTGGTCGCCATATCGAAATTGACACTGCCCTTTCCGGTCGGCACCGGGCCGGCAAATCCAAGGCCGGAAAGAGCTGCCGCAAGGTCGGCGTTTTTCAGCACCAGCTCAAGCTTGCCGCCTTCAGCCAATCCGGCCGCGGAAGCGGCGATCCGGCCGCTGAGCCTGCCATTGGCGTAGGTGCTGTCGGCGATGTCGACGGTAGCGCGGCCATGATCGACGATGACGCCGGCGGCTAGATCCACCAGGCGCACCGGTCCGACGACGGCTTCCAGTGCCGACAGCCGGATATCGGCGCGCAGGCTGCGTGCGAGGGTGTCGCTCAACTCCTGGACAAAATCGTCGCTCTCGGCGGACAATTGTTCAAGGAGCGGCTTGAGCCCGTTGAGGTCGATATGGTCGAAGGCGAGTGTGCCTTCGATACGCGGCGCGCCTTGCGGCGGCGTGGCGATGTCGAGAATGCCGGTCGCATTGGCGTCGCCGAGCGTCATTTGCAGTTCGTCAAGCTTCAACGACGCCCTGGTGCTGGTGACGTTGGCGCCAAGGCTGAAACTCTTGTCCGGCAATGCGCGGTCGGCCGCTCCCTGGTACCAGGCGGCGAAGGTCTGAAGCGATGCGGTCGAAACCTGCAGCCGGCCTTCGACGATCGGTACGTCGGCAAGGCTGCCCGTGCCTTCGAAGGAGAGATTGAGCGGCGTCGAGGTCAACGATGTCTTGAAGGCGGTGCTATTGCCGGCGAGCAAGGTCATCGGTTCGTTGCATTCGAATGCCCAGGCCAGTTGTTGCCCGCCAAGGTTTCCCGAGAACTGCGCGCTCAGGTGATTGGTGAACGAAGGCCATCTGACGGTCCCGGATATGCCGGAAAATTCCTGCGTTCGGTTGGTGACGAGGTCGATGATCTGCAGCCGTCCGTTCTCGACGGTCACGTCGCCAAACGGGGTGTCGTCGCCATCTGCCGCCGATCCCAGCGCGCTCAGCCAATGCGGGCGCTGCCAGTTGAGTGCGCCGTCCGACCGGCGCTGCAGGGTGACGACGGGCTCGATCAGCCGCATGTCCTTGAGCTTCGGCGTGCCGGTAAATGCGGACAGCAGGCTGAAGGAAGCGGTGATGCGACCGATATGGGCGAGCTTGCGCGATGTGCCATCGGCCGTTTCGATCGTCGCAGCGTGCAGCGTGATGGTCGGTTCCGGCCAGAAACTGATCTCGGGATCGCCTGCGATCCGGCTCTTGCCGCCCGACCACGCGTCGAGCATGTGCTCCACGGTCGGTCGTACATCGGTGGTTGAAATCAGCAAGGGCAGCGCGGCATTGTAGCCGGCGGCAAGGCCGACCCCAACAGCGGCTGGCCAAAGGAAATGGCGACGGCTCAGTCGCGACCACGGACGTGTGTCGCGCATCATATGCAGGAAATTCCGTGTCATGTCCGCCTGGTCGCCGTCGCTTGGGTCACGTGAGCTTGGATAGGCCTTCGGTCCTCAGAAATCAAATGCGATGGACAGGTAACAGACAGGTAAATGTCGTCGGCGCGATGTCGGGCCGGTGGCGGCTGCTGTTTATTTTGCGATGCAGCATGGTATAGAAGGCATGGAGCAGGAGTGGAGGAAAGCATGCAAGCAGAGCAGCCGTTGTGGATTCCAGGTCCGGAAATCCGCGCACATAGCCCTATGGCCGAGTTTATGGGCTGGTGCGGCGAGCGCTTTGGACAGGCCTTTGCGGATTACGATGCATTTCACGCCTGGTCGGTGGCCGAGCGCGGCGATTTCTGGACCGCGGTCTGGGATCATTGCGGTGTGGTCGGCGATCGTGGCGCGACCGCCCTTGTCAACGGCGACCGGATGCTGGATGCGCGGTTCTTCCCGGACGCAAAGCTGAACTTTGCCGAAAACCTGCTTCGCGAAACCGGTCAGGGCGACGCGCTGATCTTCCGTGGAGAGGACAAGGTCAGCTATCGCCTGTCGTGGGACGATCTGCGTGCTCTCGTCTCGCGCTTGCAGCAGGCGCTGAAGGCAGAGGGCATTGGCCCCGGAGACCGGGTTGCGGCGATGATGCCGAACATGCCGGAAACCATCGCGCTGATGCTGGCCACGGCCTCGATCGGCGCGATCTGGTCGTCCTGCTCTCCCGATTTCGGCGAGCAGGGCGTTCTCGACCGGTTCGGCCAGATCGCGCCGAAGCTGTTCATCGCTTGCGACGGCTACTGGTACAACGGAAAGCGCCAGGACGTCGACGCGAAGGTGCGCGCGGTTTCGAAGTCTCTGTCGGTGCCTGCGCTGATCGTGCCCTATGCCGGCGACAGCGCAGCACTTGCCGCCTCGATCGAGAATGGCAAGACCCTCGAGGATTTCATCGCACCGTTTGCGGCCAAGGCGCTGACCTTTGAACGCCTGCCGTTCAGCCACCCGCTCTATGTGCTGTTTTCGTCGGGTACGACCGGCGTTCCCAAATGCATCGTCCATTCGGCTGGCGGCACCTTGCTGCAGCATCTGAAGGAGCATCGTTTCCACTGCGGCCTTCGCCGAGGCGAAAGGCTCTTCTATTTCACCACCTGCGGCTGGATGATGTGGAACTGGCTGGCCTCCGGCCTTGCCGTCGGCGCCACGCTCTGCCTCTTCGACGGGTCGCCCTTCCATCCGGACGGCAACGTGCTCTTCGATTATGCGGCAGCCGAAAAGTTCGCGGTCTTCGGCACTTCGGCCAAGTACATCGACGCCGTGCGCAAGGGCGGCTTGGAGCCAAGGAAGACCCATGACCTGTCGAGCCTCAGGCTCCTGACGTCGACCGGTTCGCCGCTGTCGCCGGAAGGCTTCTCCTTCGTCTATGAAGGCATCAAGTCGGATGTGCAGCTCGCCTCGATCTCCGGCGGCACCGATATCGTCTCCTGCTTCGTGCTTGGCAACCCGCTGAAGCCGGTCTGGCGCGGCGAGATCCAGGGACCGGGTCTCGGCCTCGCCATGGACGTCTGGAACGACCAGGGGCAGTCGGTGCGCGGCGAGAAAGGCGAGCTCGTCTGCACCAGGGCGTTCCCGTCGATGCCGGTGATGTTCTGGAACGATCCGGACGGGGCAAAGTATCGCGCTGCCTATTTCGACCGCTTCGACAATGTCTGGTGCCACGGCGACTTTGCCGAATGGACCGAGCACGGCGGCATCATCATTCACGGCCGCTCGGACGCGACCTTGAACCCGGGTGGGGTGCGCATCGGCACGGCGGAGATCTACAACCAGGTCGAACAGATGGAGGAAGTGGCCGAAGCGCTCTGCATCGGTCAGGACTGGGAAGACGACGTGCGCGTCGTGCTGTTCGTGCGGCTTGCGCCGGGCGTTTCCCTGACCGATGACCTGACGAAGGCGATCAAGAGCCGCATCCGCGTCGGGGCCTCGCCGCGCCATGTGCCGGCAAAGGTGATCGCCGTCGCCGACATCCCGCGCACCAAGTCCGGGAAGATCGTCGAGCTAGCGGTTCGCGACGTGGTGCATGGCCGTCCGGTCAAGAACAAGGAGGCACTCGCCAACCCCGAAGCGCTCGATCTCTATGCCGGACTCGATGCCCTTAAAAATTGAGGGGCCGTTAACGGGTTCGCGCAATAGGAATTAACCAAGCCTTCAGACTTGCTGAAAAATCCCTAAAATTGCGGATGCGGCGGGTAAGGTCTTGTTAAGGATTGGGAGCGCATGGTCATGCCAACTTGAGGCTGATCGATGTTGGATCGGCGCCCGGCAGCGATGCCGCCGCGGACATGATGTCGTTACTTCTCGAGCGCTTGTTGGTTTAGCATTCGATTATCAAAGGTGGCCTCCCAGCCACCTTTTTTTTGTGCGTTCCCGAGGCTCTCAGGCCACGCGCTTGGAGTCGGAGACGGTCAGGACCGGCGCTCGAGCGAGCGCGAGACGAGGATGACCGGGATCATGCCGGCGACGACGATGATCATCGCGGCGACCGAGGCGTCCTCCACCTTCGCCCGCGACGCATCCTCGTAGACGAGCGTGGCCAAGGTATTGAAGTTGAAGGGCCTGAGCATGATCGTCGCCGAAAGCTCCTTCATGGTTTCGATGAAGACGAGCAAAGCGGCGGTCAGTACCGCGGGCCGCATCATCGGCAACAGCACGGTTCTCAGCGTCTGCCCGCCGGTGCGCCCAAGCGCGCGCGCCGCCATGTCGAGATGCGGCGAAAGCTTCTGGAAGCCGGCTTCGAGCGTGCCCTCGGCCATGGTGAGAAAACGCACGCTGCAGGCATAGATGATCGCGAAGCCGGTGCCGGTCATCATCAGGCCGGTGGAGATGCCGAACGTCTCGCGCATGCCGGCGTCGATCATGTTGTCGAGGGCGGCAAGGGGGAAGAGCACGCCGATCGCAAGCACCGTGCCGGGCACGCCGTAACCGAAGGAGGCGAGCCGTCCGGCGATGTCGGTCACCCGCGAGCGGCCGCTGCGGGCGGCATAGGCGAGCACGAAGCCGAGCAGGACCGTGAACAGCGCGGTCGCGCCCGAAACCAGGATGCTGTGGAAGAGGGCGTTGAGAAGCCGGGCTTCGAAGAACAGGTCGATGCGCTTCAGCGCGAAGTTGCCGAGGATGACGAAAGGAACGGCAAAACCCGAGAGCACGGGCAAGAGGCAGGCGAGCATGGCCGCCCACTTCTTCCAGCCGGAGAGCACGAGCCTTGCGGCGTCCTGGACGGCGGCGGTGGTCTTCTGGCTGGCAAAGCGCTGGCGTCGCCGCGCGGCCCGTTCGATCATCATCAATCCGATGACGAAGACCAGCATGATGCAGGCGATCTGCGCGGCGCCAGCCAGGCTTCCGCGGTTGAGCCAGGTGTCGAAGATCGAGAAGGTCAGCGTCTGCACGCCGAGGAACTCCACGGCGCCGATGTCGTTCAGCGTTTCCATCGCCACCAGCGTCAGCCCGATCATGATGGCCGGTCGCGCCATCGGGATCTGGATGCGGAAGAAAACCTTGAGCGGACCGGCGCCGAGCGTGCGGGCGACATCGGCGGCCGCACGGCCCTGCATCAGGAACATCGAACGGCAGGCGAGGTAGATGTAGGGGTAGAGCACCGAGCTCAGCACGAGCACGGCGCCGCCGAGCGAGCGGATGTCCGGGAACCAGTAGTCGCGGCTTGTCTTGAAGCCGAAGATCGCGCGGATCATGCCCTGCACCGGCCCGGTGAAGGTGAAGAGTTCACCGAACGCGTAAGCCGCGAGATAGGCCGGTATGGCCAGCGGCAGCACCAGCGCGGCCGAGAGGAAACGCCGAAGCGGAAACTCGCAACTGGCGACCAGCCAGGCCGTGAGAATGCCGACGCATGCCGTCACTGCTCCCGTCAGCGAGATCAGCAGAAGCGTTCGCCCTGTGGCGCGCGGAATGACGTTTTCTATCAGATGCGGCCAGTCGCCGCCGCCGCCGGTCACCGCCAGCCAGGCGATCGCAAGGATCGGCATCAGCACGATGACCGAGGTCAGTCCGGCCCAGATCGCAAGCAGGGGATGGGAAAGGCCGGTTCCCGCACGCGCATGGCGGCGCTTGATGCTCTGAGAGGTGGACTGCAATCGATCTGTTCCGAAGCGCAACGGCGGAAATGGCGAGCCGGCCGCCAGCAAACTGGCCACGGCGAGTCAACATTTCCTTACAGCATCCGGCCTCAGTTCGCCAAGACGCGTTGTGACGGGAAGGATATTTCCACCAGCGTGCCTTCGTTCGGCGCCGAGGTGATCGCAAATTGCGCCCGGTTGGCTTCCGCCATCGCCTTGGTCAAGGGCAGGCCGAGACCGGTGCCATCGCCGCGCTTGCGCGCGCCTGTCGTCACCTGGCGGAACGGCTTCATCGCCTGTTCCAGCTCGTTGCGCGTCATGCCGACCCCGGTGTCACGAATGCGCAGGATGACGCTGCCGTTCGCCTCGTAGGAGGTCGAGACCACGATCTGGCCGCCGGATGGCGTGAAGCGGATGGCATTTGCCAGAATGTTGAGTGCGATCTGCTTGATCGAGCGGCCGTCGGCAACGACGTTCGGAACCGCAGCCGAGAGCGAGGTGCGGATGATGACGCGCTGGCTGTTGGCCTGCGGCTGGACGAGCGACACAGCCTCCGACACCGCCTCGTTGATCTCGACGGCCCCGAAATCGAGCTCCATCTCGCCGGCCTCGATCTTCGAGATATCAAGGAGATCGTTGACGATATCGAGCACATGGCGGCCCGAGCGGCCGATGTCGCCGGCATACTCGATGTAGCGCGGATGGCCGACCGGACCGAAATGTTCGCTCGCCATCATGTCGGAGAAGCCGATGATGGCGTTGAGCGGCGTGCGGATCTCGTGACTGACGCGCGCGAGGAATTCGGTCTTGTGGGCATTTGCCGTTTCGGCTGCGCGCTTGGCGTTGCGCAGTTCTTCCTCGGTGCGCTTCCACTGGGTGATGTCGCGGATCACGGCGCAGAAGCCGTTTGACGCCGAAAGTCGGCCGATGGTCATGAACAGCGGTATGAAGCCACCGGCAGCCTCGCGCCCGATCACCTCGCGACCGTCATTCAAAACGCTGGCGACGCCGTGGCCGGACAGGCCATGCAGGTAGTCGAGCACGGCCTTCTGGCTCTCATGCGCAAACAGGGCCGCGAAAGGTTTGCCACGGATCTCGGCTTCGTCATAGTTGAACAGCGCGCTTGCCGAGCGGTTCATGGAACGGATGTCGCCGTCGTGCCCGAGGATGACGACGCCGTCGGTCGCCGTTTCGAGGATCGACTTCAATTCGTCGATTTCCGTCTTCAGGCGGTCGACGTGCTGGTCGGCCGGGACTGCCCTGTCGTCATTGGCGGGCTGAACGTTTGCCGTTCCGGCCGGTGTCAGCGCCAGCATCAGCGCGCTCTTGCCGTCCCAGCGGATCGAGTGCAGGCGAGCGATCACCGGGCGCAACTGCCCATCCTTGCGGATCAGCGTCATCGTGCCGTCGGCGTCCTGGTCGGTCGCCTCCTCGCCGTTGGCAAACAGCGCATCAATACCGCCCTCGCGCATGAATTCGCCGAGGTCGTCATAGGCGGTGAGGCGCAGGAACTCCGGATTGGCATGCAGCAGCCTGTCACCGCGATGAACCAGCATGCCGATCGGCAGACTGTCGAGGATCTCGCCGCTGAGGCCGATGTCGGCGATCGCCGGCTGCTCGTCCGCCTGCGGAATGCCGTCTTCGGTCACGCCTGCGTCGTCGTCGCGTGCCTGCTCTGCCGCGGGCTCTGACACTGCGCTCTGCGGTTCGCCGGCGACCGCGGCGGCAGCGTCCGTGGGCGTGCTCGCTGTGGGTTCGGCAGGAGCAGGTTGTTCCTCAGCCGCTTCCGCGATCGGCTCCGGCAAAGCTTCCGCATCAGTGGGCTTGCCGCCGAGCTGGCGGGCAATCTCGCGAAACGCCGCCTGCTCGCCACGGGTCAGGGTGCGGTGCTGCTCCAGTTCGACGACTTTGCCTTCGTCCGGCCGGTCGGGTGTCGCAACGACGCGCAAAACCGGGCGCTCGCCCTGGAACGGATCGGCGGCGGCAGCGCTGTGCCCGGGCACGTCCTCGTCGTCGCCGGAATGAGCCACGTCCGTCGCACCTGCAAACAGCGGCAGTGCCGGTTCGGTGCCACCATCGGCGGCCACGTCGGGCTGCGGTTGCACGCTCGGGGCCTGCTCGTCTTCCGCGTCGACGGCAGCGGGTTCGTCAGCCGCCCCGAATCGAGCATCGCGCTCGGCCTGTTGCTGCGGGTCGACGCTCTCCGGGTCGGCTTCCATCGCCGGCACGGCCTCGGTCGTGAACGACAACCCGTTGGCGTTCTCGTCCTCGACGGCATCGGCAAGCCGGACGATGCCGAAGCCACGGAAGCCGTCGAACTCGCGCGAGCGTGAATATGTGGGCAGGGCGGCGAGATCGACCGGAACCTTGAGGCTCGTGCCCTCGATCGGCCAGAAGATCGTCTTGCCGGACCAGGTGTCCCGGCGCTGCAGAAGCGCATTGATCCGGTGCTCCGGGTCAAGGTCGTAGCGCCCGGCCACATCCGCAAAGGTTTCACCGATCACGCCGGCCGAGCGTGGACCGACCGCGGTCGCAAACTCTTCGGAGATCTCGCTGAAGCGACCTTCCGCATCGATCTTCCAGACAAACCGCACGGCCCGGCCGCCCGGGGTGAAGGTGAAGCCGGCCTGATCCGCATGGCCAGGCTGATCCGCATGCCCAGCCTGCTCCGTGTCGCCCGGCTGGTGGGCTGCCTGGCCAATGCGCTCTGAATGGCTGGCCTGTTCTGCAAGGGTTTCCTGCTTGGGATCATCCGGCCGCTGCGCGTTTGAGGTCTCTGCGCCAATCGCTTCGCTGGCAAAGTCTGCGGCGGAAGCGGAGGACGACAGGTCGTCCATAGCCGGCGCGGCCTGGCTCTCAGACGCGTATTGCTCGCCGTTGTCATCCGGCGCGTCGCCCGCCATCTCGGCAGGGGTTTCAGGCTCCACTGGCGACAGGGTGCGGTCACTGTCGAGGTCGTCTTCGGCCAGGGTAGGCGCCTCGTCATCGCGCGTCGTTTCGGTGTCTTCAACCGGGCGTTCATCGGTCACGTCGGATCCTGCGTCCTGCGCAGGGATCGTTTCCGCCTGTGTCTCATCGACATTTGCCGCCACGGCAGCCGGGACGTCTGCATCCTGTGCAGCGGCCTCGGCGAGGGGTGCGATCTCGGGCAGTTCGGCAGCGCCGGCCGGCTCGTCCGCATCGAGCGTGCCGAGGATGGTCTCGACGGCGAACAAGAGATGCAGCGACGGATCGTCGGCGATCTTGCCGACCGCGGCCGGCAGCTGCCCTTTTCTGGTGGCGACGGGGCGCTTGATCAGCCAGTCGTGATCGCGGCCGACAGCGTCGACCAGCTGCTTGCGTGTCTCGCCCGACATGCCAAGGTCGATGAAGCCCGGCGAATGCGCGACAATGCCGCCGTCGCCATCGAGCACCGCCATGTGCGTATCCGGTCCGTCGAGGCCGGCGATCATCCGCGCGGCGCGATCTTGAAGCGAAAGCGGCGCGCCGGTGTGCGGCGCGGTAAAGAGCACCGCGTCTTCATCCGGTCGGACCCGGATCATCTCGACAGTCACCGAGAGTGGGGTGCCGCGGAAGCCCGAGAACTTCCGGATCGAAAGCTGGCGCCGGTCGCCTGCCTTGGAAAGCTGGGCGGCGCTGGCGCGCAATTGGCGCAGCGACAGGTCGCCCTGGTTCGGGCCGGCATCGATGAAATCATAGATCGATCCGGCGCCGAAGAAGGCGGCGCCCTGGTCATTCGCCCAGAGAATACGCTCGAAGTCCCGTGAAAACAGGATCGCCGCATCGCCGCGCGCGAAATGCTCACGCACCCGTGCATGCACGGCGATATCGATGAAGGGATACTGTCTCGCGGGCATGGATGGGCCTATTGACGGATCGCTTGCGGGTTAACACTCTATTAATACCCGGCCAGTCCGCAAGGGTCCAGCGAGGGCCCGAGCTTCGCCACTGCTTTCACCGCGGAAGGTTAATGCCGGTGATTTTGTGCGCTGCACAATTTTATTGCAATGCACAAGGATATCGATTATAGAGTGCGCATCAATCAACGGCGCCTCAAGAGAGGGCCTGACACCAAGGAGCGCATAAAATGGCTACCAAGAAGACCGATGACGTATTTTCGCTTTCCTCGTTTGACCCGGCGAAGTTCACCGACAGCTTCCGCGATTTTGCGGAAAAGGGTGCCGCCCAGTCCAAGGAAGCCTATGCCAAGATGAAGACGGCCGCTGACGAAGCGACGAAGACCGTCGAAGCGACGCTCGAAAGCGCCCAGTCCGGCACCGTCGAACTCGGTCTCAAGGCCATCGACGCGCTGCGCACCAATGCCGAAAACTCGCTGTCGCACATGGAAGCGCTGCTCGGCGTGAAGTCGCTCTCCGAATTCGTCGAGCTGCAGACGAGCTTCGTGCGCAAGCAGGCCGAGCTTGCCGTCGAACAGGCAAAGTCGATGCAGGAAGCCACCAAGAAGGTTGCTGAAAACGTTGCCAAGCCCGGCAAGGATGCCGCCGAAAAGGCAATGTCGTCCTTCAAGAAGGTCTAAGCCGGACCAACAGCGCCTGCTGGTCGGCAACAACAGCCTGTTGTCGCCTCGATCTGCCGGCCAGGCCGAAATTCAGAAAGACCGGGTGGCTTGCCATCCGGTCTTTTTGCAGGATAATCTCAAGTTTGGACTTGCAAAGGGACGGAAGTCTCCGTATGTGAGCCGGCAAGCGACTGATGTCGCTTGATGTGCGGTTGTAGCTCAGTTGGTTAGAGCGCAGGTTTGTGGCACCTGAGGTCGGTGGTTCGACCCCACTCAACCGTACCATTCCCCTCTCCCCGTAAGTCTGTACGTCACAAGGACTGACGGGGAGAGGGGAAACTCTTCTCCCTTCAGAACTCCCTACTGTCGCCCGCAATCGGTCACGTGCTTCACCGTGCCGTGTCTGGTGGCTGAAACTGGGCATAGAACTCAGAACTCGGCCTGGCCTCGAAATCGTGATGCTGCGAAGGCAGCGAATAGACATAGCTGCCATCCGCCGGTAAAATTTCGCCAGAGGATTCTCGGAAGGCGCCACGATCCATGGCCAACGAATCCATCACACGGCGGCTCGCCGCCATTCTTGCCGCAGATGTCGTCGGCTACAGCCGGCTGATGGAGCGCGACGAGACGGCGACCTACACGCGGATGATGACGCGGTGGCGGCAGGTGCTGGAACCTCTTGTCGCCGAGCATCAGGGCCGGGTGTTCAAGAGAACCGGGGATGGGATTTTCGCCGAATTTTCGAGTGCGGTGAACGCGGTCGAGTGCGCCGCGCACTTGCAGCGCGCGATGGCTGAGGCCAATGCCGAAACGCCGCCGGACGAGGCGATCGTGCTGCGCGTCGGCGTCAACATGGGCGATATCATGGTCGCCGACAACGACCTCTACGGCGACGGCGTGAACGTCGCCGCCCGGATCGAGGCGCTTGCCAGACCCGGCGGTGTGGCGATCTCCGACGGCGTTCATGAATATGTGAAGGGTCGCACCGATCTGATCTTCGTCGACAGCGGCCACCACGAGGTCAAGAACATCGAGCGTCCCGTGCATGTGTGGATGTGGTCGATCGACGCGGCCGAGGATCTGACCGCCGCGGTCGCGACGGAGACGCCGCCGCAGATCCCGAGCCGACCCTCGATCGCCGTGCTGCCGTTCGACAACATGTCGGGTGACCCGGAACAGGGCTATTTCGCCGATGGCATCACCGAGGACATCATCACCGACCTTTCCAAGGTCTCCGGCCTCTTCGTGATCGCGCGCAACTCCTCCTTTGCCTACAAGGGCAGGTCGCCGGATATCCGCCAGGTCAGCCGTGAGCTCGGCGTTCGCTACGTGCTGGAAGGCAGCGTGCGCCGCGCCGCCAACCGCATTCGCATCAACGCCCAGATGATCGACGGCACGACCGGCGGTCATCTCTGGGCCGAGCGCTACGACCGGGGTATCGAGGACATTTTCGAGGTTCAGGACGAGGTGACGCGCACGATCGTCACCGCACTGAAGGTCCGGCTGACGGCGGGAGAGGAAGAGCGGCGCGAAACCCGGGCCAGGGTCGACCCGGAAGCCTATGACCTGTTCGTGCGCTCGCGTCAGGCCATCTTGCGCTTCGATGCGCAATCGTCTGCCGAGGCGCGCAGCATGCTTGAGCGCTCGATCGCCATCGACCCCGGTATCGCCGCCGCCTATGCGTCGCTCTCGATCGTCGCCCTGACCGACTATATCAATCGCTGGAACGGCGGCACGTTCGACAACGTCTCGCGCGCGCTTGAGCTTGCGAACAAGGCGGTCGCCACAGACGACAACGAGGCGCATGGTCACCACGCCCTTTCGTTGGCGCTCTGCTGGGGCCGGCGTTACGACGAGGCGGAACAGGCCGCCCTGCGCGTGCTTGCGCTTGACCCCAATTCCGCCGGCGGCCACACGGCGCTCGGTTCGATCCGGGATTTCCAGGGCCTGTTCGAAGACGCGCTGCCCTATTACACCCGGGCGCACAGGCTCGATCCGCAGTTCGATCTTTCGCTGCATTTCCTTGGGCGAACCCTGCTCAATCTCGGTCGCTTCGACGAGGCCGAAATTGCCTTCAAGCGGCGGCTGGCGCTTGCGCCCAGATCAGACATGACGCGCTTCTATCTTGCCTGCCTTTATGGCCGAACCGGACGCCACGAAGAGGCGCGCCGGTACTGGCATGAGGTGTTCGAGGTCAATCCCGGCTTTTCGCTCGACCATCTGAGGCGCGCCTTGCCCTACAGGGATACGGCCGTGATCGACCGGCTGACGGACGGGCTGCGCGAAGCCGGAATTTCCCTCTAGCCTGCAGGTGTCGGCGCTCGGCGTCAGGCGGTCAGGCAAAGATCTGGTGTTCGGCGGTGACAAGTTCCTGCAGGAAAGCGACAACCGTGCGCACCCGCACGAGGTCGCGGGCGCTTTCATGATAGGTGGTCCAATAGGCGCGGCGGATGGTGGTGTCCGGCAGGATGCGCTTCAGTTCCGGCACGTGGCGGGCAATATAATTGTGAAGAATGCCGATGCCGGCGCTGGAGCGGACCGCCTCGGTCTGGCCCGTCGCGCTCGATATCTCGAAGGAAGCATCCCAGCTGCGCATGATCTCGGCGGAGAAGTTGAGCGACGGCGTGAAGATCAGGTCCTCCACATACCCGATGCGGCGGTGTCCACGCAGGTCGTCAACCGTCTGCGGCGTGCCGTGCGCGGCAAGATAGGCCGACGATGCATAGAGGCCGAGCGTGTAGTCGGTGAGCTTCGAGGAGACCAGCCGTCCCTGTTCCGGCCGTTCGATGGTGATCGCGATGTCCGCCTCGCGCTGCGACAGCGAGAAGGAACGCGGCACCGGCACCAACTGCAGTTTCAGTTCCGGATAGCGGGCGGTCAGCCGCCCGAGACGGGGCGCGAGGAACGAGACGCCAAAACCGTCGGGGGCGCCGATGCGCACCGTGCCGGCGATCGCGGTATCGATCCGGCCGATCTGCGATTGCGCCGCCAGCATTTCCGTTTCCATCCGCTCGGCTGCCGCAAGGAAGATCTCGCCTTCGGCGGTCAGTTCGCAGCCGTTCGGCCGGCGAACGAGCAGCCGTGTCTTCATTGCCTCTTCAAGCGCCGTCACCCGGCGGCTGAGCGTCGCATGGTTGACGCCGAGCCGTTTCGACGCCGAAAGGATCTGTCCCGTGCGTGCCACCGCTAGAAACATCCGCACATCGTCCCAATTCATAGGCGAGAACCTCGTACCAACCGTCGGACTTTAATTTTTGCACAACGGTTGCTGAATATCGGAAATTGATTTGTTGAAATCGTAGTGCGATCATGCCGCCACAATCAAGGTCTGGAGGAACCATTCATGTACGAACTGGGTCATTTCATCGATGGCAAGCGCGTCGCCGGCAA
>NZ_DASYGZ010000073.1:0-31623 GCF_035999135.1 Ensifer sp.
CCGTGGATCTGCTCGTCAACAACTACTCCGCAGCCCTGCAGGCAGCGCAAAACGTTGCGCTTTCGGTGCAATGACCACAGGACGTGATTGGACATGACTGCTGAAACCCTCCTTGCAAGCCTGCAACTCTCGATCCCCGAGTTGATCCTCGCGGTCGGCGCAATGGCATTGCTCATGATCGGCGTGTTCTCCGGCGAAAAGTCGGCTTCGACCGTCACCGGCCTTGCGGTCGCCGTTCTGATCATTGCCGGTCTCTGGCTGGTGCTGAAGACCGGCGAAGGTGAGGCCTATAACGGCGCCTTCCTCTCCGACCCCTTCGCCAAGTTCATGAAGGTGCTGGCGTTGATCGGCTCCATCACGGCGATGGTCATGACCGTGGGGCATGCCCGGTCCGCACAGATCGATCGTTTCGAGTTCCCGGTGCTTCTGGTGCTCGCGACACTCGGCATGATGCTGATGATCTCGGCCAACGACATGATCTCGCTGTACCTGTCGCTGGAACTGCAGTCGCTCGCACTTTACGTCGTCGCCGCCATCAACCGCGACAGCGTTCGTTCGACCGAGGCCGGCCTCAAGTACTTCGTTCTCGGAGCGCTGTCTTCGGGCATGCTGCTCTACGGCATGTCGCTGATCTACGGCTTCACCGGCCACACCGGCTTTAGCGAGATCGCCGCAGCCCTGACGGCCGAAGGCCGGTCGCTCGGCCTGATCTTCGGTCTCGTCTTCGTGCTTGCCGGTCTCGCCTTTAAGATCTCGGCCGTTCCGTTCCACATGTGGACGCCCGATGTCTACGAAGGCGCGCCGACCCCGGTGACCGCGTTCTTCGCTGCCGCGCCGAAGGTTGCGGCCATGGCGATCCTCGTGCGTATCGTCATCAATGCCTTCGAACCGGTGGTTGCCGACTGGCAGCAGATCATCGTGTTCATCTCGATCGCTTCGATGCTGCTCGGTGCGTTTGCCGCGATCGGCCAGAAGAACATCAAGCGCCTGATGGCCTATTCCTCGATCGGCCACATGGGTTATGCGCTCGTCGGCCTTGCCGCCGGCTCGATGGCCGGTGTGCGCGGCGTGCTGCTCTACATGCTGATCTACATGGTCATGACGCTTGGCACCTTCGCCTGTATCCTGGCGATGCGCCGCAAGGAAGGCGAGAACGTCGAGAACATCGACGACCTCGCCGGCCTCTCGCAGACGAACCCCTTCATGGCGACCGTGCTGACCGTGCTGATGTTCTCGCTCGCCGGCATCCCGCCGATGGCAGGCTTCTTCGGGAAGTACTTCGTCTTCATGGCGGCGATCGAAGCCCAGCTCTACGCGCTCGCCATCATCGGCGTCCTCGCGTCGGTTGTCGGCGCCTACTACTATCTGCGCGTCATCAAGGTGATGTGGTTCGACGATGCCAAGGGCGAGTTCGCCCGCACCGCCGGCGAACTGCGCCTCGTGTTCGGTCTCTCGGGCCTGTTCGTTCTCGGATACGTCCTGATCGGCGGACCGCTTGGAAACGCCGCCGAAGTCGCGGCGCGGACCTTCTTTTGATCGCCCTTGAAAGCGGTGGCCGGATCTCGCTCGACGATTTCCGGCACGTCGCTCTTGATGCGGTCGGGTCCACCAACAGCGAATGCCTGGCGCGCGCGCGCCAGGGCGACCCGGGCAATCTCTGGGTAACGGCCGTGCGCCAGACGGGCGGCCGCGGCCGACGCGGCCGGGCGTGGTTCTCGGAACCCGGCAATCTCTACGCATCGCTCCTGCTCGTCGATCCGGCTCCGGTCGAACATCTGCATTCGTTGCCGCTCGCCGTGGCCGTCGCCGTTCATCGCGCGATCCGCCAGGTGATGCCGCCGGGTGCCGCACCCGTTGAAATCAAGTGGCCGAACGACATCCTAATCGACGGTAAGAAGAGCTGCGGTATCCTGCTCGAGGGTGAATTGCTCGCCGATGGACGCCAGGCGCTGGTCATCGGCTGCGGCGTCAACATCGCGGTGGCGCCGGGCGAAGCGCTCTATCCGGTGACATCGCTGCAAAAAGAAGGCGCATCGGTGTCTCCAGACGAATTGTTCGCCCGCCTGTTCCTGACCATGGCGGAGACCCTGTCTGTCTGGAACCGCGGAGCGGGTATCGCCGGCACGATCGATCAGTGGCGCGCAGCTGCCCGCGGCATCGGCGAGGCGATCACGGTTAATCTGCCGGACCGATCGCTTTCCGGTCGCTTTGCCGGTATTGATGACGCCGGGCGGTTGTTGCTCGATACCGGCTCGGGCACGATGCAGACGATCGCCGCCGGCGACGTATTTTTCGGATAAATCTTAGGAACAAGGGCGCACTACCATATGGCGCAAGAAGAAGAACTGGTGTTCTTGCCGCTCGGCGGCGTCGGCGAAATCGGCATGAATCTTGGCCTTTACGGCTACGGACGGCCGGGAAACCGCCAATGGATCATGGTCGACTGCGGCGTGACCTTCCCCGGGCCGGAGCTTCCGGGCGTGGATCTGGTTCTTGCAGATATCAGCTTCCTGGCGGAAGAGCGGCGCAACCTCAAGGGTATCATCATCACCCACGCGCACGAGGACCATTACGGGGGTCTGAACGACCTTTGGCCGGGGCTCAACGTGCCGGTCTATGCCTCGCCGTTTACGGCAGGCATGCTCGAAGCCAAGCGCGATTTCGAAAAGAGCCGCGGCGAAATCCCCGTGACGATCTTCAAGCAGGGCGACCGCATCAATGTCGGCCCGTTCGAGATCGAGGCGGTCGGGGTCAACCATTCGATCCCCGAGCCGATGTCGCTGATCATTCGCACGCCGGTCGGCACGGTCGTTCATACCGGCGACTGGAAGATCGACCTGCAGCCGTCGCTCGGTCCGCTGACCGATGAAGCGCGCTTCCGTCAGATCGGCGACGAAGGCGTGCTGGCGCTCGTCTGCGATTCCACCAATGCCATGCGCGACGGCGTTTCGCCGTCGGAGCAGGAAGTTTCCGAAAGCCTGACGAAGATCATCGCCAGTGCCGAAGGTCGGGTCGCGATCACCACGTTCTCCTCGAATGTCGGACGCATCCGCTCGATCGCCGAGGCTGCGGAAGAGGCGGGCAGGGACGTTCTGCTGCTCGGCAGCTCGATGAAGCGGGTCGTCGCCGTGGCGACCGATCTTGGCCTGATGGAAGGCATCAAGCCGTTCCTTGCCGAGGACGAGTTCGGCTACGTGCCGCGCGACAAGGTCGTGGTGATCCTCACCGGCAGCCAGGGTGAACCCCGCGCCGCACTCGCCAAGATCGCCCGCGACGAGATGCGCAACGTCGCCTTCTCCGCTGGCGATACGGTCGTGTTTTCGTCACGCACCATCCCCGGCAACGAGAAGGCGATCAACGACATCAAGAACGGCCTGGTCGAGCAGGGCATCCACATCGTCACCGACAGCGAGGCGCTGGTGCACGTCTCCGGACACCCGCGCCGCACCGAGCTGCAGCAGATGTACCAGTGGTTGCGCCCGCAAATCCTCGTGCCTGTCCATGGTGAGGCGGCGCATCTGACGGCCCATGCCGAGCTCGGCACGCAATCGGGCATCGGCAGCGTCCCGCGGCTTCGCAACGGCGAGATGCTCCGGTTGGCTCCGGGCCCTGCCGAGGTGATCGACGAAGTCCACCACGGCCGCATCTACAAGGACGGCAGCCTCATCGGTGATTTCGAGGAAATGGGCATCGGCGAGCGCCGCAAACTGTCCTTTGCCGGCCATGTCGCCGTCAATGTCGTGCTCGACAGCCGCTACGATTTCCTCGGCGATCCGGACATCGTCGCGATCGGCCTGCCCGAGTTCGACGACGAGGGCGAGGATATGGAGGATACGCTCTATGACGCCGTGCTTGGCGCCGTCGAGAGCATCCCGCGCGCGAAACGCAAGGATCTGGCCATGCTGCAGGAGGCCGTTCGCCGCGCCGTTCGCAGCACCGCCAACCAGATCTGGGGCAAGAAGCCGATCGTGACCGCCTTTGTCACCAAAGTCTGATTGGCGACAGGTGGTCAGCCAACTAGCGTAGGGCTACGGGAAACGGCCCGTAGCGGGAGGATCGTTATGCTTGGACGCGTGAACCACGTCGCCATCGCCGTGCCCGATCTGGTTGCCGCCGCAGACGGCTACCGCTCGATGCTCGGAGCCGCCGTCACCGAGCCGCAGGCCTTGCCGGAACACGGCGTGACCGTCGTCTTCGTCACGCTTGCCAACACCAAGGTCGAACTGCTCGAGCCGCTTGGCGAAAACTCGCCGATTGCGGCATTCCTCGCGAAGAGCCCGTCGGGGGGAATGCACCACATCTGCTACGAAGTGGAAAGTATCCTTGCGGCGCGCGACCAGTTGCGCGCGGCCGGCGCGCGCGTGCTGGGCGATGGCGAGCCGAAGATCGGCGCCCATGGAAAGCCGGTGCTCTTCCTGCATCCCAAGGATTTTCAAGGCACGCTGATCGAACTCGAACAGGTGTGACAGTTGATCGCGCGATGGCCATTTGTCTGATGGGGCAGGCGGCGTTATAAGGCGGACGGATTGTCGCGGAAGACAGCCGTGTCGTTTGTTTGCCAGGCGTCTTCAACGGGAGCAGGGAATGCCGCTTTTTTCGACCTTTGCCATCTACTTCATCATATGGTGGATCACGCTCTTTGCGGTTCTGCCTCTGGGAGTGCGCACGCAGGCCGAAGAAAACAGCGTCGTGCCGGGCAGCGTCGAGAGCGCACCGGCCAAATTCAACGCCAAGCGGGTCCTGTTGCTGACGACCCTCATAGCCGCCGTGATCCAGATCGCCTGGTACATCGTCTCGGTAAAGCTCGGCTACGGCATCGATTCCATCCCGCGCTTCTACCCGAAATTCTACTGATAATTTTCACGGGCGGTCGTCTGCGCGCGTTGCATCCCTGGTCGGGCTGCATCCCTAGATATTATGGGTGCTATTCTGCGCTTGATGGTGGCACCCGATCGACCCTGCGGACAGAACCCGGGCAATGGCAGTATTGACGGCCGTCAAATTGACATAGTTCAATTTTCGCCACTGCTTCGTCGTCACCGCGCTGTGTGAAAAGCAAAAAAAAACAAGGCTGAAAGCCTTGTTTTTCAAGTTTCGCGTGATCTTTAATCCGTTTCCGGCGGCAGCGGCTAGGCGCGCCTAAGATCTTATCCTCCCAAGACTTGACCGCGAAAATCGGCAAGAATTTAGTCTTCATGCCTGTTTTGTGAGCCGAAATTAGCCCAAACATTGTGCGCTGTCACCCTGTTTTTTTGCATTTTTGCTACAGTCGGGTAAAATATTCCCGTTGACAATTCCTGTCGTAATATTGTTACTAGCGTGCTCTTTTGACGCAGGGCTGTGCGCCCGTTTCCCCTCAAAATTGGTAGATGCGATCTCTGTCGTCTCGATTGCGGCAAGGGTTTTCTTCCGTCCGCGAAGCAGATATGAACGCAGGGCTCATAAAGCTTCCTGCCGACTTTGCCGGAGATGGAAAATGAAAGAGCCGACCCAAGAAGCGACGGTCGCCCTTGCCAGTCAAAATGGTGAAGCCGGCCTCCGTGCCCAACGTCATTTCGCCCGAATCCGCCGATAGTGCGACGCTCATCTAGTTCTGGAACCCGTCATGCGCCTGTCCCGCTTTTTCATGCCCATCCTGAAGGAAAACCCCAAGGAAGCGGAAATCGTTTCCCATCGCCTCATGCTCCGCACGGGCATGGTCCGGCAGCAGTCCTCGGGCATCTACACCTGGCTGCCACTCGGCAAGCGGGTTCTCGACAAGGTCAACGCGATCATCCGCGAGGAGCAGAACCGTTCGGGCGCCGTCGAACTTCTGATGCCGACGCTGCAATCCGCCGAGCTTTGGCAGGAGAGCGGTCGTTACGACGCCTATGGCAAGGAGATGCTGCGCATCAAGGATCGCCAGGACCGGCCTATGCTCTACGGTCCGACGAACGAGGAAATGATCACCGACGTCTTCCGGTCCTATGTGAAGTCCTATCGTGATCTGCCGCTCAATCTCTATCATATCCAGCTGAAGTTCCGCGACGAGATCCGTCCGCGCTTCGGCACCATGCGCTCGCGCGAGTTCCTGATGAAGGATGCCTATTCCTTCGATCTCGACCGGGAAGGGGCAGAACACGCCTATAACCGCATGTTTGCCGCGTACCTGCGCACCTTCGCGCGCATGGGCCTGCGCGCCATTCCGATGCGTGCCGACACCGGCCCGATCGGCGGCAACCTCAGCCACGAGTTCATCATCCTTGCCGACACCGGTGAGTCCGAGGTGTTCTGCCACAAGGACTTCCTCGGTTTCGACATTCCGGGCGACGACACGAACTTCGACGACGTCGCCGGTCTGAAGGCCATCTTCGACAAGTGGACCTCGCGCTATGCAGCGACGTCCGAAATGCATGACGAGGCGGCCTTCGCTGCAGTGGCCGAAGGCGACCGGCTGTCGGCGCGCGGCATCGAAGTCGGCCACATCTTCTATTTCGGCACCAAGTATTCCGAAGCCATGGGCGCCAAGGTTCTCGGTCCCGATGGCAAGGAACATGCCGTGCACATGGGCTCCTACGGCATCGGCCCGACCCGTCTCGTGCCGGCGATCATCGAGGCCTCGCATGACGACAACGGCATCATCTGGCCGAAGTCCATCGCCCCGTTCGATGCCGTGATCATCAACATGAAGGCCGGCGATACGGCTTGCGACGGCGCCTGCGAGACACTCTACTCGAAGCTCGGCAACGCCGGTTTCGACGTGCTTCTCGACGATCGCGACGACCGCGCCGGTGCCAAGTTCGCAACCGCCGACCTGATCGGCGTGCCGGTTCAGGTGATCGTTGGTCCGCGTTCGATTGCCAACGGCGAAGTCGAGCTCAAGGATCGCAAGACCGGCGAGCGCGAGACGCTGGCGGTCGAGGCTGCGATCAACAAGCTGATCGCAACGAAGTGAAGAGGCAAGGGAAGGCAGGATGACAGCCGTGACGCAAGATCAGGTGCAGGCCGCAGTGCAGCCTGAAAAGTCCTCCAGCCGTCCCTTTTCCGCTTTCGAGCGCATGGTGGCCTGGCGCTACCTGCGCTCAAGGCGCAAGGAAGCCTTCATCTCGGTGATCGCCGGATTCTCGTTCATCGGCATCATGCTCGGCGTGGCGACGCTGATCATCGTCATGGCCGTCATGAACGGCTTTCGCACCGAACTCATCTCCCGGATTCTTGGCATCAACGGCCACATGATCGTCCAGCCGATCGATGGCCCGCTCGATAACTACGCCGACCTCGCGACCAAATTCTCAGGCGTCAAGGGCGTGACCATGGCGATCCCGCTGGTCGAGGGCCAGGTGCTGGCGCAAGGCATCGGCGACAGTTCGACCGGTGCGCTCGTGCGCGGTATCCGCGCCGACGATTTGAGCAAGATGAAGTCGGTTTCCGACCATATCCAGTCCGGAGACCTCGTTGGCTTTGCCGCGGGCACGGGCGTGGCCATCGGTTCGCGCATGGCCGAGCAGCTCGGCATTCAGGTCGGCGGCACGATCACGCTGACCTCGCCCAACGGCGACGTGACACCGCTTGGCATGAACCCGCGGGTGAAGGCCTATACGGTTTCGGCGATCTACGAGATCGGCATGTCGGAATACGATTCGACGATCATCTTCATGCCGCTGGAGGAATCGCAGCTCTTCTTCAACGCCGAAGGCCTGGCCCAGTCGATCGAGATCTTCGTCGAGCATCCCGATGTCGTCGACGAACTGCGCCAGCCGATCGAGGATGCGGCGGGCCGGCAGATCTTCATCAGCGATTGGCGCGACCGCAACAAGACCTTCTTTTCGGCCCTTGAGGTCGAGCGCAACGTCATGTTCATGATCCTGACGCTGATCGTCCTCGTGGCGGCGCTCAACATCATCTCCGGCCTGATCATGCTGGTGAAGGACAAGGGCAGCGACATCGCGATCCTGAGAACCATGGGCGCGACGTCGGGTTCGGTGATGCGCATATTCTTCATGACCGGGGCCGCGATTGGTGTTGCCGGAACGCTCGCGGGTGTGGCGCTCGGCGTCGTCGTATGCCTCAACATCGAATCCATCCGGCAGTTTTTCTCGTGGATCTCCGGAACGACACTGTTCAGCCCCGAGCTCTATTTCCTCAGTCAGCTTCCGGCCGACATGAATGCCGACGAGACCGCGCTCGTCGTTGTCATGGCGCTCACCCTTTCCTTCCTCGCCACGATCTTTCCGGCCTGGCGCGCCTCGCGCCTCGATCCGGTGCAGGCCCTGCGTTACGAATGACAAGGACGACACTTGAATGAATGCGCGTGTGGCACTGCAACTTACCGGCGTCGAACGGCACTACGGGGAAGGCGAGACTTTCCTATCCATCCTCAAGGGCGCAGATTTCACGCTGAGAAGCGGCGAGACAGTGGCCCTGGTCGCGCCCTCGGGAACCGGCAAATCGACACTCCTGCACGTTGCGGGTCTGCTCGAGCGGCCTGACGCCGGCGAAGTGCTGGTCAACGGGGCCTCCTGCGGCGGGCTGAACGACGACAGGCGGACTGCGATCCGTCGCAACGAGATCGGCTTCGTCTACCAGTTTCACCACCTGCTTCCGGAGTTCACGGCGCTCGAGAACATCATGATGCCGCAACTGATCGGGGGCCTGCCAAAGGCTGAGGCCGCTGAGCGGGCGCGGGCATTGCTCGATTACATGCGCATCGGCCACCGCGCCGACCATCGTCCGGCGGAGCTTTCCGGCGGCGAACAACAGCGCGTCGCAATCGCCCGTGCCGTTGCCAATGCGCCGCTGGTGCTGCTTGCCGACGAGCCGACGGGCAATCTCGATCCGGAAACTGCCGGCTACGTCTTCGAGGCGCTGGAAGCCCTTGCTCGCCAATCGGGGCTCGCCGCCTTGATCGCGACGCACAATCATGAACTCGCCGGTCTGATGGATCGCCGCGTTACGATTGAAGACGGTAAGGTCGTCGAGATGGCCTGACGGCCCGACGGCGTGCGCGTCGTCTCTTAAGGTCCACCGCTCGCAGTCGCTTGCGGGAGAGATCGCTGTTCCTTTGAACTGGCCGCGCACGTCTCGTGACGTCGCCGGGTTCCGCGCTCCGCCCGCAGTCTGCTCCCAGCTGCCGCCCGGCGACGTTGTCGTGCGTGACGGCGCCGGTCGTGCAAGATTGAGCTGTCCCCATATCCTGTTGAGCGCATTCCGTTTCGACGTCATCGCCACGCAATGTAAGTCGGCGATACCTCTTGCCGGACAGACTGCCGCGAACGCGACAGGCGGGATCCGGCGCGCATCGCGACGACCGCCGCGGTGTAGGTTCGCAGCGGCGTCGAACTCAACGACCGCGAGACGTTGACTGTCGAAGCGGCGATCACAGGACAGACCGCAACCAAGTGATGAGGCGAGGGAAGGCAGGATGAGCGCCGTGACTGAAAATCAGGTGCAGGCTGCGACGCAGCTCGAAAGGTCCTCCAGCCGTCCCTTTTCCGCTTTCGAGCGCATGGTGGCCTGGCGCTACCTGCGCTCAAGGCGCAAGGAAGCCTTCGTTTCTGTCATTGCCGGTTTTTCCTTCACCGGAATCATGCTCGGCGTCGCGACGCTGATTATCGTCATGGCGGTGATGAACGGCTTTCGCACCGAACTCATCTCCCGCATTCTCAGCATCAACGGCCACATGATCGTCCAGCCGATCGATGGTCCGCTCGACAACTACGCAGAGCTCGCGACCAAGTTCTCAGGCGTCAAGGGCGTGACCATGGCGATCCCGCTGATCGATGGTCAGGCGCTGGCGCAAGGGGTGGGCGACAGCTCGACCGGGGCTCTGGTCCGCGGTATCCGCGCCGACGATCTTAAAAAGCTGAAGCCGCTTTCCGACCGTATCCAGTCCGGCGATCTGGTCGGCTTTGCCTCCGGCTCAGGCGTGGCGATCGGCGCGCGCATGGCAACGCAGCTTGGCATCAACGTCGGCGATCCGATCACGCTGACATCGCTCACCGGCGTGAAAGCCTATACGGTCTCGGCGATCTACGAGATCGGCATGTCGGAATACGATTCGACGATCATCTTCATGCCGCTGGAGGAAGCGCAGCTCTTCTTCAATGTCGAAAGACTTGCCCAGTCGATCGAGATCTTCGTCGAACATCCCGATGTCGTCGACCATTTGCGCCAGCCGGTCGAGGATGCGGCGGGCCGGCAGATCTTCATCAGCGACTGGCGCGACCGCAACCAGACCTTTTTCTCGACCCTCGACGTCCAGCGCAACGTCATGTTCCTGATCCTGACGCTGATTGTTCTGGTGGCGGCGCTCAACATCATCTCCGGCCTGATCATGCTGGTGAAGGACAAGGGCAGCGACATCGCGATCCTGAGAACCATGGGCGCGACGTCGGGTTCGGTGATGCGGATATTCTTCATGACCGGGGCCGCGATCGGCGTTGCCGGAACGCTCGCGGGCATGGCGCTCGGCACGGTCGTCTGCCTCAACATCGAATCCATCCGGCAGTTCTTCTCCTGGATATCGGGTACGACCATTTTCAGCCCGGAGCTCTACTTCCTCGATCAGCTGCCGGCCGACATGAACGCAGGAGAGACCGCGCTCGTCGTTGTCATGGCGCTCACCCTTTCCTTCCTCGCGACGATCTTTCCGGCGTGGAGCGCCTCGCGCCTCGATCCGGTGCAGGCCCTGCGTTGCGAGTGACACGCGAAGCGCTCGATCAACGCCTGATCAGGCCACCACGATAGTCCAGCTCGTAGGCCTCCTCGCCGTCGACGAAAATGACCTCCCGGCCGGAAAAGTGATCGGTATCGCCGTGGCTGTTGTCGATGTAGTAGCCGAGGGCGTGACGGAACGCCGTGCCGCCGAGAAAATGGCGTTTATCGCGATACATCGCTTGCAGCGCCGCCTTGATGACAAGCCCGGCCTTCTCGCCATCGATAAGGTCGGCGCGTGTGATTCGGCCGAAATAGTTCATCGCCCAGAACGGCTCGCCATCCTGCCAGACGGCCTCCTGGCCAGCGAAATCGGTTCCGCCGAAATAGCTGTCGAGGTAGCGCCATTTGCCTGTCTCGTAGCCGATGTCGTGCGAGCCCGGTCGGGAGGAGGGGCGCGGCTTTTACGATGAAGTCCTTGAGTTCTTCGAGCGCGATCATTTTTGTTCCCTATATGTTCCGGAAAAAGATGTCGCGATCCGCGTCGGTTGTAAAGAACAGACCAGAAACATTCCTCAACTTATTGAAAGCCGCAGGCCCTCTGGCCACGGTCGTCGTTCCAGTCCTTCAAGAGGACGAGTTCTCCCTTGGTGGCGAAAGGCTTGTCGTTGGCCTTTCCCTTGCCGGTCAGGACATTCAGGTCGCAGTGCGCGGTCTTGTCGGGGTCGAGCGTATCGTAGGAGGAATAGGTGTAGCCGGCGACGACGAATTCGAAGTTGCGATAGGCGATCGTCAGTTTCTGCTCCCAGCGGTCGCGCCCGATTGAATCATTGTGACTGGTGATCAGCAAAGACCCGTTCGGCATCGCCTCGATCACCGGCGCCTGCCCGGAAAATTCGAACTGGCCCCAGACCTTGTTCGGGATCGCCGACTTCAACGCGAGCGCGCCGTTCTCGCCGGTCAGATAGAGATAAACACCGTTGTCCTCGTCGCTGCCCTCCGCAGGGCGCACGATCAACGCCAGATCAGCCGTTTCGTTCTTGTCCCAGTCGCCGGTTGCCGCCGAGACGATGCGGGCCGGATCGATCACTTCCGCCGCAAGCGTCGGGCCTGGCACGAGGAACAGCAGCGATAGAACAAGGCCTTTGTGCAACCGGGGATCCTCCCATTTGTGGTCTTCGTCTTTGATAGAGGCCAGCGCTCCTTTGCTCAAGTTCCCTAACGGCTCCTGCGCTCCAGCGCGCCCACCATTAACCATCGCCGCCGGAACGCGTTCAAGTGCGCTTGACGAGTGAACAAAAATAGAACAAATTAAAAACATAACGGAAAAGGAGCCATGTTATGACTGATTTTGTTCGTGACCTCGCCGCCTTCACTTCGATGGGCCTGTTCATCGCCAGCATCTCTTTCATCGCGCTCGGCTTTTGAGTGAGCGCCCACATTCGCCTCACGCACTTTCCACGTTTTTCTCTCCCCGGGTGAATAAGGGGGACGACATGCCAGCGGAAACTGGACATGGCGGGTGAGAAGCGGGATATCCTGTCGGTCAGACAGGAATCGGGGTGCGACATGGCAGACGACGGCAAGGGAGTAACGGGCGGGGCGCTCGGCACGGATCCACAGTTCGTGCATCTGCGCGTCCATTCTGCCTTCTCGTTGCTCGAAGGCGCCTTGCCGCTGAAGAAGGTCATCGGCAAGGCCGTCGCCGATGACCAGCCGGCGATCGGCATCGCCGACACCAACAATCTGTTTGCGGCACTTGAATTCTCGCAGAAGGCCGCCGGCGACGGGCTGCAGCCGATCACCGGTTGCCAGCTCTCGATCGACATGGAGGAGGAGGCGGATGGGGACCGGCGCGGTCATCATCAGCATCTCGCCAAGTTGCCGTCGATCGTGCTGATTGCTGCGACCGACGATGGTTATACCCGCCTCGTCGATCTGGTGAGCCGGGCCTATCTGAGCGGCGAAGGCAGCCAGGCGACGCGCATTACCCGGTCCTGGCTTGCGGAGGGCGGCACAGAAGGCCTGATCGCGCTGACCGGTGCATCCGGCGGTCCGGTCGATATGGCGGTGAAGGCGGGCTCGACGGCACTGGCCGAGGCGCGGCTTGAGGCCTTGCACGACCTTTTTGGCGATCGGCTGTACATCGAGCTGCAGCGCCATGGTGGCTACGATCGCCGCCACGAGAGCCGGATGATCGACCTTGCCTACAAGTTCGATATCCCGCTCGTCGCGACCAATGAAGCCTTCTTCCCGTCGCCAGCCGATTATGAAGCGCACGATGCGCTGATGGCGGTCGCCCACAACGCGATGGTCTCGGATGACAGCCGCTTCCGCCTGACGCCGGACCATTACCTGAAGAGCCGCAAGGAAATGGCGGCATTGTTTGCCGACCTGCCGGAGGCGCTGGAAAACACGGTCGAGATCGCGCGCCGCTGCTCGTTCATGTTGAAGACCCGCGGGCCGATCCTGCCGCGCTTCACGGGCGCGACCGCCGACCCGGAAGAAGCCGAGCGCGCCGAGTCCGACGAATTGCGCCGCCAGGCCGAAGAGGGGCTCGAAGAGCGTCTGACCAAGCTCGGCATGGCGCCCGGCTATACCGAGGAGGAATATCGCGAGCGGCTGGCCTTCGAGCTCAGCGTCATCGAGCGCATGAAGTTCCCCGGCTACTTCCTGATCGTTGCCGACTTCATCAAGTGGGCGAAGCAACATGACATTCCGGTCGGGCCGGGCCGTGGCTCAGGCGCGGGCTCGCTGGTCGCCTATGCGCTGACGATCACCGACGTCGATCCGATGCGCTTCTCGCTGCTGTTCGAACGCTTCCTCAATCCCGAACGCGTCTCGATGCCCGACTTCGACATCGATTTCTGCCAGGATCGACGCGAAGAGGTGATCCGCTACGTTCAGCGCAAATACGGCCGCGAACAGGTGGCGCAGATCATCACCTTCGGTTCGCTCCAGGCGCGCGCGGCCCTTCGCGACGTCGGGCGCGTGCTCGAAATGCCCTATGGCCAGGTCGACAAGATCTGCAAGCTGGTGCCCAACAACCCGGCCAATCCGACGCCGCTCTCCAAGGCGATCGAGGAGGAGCCGCGCCTGCAGGAAGAGGCCGAGAAGGAACCGGTCGTCGCGCGCCTGCTTGATATCGCCCAGAAGATCGAAGGGCTCTACCGCCACGCCTCGACCCATGCCGCCGGTATCGTCATCGGCGACCGGCCGCTGTCGCAGCTCGTGCCGATGTATCGCGATCCGCGTTCCGACATGCCGGTCACCCAGTTCAACATGAAGTGGGTCGAGCAGGCGGGCCTTGTGAAGTTCGACTTCCTTGGCCTGAAGACGCTGACGGTGCTGAAGGTCGCGGTCGAGTTCGCCAAGCAGCGCGGCATCGAGGTCGATCTTTCGAGCATTCCGCTCGACGATCCGAAGACCTACGAGATGTTGTCGCGCGGCGAGACGGTCGGCGTGTTCCAGGTGGAAAGCGCCGGCATGCGCAAGGCGCTGATCGGCATGCGGCCCGACTGCATCGAGGACATCATCGCACTGGTGGCGCTCTACCGCCCGGGCCCGATGGAAAACATCCCCGTCTACAACGCCCGCAAGCACGGCGAGGAGGAGATCGAGTCAATCCATCCGAAGATCGACCATCTGCTCAAGGAAACCCAGGGCGTTATCGTCTACCAGGAACAGGTGATGCAGATCGCCCAGGTGCTCTCGGGCTATTCGCTCGGCGAGGCCGATCTCTTGCGCCGCGCCATGGGCAAGAAGATCAAGGAGGAAATGGACAAGCAGCGCGCCCGCTTCGTCGACGGCGCCGTGAAGAACGAGGTGTCCAAGCCCCAGGCCGACCTGATCTTCGACCTGCTCGCCAAGTTCGCCAACTACGGCTTCAACAAGTCGCACGCCGCAGCCTACGCGATTGTTTCCTACCAGACCGCCTACATGAAGGCGCATTACCCGGTCGAGTTCCTGGCAGCGTCGATGACGCTCGACATGTCCAACACCGAAAAGATCAACGATTTCCGCCAGGACGCAAATCGTCTCGGCATTCAGGTGATCGCGCCATCGGTGCAGACCTCGTTCCGCCAGTTCCAGACCGGCGAGAGCCGCATCTATTATTCACTGGCTGCCATCAAAGGGGTAGGGGAATCGGCCGTCGAGCACATCGTCGACGTCCGCGGCGACCGCGCGTTTGCCAGCCTTGAGGATTTCTGCCTGAGGATCGATCCGAAGCTTCTCAACCGTCGCGTCTTCGAAAGCCTGATCGCCGCCGGCGCCTTCGATTGTTTCGGCTATGACCGGGCGGCACTGGTGGGCGGCCTTGACCGCATTCTGGGTTTTGCCCAGCGCGCCCAGGAAAACAAGACGAGCGGCCAGAGCGACATGTTCGGCGCGGGGGCCGCCACCGGCCCGGAGCGCATCGCTCTGCCGACCTACACGCCGTGGCTCGCTTCCGAAAAGCTGCACCGGGAGTTCCAGGTACTGGGTTTCTACCTCTCCGCCCACCCACTCGACACCTACAATGCGCTGCTTGCCAAGATGCGCGTGCAAACCTTCGGAGATTTCGCCGGTGCGGTGAAGAAGGGGGCGACCGCCGGTCGGCTTGCCGGCACGGTGACCTCGAAGCAGGAGCGCAAGACACGCACGGGCAACAAGATGGGCATCGTCGCCTTTTCCGATTCGTCCGGGCAGTTCGAGGCAGTGCTGTTTTCCGAGATGCTGCACCAGTATCGCGACCTGCTTGAACCCGGCAAATCGCTGGTCATGACGGTCGCCGCCGAAGAGCGGCCGGAAGGCATCGGCCTGCGCATCCAGACCCTGCGCTCCCTTGAAGAAGAATCACTGCAGTTGCAGAAGGCGCTGCGCGTCTATGTGCGCGATTCCGGTCCGTTGAAATCGATCGCCTCGCATCTCAACACGAGGGGCGACGGCCTCGTCTCCTTCGTCGTCATCAAGGACAACGGTCAGCGCGAGATCGAGGTGGAACTCAGCGAAAAGTTTCGGATTTCGCCGGAGATCGCCGCAGCTCTTCGCTCCGCGCCGGGCGTGGTCGACGTGGAGTTGGTATGACCGGCACAGCCGAACGGTTCTCCGTCTCCTAGAACGGGCATAGCCTGAGGACCCGTTCGGTCGGCCCTTTGCCGATCCGGTGTCGTGTTTCCTTCGACGGTCGCCTGTCCTGGCATGGCGCGCATCGTGATTCCATGCGCGTCTCAGCCGCATGGTTCGTCGTTCTCAGCCGAGAAAACGTGCGGCAATTCAAAGCGCTGAAGCGACGTTTGCGCGTCCGATGGGGCGCTATCGGGTTGAGCGGCGCTGCGACCGCTCAGCCTGCCGGGCGCGGCCGCGTAATCGTGATGAAATCGGTGCCCGGGCCGGTTTCCAATCCGCTGTCGGTGTCGGCGATCGAAAGCGACGAGCCTTCGGAAAGAAGTTGCTCGACCTGCTTGCGAACGTCATCGGCAATCGTCAGCCGTGCCAGCGTGCGCTGGATGCCGTTATAGGCGAAAGGATCGGCCTCCGTGGAGATGCCAAGCCGTTTTTTGGTCGACGAAGGCAGATGGTTCTCAAGGGTAACGCCGAACCACTTTCCTTCCGCCCCTGCCTCCTCGTTGTGGCGGAACTGAAGAAAATGCGTGCCGAGCGCCTCGTCGGGATTGTCGATGGTCAGTCCAGCTTCAAAGAGCGGCTTGAACCCTTGGCGAACGAGGAGTTTGCCGTTCTGCGGTGGTGTGCGGCCTGCCTTGCGCAGCAGCCTGTCGGTCAGTTCGAGTGTCAGCTTGCCGTCACTTTCAAGGCCCTCGCTCGCCTGGAAAGCGCGCAGTGCGGCGACTGTTGCCGGTCCTGAATGTCCGTCCACCGTGCCGGGAGCGTAACCGAGAACTTCGAGCGAGGCCTGCACCTCACGCATATCGTCACGCAAGTCGCTGCGTGTGATCAGGATGCGGATCGGTTCTTCCATCGATCGAGTGGCACCGGTGGCGCCGTCCGGCTGCCGCATTGCCACTTCCACCGGTCCGTCTGCGGCCTGGCTGATGGCGGGTCGAAGCGGCACATCGGAAAGCGGCGGCTCGATCTCGATCGGGGCCGGCCGGAAGAGCAGCGCGCTCTTGACCTCGACGGGTGTCATCTGCCGATCCGAGATCAGCACGTGCACGCCGCGGTCGGTCATCTTGAAGAGCGAAGCGGCAAAGGCGCTCGGCAATCGCACGCAGCCGTGTGACGCCGGATAGTCCGGCACGTGGTTGGAACCGTGGAGCGCGATGCCCGACCAGGTGAGCCGCTGCATGAAGGGCATCGGCGCGTTTGAATAGATGTTCGACTTGTGATGGCGGCGCTTCTCCAGGATCGAAAAGATGCCTGATGGCGTCGTATGCCCGGCCTTGCCGGTCGAGACCGGCGAGGTCGCAATCACCGCGTCGCCGTCGTAGACGACGAGCGACTGCTGGTCCTTCGACACAATGATCTGTAGCGGCCCGCGACTGCCTGCCAACCCGCTTGCGGGCGACAGAAGCAATGCGACGAAGCTGGCGGTGAGAGCGAAACGCGATACCATACACTCAACCCAACACATGACTTGGCGCACGAGCCTATTCGGCAAACTTTAAGGAATTGATCAGGCGACCGTGGAGGATCGATCAAGGTTGCGTGATCGCGCGCCCCAATGCGTCGCGATTTGCGTCGTTGCTCGAGGCGTCAAGGATCCCGCTTCCGCGTGCCGAAGGTATAGCCGGTCTCGACGCTCGCCTTGCCGAACTTGTCGCGCAGCTTGTTCATCGCGTCTTCAGCCGCAGCGCGTCGGCTGGCTGCCGGGTCGACGAGATCGGGCGGGTCGGCGAGATCAGGTGCGGAGAGATCGCTGACACCGATGCCGATCAGCCGGTACTTCGTGCCGTCGGCCTCTTTTTCGAGAAGCTGGAGGCCGGTGCGGAAGATGCGGTCGGCAAGCCGGGTGGGACTGTCGAGCCGGCGGTTGCGGGTGCGCAGCTTGAAATCGGACGTTTTCAGCTTCAAGACGACGGTCTGGCCGGCCAGCTCGGACTTGCGCAACCGATGCGCCACCTGCTCGCTGAGGCGTCTGAGGTGCACGACCAGATCGTCGTATCGCCCGAGATCGTCATTGAAGGTTGTTTCGGACGAAACGCTCTTGGCTTCCCCGTCGATCTCGACCGCCCGCTCGTCGAGCCCGCGCGACAGACGGAAGAGCCGCTGGCCCATGGTGCCGTAGCGGCGCATGAGGTCGGCTTCTTCCATGGTCTGCAATTGCCCGATGGTGCGCACGCCGTCGCGCTCGAGCGTGGCGGCGAAAGCCTTGCCTACACCCCAGATCAGGGTAACCGGTTTCTCTCTCAGAAACTCCAGGGCTTCGACCTGTCCGATGACGGAAAAGCCCCGTGGTTTCTGCAGATCGGACGCGACCTTGGCGAGAAATTTGCAATAGGAGAGGCCGACCGAGACGGTGATGCCGATCTCCTGCTCGACGCGACGGGCAAAGCGGGCAAGCGTGCGCGCCGGCGGGTCATGGTGAAGCCGCTCGGTGCCTTTGAGCTCGAGGAAGGCCTCGTCGATCGACAGCGGCTGCACCAGGGGTGTCAGTTCCTGCATCAGCGTGCGTACCTCGCGGCCGACACGCACATATTTTTCCATATCGGGTTTGATGA
This sequence comes from Ensifer sp., assembly GCF_035999135.1. Lineage (GTDB taxonomy): Bacteria > Pseudomonadota > Alphaproteobacteria > Rhizobiales > Rhizobiaceae > Ensifer. The sequence continues at coordinate 18,291 of NZ_DASYGZ010000073.1, forward strand.
CGACCGCCTGCGGACACGCCTCCAGCGCCTTGAACATCGGCATCGCCGAGCGCACGCCATGGATGCGCGCGATGTAGCAGGCGGTGGACACGACGCCCCGTTTGCCGCCGCCTATGATCACCGGCTTGTCGGCAAGCTCTGGATTGTCGCGCTTCTCGATTGAGGCGTAGAAAGCATCGCAATCGATGTGGGCCAGGGTCAGGTCATAGAGCTCGCCGTGGCGGAGGAGCCGAGGGCTGCCGCAGGCAAGACAACGTCGCGCGGACGCGGCCTGCTCCTTGAGGCAGTCGCGGCAGAAGCCTGGAGATGAAGCAGTACCGTCGACCATGCCTGGAACAAATGTTGAACATTCCGACCTTACGCTCTAGGCTGGCGAGTCTCAAGGGAGGCACGATTGGAAATCGAGCGGCAACCACGGCTGTGGACAGAGATCGCCCGGACTGTCGGGATCGCCGTCGATGCGGCCGGACCTCTGACGGTGGCGGGCCTTGTCGAGCGGTCAGCCTCTGTCGGATTGCTGGCCAAAGTGCCGGCGAATGGCGTCCGCCGCGTCCAGCCAGTCGGCCGCGATGCAGATGCCATCATCCGCTTTCGGCGCAAGCGCGCGAAACTCGGAATCGACCATCAGATTGACCAGCAGGCAGGACGGGCTGTGCTCTCGCACCGATCTCAGGTTGCGCAGCATGTCGTCGATGAAGACGACGGGCACTGCGCGACCGCCGTGCAGTTGGCGCACGATCGGACCCTTTGGCGCCTCGGACGCGATCAGCGGATAGCGAAGACCGAGACGGTCGAGCAGGGCCCGACGCACCGCCGCATGCTGCGGCGGCATCGCGGTCAAGAAGACGATGTCGGCTTGGTCCGACAGGGCGGCGAGCGTCTCGGTGACCTCCGTGGCCGGCGTCTGCCAAAGGTCCTGAGAACCGTAAAAGGCATCGAGCAGGGTTTTGACGTCGGCGTCCACAACCGGCTGATCGTCGACGCGCCGGACGATATTGCCGGTCAGGCGAAAGGAGCGGGGCAAAAGCCGGTGGCCGCAGTTTTCAAGGAAAGCCTTGAACGGATTGATGAATTCAAGAACAACATCATCGATGTCGCTGACGATCAGAGGTCTGGCCCCAAGTCTGATGTCGTCGATCGGCGATATGCCGGGCGCGCTCAATCGTCGAAGTCCGAATGGCCGGAGAGCGCCGCATGCGCCCTGACGACATCTTGCGGTGCTGTGCCCGTCGCCTCGCAGAAGGCCATCAGCGTCGGCTCATGCTCCATGAGGAAGGCGACGATGCCCCCCATGAAGCCGGGCTCGGTGATCGCCGTGCGCAGCGATCCGGGCTCGGTACCGGTCAGGGCCAGGAAACGGGACAGGAGCTCTGGCTCGCCGGCAAGCCAGGCAAGGATGTCGATGGCGATTTCTTCGGCGCTCTTCATTGCTGCGTCCCCGTATGGTTTTTACGCCCGGAGTTACCTATTTTTCAACCAAATAGGACTATCTCTGATGTTGAGGAAATGGGTCGAGTCGTTATCCGCGCAAGTTATGTATCCTGAAAAGACTTGCAAGGCGACGACGGACAGCAAGGGATCGACATGCCCAAACAGGTAATGATTGTTGAAGACAACGAGCTGAACATGAAGCTGTTCCGCGACCTGATTGAGGCTTCCGGCTACGCGACGATCCAGACGCGCAACGGCATGGAGGCGCTCGAGCTCGCGCGCAAGCACCGTCCCGATCTCATTCTCATGGACATTCAGCTGCCGGAAGTCTCCGGTCTGGAAGTGACGAAGTGGCTGAAGGAGGATGACGAACTGCACGTCATCCCGGTCATCGCCGTCACCGCCTTTGCAATGAAGGGTGACGAGGAACGGATCCGCCAGGGCGGGTGCGAGGCCTATGTCTCCAAGCCGATCTCCGTACCGAAGTTCATTGAAACGATCAAAACCTACCTGGGCGATGCCTGAGCGGCGGGAAAATTGATATGACTGCGCGTATTCTTGTCGTCGATGATGTGCCGGCCAATGTGAAACTGCTGGAAGCCCGTTTGCTTGCGGAATACTTCGACGTGCTCACGGCCAATGATGGTTATGCAGCGCTGGCGCTTTGCGAAAAGACGCCGATCGATCTGGTCCTTCTCGATATCATGATGCCCGGGCTTGATGGCTTCGAGGTCTGCGAGCGGCTGAAGGCAAACCCGAAGACCGCGCATATTCCCGTTGTCATGGTCACGGCACTCGACCAGCCGTCGGATCGCGTGCGCGGCCTGAAAGCCGGCGCCGACGATTTTCTGACCAAGCCCGTCAACGACCTTCAGCTGATGTCGCGCGTCAAGAGCCTGGTGCGGCTGAAGAACGTCAGCGACGAGCTGCGCCTCAGGGCATTGACGGCGCAGACGATCGGACTCGAGGACGTTGCCCGTGTGGACCGTCCTGACGAGCCCGGCAATGTTCTGCTCGTCGACGGACGCGGATCCTCGCAGGAGCGCCTGCAGCGCGCCCTGAAGCCGATTGCCGAGGTTTCGGTGATATCCGATCCGCAGGCGGCGCTGTTCGAGGCGGCTGAGAACAATTTCGACCTGGTCATCGTCAACGCGAACTTCGACGATTACGATCCGTTGCGGCTTTGCTCGCAGCTGCGCTCACTCGAACGCACCCGTTTCATCCCGATCCTTCTGATCGCCGAGCAGGGCAGCGACGAGCTGGTGGTGCGCGCACTCGACCTGGGGGTGACCGACTACCTGATGCGGCCGGTCGATCCCAACGAGTTGATCGCGCGTTCGATGACGCAGATCCGGCGCAAGCATTGCAACGACAGGCTGCGCGCCAGCGTGCAGCAGACGATCGAGCTTGCCGTCACCGACGGACTGACCGGGCTCCACAATCGTCGCTACTTCGATACGCACCTGAAACTGCTCATGGATCGCGCCGCCGCGCGCGGCCGGCCGCTGTCGATCTGCATGACCGACATCGACCGTTTCAAGCAGGTCAACGACACCTACGGCCATGATGTCGGTGACGAGGTTCTCAGGGAGTTTGCCAATCGTATCCGTGCAACGGTGCGCGGCGCCGATCTTGCCTGCCGCTTCGGCGGCGAGGAATTCATCGTCGTCATGCCGGACACGTCGGCCGAAATGGCCGCCGGCGTCGCCGAGCGGCTGCGCATGATCATCGAGAGCTTGCCGTTCCCGATCCCGCAGGCGGACGGTCCGCTGAAGGTCACGGCGTCGATGGGCATTGCCAGCCTCAGGCTCGGCAGCGATACGGCCGAAGGTCTCCTGAAGCGCGCAGACACCGCCCTCTACCAGGCCAAGAACGAGGGCCGAAACCGCGTGGTCGCAGCTGCGGCCTGACCGGTTAATGCCTGGCTTTTAGGCATTTCAGGTCCAGAGGAAATTATCAGGCAACCTCTTGCAGGTTGCATTCAAAGTTGTATTCTCGCGTCACCTGTTGCTACCGGGGAGTTTGGACGGCGACGGGGATCATGCACGTGCTTGTCTCAAGCCGATACAGAATTAACCATGCGCCGAGCGGCACCGCTTCGCGCATTAAGAATTCGTTGATTTTTTTTCATTTTCAGGTGATGCTGATTAACAAGCAGGCATTCGCCCTCTGAACGTTTGGTTACCCCATGATGCTCAGGTCCGCCGCATCTCCTGGGTCGTGGGGTCGGTCGGTTGGCTTTTGACATCCGCGGAATCCTCGTGCCGCAGTTAGAAGCCAGCCGACCCCCTTTCCGAAACGCCGTCCCGTCCGGGGCGGCGTTTTTTGATTCTGGCGCTTGGGGAGCGGAGAGGGGAAGCGCCGACGTGTTGTCGGGAGCGGGAAAGATGCTGCAGGGCCGGTAACGCCGTGCTCGTCGCTCGGCGGCGTGTTTGAAGGAGAGGCGGTACGGGCCACCGGAAAGCAGTGGCGGCGATTGGAGCGCCGGCGCGGGCATGTCCCGCGAAAGCGCGCAGCGGTCTTGCGACGCCGATATGCTGCAAGCGGATGATTGAAGCCGCACCTGAGCGAGCGCGGCGCCCATTAAAAAAGAAAAGGGCGCCAGACCATGCGGTCGGCGCCCTTCGCATTACGGGAAAACGATCGATCTTACTTGATCTTCGTTTCCTTGAATTCGACGTGCTTCCTGGCGACCGGGTCGTACTTGGTCTTCGTCATCTTTTCCGTCATCGTACGGCTGTTCTTGGTCGTGACGTAGAAGAAACCCGTGTCGGCTGTCGAAAGCAGCTTGATCTTGATGGTAGTGGCTTTTGCCATGGTCGTCCTGCCTTTGTAACAATGAAAGCCGTGGACAACCGGTTGCGGGCCACGGGCAAGGTTGGCGCGAAACTACAAATCGCGGCCGAAAAGTCAAGGCCGTTTTGGATTCAAAACGATCCTGACCACTGAAAGCGCGACATAGAGGCCGAAAAAGCCGGCGATCGCCCAGGCAAAACCATTGTTGCCGGTGGCGTCCATCGACGCGCCGATGACCTGCGGCCCCGCGACGGTGCCGACGGCATAGGAGAACACGAATGCGGCGTTGGCCGCGGCAAGATCGGCTCCCTGCAGCCTGGAGCCAAGGTGGCTGAGGCCGACGGTATAGAGCCCGGAGACGCAGCCGCCCCAGAACAGGAGCACGATCGCCATCAGGAACCAGCTCTCGACGAGCAGGGGCAGGAACAGTGCACCGACGAGGCCGATGACCGTCATCGCCGAGAGCAGCGTTCGCCTGTCCTTCACCCGGTCGGAAAGCATGCCGACCGGGATCTGGAAGATGAAATTGCCGACGCCCATCACCGTCAGAAGCAGTGCCGCCTGCGATTCGCTGAAACCGGCCCTCGTTCCGAAGATCAGGAACAGCGAGAGGCCACCTGATTCGACCGCGCCGAAAATGAACACAGCCGCCGTTGCCGTGGGCACGAGGTAGACATAGCGCAGGAAGTGCCGCTCGGGCTTCTCGTCGATGACGGGGCTTTCGTCGCGCGCAAGGAAGATCGGCACCGACGCAAGCAGAATGACACTGGCGCCCACGACAAACGGCAGGATGCCTTCGCTGCCGAGGATCGAAAACAGCAGCGGTCCGGTCAGGAATCCCAGCGACAGGAACGTGCCGTAGATGCCGAGCACGAAACCGCGCTTTGCCGGCGGGGCGGTGGCGTTGATCCAGAACTCCGAGAGGATGAAGAGGACGGTGATCGCCCCGTGGAAAACGATCCTGAGCGGAAACCAGAGCCAGAAATTGGTGATGTAGTAGAAACCGAACGAACTGGCCGCGGCGATCACGACAGCCCACAGCATCGTCGGCGCGACGCCATGCCGATGGGCGAACTTGGTCGTGAACGGAGCGGCAACCATCGATGCCAGGCCAGCCATGGCGGAGTTGAGGCCGATCAGCGTCGAGGAGATCCCGCGCTTCTCCATGATGATCGAAAGCAGCGGCAGCCCGAGGCCGATCGCTATGCCGACCGCGCTGATGGCGGCCACGGCCGCGATCAACGATCGCCAGTGAATTTCCTCAACCGGTGCGACTGTACCGGGCGATGGCTGGGACATCTGACGCGGTTCCTTAGAGCAATGTGCGCACGAAGCGCCCATGGCGCGAGGTGTAGAGCGGAACCGACCGTTCGCAGGGCAGCGATGGATCGGCGTCCAGTCCGTTCCTGAGGTCCGTGAGGATGACCGCAGTGATGTCAGGTATCCGTACCGACGGAGGAGAGTTCACATCGATCCACTGCAAATCCTGAAGCTCCCGACTGTCCAGGAACCGCGTCGGGTCAATCTCGGCCTCGTCGGCGAACATCGCGAAGAAGCGCGTATCGAACCGCCTCGTATTGCCTGGAGGGGTGATGGCCCGAGCGATATAACGCAAGTTTGCGAGATCGGGAAGGAACGGAACGGGGGACGCGTCCGCAGAACGCGGTGCGCCGATCGCAATGCCCGCCTCCTCGTAGAGTTCGCGCAGGGCGGCGAGCGCCAGCGCGCGTGCGCGGGCATCCGACAGTTCGCGCGTGCCGGCCGTCTTCAGGGCCCGAAGCACGGACGGATCAAGGTCGGAGCCGAAACCGAGGCGGTGATCGCCGCTGTCGCGACGTCCGCCGGGGAAGACGTAGAGATCGGGCATGAAGGCGTGGGCGCTGTGACGGCGTCCCATCAGGACACGGACGCTTCCGGCGACACGGTCGAGCAGCATGATGGATGCCGCGTCCCGTGGCCGCATCGTCGCGGGACGCGGCGCCTTGGCCTTTCCGTCCGTATCCCGCTCCGGCGTCATGTCCGGTCGTCTCGCGGCGGCAGGACGTCTTCGGGTGCATCTTCGTGGCCGCCGAAGCCGTGCATCCTGAGCGCCCATTGCAGGCCGATCACGGCGCCCTTGACCGGCTGCAGCAGCGCCAGCGAGCTGATGACGGTGATCGGCGCCCAGATCGCGAGGTGCTGCCAGCTGTTCAGCGGCAGGATGAGATCGGTCGCCATGTAGCCGCCGAGCACGAGATGGCCGACGATCGTCACGACGATATAGGGTGGGAAGTCGTCGGCGCGGTGATGATCCATACGCTCGCCGCAGGCCGCGCACGTCTCGACCGACTTCAGGTAGCTGCGAAACAGCTTGCCGCTGCCGCAGGCCGGGCAACGGCCGAGAAAGCCGCGCCGCATCGCCTGGCCGACCCGGCGCTCGTCGCTTTCGCTTCCACCAAGGTGAAGCGTATCGCCTGCTGCTGCCTTCATGCTCATTCCTCTGGCCCGGCGGAGAATTACTTCCGGCCGCGTGGTGGCCGGGTTCCCGGCTTCTTGCGCGCTCCGGTCCGGTCCCTGCGACCGGATTTGTGGAAGGAGCGTGTTGCCGTCGGCATCTTGCGTCCTTCGCTGATCATCTCGAAACGCAACGCGCCGGCAAGCGGTACGGCCTCGACAAGCTTGACGCGCACCGGATCCCCGAGCCGGTAACCGAGCCCGGTCTTTTCGCCTGCAAGCGCCTGGTGCGCTTCATCATAGATGAAGTAGTCGCGCCCAAGGGTGGATATCGGAACGAAGCCATCGGCGCCATAGGCGGGCAGCGAGACAAAAAGTCCCGCCTTGGTGACGCCCGATACGCGGCCGTCGAATTCTTCGCCGACGCGGCCGTTCAGGTGATGGGCGATCAGCCGGTCGACGGTGTCGCGTTCGGCAGCCATAGCACGGCGCTCGAAGGTCGAGATTTCGGCAGCGATGTCGTCGAGCACGGCCTCTTCCTGCGGCGTCAGTCCGCCTTCGCCAAGACCGAGCGAGGCAACCAGCGCGCGGTGCACGATCAGGTCGGCGTAGCGCCGGATCGGCGAGGTGAAATGCGCGTATTTCAACAGGTTCAGGCCGAAATGGCCGATATTCTCGGGACTGTAGATCGCCTGACTCTGGGAGCGCAGCACCATCTCGTTGACCATGGTCTCAAACGGTTTTCCCTCGGCCTTGGCGAGGACGCCGTTGAAATGGTTCGAGCGCATGTTGCCGCCCTTGACGAGCGAGATGTCGAGCGTTGCCAGGAATTCGCGCAGGGTTTCCTGCTTTGCAAGCGACGGCTGGTCGTGCACGCGGTAGATCAGCACCTGGCGCTTCTGCTCCAGCGTTTCCGCCGCAGCCACGTTCGCCTGGATCATCATTTCCTCGATCAGCTTGTGGGCGTCGAGGCGCTCGGGAACGTGCACACGGTCGACGGTGCCGTCGGGCTTCAGGATGATCTTGCGCTCGGGCATGTTGAGCTCGAGCGGCTGACGCCGTTCGCGACCGCGCGTCAGAATGCGGTAGCCTTCCCAGAGCGGCTTCAGGATCGTCTCGAGGATCGGCCCGGTCTTGTCGTCCGGATTGCCGTCGATCGCCGCCTGCGCCTGCTGGTAGGAGAGCTTGGCCGCGCTTCTCATCATGATGCGGTGGAAGCTGTGGCCTGCCTTGCGGCCTTCCTTGGAGAAGCGCATGCGCACGGCGAGTGCCGGACGGTCTACGCCTTCCTTCAGGGAGCAGAGATCGTTGGAAATCCGCTCAGGCAACATCGGCACGACGCGATCGGGGAAATAGACCGAATTGCCGCGCTTCAGCGCTTCGAGATCGAGAGCGGACTTCGGCCGCACGTAATAGGAGACGTCGGCGATCGCCACCGTGACGATGACGCCGCCGGGATTGTCCTCGGAGGGATCCGGCTCGGCATAAACCGCGTCGTCGTGGTCCTTGGCGTCGGCCGGGTCGATGGTGATGAGCGGCAGCGCGCGCCAGTCCTCGCGGTGGGCCATGGTCGCCGGGCCTGCGGCGTTCGCTTCCTCGATCACCCGTTCCGGGAAGATATGGGGAATGCCGTGGGCGTGGATGGCGATCATCGAGATCGCCTTTTCCGAAGCAACCGAGCCGATGACGGTCTGCACCTGGGCGCGCGGCAGGCCGTAGCGTCCGAGGCGCGACAGCTGGACCTCGACGAGGTCGCCGTCCTGCGCATTGCCGGTGAACTCCGGATCAACAAGGATTTCTTCGCCGCGCTTTTCGATCGGCATCAGCCGGCCGCCGCCGCCAGGCGTCGAACGGAAGACGCCGAGCACGGCATCCTTGCGCTTGTCGAGCACCTTGATGATGCGTGCCGTATAGGCCGGGCCGCCGCGTTCCTTGGCCGGGAAGATCTTGGCGAGAACACGATCGCCGAGGCCGCCGACCGGAGCCTTGCCCTTGCCCTTGGCGACGGCGGACTGCTTGATCAGCACCGCCGGCGCAACGCCGTCGTCGTCGAGCCATTCGGCCGGACGGCCGATCAGTTCGCCATCGACATCGCGGATGGTGATGTCGAGCACGGTCACGGGCGGAAGCGCACCCGGACGCACCAGCGACTTGCGCTTCTTCTCGACCAGACCGTCGACCTCGAGCGACTTCAGGAGCGCCTTGAGTTCGACGCGGGTCTCGCCCTTGAGGCCAAAGGCTTTTGCAATCTCGCGCTTGGAGGCGCGATCGGGGTTTTCGGCGATGAACCGCATCAGAACGTCGCGCGGTGGCACGGCGCCGTGGATGATCCGTTCGCTTGCCGGGCTCGATCCACCCTTGGCCGCCCGATCATGCTTCTTGCCCATGGCTCGTCTGCCGGACTGTTCGGTCGGATCGCGCGGTATTCTGGTCAAAATCAGCCCTTCTTGGCCTTGCTAGCCGTCTTGGTTTTGCTCTTGGCGGGCGCCTTTGCCTTGGCTTTGGTCGTCTTGGCGGCGCCGTCCTCGGACTTGGCAGCAGCCTTCGTCGTCTTGGCCTTGGTAGCCTTGCCCTTGGTCGTTCCGCCCTTGGCAGCACGCTCGGCGATGAGCACCAGGGCTTCCTCGACCGTTACCGACTGCGGATCCTTGCCCTTGGGCAGGGTGGCATTGACCTTGCCCCAATTGACGTAGGGGCCGTAGCGGCCGTCACGAACGGTGATGGCGCCGCCGTCGGGATGATTGCCGAGTTCCTTGAGCGCGGCGGCCGCGGCGCCGCCACGGCCGGCACCGGCCTTCGACTGCTTGTCAGCGAGCACCGAGACGGCACGGTTGAGGCCGATCGAGAACACGTCCTCGATCGATTCGAGATTGGCATAGGTGCCGTCATGCAAAACGAATGGTCCGTATCGGCCAAGGCCGGTCGAGATCATCTTGCCGCTTTCGGGATGCGCGCCGATATCGCGCGGCAGCGACAGCAGTGCCACCGCCTTCTCGTGGTCAATCGTCGAGGGTGTCCAGCCCTTCGGCAGGCTTGAGCGTTTGGCTTCCTTGCCATCGCCGCGCTGGACATAGGGGCCGAAGCGGCCGCTCCTGAGCGTGATATCCTCGCCCGTATGCGGATCCTTGCCGAGCGCCTGCGGCTCGTTCGAGACCGCGGCCTCTTCGCCGTTGCTTTCGGAGGAAAGCTGGCGGGTGAAATTGCATTCCGGATAGTTCGAGCAGCCGACGAACGCGCCGTACTTGCCGAGCTTCAGCGACAGCTTGCCGGTGCCGCAGACCTGGCAGGTGCGCGGGTCGCCGCCGTCTTCGCGCTTCGGGAAGACCAGCGGTGCCAGTTCTTCGTTCAGCGCATCAAGCACGTTGGTGACGCGCAGTTCCTTGGTTTCCTCGATCTGGGCGAAGAAGTCCTTCCAGAAGTCGCGAAGCACGTCCTTCCAGTTGACCTCGCCGGCCGAGACCTGGTCGAGCTTTTCTTCGAGAGACGCCGTGAAATCGTAGCCGACATAGCGCGTGAAGAAGCTCTCCAGGAACGCCGTCACGAGGCGGCCCTTGGCCTGGGGGATGAGCTTGCGCTTGTCGTTGGTGATGTAATCGCGGTCGAGCAGCGTCGTGACCGTCGCGGCATAGGTGGAAGGACGGCCGATGCCAAGCTCTTCCATCTTCTTGATCAGGCTGGCTTCCGAGTAGCGCGGCGGCGGCTCGGTGAAGTGCTGCGAGGCGTTGATCTTCTGTTTGGCGAGGCTTTCGCGCGCATTGATCTCGGGCAGGCGGCCGTCCTCGTCGCCATCGTCGGTCTGCTCGCCGTCTTCCTTGGCGTCGGTATAGGCGGCGATGAAGCCGTCGAAGCGGATGACGGAGCCGGTGGCGCGCAGGCCGGCCTTCTGGCCGCCCTTGTCCGCCGTGATTTCCGCAGTCGTGCGCTCGATCTCGGCGGACGCCATCTGGCTGGCGATGCCGCGCTTCCAGACGAGGTCATAGAGCCTGAGCATGTCGCCATCGAGGAAACGACGCACTTCGTCCGGCGTCCGGTTGAAGTCGGTCGGGCGGATGGCTTCGTGCGCTTCCTGGGCATTCTTCGCCTTGGTCGAATAGGCGCGCGGCTTTTCCGGCAGATAGCGGTCGCCGAACTGGCTGGCGATCGCCTTGCGCGACGCGTCGATCGCTTCCGGCGCCATCTGCACGCCGTCGGTACGCATATAGGTGATCAGACCGACCGTTTCGCCGCCGATGTCAACGCCTTCATAGAGCTTCTGCGCCACCTGCATGGTGCGCGAAGCGGAGAAGCCGAGCTTGGAGGAGGCTGCCTGCTGCAGCGTCGAGGTGGTGAACGGCGGCGACGGATTGCGCTTGACGGGCTTGGCTTCGATGCTGTCGACGACGTAGGTCGCACCTTCGAGCAGGGTCTTGAGACGGTTGGCTTCCTCGCCATTGCCGATCGCCCTCGGCGCAAGGCGCTTGCCATCGGCCGAAACGAGGCGGGCTTCGAACTCGTCGCCACGCGGGGTCTTCAGGAGCGCCGAAATGTTCCAGTACTCTTCGGAGACGAAGCGTTCGATTTCGGATTCACGGTCGCACACGAGGCGAAGGGTGACAGACTGGACGCGGCCGGCCGAACGCGCGCCCGGCAGCTTGCGCCAGAGCACCGGAGAAAGATTGAAGCCGACGAGATAGTCCAGAGCGCGTCGCGCCAGGTAAGCGTCCACCAGCGAAATGTCGATATCGCGCGGATGGGCAATCGCCTCGAGCACCGCCTTCTTGGTGATGGCGTTGAAGGCCACGCGCTTCACCGGCTTGTCGCCAAGCACCTTCTTCTTCTTCAAGAGGTCGAGCACGTGCCAGGAAATCGCTTCGCCTTCGCGATCCGGGTCGGTTGCGAGAATGAGGCCGTCGGAGGCTTTGACCGCGTCGGTGATGTCCTTCATGCGTTTCGCAGAGGCGGCGTCGACCTCCCAGGACATCTCGAAGTCTTCGTCCGGACGAACCGAACCGTCCTTCGCCGGCAGATCGCGCACGTGACCGAACGAGGCCAGCACCTTGTAGTTAGGCCCCAGGTACTTGTTGATCGTCTTTGCCTTTGAAGGCGATTCCACCACTACTACATTCATCGTCATTTTCTGAGACAACCGGTTCTGGTTCGGCGTCAGCGCTGTTTGCGCCGTACTTCGCCTGATATCGACGCCCCGAAATGGACAGGGATTCGAGCGGGGTCAAGAGGGTTCACCCAAAATAACGACGTGAGGTCGAAGGGCAATCCCTGCGCAATGACGTGGAATCTGCGGCCTGAAGCGGGTGATCGGGTCTCTTTCGGTCCCCGCCGCGGTGTTCGCGATCCGTCATTCGGAGGTTGCGAGCGAGACGAGCCCGCCGGCATGACGATCGAGCCGGCCAGCGAGATCGAGTTCCAGCAACAGCAGGTAGACCTGTGCCGGCGCGAGCCCGGTGTGGCGCACGATGTCGTCGATTTCGACCGGCGTCGGCCCGAGCGCCGCGCCGACTGCAGCGCGGTCGCTGTCTTTGGTTGACGTCGGAACGCCGAGTTGTGCCTGCGTTTCCGGCTCCCTGGCTCCAGGCAGGCCCAGTTCCAGCTGGCTGAGCGGTGCCAGCGCTTCGATGATGTCGTGCGGCCCGGTCGTGACGATCGCGCCCTGCTTCAGCAGATCGTTGGTGCCGTGGCAGCGCGGGTCGAGAGGAGAACCGGGAACCGCAAAGACAAGCCGGCCGAAATCGGCGGCATAACGGGCGGTGATGAGCGAGCCGGAACGGTGGGCGGCCTCGACGATCGCAACGCCGAGGCTGATCCCGGCGATCAGACGATTGCGCCGCGGGAAGTCACGCGCCCTCGGCTCCCAGCCGAACGGCATCTCGCTGATTGCAAGACCATGACCCGCAGTCATGGCCTCGATCAGACCGATATTCTCGGGCGGGTAGGGACGGTCGAGGCCGCCCGCAAGGGCTGCGATCGTGCCGGTCTCAAGGCTTGCACGGTGTGCGGCAGTATCGATGCCGCGCGCAAGGCCGGAGGTGACCACATAGCCGGCGCGGCCGGTATCCCGCGCGATCATCGCCGCGAACTTGGCGCCGCTCGCGGACGCATTGCGCGAGCCGACGACACCAAGCGACGGTCGGGTCGCCAGCTGGAGATTGCCTTTCATCGCCAGAAGCGGGGGCGCTCCATCGATTTGCCGCAGCGCCGAAGGGTATCCCGGTTCGCCGATACCGACAAAGACCGCGCCGTGGCGCTGTGCGGCCTCCAGTTCCCTTTCGGCTTCGCTTTGGGTGGCGACGCTGTAAGCCTGCCGGGTTCCGCCGCGGCGCGACAGTTCCGGCAGCGCGTCGAGCGCGTTTTCCGCCGTGCCGAAATGGTTGATCAGGTCGCGAAAGGCGATGGGGCCGACATTGTCGCTGCGGATCAGCCTGAGCCAGGAGATTTTCTGTCGTTCGGTCAGCGCCACTCCGGATCGTCCTGCGCTGTCCTTGGACATTATCCCTTGTCTCCGATCCTGCTTTCGGTGCCGGCAAGCAGCCGCTGAATGTTGGCGCGATGCTTCACCCAGGTGATCAGGGTCATGAGCGCAAACAGCAGAGCGACTTTCTCGTGTCCTGCAAAGTAGAGTACAACCGGAATGACCGCCGTTGCAACCAGGGCCGAGAGCGACGAGTAACGGCTGATT
>NZ_DASYGZ010000113.1:0-13538 GCF_035999135.1 Ensifer sp.
ATCTGCCGCTATGAACCCGACCGCGCTAGACAAGCGCCGACCAGCAAAGCGGAGAGGTGGCTGAGTGGTCGAAAGCACCGCACTCGAAATGCGGCGTACGGGCAACCGTACCGTGGGTTCGAATCCCACCCTCTCCGCCATAATCTTCCCAGCCCACATGATATGCGAAGCAGTCCGACGTGGGGCGCCTCGTTGACGATTCGGGGGTTCTTGTTTGGGCGTGCGATCCCATCAAACCCGGCTTCCGCTTCCAGCAAGCAATTCGCCAGCAGCCTCGACATCTGTTTCACCTTCGGCCTTCGCGGGCGGTGTCGGTCGGTCGACGTCGTGATCGCATGACCGGTCCAGATCGCGTGAGGGCCCAAGCTCGGGGTGGGTGTCCGCACGCGCCAACAGCGCAATATCAGTCCGTTGCCTCGCACATTTCTCACGGCGTTGGTTGCAGACGCCGCCGCCAGACATTTCAAGTTGATTTTTGGTTCCTTTTTTGTTCACGTCATGGTAGTGCATTTCACGATCTGCGGGGGAGCGATTTCATGGATGCTTGGGCCTATCAAATTCTGAAAATGGGAGAGTTCGGCACCCTGGCGTTGTCGTGGGTGGTGCTGTTGGTCTCGGCCGCAGCAGGCCTGGCCTTTTCCAAGCATGCGTTCAAGCTCGGCAGGGCGACGTACTTCCTGACGACAGGGCTCTCCTTCCTGCTGATCGGAATGACCTCGCTCTTTGTTTTGCGCTTTTACGACTCCATCAGGAATGATTACCTCACGGTCGTCGTTGCCCTCATCATCGGGTCTCTTGTCCCGATCGGCATTTTCATGGGCATCTGTGCGGCAGCACGCTCGCGGGATGCCTTTGGCACAAGGAACAGGTGGTTCCTGGCCTTCATCCCGCTCGCCAACCTCGTCCTGATGTTTGCTCCTCCACAGGAGCGGCGGACGTCCGGCACCTTGCAGATCGCAAGAAGCATCGTCCTCGTCGCCGTGGGTCTGGCCATGATGGTGGCCGGGAGAAGCTTGAGCCGATGGGTCGAAGGCCAGGTCGATCTTGCAAGCGAGGCTGCGCAGGACGATGCGTTGCTGCAGAAAAAGCTGGCTCTCTATGACATCGGAAGCTTCGGCCTGGAGGCATTCCTGCGGGAATCGGCGAACGCAATCCCCGTCCCGGCGAAAGTCGACGGGATAACGACGCTGAAGGCAGTCGAAGTCGACAAGGAGACTTTCCGCTACGTCTACGAGATTTCGTACAAGGATGCGGTTTTGTCGACCAATTGGCGGCACGTCATGATGAGCCGGTGGTGCAAGTCGCCGGACATCACGTTCATGACGGATGTCGGTGCGACGGTTGAAGGGAAATACCTTTCTCAGGAAGGGCAACAGCTTGGCGAGTTGAAGGTCAACCCGGCGCTGTGCAACGAATGGCGCCTGCAATTCGACAAGGCGATGGAGGAAGCGGCGCGGGCCATCAAGGGACCAGCGAAGGTCGATGAAACGACTACGCTGACCGGCGCGGACTATGAGGCCGGCACCTTTACCTATTTCTACACGGTCGCAAGCGCGCCTCCGGATGATGGCTGGAAGGCGTATATGAAGGGCATGTGGTGCCAGACAGATCAGTTCAAGAAGATGATGGACTTTGGTCTCAATGTACGCGGCGTCTATTCGACGCAAGACAGCGCTCCTATCGGCGAAATCGTCGTCAGTTCAGAGATTTGCGGCATCTGATCGCGTCGGCATTGTGAAACGCTGCCCTTGGCCCGACGGATCGAAGCGTTCCTGTCGGGGCGATCGATCGTCGTCGTTGCGGCCGAACATCGCGGTGGTCGTCCGGCGCGCGCCATGAGCCGTCCCGATATGGCGATTGCGGGTGGCGCGCCGTCAGCAGATGACCTGGCTCCATCCGACCACGATGTCGTGGCATTGCTGCCATCGATTGGTGTTTGCAGAACAACAGTCATCCGCACCCTTACCAACCGGTAAGGGCGCTGGCGGTCGACCGACGGCAGACTCTTGTTTCCGCGACGAAACGCAGCTGTGCTAGGCGACTTTCAGCGCCGCGGATATTTCCGACAGTGTCGCCTTCTCCGCTTCGCTGACAGCAACGCCGCCAAATCCCAGAAAGCCGCCTTCCTTCGCGGCTTCGGCGACCTTCTGGCTGATCTGGTACAGCCAGGCTGCGAAGGCGCCGGCGTCGCCCGGAGCCTTGCCCTCGACGGTGGTTCGGGCCTGCCTGAGCGTTTCGATGCATCTCAGCTTCATGTCCTCGGGCTTTGATCCCTTGAGCTTTGCCTGCAGCCCGTCACGGGCAGCCGTCCGCCCCTCCGACGTTTCGAAATCGGCAACCAGCGCCTTGACGAGCGGAGTTGCCGTCGCATCCGACTTTGCCTGCAGAAGTCCGCTGCTGCTGGCGATGCCCTCCTTCATCATGCCCCAGAGCCCGCTCGGCTCGGCCGCAGTCACGGCGATGCCGGCCATCATCACGCTCTCCAGGAGCAGCGTCCATTCGTCGGGAGTGAATGTCGTCTTGTCAGCCACGGCTGATCCTCCTTCGTCTCATTCTTCGATGGCAATGGCCGCCGGCCCGGATGCTGGGCTCAGGCCGGCGGCCTTTCCGTCAGCCTTTCCGTCAGGCCGAAAGGGCTGCGAGCTTGGCCTTCAGGGCGTCGATCGCAGGTTTGGCGATCTCCGAGACGCCGGGGATCGCGAGCACCTTGTCGAACAGGCCGTTCAGCGTCGACATCATCGGGCTCACCAAAGCCGCAAGGGCCGCCTTTTGCTCCGCCGACATTTGGCCGATTGAGGCGCTGACCTTGTCGAGCCCGCTTGAAGCCTCCTCCAGCTTCGGCAGGGCGGCGGTGGCGGAGGCCGCGTCGGTGATGCCGGTCAGCGTCGTTTGCAGGCTCGTCAGGCTGTCCTTGACCTGCTGGCCGACGTCAACGCCGCCGACCGTCAGGTTCGCTCCCGTCGTTGCGGCCTCGGGCGCAACCTCGTCGCCCGGCTTGCCGAACAGGTAAAACAGCACGGCTGCGAGTGCGAGGACGGCAATTACCCAGTAGAGCCAGCTGCGCGATCCGGAAGGCGCGGCCTGCGCTGCCGCCCGTTGGCCGGCACTGCCGGCAGAGGCGGCGGCTGACGCAGCGCTCCTGGCGGCCTGGCTCGCCGATGCCGCGGCCGACTGGGCCGAGCCGCCGAGTGCGCCGAGCAGGCCCGTGCCGCCGAGCAGATCTCTGGCGGCGGGGGGCAAGGCTGCGGCGATATTGTCCTTCTGGCTCGCGAGCAGGCCGGCAATGCCATTGGCGCTGAGGTCGGCGCCGCCCTGCCGGGCAAGGCCGCCCATGACCAGCGGTGCCAGCGTTGCAAGCAGTGATCCGCTGGCCCGAGAGTCGATGCCGGAGACGCCGGCAATCGCGCTGGTCAGCGCGCTGCCGTCCTTGGCTCCAAACAGCGAAGAGATGATCTGTGATCCGCTCTGTGCAAGCGACGCCTGGTCACCGCCTGCCAGCATGCCCAGGAGACTGTCGAGCGCTCCGCCCTGTTGCCTGGCGGTATCAGCGATCTTCTGGGCGCCGCCCGGCTGCGCGGCGACGCCGGTCAGGCCCGCGAGCACCGCAGGTATGGCCGTTGCGATCGCGCTCTGCACTTTGGTGCTGTCGAGCCCGAGCGCCGAGGCGATGCGTGCGATCATGTCAGGGGTAAGCATCTGCGCGATAGTGGAAACAAGATTGCTGGCCATTGGCTTTTCCTCCACGTTGATGTCGTCGGACAATGACGACGCTCGTGGAGCGGTCGACCGACGGCGCGGCAATTGGCTGCAAGCAATTCGCGTTTGTCTGATTGTCGGCTGCGAGGCCGGTTCGTCTGGAACCTGAAGCGCGTCGCGATCTTTCAGATAGGCTCCGAGCGCTTCACGTCATGGATGTATCGCATGTCGCCAGCGCAATACCGCTGCGCACTTTTGCGCGACATGCACCAATTCAAAGTGCTGCAGCGTCCTTTGCGCGTCCGGTCAAGGGGCGCGGCGCTGTAGGCGCGCGAACATTAGCACTTGAGGATGTATTTGGCCAGTTCCTGGCAACTTGCGGAATGCGCGGCCCGGCGCGCGCCGGGGCTTCCTGCCACTATTGCGCTCTGTTGTCGCGAAGCCAGATCTCCAACGCGGCGATCACCGACAGTCGCAGGCTGGCGCCCTTGGCCAGCGCACGGGTGAGGGACATGTCGTCGGCGGCAAAGCCCATCTCCGCCATGATCGCGTTTGGCCGCATGCGGCGCCGGTTCATGATGGCCCTGATTTCGGCGACCGTTTCGGCCAGCAGGTAGCGGCCACTGGCTATCCCCGCGGCTGCGCGCTGCGGAGGCGGCCGATCGGGCGGAATAGTGCTCGCCTCGCCACCTTCCTGCGCGCCCAGCCACACAAGAAAAGCCTGACGCTCGGCCGCGCTCGCCTTCACCCAGGAGTTCTTCAGCTTGTCGAGGCGCGTGCGCTCGGCCCTCAGTCCGGCAACGACGAGCGCCTTGCGCAAGGAGGGGATCCGGCCCGCGAGCAGATCTGCGTGGACTTCGGGAAAGTCGAACTTCAGCCGCTGGAGATAATCGGCGTCGTCGCGCTTCGGTTTCTTCGGCATGCTCGCTTCCAACAATCGTTTGGCGTGCTCTATCGCATAATTCTCAGAATCGAAAATGCCCTGTCGCGCAAATGTCCGTGGCGATGCGCGCATGGCTGGCGCTTACAGTGGGAATTGCACGAACTGCAAGCCCGGGGGAAAGGCGAACGCCCGTTGCTCTGCCGCATGTTCGCGATTATCAAGGGCTCCAGCAAAGGTGATGCGCTGGTTTGCGCCAGCTTTGCGCAAGTCCCTCCGTCTATCGTCACATCAACAGCCGGGATGTGACACGGCGAATGAAGGACAATGATATGTCAAACGATATCGAACAGTATCGCGATCCGTCGGATTCGATGGTCGCCCTCTATCTCGCCAGCAACGACGGCGACGAACTCACGGACGCTCTGGTTGCCGCGCTCGAAGATGCGTTCCGGATCCTCAGCGACGAGATCTACGGCGAGACGATGCACTGACATTGCCCCGCGTGCGACAGTCCCGGGATATTGCGCCCGGCAATCTATCGATGGTCGCGATCCAGCCGGGCGGCAGCGTAGCGTCCTGACCTCGATGCCGCCTGCAGGAACGCTCGCTGCGCGTCGGGGAGCACAGGCGCCATGACATTCTCGATCTGGCTTTGGTTGATAACCCTGGTGGTCATCGGCGTTCCTCTATGGCTGGTGATCCGGCTGCTCAAGCGCCAGCGATAGTCTCACCGCAACCACGCCGGATTGTTCGCCCGTCGCAGAGCGGCGTCACCTGGTCTCGTGCGCGTGGATGCGATTGAGCGCCACCTGCCGAACTCACCGTCTTGCCCCGGCGGTGCGCGCGGCCTTTCCGGGTCGATTGCCGTTTTCAACAATCGCGGAGAAGCGTCTCCACCGAGAGAGCCGTTGCCAGCACGCCTTCATCGGTTCCATTGCGCCCCATCAGCATCAGACCGGCCGGACGCGCCAGTCCGGGCACCGGCAGGGAAATGGCCGTGAGATCGAACTGGTTGGCCACCTGGCAGTTGCGCAACAGCAGGCCCTCGACCCGGTCGTATTCCGCCTCATCCGTTTCGACACTGGTGATTGGCACGGCGGCAATCGGCGTTGTCGGCAAGGCGATTAGGTCGCAGCGCGAAAGCCGTTCATCCATCTCCGCGACAAGCGTGCGCCGGGTTTGAAGAAGGTCCGCGATGGCCTCATCGGAAACCGCCAGGCGGCGGCGCAGCGGTGCCGTAACCCTTTCATCGACCGGCGCCGCGTCATCGGGCAGCCAGGCGGCATGGATGCGACTGGCTTCCAGCCCGGCAATCGAGCCAATCCGTGTCGCCTGTCTCAGACGCCCGATCAGGTCGTCGATCGCGCAGTCGACAATCTGGGCGCCGGCGCGGGAGAGCCGGTCGAGGCTTGCGGAAAAGGCGGCCGCGATTTCGGGCGAGAGCTCCTCAAGGAGCAAGCCCAAGGGCACGCCAACCCGAAGGCCGGTGAGAGGTCGTGCAGCGAGTACGTCCGGCTGCGTGCCGGCCATCACGGCGTCAGCGGCGGCGCAATCGGCGACGGTCCGGGCGAGCGGCCCGATCGAATCGAGACTGGGGGAAAGCGGAAACGTGCCATCAAGCGGAATGCGGCTTGCCGTCGGCTTGAAGCCGACGACACCGTTGAGTGCGGCGGGGATGCGGATGGAGCCGCCGGTATCAGAACCGATGGCGATGTCGCATGTGCCTTCCGCGACCGAGACGCCGGCGCCTGACGACGAGCCGCCGGGGATCAGGCTCTTGTCGGTGGCATTGCCGGGCACCGGATCGTGCGGGTTGAGCCCGACCGCGGTGAAGGCGAATTCGGTCATATGCGTCTTGCCGATGATCACGGCGCCGGCGGCGCGCAAGCGCGCGAGCACCGGCGCATCGGCCATGGCCGGGGGTGCCGAGCGCCGGATGACCGAGCCTGCCAAAGTCGGCTCGCCGGCAACATCGACCAGATCCTTGATCGAGACGATCTTGCCGTCGAGCGGCCCGAGGCTGTTGCCCGCGCGCCCGCGCTCATCAGCTGCATCCGCCTCGGCGCGGGCGTTTTCGGCATAGAGCCTGACATAGGCCCTGTCCTCGCCCCCGCGGGCGTCAAGGCGGCTCAGAATCTGTTCGAGGCGATCGCGTGCGGGCGTGCTGGCGTTGGACACGTTGAGGAACCTGCCATTGTCTGATGCCGCGCGCGGCATGCTGATACGTTTGCTACGTCGCGCGTGGCGAGCGTTGTCACCGCGGTGCGCACCATCTTCATAGCAGGGCTTTCGGCAAACGCCATCCGGTCAGGGCGGCGCGATCGAAAGGCAGCACGCTGGCACAATGCTCAAGCGGGCTTGCGGGCGCACAGAATGAAGCGGCGATAGACGAGGGTGCGCAGCCGGTTGCGCAGGTTCGCGTTCCTGCGCTGGGCGGCCGCGATCGGGCGATGGGATGTGTGCTCGACGGTTGCAAAGCCGGCGCCTCAAGCATTGGCAGCAAGGTTTCGACCGTCAGCCCGGCGCCGAAGGGAAGGTGTCGCATGATTGCGGCATGGCGGTCGCCAAGGGCGCCGTCATAGTGATTGTCGGGCCCGACCAGCCGGTCGATCCCGCGGATCGCAAGGGATGCGAGACGACCGACAGCCGTCGGTCTCGCCCAGTCGCCGTCAAAGACAAGCAGCCGTCCGCCGGGTTTCAGCAAGCGGAACCAGTCGCCGAGCGCCGCTTGCGGCTCCGTCAGGGTCCAGACCAGATGACGGCAGACGATGGCGTCATAACTCTCGTCCGGCTCCATGGTGTTTTCGGCGTCGGCAAGCAGGAAGCGCAACTGCGGTTTTCCCGCGTGTTTTTTCGCAGCCACCGCAAGCATTGCTTCGGAAAAGTCGAGGGCGGTGACCTCGTGGCCGAGCTCGTGGATGATACGCGTGACTTCGCCGGTGCCGCAGGCGAGCTCAAGCACCCGCAAGGGCGCAGCGCCGAGAAAGTCGCGCACCGGCTTTTGCCAGGCGTCGAATTCCGGTCCGGGCGGGATGCGGTGGCCGAAGGCGAGGTCGAAGGTTTCGGAGCGCTTCGACCAGTAGTCGCGGATTTCGTCCTTCAGGTCGAAGTTTGCCCGCCTGTGCGACCGCGCCCAGTCTGCCGGACCATTCATTGCGACGCTTTTCCCTGATCGACGCGGGCGAAGATCGCGTCGAAGCGGCCGCGCGCGCGGCCGGGAACGTCGCTCCTGCGGAAGGCCTCGGTCAGTTCGGCCTCGCCGACCTTGATCAGCATGACCATGCCCATGGCGAAATGCGGCGAGCACTTGATGCCGTAGAAGCCCGGCGTGTCGAACGTGACTTCGATTTCCTCGTTGATCAGGCCCTTGAAGCCGGCATAGCCGTCGGGAACCATGCCATCGATCGAGGCGGCGTTGTGGCTCTTGTGTCCGACCAGGAACTTGACGCTGTCGCCGGGCTTCAGCTCGACATAGTCGGGCTCGAACACCATCGATCCGTTTTCGCCGCGATTGAGCATCCTGACCTCGACGGTCTCGGCAAGGGCGGGGGCGGCTGCGAGCCCGAGGGCGACGAGGGCGACGGCGATCCTAGCGCGCATGGTCATGTCTCTTTGTCGTGTGGGAAATCAGATGCGGTTTTGGCCGCGGGCGCCGATAGCGCACGAAGCACGAGCCGTCCTCGTCGCGCTCGACTGTCGCTGCGACCCCGAAGACCGCCAGAATGCGGTCCTCTGTCAGGATCTCCATCGGGGTACCGAGCGCGACGATGCGGCCACGATCCATGACCGCGATGCGGTCGCAGAACAGGGCGGCGTGGTTGAGATCGTGCAGCGCGGCGACGACCGTCAGCGTCTGCCCGCGCACGAGTTCGAGCAGGCCGATCTGGTGGTGGATGTCGAGATGGTTGGTCGGTTCGTCGAGGAGCAGGATCTGCGGCTGCTGCGCCAGCGCCCGGGCGATGTGCAGCCGCTGGCGCTCGCCGCCGGACAGCGTGTGCCACTGGCGCCCGGAAAAATCGCTCATGCCCACATGGTCGAGCGCCCGGTCGACGATATCGGTGTCACGCTCCGACCAGGGCGACAGTGCGCCGAGATGCGGGGTGCGCCCGAGCTCGACCGCCTGGCGGGCGGTGATGCGTTCGCTGGTTTCCGCCTGCTGTTCGACAAGTGCGATGCGCTGCGCGATGTCGCGCCGCGTCGTTTTTGAGAGAAGGCGCCCTTCGAGGCTGACGGTTCCGGATTGTGGCGGACGGATGCCGGCGAGCAGCGAGATCAGGCTGGTCTTGCCGGATCCGTTCGGGCCGATGATGCCCAGAAATTCTCCGGGCACGATCTCGAGATCGACGGCATCGATGATCACGCGGCCGCCGGCCGACCAGGAGACGGTCTCGGCCTTGAGGCTCATGACGCAGCCCTTCCGCGGCTGAGGATCAGCGCGAAGGCGGGGGCGCCGACGAGTGCGGTGATCACCCCAATCGGCAGCACCTGACCGGGAATGATGATGCGCGACAGGATATCGGCCGCGATCATGAAGATGGCACCGGTCAGGGCAGATGCCGGCAAGAGGAGGCTGTGGCGCACGCCGACGAGGAAGCGTGCCGCATGCGGGATGACCAGGCCGACGAAGCCGATCGAGCCGACGATGCTGACCATCACAGCCGTCATCAGCGCTGTTGCCGAAATCAGGATGACGTAGACCCGCTTGACCGGGATGCCGAGCGAAGCGGCCGATTCCCGCCCGAAGGTGAAGGCGTCGAGCGCGCGGGCGTGCCAGAGGCAGACGAGCAGGCCGCCAAGCGCAACCGGCAGCGCCAGCGCCACATCCGGCCAGCGCACGCCCGAGAGATTGCCGAGCAGCCAGAACATGATGCCGCGGGCCTGCTCGGCATTGGCCGATTTGGTGACGATGAAGGAGGTGAGCGCGTTGAAGAGCTGGGAGCCGGCGACGCCGGCGAGAATGATGGCGCCGGTGCCGCGGCCGGCTCTGAGCGCCAGCAGCGAGACGAGCGCGAAGGCGAAAACCGCGCCGAAGAAGGCGCCGAGCGAGAGCGTCAGCATGCCCGCGCCGATGCCGAGGATGGCGACGGCGACTGCGCCGGTCGATGCGCCGGCGGAAATGCCGAGGATATAGGGATCGGCAAGCGCGTTTCTGAGCAGCGCCTGCAGCATCACCCCGCAAAGCGAAAGAGCGGCGCCGCAGCAGGCGGCGACGACCGCGCGGCTGAGACGATAGTTCCAGACGATGCCCTCGTCGATCGCATCGAGCGGGTATCCGGCGCCCCACAGGCGGTTGGCGACGGTCTTGCCGACGACGTCGAGCGGAATGGCGGTTTCGCCGATGGCGGCACCAAGGGCCAGCGCCAGCAGCAGGAGGAGGAGCGCCGTCGAAACGGCGCCCGTACGGTTGACTGAAAGAGGTGTCGACCTCACTTCGCCAGGCCGGCTTTTTCGACTGCGTCGGCCAGCACTTCGATACCCTCGATCGTGCGGATCGTCGGGTTCATCGCCTGGGCGTCCATGACAACGATATGGTCGGCCTTGACGGCGGGCATCAGGCTGGTGACCGGGTCGGACTTGAGGAACTTCATCTTCAGCTCCCAGTCGTCAGCCGGGAAGCGCCGGCGATCCATCTTGCCGATCACCACGATCTTCGGATCGGCCTTGGCAATCGTTTCCCAGCCGATGGTCGGCCATTCCTCTTCGGTGGACACGACATTCCTGATGCCGAGCGCCGACAGGATATAGCCGGGCGCGCCGTTGGTGCCGGCGACATAGGGGTCGATGTCCATCTCGGCGCTGGAGAACCAGAAAACCGCCGACAGCTTGCCGTCGGCATTGGCGATCTTGCCGCGGGCGGCCTCTTCGCGCGCCTTCAGCTTGGCGATCAGCGCCTGTCCACGATCCTGCACGTCGAAGATCTCGGCGAGCTCCGATATCTCCTGGTAGATCAGGTCCATCGAAAAGGATTTGTGGCGCACGCCATCACCGCCGGCGGAATTGTCCTTGGCGGCGCAATCGGCGGGCGAGACATAGACCGGGATCGACAGTTCGGCGAACTGCTTCGGTGTCGCGACGATGCCTTCCGGCCCGACATGCCATTGAAACTGCGCGGTCACCAGATCCGGCCTGGTGGCAACGACGCTTTCGAAGCTCGGATCGTTGTCGGCAAGCCGCGGCACCTTGTCGTTGGCTTCCTTGTAGCCGTCGATGACCGGACCGATCCACACGGCGGTGCCGACGACCTTCTCCGCAAGGCCGAGGAGATAGAGAATTTCCGTGGTGCTCTGACCGATCGAGGCGGTGCGCGTCGGCGCCGCCTTAAAGGTAACCTCCTGGCCGCAATTCTTTAAGGTCAGGGGGTAGCTCGTCGCGGCCGCCGTGGCGGTCGAGGGAGCGACGGTCAGAAGCAGGGACACGGAAACGGCAAGGGATGGGCAATGGCGCCCGACGGCATTCAAAAGGGCTTTCAACGGAATTCTCTCTTCTCGTGAGCGTGCGAAGGGTCAGCCGAAACGGCGACAGTCGGGAGACAATCGATCGCAGGCGTCGAGAAGGACGAAAATAGAGGGCGCAAAGCCCCCGGATATGCGGATCATGGACAACTCCCTGTTCCGGGCAACCCCGCCCGTGACGCTGGATCTTCTGCTTGACGGCAGGTCTCCTGGCTTACGGATCAAGCGCCTTCCACCTGCCTTCCCGCGAACGCCTGTGGCGTTGTCACAGTGGCATGGCGCATCGGGGCGCCACGAGGGGTGTCAGGCATTCCGCATACAGTTGCGGGGGCAGCCACGGTCTTGGTCCCTTTTGGGTCGTCCGTACCGTGTTCCCTATTAATCCCCGTCGGAGTCATCCTTCGGGGAACCGTCGTCGCAACCCTTAGTCTCCCCGTCTGCATGCCGTCAAGGCGGAGGGTGAGCCGGCGGGGTGGCTTACCGTAAAGCTCGCGGTCGCCGCCACCTTCACCGAACTGTCGCCAAACCGTTCAAATAGTTTCATGGCCCTGTTACGCCGCTGACACCCAGATGACCAAAGGTCCGGCACGCGCGGTCGCGCTGCCGATTCGGAGGTCCGTTTGGCCGATATTCTCAAGACGCTTTCGCGGCGTTCTTTTCTCTTTTCCGCCGGTGCCGCGGGCTTCGCCGCCTCATCCGGACTTGCGACACCCTTTTATGCACGGGGCTATGGCCGACCGGAGTTCGTTCACGGCGTACAATCCGGCGATGTCGATACGTCGTCGGGCATGGTCTGGACCCGGGTCGACCGGCCGTCGCGCGTGTCGGTCGAATACTCGACGACCGAGAGCTTCTCCAACCCGTTCCGCCTAGCAGAGCTGACGGCGACGCCGCAGACGGATTGCGCGGTCAAGTGCTCGCTCGACGGTCTGCTTCCGGACCAGGACATCTTCTACTGGTTCACGGCGACGGATCTCTACGATGTCAACCGCGTCTCCGAGCCCGTCATCGGCCGGTTTCGGACCGCGCCCTTGCGCAAACGGTCCGTTCGCTTCGTCTGGTCGGGCGATACCGCCGGGCAGGGCTGGGGCATCGATGATGTCGGGATGAAGACCTATTCGACGATGCGGCAGCACGAGCCGGACTTCTTCATTCATTCCGGCGACACGATCTATGCCGACAACCCGATCCCCGACGAGATTGAGCTTCGTGGCGGCGGTATCTGGAAGAACCGGGTGGTGACGCATGAAAAGCGCGACGTTGCGCGCACGCTGGAAGAATATCGCGGCCAGTGGAAATACAATCTGCTCGACGACCACGTGCGGCAGCTGAACGCCGTCTGCCCGACCTTTTACCAATGGGACGACCACGAGGTGCTGAACAATTGGTCGGCCTCGACCGATCTTCGCGACGATGCGCGCTACCCGGAAAAGGACGTCGCGGTCTATGCAGCGCGGGCGGCGCGGGCGTTCAACGAGATGACCCCGATCCGCACGCCGGCGACGCAGCCAGGCCGCATCTTTCGCAAGGTCGGCTACGGGCCGCTGCTCGATGTCTTCTTCGTCGACCTGCGCTCCTATCGCGGCGCCAATCAGGACGAGGGTGGCGGCGCGCTCTTCGGCTGGCGGCAGGCCGATTGGCTGAAGCGCGAGCTTGCCGCCTCGCGCGCGGTGTGGAAGGTGATCGCCTGCGACATGCCGATCGGCCTTGTCGTCTGGGACGACTACACCAACCGGCGCGGCTCGGATGCGATCGCCAATGGCGACAACGGGGCGCCTCAAGGCCGCGAGCTGGAGTTCGCCGATCTCCTGCGTTTCATTCGCGACAATGCCATTGAAAACCTCGTCTGGCTGACGGCCGACGTGCACTACACGGCCGCCCACCACTACGACCCGTCGCGCGCCGCCTTCAAGGAGTTCACGCCCTTCTGGGAGTTCGTTTCCGGGCCGCTCCATTCCGGCACCTACGGCCCGAAGGAGCTCGACATGACCTTCGGGCCGGACGTCCGCTTCATCAAGGCGTCCGGCGGCGGCATCGATACGAACCTGCCGCCGTCGGCGGGTCTGCAGTTCTTCGGCATCGTCGACATCAACGGCCAGACGAAGCAGATGACGGTCAGGCTGATGGACCGCCAGGACCAGGAACTCTGGCGCGTGACGCTTGATCCGGCGGCGGTCGCATGAGCAATTCGGTCACGGCAGGTCTCTGCGCAAACGATGCCCGGGGGGCGTATGCCGCTGGCAAAGCCATGGCCTGTCGGCCTTTCCGTGCCGGCCTCTTCGACGTGCCCCCCTTTCGCAATCGCAAAAAAACCTGTATGAGCGCGACCATTGAAAAAGCGGCGTGGCCTATCGGGGCTTGCCCTAAACCTTCCGAGACGAAAAATGAGCATTCGTAACATCGCGATTATCGCGCACGTCGACCATGGGAAAACGACCCTTGTTGACGAGCTCCTGAAGCAGTCGGGCTCGTTCCGCGAAAACCAGCGCGTTGCCGAACGCGTCATG
>NZ_DASYGZ010000128.1:0-24856 GCF_035999135.1 Ensifer sp.
TGCCCTCGCCCAACCAGTCGCTGCTCGAAGCGCTCACCATGTGGGACAACAAGTCGACCCGCGCCAATTGCGACTATTCCTTCCACATGGCGATCACCTGGTGGAGCGAGCAGGTCTTCAACGAGATGGAGACCATCGTCAGGGACAAGGGCATCAACACCTTCAAGCACTTCATGGCCTACAAGGGCGCGCTGATGGTGGACGACGACGAGATGTTCTCGTCCTTCCAGCGTTGTGCTGCCCTTGGCGCGCTGCCGCTGGTGCATGCCGAAAACGGCGACGTCGTCGCCCAACTTCAGGCGAAGCTGCTGTCTGAAGGCAACAACGGACCGGAAGCCCACGCCTATTCGCGCCCCGCCGAAGTCGAGGGCGAAGCCACCAACCGCGCGATCATGATCGCCGACATGGCCGGCTGCCCGGTCTACATCGTGCACACCTCCTGCGAGCAGGCGCACGAAGCGATCCGCCGGGCCCGCGCCAAGGGTATGCGGGTCTTCGGCGAGCCGTTGGTCCAGCACCTGACGCTCGACGAGACCGAGTATTTCAACAAGGACTGGGATCATGCGGCCCGCCGCGTGATGTCGCCGCCCTTCCGCAACAAGCTGCATCAGGACTCACTCTGGGCTGGCCTCGCCTCCGGTTCGCTGCAGGTGGTGGCGACCGACCACTGCGCGTTTACCTCCGAGCAGAAGCGCTTCGGCGTCGGCGACTTCACCAAGATCCCGAACGGCACCGGCGGCCTTGAAGACCGCATGCCGATGCTGTGGACCCATGGCGTCAACACCGGCCGCATCACCATGAACGAGTTCGTCGCGGTGACTTCGACGAACATCGCCAAGATCCTGAACATCTACCCGAAGAAGGGCGCCATCCTCGTCGGCGCCGATGCCGACATCGTCGTTTGGGACCCGAAGCGCTCAAAGACGATTTCCGCCAAGAGCCAGCAATCGGCGATCGACTACAACGTCTTCGAGGGCAAGGAGGTCAAGGGCTTGCCGCGCTTTACGCTCACCCGCGGCGTCGTCGCGATCGAGGAGAGCACCATCAAGACACGCGAAGGCCATGGAGAATTCGTCCGCCGTGATCCCTTCCCGGCGGTGAGCTCCGCCCTTTCGACCTGGAAGGAAGTGACAGCACCCCGCGCCGTCCAGCGCACGGGCATTCCGGCTACCGGCGTCTGAGGTCTCATGTTTCGCGGCTTGCACGTCTTCGCGCCGCTCTGTCCCACCGGACATGCCTCGCCACGTCGGTGGGGCACGTCGATGCGGGTGGCGTCAGGCGGGCACCAACCGATCGAGCTCGGGCAGAAGCACGACGCTTTCCTGTTCGTTCGGGTCGGTGCGCGCAATGACAGCCGAACAGGGGGCGTCCGAAAGGTTTGCCGGCAGATGCGGCACACCGGCCGGAATATAGAACATCTCGCCCGCACGTACGACGACGTGCTCTTCCAATCGCTCGCCGAACCAGGTGTGCGCCTCACCCGAAAGCACATAGATCGCCGTCTCGTGGCTCTCGTGCAGATGCGCCTTGGCGCGTGCACCTGGCGGGATCGTCAACAGGTGCATGCAGATGCCGGTCGAGCCGACCGTCTCGGCGGCAATACCCTCGAAATAGCTGAGCCCCTGCTTTCCGGCGTAGCCACTGCCCGGACGCACCAGCCGACACACAGGATTGGATGATCGAGACATGAGCGTTCTCCAGAATTCCCTGAAAAACCAGCAACAAACGCCGCCGCACACAAATCCGCGATTGCATGTTGCCGGTCCGGATAGCAGTCTGACACAGACCAGCCAGAATGAGTATTCGCCGATGACGTCCAATACCGCATCCGTGGTTTCGGCCCGGGACCTCTGCCTGACTTTCGACACCGCCGATGGACCGGTGCACGCACTGACCGGCGTGAACCTGGACGTTGCCAAGGGCGATTTCGTTTCCTTCATCGGCCCGTCCGGCTGCGGCAAGACGACGTTCCTCCGGGTCATCGCCGACCTCGAGAAGGCGACCTCCGGCACCATCAGCGTCAACGGCATGACGCCGGAGCAGGCGCGCAACAAGCGCGCTTATGGATACGTCTTTCAGGCAGCGGCGCTCTATCCCTGGCGCACCATCGAGAACAACATCGCCCTGCCCTTGGAGATCATGGGGTACTCGAGGGAAGAGAAGAAGGCACGCATCGAACGAACCCTCGACCTCGTCAACCTCACGGGCTTCGGCAAGAAATATCCCTGGCAGCTCTCGGGCGGCATGCAGCAACGCGCCTCGATTGCCCGCGCACTTGCCTTCGACGCCGACCTGTTGCTGATGGACGAGCCCTTCGGCGCGCTCGATGAAATCGTGCGCGACCACCTCAACGAACAACTGCTGAAGCTCTGGGCCCGCACCAACAAGACGATCTGTTTCGTCACCCACTCGATCCCGGAGGCCGTCTATCTCTCCACCAAGATCGTGGTGATGAGCCCGCGGCCGGGTCGCGTGACCGACGTGATCGAATCGCCCTTGCCGCGCGAACGCCCGCTCGGCATTCGCGAGACGCCGGAGTTCCTGGAGATCGCCCATCGCGTTCGCGAAGGCCTCCGCGCAGGACACAGCTATGACGAATAGCGCCGTGATCCGCCCGGCGGAGCGGACCGACATGGCCGCCTGCGCCGGCATCCTCAACCGCTGGATCGACGCCACGCCCTGGATGCCGCGCGTGCATGACCATGCCGACGTCGAGCGCTATTACGCCGAAACGGTCTTTGCCGAACGCAAGGTGATCGTCGCGGAAGAGATGAACGACGTCGCCGGTTTCCTTGCCTTGTCCGACGACCGCTATGTCACGGCGCTCTATATCGATGCGCCGCATCGCGGCGCCGGCATCGGTTCGCTGCTCGTGGAGGTCGCCAAGAACCTGTCCCCGGAGGAGCTCAATCTCTGGACATTCGAGAACAACCACGCCGCCCAGCGTTTCTATGAGAGCCAGGGTTTTCAGGCGGTCCGGCGCACCGACGGCGACAACGAAGAGCAACTGCCGGATATTCTCTACCGCTGGCGTGCCGGGGAGATCGAGGCATGAACCTCGCCTATGGCCTCTGGATGCTGCTGGCAACGACGATCTTCCTTGGCGGCGCGACTGCATCGCGCGCCTATGTCTCGAACAATCACCTCGGCATGCTCCTGCTCGCGCTCGGGCTCTACGTGATCGGCAACCTCATCATGGTGAAGCTGATGCGCGAGGGCGGCCTGGGGCTCGCCATCTCGCTTTCGGCGATCGTGCAGCTCGTGCTCGTCAACGTCATCGCCTTTGCGGTCTTTGGCGAACGGATGAGCCTCACGCAGGCCGCGGGCGTTTTTCTCGGCATCGTTGCCATGGGCCTGATGTTGTTCCCGGCAAGCGGAAAGGCATGAGCATGCAGGAACCAAGCTTCGTCCGCGACAAGTTGCTGCCGGTTGGCACCGTCGTCGTCCTGTTGATCGCCATCTGGTACGTCGCGGTCGTTTTCCTCAACGCCCCCTTCGAGCGCGATACGGCCGCGCGCAACGGCACCGAGATCACCTTCTCCGAGATTGCGCGCAACACCATGGCGCAGGAGCGGCCGGTGCTGCCGGCGCCGCACCAGGTGATCGCCGAGATCTGGGACACCACCTTCAACAAGGCGATCACCTCCAAGCGCAGCCTCGTCTACCACGCCTGGATCACGCTCTCGGCAACCCTGCTCGGCTTCGGCATCGGTGCAGCACTCGGCATCCTCTTGGCGGTCGGCATCGTGCATAACCGCGCCATGGACCGCTCGCTGATGCCCTGGGTGATCGCCAGCCAGACCATCCCGATCCTTGCGATCGCGCCGATGATCATCGTCGTCTTGAACGCGATCGGCATTTCCGGTCTCCTGCCGAAAGCGCTGATCTCGACCTACCTCTCCTTCTTCCCGGTGGTCGTCGGCATGGTGAAGGGACTGCGCAGTCCCGAGACGATCCAGCTCGACCTGATGCACACCTACAACGCTTCCTCCGCGCAAACCTTCTGGAAGCTGCGCTGGCCGTCGTCGATGCCCTATCTCTTCACCTCGCTGAAGGTCGCCGTCGCCATCTCGCTGGTCGGCGCCATTGTCGGCGAGTTGCCGACCGGCGCCGTTGCAGGCCTCGGCGCCCGGCTGCTCGCCGGCTCCTACTACGGCCAGACGGTGCAGATCTGGGCCGCACTCTTCATGGCGGCGGCCCTTGCCGCTGTGCTCGTCATGATCGTCGGCTTTGCCCACACCGCCGTCCTGAAGCGCATGGGAGCCAAGCCATGAATCTGCCCATCCTTGCAGCCGCGATCATCTTCTGGCTCGCCGCCTGGGCGTTCAACGAATGGCTGGTGCGCCAGAAATTCGCGAGCGATGTCGCCAACAGTGCGGCGCGCTTTGCCGTGCCCCTGCTCTTCGGCATCACCATCCTGGTGCTCTGGGAAGGCATCGTTCGGGGTTTCCAGGTCCCGTCCGTGCTTCTGCCGGCGCCCTCGATGATCTGGCAGAGGCTGATCAACTCGCTGCCGACGCTCGGCGCCGACTTCCGCCAGACTTTCCTGAAGGCGGTGCTGATCGGCTATGCGCTCGGCTGCGGCCTCGGCTTTGCCGTCGCGATCCTGATCGACCGCTCACCTTTCCTGCAAAAGGGCCTGCTACCGCTCGGCAATTTCGTTTCGGCTCTGCCGGTCATCGGCGTCGCGCCGATCATGGTCATGTGGTTCGGCTTCGACTGGCAGTCTAAGGTCGCGGTCGTCGTCATCATGACCTTCTTCCCGATGCTGGTGAACACGGTCGCGGGCCTTGCGGCCGCCAGCCACATGGAGCGCGACCTGATGCGAACTTACGCCGCCTCCTGGTGGCAGACGCTGGTCAAATTGCGCCTTCCGGCCGCCTGGCCCTTCATCTTCACCGCGCTCAAGATCAACTCGACGCTGGCGCTGATCGGCGCCATCGTCGCCGAGTTCTTCGGGACCCCCATCGTCGGCATGGGGTTCCGGATTTCCACGGAAGTGGGACGCATGAATGTCGACATGGTCTGGGCCGAAATCGCCGTCGCGGCGGTTGCAGGCTCCGCCTTCTACGGGGTGGTGGCTCTCATCGAGCGCGCCGTCACCTTCTGGCATCCTTCCATCCGCGGAGGGCGCGCCTGAGAAGACTGCCTGAGCAATGCCAGGAAAACTGTGAAACGGTTTTCCGTCCGGAATTGCGCAGTTGAAAGAAAATGAAGCAAAAACAAGAGGGAACTGACATGAACAAAAGACTTGCATCGCTTCTCGCCGCAGGCGTCTTTTCGCTCGCAGCGTTCCAGGCTGAAGCCGCCGAGAAGGTGACGCTGCAGCTGAAATGGGTGACCCAGGCGCAGTTTGCCGGCTACTACGTGGCCAAGGACAAGGGCTTTTACGAAGAGGAAGGCCTCGACGTCGACATCAAGCCGGGCGGACCGGATATCGCACCGGCGCAGGTGATCGCCGGCGGCGGCGCCGACGTCATCGTCGACTGGATGCCGTCTGCCCTTGCCACCCGCGAAAAGGGTGTCGCGCTCGTCAACATCGCCCAGCCGTTCAAGAAATCCGGCATGATGCTGACCTGCCTGAAGGAAACCGGCGTCACCAGCCCCGACAAGTTCAAGGGTCAGACCCTGGGCGTCTGGTTCTTCGGCAACGAGTATCCCTTCCTCTCCTGGATGTCGCACCTGAAGATCCCGACCGACGGCGGCCCGAACGGCGTGACGGTCCTGAAGCAGGGCTTCAACGTCGACCCGCTGATCCAGAAACAGGCCGCCTGCATTTCCACCATGACCTACAACGAGTACTGGCAGGTCACCGATGCCGGCATCAAGCCGGACGATCTGGTAACCTTCAAGTACGAGGACCAGGGCGTGGCGACGCTCGAGGACGGCCTCTATGTGCTTGAAGACAAACTGAAAGATGCGGCCTTCAAGGACAAGATGGTCAAGTTCGTGCGCGCCTCGATGAAGGGCTGGAAATACGCCGAACAGAACCCGGACGAAGCAGCCGGCATTGTGCTTGAAAACGACTCCACCGGCGCCCAGACGGAGAAACACCAGAAGCGCATGATGGGCGAAGTGGCCA
The DNA here is from genome assembly GCF_035999135.1 of Ensifer sp. Taxonomy (GTDB): domain Bacteria; phylum Pseudomonadota; class Alphaproteobacteria; order Rhizobiales; family Rhizobiaceae; genus Ensifer. The sequence continues at coordinate 6,083 of NZ_DASYGZ010000128.1, forward strand.
AGCTTACCGCCGGCTCCAACGGCGCGCTTGATGAGGCCGACTACAAGCGCACGGTTCAGTCGCTGCTTTCGGGCGGCTCCGATCCGGTGATTTCCAAGGAGCCTGAAGGCGCCTTCACGCACGAGATCACCGACGCTGCGCTGAAGTAGAGCCGAAAGGCCGAGGGCCGAAACCAGAAGAGGGTCGCACGGCTCAGTATCGTGCGGCCCTCTTCCGTTTCAGCGGTCGTTCGCATCCGCCATGTTGCTGCCGGGTACCGGGCGTGGGGGTGGTATTCCGGCGAGCAACGACGCTACCGTTGCTTGCGACTGTCAAGATCGTGTCAAGATCGCAACCATAACTGCAGAACGCACCAAATATCGGCGCGCGAAGACTTTGCGCACCTTGTAAGCATCTGAGCCCGAGATTACATAGGCCACGATGTTTGTTGGAGGCAGGCATGACGGAGGACAATCCTATCCCGACCCCCTGCCTGCGGTAACCCGTCTCAGTTCCGCCCGCGTCTACGGTCTGATACCGTGCACGCGGAGCGCGAAGTGAGGAATACGCCATCTCCCGTTCCCGAGCGTTCACCGGGACGTTGTGGCGGTGCGGTAAAATTGCCTGATTGCCCGTGGATCCTGCGACAAGCGGAGATCCGCTTCGATTTTGTTTCCATTGCCGGGACCATGAAGCCGATGGCTCAAAAAGTATTGCCTGCTCTCAGCGTGTGCGCTGCGATAATGTTTGGTTCAGTTACGCCCGTGTGGGCCGAGGAACCTGCGCAACCGGCGGCCAAGCCGACCCTTCCCTCCATCGTGGTGACGGCGGCGGTCGACCAGCCGATCAGTGACAGGGTGGTTGCAACCGGCACCATTCAGGCGGTCGAGCAGGTCTATGTCGCGCCGATGGTGGACGGCCTTTCCATTCGTTCGCTCAATGTCGACGTGGGCGACAAGGTCGAGGCCGGCAGCGTCCTAGTGGTCCTCAACGACGACGCGCTTCGCCTGCAAAAAAGCGAGCTCGAGGCGGCGCTCGCCAAGGCCGAAGCCGGGCTGGCGCAACTGAACGCCCAGCTCACCGAAACCAGGGCCAACAACGACGAAGCCAAGCGGGTCAGCGATCGCGCCGCCGGGCTCTCCAAGAACGGAACGGTTTCGACCGCCGAAGCGGATCGGGTCCGCGCACTCTATATCGCGATGCAGGCCCGGGTTCGCTCCGCCGAACAGGCCGTCGCTGTCGCAACCGCCGACATCAAGGTGGCCGAGGCACAGATCGAAGACATCGACCTTCGCCTGACGCGCTCGGAGGTGAAGGCCCCCGTCGCTGGTGTGATCTCCGCCAAGAACGCCAAGATCGGCGCCATCGCCAATGGCAGCGGCGAGCCGCTGTTTGCGATGATCCGCGACGGCGCGATCGAAATGAAGGCAGATGTCGCGGAAGCCGACATCATCAAGCTCGCCGTTGGCCAGCCTGCCACCGTGACGCTTGCCGGCGGCAACACCAAGGTCGAGGGATCGATCCGCCTGATCGCTCCGACGGTCGATCCGGTAAGCCGCCTCGGCACCGTCTTCATCAGCCTCAACGACACCACGAAGGCGCGCGCCGGCATGTACGCAAGTGCGCTGATCACCGCCGAGCAGAAGCGGGCGGTGGTCCTGCCGCAGACAGCCGTTACCAACGAAAACGGTCGCACCATCGTTCGCAAGGTCGAAAACGGCGTCATCCGCATCCTGCCGGTCAAGACGGGGATTTCCGACGGCAAGTTCGTGGAAGTTCTCGAAGGCCTGACGGCCGGTGAAGAAGTCGTGGCGCGAGCCGGCGCCTATGTCCGCGACGGCGACCACATCAACCCCGTCAAGTCTGCTGAACCAGCGATGAACTGACAGGAACCGTGACCATGAACTTCTCAGCCTGGTCCATACGCAATCCGATCGCACCGATCCTTGCATTCTTCGTTCTGATGGTGCTCGGCTATCAGTCCTTCGTGTCGCTGCCGATCACCCGCTTCCCCAATATCGACGTGCCGATCGTCTCGATCAGCGTGGCCCAGAGCGGTGCCTCGCCTGCCGAGCTTGAAACGCAGGTCACCAAGGAAATCGAGGACGCGGTCGCCAGCGTCACCGGTGTCGACCACATCCAGTCGACGATCAACGACGGCACATCGACCACCGCCGTGATCTTTCGCATGGAAGTGCCGACAACCCAGGCCGTGCAGGACGTGAAGGATGCGATCGATCGCATCCGCAGCGACCTGCCGACCTCGATCGAAGAGCCGATCGTCTCCAAGGTCGATGTCGAAGGTCAGGCGATCCAGACCTTTTCGGTCTCGGCGCCCGGCATGTCGCTGGAAGAGCTTTCCTGGTTCGTCGATGATGTCATCAAGCGCGAAATCCAGGGGAAAAGCGGTATCGGCCGCGTCGATCGCTACGGTGGCGCCGACCGTGAAGTGCGTGTCGAACTCAACGAAGACAAGCTGAATTCGCTCGGCATCACGGCCGCCGACGTCAACGGCCAGCTGCGCCGCATGAACATGGACCTCGGCTCCGGCCGCGGCCAGGTGGGCGGCAGCGAGCAGGCGATCCGCACGCTCGGCGACGCCCGCAATGTCGACCAGCTCGCCAACACGATGATTTCGGTCCCGAGCGGCCGTTTCGTTCGCCTGTCCGATCTTGGCACGGTGACCGACACCTATGAGGAACCGCGCTCGTTCTCGCGCTTCAACGGCACCCCCGGCGTGACCTTCGCGGTTTTCCGCGCCAAGGGCGCCTCGGAAGTCAGCGTCGCCGAAACGGTCGCCAAGTCGCTCGAAAAGATCCGCGCGTCGAACCCGGATGTCACCATCGAGATGGTCGACGATTCCGTCTACTTCACCTACGGCAACTATGAAGCGGCGCTGCACACGCTGATGGAAGGCGCGCTGCTCGCCGTCATCGTCGTCATGCTGTTCCTGCGCAACTGGCGCGCCACGCTGATCTGCGCCGTCGCCCTGCCGTTGTCGGCAATTCCGACCTTCTGGGTCATGGAACTGCTCGGCTTCTCGCTCAATCTCGTCAGCTTCCTCGCACTGACGCTTGCGACCGGCATCCTCGTCGACGACGCCATCGTCGAGATCGAGAATATCGAGCGGCATATCCATATGGGCAAGTCGCCCTACAGGGCCGCGATCGAAGCGGCGGATGAAATCGGCCTCGCGGTGATCGCAACCACGTTCACGATCATTGCGGTTTTCATTCCGGTGTCGTTCATGCCGGGGATCGTTGGCCAATACTTCATCCAGTTTGGCCTGACCGTGGCAGTCTCGGTCTTCTTCTCGCTGCTCGTCGCACGCCTGATTACGCCCGTCATGGCCGCCTACATCATGCGTCCGTCCAAACTTGACGGGCATCATGCCCAGGACGGCACCTTGATGCGCGGCTACACGCGTCTCGTTCACGCGACGACGAAGCGCTGGTACATGCGCTACCTGACGGTGCTCATCGCAATCGGCGTGACCGTGGCCTCCATGGTCGCTCTGTTCATGTTCGTGCCCGGCGGATTCCTGCCTCCGGACGACACGTCGCGTGTCAGCCTGTCCGTCGAACTGGCGCCAGACGCCATGCTGGACGACACCGACCGGACGACCGCTCAGATCTACGAACGGGTCAAGGACCTGGACGGCGTCGAAAGCGTGTTCGTGCTTGGCGGCGCCTCGCCCAAGGGCGACCTGGAACTGCGCCGGGCCACCGTGACGGTGCTGCTGGAAAAGCGCGACCACTCGCTCCTCAACAAGGTCGTCAACGACGTCTTCGGCAAGCTGCCGGTCATTGGCCCATATTTGCCGAAGCTGCCGCCGTCGGGTCGCATCATTCCGCAGTCGCAGATCGAGAAGGAGATCTTTGCCCGCGTCCGCGATTTGCCGGATGTCAGGGTGATCAAGCTCAACGACCGCGGCGAGCGGGAACTGTCGTTCAATCTGCTTTCCAACAACGAAGCCGATCTCGACAAGGCCGTCGGCATTCTTGAAGGAAAGCTGCGCAGCGATCCGTTGCTCGCCAATGTCAGCCCGGACGGCGCACTTCCGCGTCCGGAGCTGCAGATCCGTCCGCGCGACGAGCAGATGTCGCGCCTCGGCATCACCACGGCGCAGATCTCGGAAGTCATCCGCGTCGCCACCATCGGCGACATCGACGCCGCCCTGACGAAAATTGCGCTCGATGGTCGGCTCATCCCGATCCGCGTTCAGATCAACCGCGATTTCCGCACGGATATCGCCGCGATCCGCAACCTGAAGATCCAGACCGCCTCGGGCTTGACGGTGCCGCTGTCGAGCGTCGCCGACATCAACTATTCCGAAGGCCCGAGTTCGATCAAACGCTACGACCGCAACCGCGTCGTGGCGCTCGGCGCGGATCTTCCGATCGGCGTGGCGCTCAACACCGCATCCGCGCGCTTCCTGCAGATTGCGGACGAAGCCAAGATGCCGTCAACGGTTCAACTGCTGAAGAGCGGCGACGCAGAGGTCGAAGAGGAAATGCAGCAAAGCTTCGTCAATGCGATGCTGCTCGGCCTGATGCTGGTGCTGGTGGTGCTGATCCTCCTGTTCAAGGATGTGATCCAGCCATTCACCATCCTGTTCTCGCTGCCGCTTGCGATGGGCGGTGTCGCAGCCGGACTGATCCTGACGCAGAATTCGCTGTCGATGCCGGTCTTGATCGGCATCTTGATGCTGATGGGTATCGTTACCAAGAACGCGATCCTGCTCGTCGACTTCGGTATCGAGATGATGCACCACGGCATGGACCGGACGCAGGCGATGATCGAAGCGGGCCGCAAGCGCGCCCGCCCGATCATCATGACGTCGATAGCCATGTCGGCGGGCATGCTACCCTCCGCGCTCGGCGTTGGCGAAGGCGGCTCGTTCCGCGCGCCGATGGCGATCGCGGTGATCGGCGGCATCATCGTCTCGACGATCCTCAGCCTCGTCGTCGTCCCATCCTTCTTCCTGATCATGGATGATCTGTCGCGATTGCTCGCCTGGGCTTTCGGGCGCTTCGTCGGCAAGAAGGACGAGGAGCATCTGCCGCTCGACCGCGAGGCCCTGACCGATCTCGTTCAGGAACAGGGCCGTACGATCGAAGGTCTTGAAGATCGGCTGAAATCACTCGAAACGGATCAGACCAAGGGCCGCTCCGGCGGCAAGGTGATCAACCACCCGGCCCTGGCGGCCGAGTAACCGGCCTTCTGACGATCGCACACAAGACGCCCGCGCCCCACAGGCGCGGGCTTTTTGTCGTCATGATTTGACCTCGATCAAATCATCCGCACGACGGGATCACTAACCTGCCGCTGATACTGACGCAGGACGAGTGTGATGAAGACGTTGCGACTGAACACAAACGACCGGGCGGTTCTGCTCGGCTCCGCCTTCTTCGAGAAGCTGCCGATGGCGACCTCGAACGCGGTCCTCGACGACGTCGTGGTGTCGACGCATGAAGAGCACGACGTTCTCTTTGCCCAGGGCGAACCGCTCGACCATGTCTTCTTCGTACTATCGGGTCTGGTGCGCCTCTACAGGCTGGGCAAGGATGGGCGCGAAGCGGATATCGCCGTGTTCCCGAAGGGTGAGCTTTTCGGTGAAAGCGCGATGTTCCTCGGCAATCGCGCCACGGCCAATGCGCAGGCGATCGACCACGCCATGCTGGCCCGGATCGACAGCCGCAAGCTGCGCCGGTTGGCCGAGCAGACGCCCGAAATCGCCGACGCGCTGATGCAGCTTCTGTGCCGGCACGCGCAGATGGCCGAGGATTGCCTGGCCGAAGACCGGTTGCTCACCGCGCCGCAGCGGGTGGCGAGCTACATTCTCGGAAACTGCCCCGACGGCATCACCAACTTCTCCTTCCGTCTGCCGTTCCAGAAGAACGTACTGGCCGGCAAGCTGGGACTTGCGCCCGAAGCCCTGTCACGAGCCTTCTCGGCCCTTCGTCGCTCGGGCGTGACCGTCAAAGGGCGGGTGATCGAAATCCACGACCGGCAGGCGCTGGAGCGCTTCTGACGTGCCGCCGAAGGCTCCGCGGTCAGAAGCCACGAGGTCCGGCGGCATCAAAGCCCGCCGTGCAGCCTCAGGAAATCGACGATCCGGTTGACGCCGTCGCCACGTTTCATGTCGGTGAAAACGAAGGGCTTTTCGGCCCGCATCCGGGTTGCGTCCCGCTGCATGACGTCGAGATCGGCCCCGACATAGGGCGCCAAGTCCTTCTTGTTGATGACGAGCAGGTCCGACTTGGTGATACCAGGTCCGCCCTTGCGCGGGATTTCCTCACCCTGGCAGACCGAGATGACGTAGATCGTCAGGTCGGCGAGGTCAGGCGAAAAGGTCGCCGCCAGATTGTCGCCGCCGGATTCGATGAAGACGACGTCAAGATCCGGAATGCGGCGGTTCAGGTCGGCGATCGCCTGAAGATTGATCGTTGCGTCCTCCCGGATCGCCGTATGCGGGCAACCGCCGGTCTCCACGCCGACGATACGCTCGGACGGCAGCGCCTGCATGCGAACCAGCGCTTCGGCGTCTTCCTTGGTATAGATGTCGTTGGTGACGACGGCGACGGAGTATTGCTCCCGCATCGCCTTGCACAATTTGTCGGTCAGCGCCGTCTTGCCCGAGCCCACCGGCCCGCCGATACCGATGCGAAGGGGACCGTTCTTCGATGCCATCTGTCTGTCCTTTCGAGAAGTCTCGGCAATTCCGGCAGGCGCTGGAATGGCCGGTTTGACATGTCACGAGCGGAAGAGCCGCGAATGCAGCGTCTCGTGTTTCAGGGCTGAGATATCGGCCATGATCGTGGCCGAGCCCAGGTCGTCGAGCGACGCGCAAGCAGCCTTGGCCGCGGTTTCAGCAATGATCGGTTCCAGCGCCGCGACCACACTGAGACCATCGCGCTGGCCTGTCACGCTGCAGCGGATCGCCACCGAAACGGCGTTCGAAACAGTGGCGTTGAGATAGGCGGCAAGCGCCGGCTCGAGACCGGTTTGATGCGCGGCGGCCACGACGCCGACCGCAACCGGATAGGCAAGTCCGTCGCCGATCGCATCGAGAACCGGATGCGGCCACGATCGCGCCGCGGTCAAAAACGCCTGCCCCTGCAGCATGGTCTCCGCTTGCCGTTCGCGGCTTCCCGCCAGCGCCTCGGCAAGTTCCGCTGCTGCGGCCAGCCGGGCGCTGTCGCCGACGGCGCGGTAGCCTTCGGCAAGAAGCACCGCATCGTTCCAGCCGAATCCGTGGCAGATCACCGTTTCGAGCCAGGCGCGAAGCTCTGTCGCGTCGGTGACCAGGGCATCGTGCACCGCCTGTTCGAGACCGCTCGAATAGGAGAAAGCGCCGACGGGAAAGGCCGGCGACATCCAGGTCGCAAGACGAAGCAGCGCTTGCGTATCGACCCGCTCAGCCATGGTGGTGGCTATGGCCGTGATTGTGGCCACCGCCATGATAGGCCCCACGCAACGGCTGGAAGGGCTCCGAAACGTCATTGACCTCGGCGCCGAGGCCGATAAGCATCTGACGGATCACCGGATCACGGCCAATCAGGATGCGGCGTGTCTCGACCTGCGCCGGCAGATGGCGGTTGCCGAGATGCCAAGCAAGCTCGATCAGGTGCAGTGGGTCGCGCGGCCGGATCTCATAGAGGTCTTCAGCTGCTGCGCGGATGCGGATATGGCCGCCGCCTTCAAGCACAAGCAGGTCGCCATCGGCCAGCAGCACCGCTTCCTTGAGGTCGAGCATCACCACGTCGTCGTTTTCCAGATGCAACAGCTTGCGCCTGAGATGCCGGGCATCGTGGGCGAGCGTGACGCTGTGAACCGGCGTCACATCGTGCGGCCCCGGCGATAGGACCCCGGTCGAACGGTAAGGCATCCCTAGAGCACCTCGACCTTTTCCGGCGTGACGAGCTCGATGCGCGCCTCGATGAGCAGATCGGCCATGGCCGCCTGAAAGGCCTTCAGATGTGGCTCTTCGAAATGCGCATCGACAGCCGCCTTGTCCTTCCAGGTCTCGACGAACACCAGCGTGTCGGGATCGGCGGGCTTGCGATAGAGGTCATAGGTGAGGCAGCCGGCCTCGCGGCGCGTCGCCTCGATCAGCGGTACCGACAGCGTTACCACTTCGTCTCCCTTACCGGGATGCGCGCTCAGGTAAGCGATAATGTAAACCATTGAACCCTCGATATCTTTTCGTGTCCGCCAGTGTATCAAGAAATAGCTCCGGCGCCAGTCGAAGCGTCGGTTTTCGACACCCTGCTCCACCCTCCGAACAACAAAAAGCCCGAAGACCGGATCCGATCTTCGGGCTTTTCCAAATCAGGAGCGGGAACCCTGTTGTCCCATTATGCGGCGAGCTTCTCGGACTTCAGCGCCTCGAGAATGTTCTGCGGCGCCGAAACGCCATAGGGGTCGCTGTCGCAGTTGTCGGAATAGCCTTCTTCCTCGAACCACTGCTCGACGACGCCGTTGTTGACGACGGCCGCGTAGCGCCACGATCGCATACCGAAGCCGAGATTGTCCTTGGCGACGAGCATGCCCATCTTGCGGGTGAACTCGCCCGAACCATCCGGGATCAGCTTGACGTTTTCGAGGCTCTGGGACTTGCCCCAGGCGTTCATGACAAAGGCGTCGTTGACCGAGATGCAATAGATCTCGTCAATGCCTTCGGCACGGAAATCGATGGTCAGCTTTTCGAAATCGGGCAGCTGGAAGGTCGAGCAGGTCGGCGTGAAGGCGCCCGGCAGCGAAAACAGCACGACGCGCTTGCCGGCGAAGTAGTCGTCGGAGGAAACGTCCTGCCAACGGAACGGATTGGAGCCGCCAACGGCCTCATCGCGGACACGGGTACGGAACGTTACAGCGGGAACTTTTCTGCCAAGCATCGTCATCTCCTTCAGTTCGGCTCTCGGTCGACAGGTTGTGGGAGGACCCTTGGCGACCGAGGAAAATCAGCCTTTCCCCTAGCGGAATTCCCGTTGCAAAGCAGCACGAAAGACCTCGATTCACATGCGGACATGGCAGCCATGCGGCGACCGCATGGCTCGCGCGCTTCGAAACGCCTCAGTTGTGCATGCGAAGTGATAGGCCAAGGCTCGGCGGCAACGCGTTCCACAGTCCTGTCCGCAGGCCCGCTTCGCGCAAGGCGCGCGCCGTCCAGGTGTTGCAGCCAAAAAGCGCGTTGAAGCTGCCTTCCGCCTCGAAGAAGCGGTCGTTGCCGTTGTAGGAGTAGCCGTCGACCCGAATGACGCCGCCTTCGTTTCGGATGAAACTCCGGGATATGAAGGCAAGCAGGCGGTCGTATCCAGCTTCGTCCAGTTCAAAGCTGGCGACAGACGGCTGCGGCTCGATGATCCGGCCGGCGATATCCACATGCATCACCGAACGGTCAAGCGTCAGCGCCTTGAAGACAGGCCCGGGCTTCAACTCGGACCAGGTCGGCGTCTCCAGATAAAAGGAGCGCCCTCCCCAGCCGAAGATCAACCACTGCGCCTGGGGATGGGCAAGCGGCACGCCGGCAGCTTCAACAAAGCCGAAGCGCGCGCGCGTCTCCACCGTCAGAGGCACCGCAATATCCGTATGGATCGGCCCCGAGAGCACCAGGATGCGCGTGCTCCCCGGTCCCGCCGCGGAAACGGATACAGGCAAGAACGGACGCGGGAGCAGCGTCCCAAGAACAACCGCCAGAACCGCTGCCAGCAGGCCACAGAAGACCCATTTCAGGCCGCGCCTCATGGTTGCCTTGCCCACTCAGAACAGGAAGTAGCGCTGCGCCATCGGCAGGACCGTCGCCGGCTCGCAGGTGAGAAGCTCCCCGTCGGCGCGCACTTCGTACGTCTCCGGATCGACCTCGATATGTGGCGTCAGGCTGTTGTGGATCATCGAGGCCTTGCCGATGCCGCCGCGGGTGTTCTTCACGGCAACCAGCTTTTTGCCAACGCCGAGCTTGGCGGCAAGGCCCGCATCGAGCGAGGCCTGCGACACGAAGGTGACGGACGAGCTCGTGCGGTTCTTGCCGTAGGCGGCAAACATCGGCCGATAGTGCACCGGCTGCGGCGTCGGGATGGAGGCGTTCGGGTCGCCCATCGGCGCCATGGCGATCGAGCCGCCGAGCAGCACGAAGTCCGGCTTCACGCCGAAGAAGGCCGGGTTCCAGATAACGAGGTCGGCACGCTTGCCGACCTCCAGCGAGCCGATCTCATGGCTAAGGCCGTGCGCGATCGCCGGATTGATGGTGTATTTGGCGATGTAGCGCTTCACCCGGAAATTGTCGTTGTTGCCGGTTTCCTGCGGCAGGGCCCCGCGCTGGCGCTTCATCTTGTCGGCCGTCTGCCAGGTGCGGATCGCCACTTCGCCGACGCGGCCCATGGCCTGGCTGTCGGAGGAAATGATCGAAAAGGCGCCGATATCGTGCAGGATGTCTTCGGCCGCGATTGTTTCCTTGCGGATGCGGCTTTCGGCAAAGGCGATGTCTTCGGGGATCGACGGCGACAGGTGATGGCAGACCATCAGCATGTCGAGGTGCTCGGCGAGCGTGTTCCTGGTGTAAGGTCTCGTCGGGTTGGTCGAGGACGGGATGACGTTCGGCTGGCCGCAGATCTTGATGATATCGGGCGCATGACCGCCGCCCGCCCCCTCCGTGTGGAAGGCGTGGATGGTGCGGCCCTTGATCGCCGCGATCGTATCTTCCACGAAGCCGCTCTCATTCAGCGTGTCGGTGTGGATCATCACCTGCACGTCGTATTCGTCGGCAACGCCAAGGCAGCAATCGATCGCCGCCGGCGTCGAGCCCCAGTCCTCGTGCAGCTTCAGCGCCGTGGCGCCGGCAAGCACCATCTCGACGAGTGCACCCGGGCGGGAGGCGTTGCCCTTGCCGGCAAAGGCTATGTTCATCGGAAAACCGTCGGCGGCTTCGATCATGCGGGCAAGATGCCAGGGACCGGACGTGCAGGTGGTCGCAAGCGTGCCGTGCCCGGGTCCCGCGCCGCCGCCGAGCATGCAGGTAAGGCCGCTCACCAGCGCTTCCTCGATCTGTTGCGGGCAGATGAAGTGAATGTGGCTGTCCATGCCGCCGGCGGTCACGATCTTGCCTTCGCCGGCGATCACCTCGGTACCTGGACCGACAACGATGGTGACTCCCGGCTGCGTGTCCGGATTGCCGGCCTTGCCGATGCCTGCGATGCGACCGTCCTTGAGGCCGATATCGGCCTTGACGATGCCCCAGTGGTCGACGATCAGCGCATTGGTGATGACCGTATCGACAGCGCCCTCGGCGCGCGTTGCCTGGCTCTGCCCCATGCCGTCGCGAATGACCTTGCCGCCACCGAATTTCACCTCCTCGCCATAGGTGGTGAAATCCTTCTCGACCTCGATGAAGAGCTCGGTGTCCGCAAGCCGCACCTTGTCGCCGGTGGTCGGGCCGAACATGTTGGCATAGGCCGCGCGCGACATCTTGTAGGGCATGGTTCAGGCTCCTTGGGACGAGGAAGAGATTGGATGGAGGCGGCGAAGGCGACCACTTGCCGCCAGCGCGTCGACATGGCGGCGCTCGGCGGCAAAGGGATGCCATTGCCAGCCAACGTGGCCGAAGCCTGCGAGCACGACGTCATCGCCGGCGGTAGCGAGATGCTTCAGAATATCGGCAATGACGATCATGCCGCTCGATGGCACGACGTAGGGATCGGGTGATAATCCGGCGAGTTCACGATCCAGCTCGTCATGCACGGCCAAAGGCACGATGCGGAAGCGCCGGTCTGTCGAGCGGCAGAAGCTCTCGAAGCCCGTGGTGTAATCGTCGCAGAAATCGTCGAGGTCCGGATGGGTTTCGGCAAGCCCTTGCCGCATCGCCGCAAATTTCTCACCCGAGCGCACGCACCAGATTTCGCGCGCCTGCCGCACGGCCGCATTCGTCTTCCAACAGCCGCCGCCGAGCATGGCAAGCCCCGGACGTCCCGTGTTGCAGACGGCAACGATATCGGTCTTCTGGCCACCGGAGCCGACAGAGCGGCAATCGTTGAAACGCACGACGATGTCGGCGGCATCGATCGCAGCGCCGGTGCCGTCGGGCACGTCGCCATTGCCAACGATCATGATGGTGCGCCCGCCGCTCAACGGTCTAGTTCCCATCCGGTTCGGCGATTGCCTTGAGTTCTTTCGTGCGCGCCTTGGTCAGCTCGGCAAGGCACCCGGAGACGAGCATGGGCTCCATCGAGCCGCCGCGCGCTTCGAACCCCGCAAGCTCGCACTGTCCGTCGCGGTATCCGATCCAGGCGCGTTGCGCCTTCTTCAGCGCCGCCTGTGCTCCGACATAGTCGGCATTGATCTCCGCGAGTTCCGCGTCCTGGGCCTCGGTTGCCGCCAGCGCCTGCCTGTAGATCTCGTTCAACTCACCATCGGCCGCCTCGTAGTCCTGGTTGGCGCAGCTGTTCATGTCCATTTGCGTCACCGCGTTCTCGCAGTCGGTCTTCTCCTCCTGCGCCATCGCCGGCACGGCCGACAGGATGATAGCGGCGGCAAGCACTTGAAGCCGCCTCATAGCTTGCCCATCACCTGCTGGCGGAAACCGTAGACCTCGCGCTTGCCCGACAGCGGGATCAGCGTCACCTGCCGCGTCTGGCCCGGTTCGAAGCGGACCGCCGTCCCTGCGGGAATGTCGAGCCGCTTGCCGTAGGCAGCCGGACGATCGAACGTTAGTCCGGCATTGGTTTCGGCGAAATGATAGTGGCTGCCCACCTGGATCGGGCGGTCGCCGGTGTTGGCGACCTCGATGACAGTCGTGTCCAGCCCGACATTGAGCTCGATTTCGCCGGTGGCGGCGATGACTTCTCCTGGGATCATGTCTCTCTCCTCAAGCGGCCCTGGTATCGGCGCAGCCGTCGGACTTCAGCACGCGCTCGGTGGATGCCGGGTATTTTTCAAGCAGTACGGCCGGGCGCACCGGACGCCGGGTGAAGTCGCCGCCGCAATTCGGGCAGACGCCGCCAAGCGGCCCCTCTGCGCAATCGGCGCAGAAGGTGCACTCGAAGGTGCAGATCATCGCCTCGCGGCTATCCGTGGGGAGATCTTTGTCGCAGCACTCGCAATTGGGGCGCAGGGCCAGCATGTTTGCCTCCTTTGATCTCCGGGACGGGTGTCGTCGCCGTCAGCGGATCGGTTCGTGGACGGTGACGAGCTTGGTACCGTCCGGAAACGTCGCTTCGATCTGGATGTCGTGGATCATCTCCGCGATGCCTTCCATCACCTGCTCGCGGGTTAGCACGTGAGCACCGGCCTCCATCAGTTCGGCAACCGAGCGGCCGTCGCGGGCGCCTTCGACCACAAAGTCTGTGATCAGCGCGATCGCCTCGGGATGGTTGAGTTTCACGCCGCGCTCCAGGCGCCGGCGGGCAACCATCGCCGCCATGGAGATCAACAGCTTGTCCTTTTCGCGCGGAGTCAGATTCATGCGGGTTCACCGGTTGCTCGTGGATGGCCGTTCCAGGAAAGTGATGTGTTCTTCCCGCTGGCACGGCATGGTTTCAAGACGCAGGATCATGTCTCTGTTTCGCAGAAAACAGCAGAAATGAGCCTAGAGAACCCAGACTTTCGGCACTGTCTTCTGCATGCGCAAGTGCGAAATAACCGGGATCAGGATTTTTCTAAGGGCGAAGCCATCGGCTGCGGCGAAGCGTGCAACGAGCTTGTCGCGACCGCCGACCGCAAGGTGGCTCACGCCGACACCGCCTTCGCCGTCAAGCAGGGCGCGAAGACGCGCAAGCTGTGCTTCGCAGTCGGCGCCGACATAGATCAGTGTTGCAAAGGCAGCGGCACCTCGAAGCACCGCCGATCGCGCGCCAAGGCGGGCGATCTCGTCCGCCAGCAGGAGATTGTCGGCGTGCAACAGCCGGCCTTCGGTGCGAATGCGCCAGCGATCGCGAAAGAGCCCCGCATGGACCGCCTCGCCCATCGCCTTTCGGCCGAGAAGCACCGCCTCCACGGCGAGAAACGTGGCATCGGCGGCAAGATCGACGTCCAGCGAGCGCGAAAGGGATGCACGGTCAAACAGGATCGTCTCCTGCGGCAGCCAGTCGACGCGGGCGCCGCTGGCAACCTCGATGCGGCTTGTCACTTCGACCGTTCCGGCACTCGCCTTGTAGATCTTTTCACACGCCTGGGTCGTCACCGTCACTTCGGTTCCAGCCCCCGCTGCCACCTCCCAGATCATGCGATCGCCGCCGGTAAGCCCGCCGGAAGAGTTGATGAGCACCGCTTCCATGGCGGTGTCGAACGTCTTCGGCAGCCGGATCTTGGCGCAGCCTTCCTGGTAGAGTTCGGCAAGGCGGCTGCGGCCAAGCGCGGACTTGGCGACCAGCCGGCCCTTACCCCAGGCCCTCTGCGGGGCGATGATTGCCGCGTTGCTCATGGGTGTTCGCCGAACCAAGCCTTCCACGTCTGTCGACCACGGCTGCCTGTTCCGCCGAAGGGATGGCAAAGGTCGATTGGACCTATCGTCTGCATCAGGGCGCAGCAAGTCAAGCTATTGTTTTGCAAAGAAAATCACCAGATCGCCGCTTTTGCGGGCACGCAATGCACAGGAATGCAGCAACCGCTCAGGCCACACGGTCGGGCGGTTCGCGCCCGGCGAAGAAGGCCGTGATGTTGTCGACGACCTTCATGCCCATGGCGACCCGCGTTTCCTCCGTGGCACTTCCCAGATGCGGCAACAGCACGACGTTTTCGAGTTCCCGCAGCGCCTCCGGCACATTCGGCTCGGCTTCGAAGACGTCAAGACCGGCGCCGCGGATGACGCCATTTCGAAGAGCGTCAACCAGCGCCGTTTCATCGACCACGTCACCGCGCGCGGTGTTGACGAGATAGGCGTGCCTTTTCATCATCGCCAATCGTTCGGCGTTGATCAGATGCCGGTTCTCTCCGCCGCCGGGGCAATGCAGCGACACGAAGTCGGCGGCTTTCAGCACGTCCTCCACCGTCTCGAGCTGACGGGCGCCGTAGCGGCTCGCCTCCGCCGGGTCGATCCGCGAGCGGTTGTAAAAGACGACATCCATATCGAAGCCGAAATGGCAGCGCTTGGCCATCGCCTTGCCGATCCGGCCGAAGCCAACGATGCCAAGCGTCTTGCCGGTGACCTTAGCTCCGATCATGTGGGTCGGGCGCCAACCACTCCACTGACCGGCCCTGACCTCCCGTTCGCCTTCACCCGCCCTGCGCGCGACCGAAAGCAGCAGCGTCATGGCGATATCGGCGGTGCAGTCGGTCAGGACGCCGGGCGTGTTGGTGACCACGATGCCAGCGGCCTTGGCGGCAGCGACGTCGATATGATTGTAGCCGACACCGTAGTTGCCGAGGATCTTCGCCTTCAGACCGCCGCCGGAAAAAAGGTCGGCCGGAAGACGATCGGAAACGGTCGGCAGGACGGCGTCATGGGAGCGGAGCGCAGCGGCAAGACCGGCAGGGCTCATCGGCAGGTCTGCTTCATTCAGCGTTGTTTCAAAGCGCTCTGACAGCACCTGCTCCACGGCCTGCGGCCAACGACGCGTGACGAGAATGCTGGGCTTCGAACTCATGACGGTCTCCGGATCAGAATCATCCGGCGATAGTGCACGAAACTTCGCCTGGCGACAGCCACTCCGGCGCGCGAAACAGCTGTTACGAAAAGCAGAGGGAGGCACCGTCGCCGGCACCTCCCTCCAATCTTCAGCCCCGGACGATCACGACCGCGCGAAGGCGAGCAGGTCGGCGTTGAGCTGGTCCTTGTGGGTGTCGGTGATGCCGTGCGGCGCGCCGGCATAGACCTTGAGCTCCGCATGCGGCACGAGCTTCTTCGAGGCCTTCGCCGCCGCATCGATCGGCACGATCTGATCGTCGTCGCCGTGGATGATCAGCGTCGGCACGTCGAATTTCTTCAGGTCCTCGGTAAAGTCTGTCTGCGAGAAGGCGACGATAGAGTCATAGGTATTCTTGTGCCCGGCGGTCATGCCCTGCAGCCAGAAGCTGTCGATCATGCCTTGAGACGGCACGGCGCCCGGGCGGTTGAAGCCGAAGAACGGACCGGACGCGATATCACGGTAGAGCTTCGAGCGATCCTTGAGGCTTGCCGCCTGCAGGCCGTCGAACACCTGCTTCGGCAGTCCGCCGGGGTTCTTGTCGGTCTTGACCATCAACGGCGGTACCGCCGAGATCAGGCCGGCTTTGGCCACGCGGCTCGTGCCATGGCGGCCGATATAGCGGCTGATCTCGCCGCCGCCGGTGGAAAAGCCGGCAAGGAAGACGCCCTTCAGATCGAGCGCATTCATGAGGTCGGCGAGGTCGTCGGCATAGTGATCCATGTCGTTGCCGTCCCAGGGCTGCGACGAGCGACCATGGCCGCGCCGGTCATGGGTGACGACGCGAAAACCGTTGGCTGCAAGATGAAAGGCCTGAGCTTCCCAGCTGTCCGACGACAGCGGCCAGCCATGGCTGAGCACGACGACCGGGCCGTCCTTCGGACCCCAGTCCTTGTAATAGATCTCGACGCCGTCACGGGTGACGATGCGGCTGCCGGAAGCACCTGCTGCCTGCGGCGCGCCCTCGCCGCCGGATGCGGACGGCGCATCAGCGGCTTTGGCCGGGCGGCTCGCGGCCGTCACGGCGGCCGCCGTGGCTGCAGCGCCAAAGGCTGCCGAAAGAACGTTGCGCCGGGAGATGCTGCTGGTCTCGACCTTGCTGACTGCCTTGCTCATGGAACGGGTTCCTTTTTGCGTGCGGGCCATGCCGCGTGTAATTTATTTAGCGATTAAATCGTGCACGATACAAAAGGATAGAAGGCTCCTTTTTTTGAGTCGTTTAATTGTATTGCCAACGATTAGATCGTGCACGATATTTATAACGACGCAGCAAGGCTGTCAATACCTTGCGATTATATCGCGGACGATTTAATTTCGTGGAGACAGGAGAACCCGAATGGCCGACACGCAAAACACCGACGACGATCCGCTGGCGCTCGACAGCTTTCTCTGCTTTGCGGTCTATTCCGCAAACCACGCCTTCACGCGGATCTACAAGCCGCTGCTCGAAAGCCTCGACCTCACCTACCCGCAATATCTGGTCATGGTGGTGTTGTGGGAGAAGGACGACCGGACCGTCGGTGGGCTCGGCGAACGGCTGTTTCTGGAATCAAGCACGCTGACGCCGTTGCTGAAACGCCTGGAGGCCGCGGGCTACATTGCCCGGGTCCGCGACAAGGCGGACGAGCGGCAAGTTCGGGTCCAGCTGACGGACATGGGCAAGGCTCTGCGCAGCAAGGCGATCAGCGTGCCCCGCGACCTCACCGAGGCGACGAAACTTGCGTCCGAAGACCTCGATCGCCTGCGTGCGGAAGTCTCGGCGCTGCGTGACACGCTGCTGAAATAGCGCTGCCTCCGGGCCAAGGCCCATCGCACGATGTGCACCGCCATCTTTTTTTCGACAGCACCCCGCGGCGGGAATGAGCGATGCTGAATGATCGCTGGTGCCTCGACAGCACCACGAGCCTTATCAGGCGCGCGAAGGGCGCTGTAGAACTTTGAATTTGTGCATGAGGGACCGAAAACAAGAAAGCCCGGCGATCGCTCGCCGGGCTGCTTTGGATTGAACGCTTTACAGCGTCCGGAACAGCGTCCGGAACGAGACTACTCGTTCTGGAAGTAGCTGTACTTGCCGTCGTCACCCTTCTTCCAGGTGTACATGACGTAGTCCGGACGGGTGATGTCGCCCTTTTCGTCATAGCCGAGGTCGCCGATCGCGGTCTTGAACGGTCCCTTTGCCTTGATGGCTTCGGCAACTGCCTGCGGGTCGTTGCCGCCGGAAGCCTTTGCAGCTTCAGCGATGACCTGGAGAGCGGCATAGGCGTAGAGCGTGTAGGCTTCCGGCTCGAAGCCGGCAGAGCGGAACTTCTCGACGAGTTCCTTGGCAGCCGGGTTCTTGCGCGGATCCGGAGCAAAGGTCATCAGCGTACCGTCAACGGCGTCGCCGGCGATCGAGGCCAGTTCGTTCGAAACGATACCGTCGCCCGACATCAGGGTGGCCTTCAGGCCCTGGTCCTTCATCTGGCGCATGATCAGGCCGGCTTCGGTGTGCAGACCGCCGTAATAGACGATCGAAACGCCGGCTTCCTTCATCTTGGCGATCAGAGCCGAGAAGTCCTTGTCACCGGTGTTGATGCCTTCATAGAGGGCTTCGGTGAGGCCGGCTTCGTTCATCGACTTCTTGGTTTCGTCGGCAAGGCCCTGACCGTACGGGGTCTTGTCGTGAATGACGGCGATCTTCGCGTCCTTGAAGTTGGCAGCAAGGTAAGCGCCGGCAACAGCGCCCTGCTGGTCGTCACGGCCGCAGGTGCGGAACGTGTTCCAGAGGCCGCGCTCGGTGAACTGCGGGTTGGTGGAGGCCGGCGTTACCTGCAGGATGCCGTTTTCGGCGTAGACTTCCGAAGCCGGGATCGACACGCCCGAGTTGAAGTGGCCGACTACGAACTTCACGCCGTCAGCGACGAACTTGTTGGCGACCGAAACGCCCTGCTTGGCGTCAGAAACGTCGTCGCCGAGCACAACCTTGATCTGTTCCCCATTGATACCGCCGGCAGCGTTGATGTCGGCTGCGGCCTGCTCTGCACCTTTCTGGAGCTGTGCACCGAAGGCGGCGTTCGGGCCAGTCAGCGGGCCGGCGACACCAACGAGAATATCAGCCCAGGCGCTGCCGCTGAAGGCAACCATAGCCGTCAGCGCGACCGCCGACAGAAGAGACTTTTTCATCTTGTTACTCCCAATT
>NZ_DASYGZ010000160.1:0-8227 GCF_035999135.1 Ensifer sp.
GTCGAACCAAAGTTTGGAGAAGACGGTTCTGCCTTGCTTGTGTCTTATTAGACATGAAATGAGAATGCGGACGATTCGCGATTCTGGCGGATCGAAATCGATGCGAGACGTGCGTTCATGAAGATCAAAGACCTGGCGGGATCGAACTTCCCGGAACTTTCGGCGCAACTGAGCGGCGCTGCCGCGGAAATCGACGTTGCCGGACTGACGGCCGACAGCCGGCAGGTCCAGCCAGGGGATCTCTTCGTCGCCGTCTCCGGCAGCAAGGCCAATGGCGGCGCCTATATCGCCGACGCGCTGAAGCGCGGTGCGGTTGCCGTTGTTACCGAAGCCGGTTCCGAGGTCGACGCTTCGACCGCTCCGGTCCTCAAGCTCTCGCAGCCGCGCGCCTTCCTCGCACGCGCCGCCGCCGCCCTTTACGGCGCCCAGCCCGAGACCATGGTTGCGGTGACCGGCACGGCCGGCAAGACGTCGGTTGCCTCGTTTACCCGCCAGATCTGGGCCCATTCCGGCTATGCCGCCGCGATGATCGGCACGACCGGCGTCGTCGCGCCCGGCCGCAACGACTACGGCTCGCTGACGACGCCCGATCCGGTGTCGCTCCACAAGCTGCTGGCGGAACTCGCCGATGCCGGCGTGACCCATGCGGCGATGGAGGCTTCCAGCCACGGCCTCGACCAGAACCGGCTTGACGGCGTGCGCCTCGCCGCTGCCGCCTTCACCAATCTCGGCCGCGACCACATGGACTACCATCCGACGGTCGAGCATTACATGGCCTCGAAGATGCGGCTGTTCGATGCTCTGCTGCCGAAGGGCGCGCCGGCCGTGATCTTTGCCGACGACCAGTGGTCGGAGCAGGCGATCGCCGCTGCCCGCAAGGCCAAGCTCGACGTGCGCACCGTCGGCCGCAAGGGCGATTACATCTCACTGAAGCGCGTCGAGCATTTCCGCCACAAACAATCGGCAGAAGTGCATGTCGGCGACGATATCTTCGAAATCCACATTCCGCTCGCCGGCGATTTCCAGGTGGCCAATGCGCTCGTCGCGGCGGGTCTGGCGATGTCCACCGGCATCAGCGCCAAGGCGGCCTTCGCAGCGCTTGAAAAGCTTGAGGGCGCCTCCGGCCGCCTCGAACTGGTGGGCCAGACCAAGGATGGCGCGCTCGCCTATGTCGACTACGCCCACAAGCCCGATGCGCTCGAAAACGTGCTCGCTTCCGTGCGACCGTTCACGACCGGCCGCGTCGTTGTGGTCTTCGGCTGCGGCGGCGACCGCGACAAGGGCAAGCGCCCGATCATGGGCGAGATCGCCACGAGGCTTGCCGATGTGACGATCGTCACCGACGACAACCCGCGCTCGGAAGTTCCCGATGTCATCCGCTCCGAAATCATGGCTGCGGCCACGGGCGCGATCGAGATCGGCGACCGCGCCGAGGCGATCCGCACCGCCGTCGGCATGCTGAAGACCGGCGACACGCTGATCGTTGCCGGCAAGGGACACGAGGAGGGGCAGACGGTCGGTTCCGTGACGCTGCCATTCTCGGACCATGCGGAGGTCCGCAAGGCCTTGGGAGGCATGTGATGAACTGGCTCTGGACAAGCAGCGATCTTCTGGCGGCCATGAACGGCCGGCCGATGGGAACTTTGCCCGAGGGCATCTCGGGGATCTCGATCGACAGCCGCTCGATCGGCAAGGGTGAAGCCTTCTTCGCGATCAAGGGCGACCGCGTCGACGGTCACGACTATGCCGGCATTGCGCTTGCCAACGGTGCGGCAGTGCTGGTCGTCAGCGAGGGCAAGTTGCCGGCGCTCGGCCGCCTTACCGCGCCGATGATCGTCGTCGACGACGTGCTCGAAGCGATGATCCGGCTCGGATGCGCCGCGCGCGATCGCAGCGCCGCCAAGATCATTGCCGTCACCGGATCGGTCGGCAAGACGACCACCAAGGAGATGCTGCGCCATGTGCTGAAGCCGCAAGGCCGCGTGCATGCGTCCGTCGCCTCCTTCAACAATCACTGGGGCGTGCCGCTGACACTGGCGCGCATGCCCGAGGCGACCGATTTCGGCGTTTTCGAGATCGGCATGAATCACCCGGGCGAGATCCGGCCGCTGACCGCGATGGTGCGCCCGCACGTGGCCATCGTCACCAGCATCGCCGCCGCCCATCTCGGCAATTTCGACAGCCTCGACCAGATCGCCGAAGCCAAGGCCGAGATCTTCGAGGGCGTGGTCAATGGCGGCCATGCCCTGATCATTCACGACAGCCCGCAATACAAGCTGCTCGAAAGCGCGGCCGCCGCTGCCGGCGTCAGCCACATCCATTCCTTCGGCGCCAATCCCAAGGCGGAGTTCCGTCTCGTCGAGTTCAGCCCGGGTCCGGAAGGCTCGATCCTCTGGGCGGGCATCGGTGGGCGCACGCTGGAGGTCGCGATCGGCGCGCCCGGGCGTCATATCGCCGAGAACGCCGTTGCGGTTCTGGCCGCCGTCAAGCTTGCCGGCGGCGACCTCGATTATGCCGCATCGGCGCTTGCGACCATGCAGGCCGAGACCGGCCGCGGCCGGCGCCATACGCTTGTCATCGGCGGCGGTACGCTGAAGCTGATCGACGAAAGCTACAACGCCAATCCAAGCTCGATGCGGGCGGCGATCTCGCTTCTGCGTGACAGCGAACCGCCTGAAGGCGGCCGCCGCGTCGCCATTCTCGGCGACATGCTGGAAATGGGCGAACACGGCGTCGAGGTGCATGCCGCGCTTGCCCGTCCGCTGGTGGACGCCGGCATCACCGATGTCTGGCTGGCCGGGCCACTGATGGCGAACCTGCGCGACGCGCTGCCGGCGGACATCTCGGTGGTTTACCGCGAGAGCGTCGAAGACCTGAAGAGCTACGCGCTGACCGCCGTCGCTGCCGGCGACGTCGTCATGGTCAAGTCATCGAAGGGCACCGGTTGCGCCAGGATCGTGCAGGGGCTCATCGATACCCATCCGGCGGCCGATGCCGAAAGGCGCGAGGCCGAGGGACAGCCGGCGAGGGATTAGGCCGGCGCCACCGCCCATGAGGGCCGCGGTGGACACTGCTTCGAGTTAGGTGGGCGCGCCCTAACACTTTCACATGTTAGCGCGTATCGTTTTTCAGGTGATTCTGATGGACGAGTTTTTGATTTTGCAGTGCCGCCCGCCCGCCAAGGCGTGCAAAGGCCGCTGCAGCACTTTTAAACGGCTGCACAGTCCTTAAGTCGGTGCCGATCTAGGGACGCATGCAGGAAACCTTTGGGGAAAGGTCCCTTATGCTCATTTGGCTCGTGGAACTGGCGGACCACTTTCAGTTTTTCAATCTCTTTCGTTACATCACGTTCCGCACCGGCGCGGCGCTTTTCACCTCGGCCATGATCGTCTTCCTGTTCGGGCCGGCGATGATCGCCTCGTTGCGCATCCGCCAGGGGAAGGGCCAGCCGATCCGCGCCGATGGGCCGCAGACGCATTTCAAGAAGGCCGGTACGCCGACCATGGGCGGGCTGATGATCTTGGCCGGCATCGTCGTCTCGTCGCTGCTCTGGGCCGATCTTTCGAGCGTCTATGTGGTCTCGACCCTGCTCGTCACGCTCGGCTTCGGCGCCATTGGATTCTACGATGATTACCTGAAGGTTACGAAGCAGTCGGACAAGGGCTTTTCCGGCAAGGCGCGTCTCGGCATCGAGTTCGTGATCGCCGCCATTGCCGTGTTCTTCATGATGCAGGCTGCCCTTTCGAGCGGTTCGGCCGGCTCGACCTTCGGCTCCTCCGTCACCTTCCCCTTCTTCAAGGACCTCATTCTCAATCTCGGCTATTTCTTCGTGCTCTTCGGCGGCTTCGTCATCGTCGGCGCCGGCAACGCCGTGAACCTGACCGATGGTCTCGATGGCCTTGCGATCGTGCCTGTGATGATCGCAGCCGCCGCCTTCGGCCTGATTGCGTACCTTGCCGGTAACGCGGTGTTCGCCAACTACCTGCAGATCCATTTCGTGCCGGGCACCGGCGAGCTTGCCGTCATCCTCGGCGCCGTCATCGGCGCTGGCCTCGGCTTCCTCTGGTTCAATGCGCCGCCGGCGGCGATCTTCATGGGCGACACCGGGTCGCTGGCGCTCGGTGGCCTGATCGGCACGGTTGCCGTTGCCGTCAAGCACGAGATCGTCATGATCATCATCGGCGGCCTCTTCGTCATGGAAACGCTGTCGGTGATCATCCAGGTGTTCTGGTTCAAGCGCACCGGCCGCCGCGTCTTCCTGATGGCGCCTATCCACCACCACTTCGAAAAGAAGGGCTGGACCGAAAGCCAGGTCGTGATCCGTTTCTGGATCATCGCCGTCATCCTGGCGATGGTCGGCCTCTCCACCCTCAAGCTGCGGTGAGCGGACGATGATCCCGGTCACCACTTTCAGCGGCAGGAAGGTTGCCCTCTTCGGTCTCGGCGGCTCGGGGCTTGCAACCGCGCAGGCGCTGGTCGCCGGCGGTGCGGCCGTCACCGCCTGGGACGACAATCCCGACAGTGTCGCCAAGGCTTCCGCCGCAGGCGTGCCGACCGCCGATCTGCGCACGATCAACTGGTCCGGCTTTGCCGCCTTCGTTCTGTCGCCGGGCGTGCCGCTCACCCATCCGAAGCCGCACTGGACGGTCGATCTCGCCCACGCCGCCGGCGTGGAGATCATCGGCGACGTCGAGCTCTTCGTGCGCGAGCGCCGGGCCCATGCGCCCGATTGCCCGTTCATCGCCATTACCGGCACCAACGGCAAGTCAACGACCACAGCGCTGATCGCGCACATCCTCAGAGAAAGCGGTCGCGACACCCAGCTCGGCGGCAACATCGGCACCGCGGTTCTCACCCTCGATCCGCCAAAGGCCGGCCGCTTCTACGTGGTCGAGTGCTCTTCCTACCAGATCGATCTCGCGCCGACCTTGAACCCGGCGGCGGGGATCCTGCTCAACCTCACGCCCGATCACCTCGATCGTCACGGCACGATGCAGCACTATGCCGACATCAAGGAGCGGCTGGTCGCCGGCAGCGGGACGGCCATCGTCGGTGTCGACGACAGTTTCTCGGCGCTCATTGCCGATCGTGTCGAGCGCGCCGGCGCGAAGGTCGTGCGCATTTCGCGCCGCCATGTGCTTGCCAATGGCCTCTACGCCGAAGGCTCGCGCATCCTGAAGGCCGAAGGCGGCACGTCCAGCCTGTTCGTCGATCTCGACGGCATCCAGACATTGCGCGGCGGCCACAACGCCCAGAACGCGGCAGCGGCGATCGCCGCCTGCCTTTCGGTCGGGGTCAGCGCGACGGAGATCGCAAACGGGCTCAAGAGCTTCCCCGGCCTCAAGCACCGCATGCAGCCGGTCGGCCGCAAGGGGTCGGTCGTCTTCGTCAACGACAGCAAGGCGACCAATGCGGATGCGGCCGCACCCGCGCTTTCGAGCTACGAGCGGATCTACTGGATTGCCGGCGGCCTGCCGAAGGAGGGAGGCATCACGACGCTTGCGCCGTTCTTCCCGAAGATCGTCAAGGCCTATCTGATCGGCGAGGCGGCTCCCGCCTTCGCAGCGACGCTTGGCGATGCCGTGCCGTTCGAGATTTCAGGCACGCTGGAACAGGCGGTCGCGCATGCGGCTGTCGACGCGGGCAGGGACGAGGCCGGCGCTTCCGCCGTGATGCTCTCCCCGGCTTGCGCAAGCTTCGACCAGTACAAGAACTTCGAGGTGCGCGGCGATGCCTTTGTCGGCCATGTGCGCGCGCTCGACGGCGTGACGATGCTGATCTGATGCCATGCCGCCGGCGCGCGATCGGCGCGAGGCAGAGGGACGTGATGCCGGGTTTCGGACGTTAGGCGCAAGGGGCGCCGGAGAAGGGGACTGACAAGATGGTAAGCCGAGCCGAACGTGGCCCCGTGGCCGACTGGTTCTGGACGATCGACAGGTTCTTTCTGGCGACCTTCATCCTGTTGATGGGGGTCGGCTTCATGCTGTCCTTTGCCGCAAGCCCTGCTGTCGCCGAGCGCATCGGCCTCGACAGCTTCCACTTCGTCAGGCGTCATGCGCTCTTCCTGCTGCCGTCGCTGGTGGTGATGGTCGGCATCTCCTTCCTGTCGCCGCGCCAGGTGAGGCGGGCCGCGATCCTGCTTCTGGCCGGCTCGCTCGGGATGATGGTGCTGGTGCTCTTTATCGGTGAAGAGGTGAAGGGGTCGATGCGCTGGCTTTCGATCGCCGGCATCTCGATCCAGCCGTCGGAATTCATGAAGCCGGCCTTTGTCGTCGTCTGCGCCTGGCTGTTTTCCGAACACGCCCGCCAACCGGAAATCCCCGGCAATCTCTTTGCCATCCTGCTTTTCGGCATTGTCGGGGCGCTGCTCGTCGCCCAGCCCGACCTTGGCCAGACGATCCTCACGACCGCGGTCTGGGGCGGCATGTTCTTCATGGCCGGCATGCCCTGGCTTTGGATCATCCTGCTCGGCGGTGCGGCGCTCGGCGGCTTCTTCGTCGCCTATACGATGCTGCCGCACGTGGCCGCCCGTATCGACAAGTTCCTGACCGGCGAAGGCGACACCTTCCAGATGG
The DNA here is from genome assembly GCF_035999135.1 of Ensifer sp. GTDB lineage: Bacteria > Pseudomonadota > Alphaproteobacteria > Rhizobiales > Rhizobiaceae > Ensifer. The sequence goes on from NZ_DASYGZ010000160.1 coordinate 6,576, forward strand.
ATACCGCCCGCGAGGCGATCATCCGCGGCGACTGGTTCGGCCGGGGGCCGGGCGAAGGCATCGTCAAGCGCATCATTCCCGACAGCCACACCGACTTCGTCTTTTCCGTTGCCGCCGAGGAATTCGGCATCGTCTTCTGCATGGTCATCGTCATGATCTTCGCCTTCCTGGTGATGCGCGGCCTCAGCCATGCCTTCCGCGAACGCAACGACTTCAACCGGTTCGCCGTTGCCGGCCTGGTGCTCCAGATCGGCATCCAGTCGATGATCAACATCGGCGTGAACCTCGAACTGCTTCCGGCCAAGGGCATGACCCTGCCGCTGATCTCCTATGGTGGCTCGTCCATGGTGGCGATCTGCGTCACTGCCGGCTTCATCCTGGCCTTGACCCGTCACCGCCCGGAGAAGCGCGCCGTGGAGCGCAGCCTGTTTCGGTCCGGCATTGGCGTGCCGGCGGAGTAAAATATGACCAAAGGCATCATTCTGCTTGCCGCCGGGGGTACCGGCGGCCACCTCTTTCCGGCTGAAGCGCTGGCGCACGAACTGAAGGACATGGGCTATTCGGTCCATCTCGTCACCGACAGCCGCGCCGAGCGCTATGCCGGCAAGTTCCCGGCCGACGAGGTGCACGTCGTGCCCTCGGCGACGATCGGCTCGAAGAACCCGATCAGCGTGGCGAAGTCGCTGTGGACGCTCTGGACCGGCATGCGCGCCGCGCGCAGGCTGATCGCCCGGCTTCGGCCGAAGGCGGTCGTCGGCTTTGGCGGCTACCCGACCGTGCCCCCGCTTCTGGCCGCGACCGGCATGGGTGTTCCCTCGATCATCCACGAACAGAACGCCGTGATGGGCCGCGCCAACAAGGCGCTCGCCTCGCGCGTCAAGGCGATTGCCGGCGGCTTCCTGCCCGAGGGCACCGGCGCCTTTGCCGAAAAGACCGTGACCACGGGCAATCCGGTGCGCCCGGCGGTTCTTGCCGCCGCCAACGTGCCCTACGGTGCGGCCAGCGGTGAGACGCCGTTTCATCTGGTGGTCTTCGGCGGCAGCCAGGGCGCACAGTATTTTTCCAAGGCGGTGCCCCAGGCGATCTGCCGACTGGACGACGGTCTTCGCCAGCGCTTCAGGGTCACGCAGCAGGCGCGGCCGGAAGACAAGGACGGTGTAATCGCGACCTATGAGAAGCTCGGCGTTCCCGCCGAAGTCTCGCCCTTCTTCACCGACATGGCCGAGCGTATCGCCGGCGGGCAACTGGTCATCTGCCGTTCCGGCGCCTCGACGGTGTCCGAGCTTGCCGTCATCGGCCGGCCCTCGATCCTCGTGCCCTATCCCTATGCGCTGGATCACGACCAGGCGGCCAATGCTGCGGCGCTCGCTGCCAAGGGCGGCGCACGGGTTATCGCGCAAGCCGAGCTCACCGCCGACCGCCTTGCCGGCATTCTGAAGGACGCGGTCGAAAACCCGCAATCGCTCGCCGAGATGGCCGCAAATGCCCGGGAAACCGGCAAGCCGGACGCTGCAAGCTTGCTTGCATCCCTCGTAGAGGCTATTGCCAGCGGTTTGACAGTCGAGAAATTCAGGGAAACACGCTCATGAAAATGCCGAAAACCATCGGGCTGGTCCATTTCATCGGTATCGGCGGCATCGGCATGAGCGGCA
>NZ_DASYGZ010000165.1:0-26881 GCF_035999135.1 Ensifer sp.
GGGCGAAACATAAGGGTTGTCCGGCCCGAGCGTCGTCAGCAGTTTCTCCTGCAATTGCTGGATCATCTGGATCATCAGCATGTCGCGCTCGCGCGTGCCCGCACCGAGCCCGGTATTGACGGTCGCGTCCATGCCGGCGTTCCAGTGGCGCGGGTCGAAGGTCACCCATTTGCCGCGCAGCCGCACGGCCCGCGGCCGGTCCTGGTGCTTGATGGTGAGGCCGAGCAGCCCCTTGAACACGCGCCTCAGCCCTTGCGCAAAGGTGCGCACCATCAGCTCCGTCTGGCCGATGCCCGCCTGCTCGACCAGTGCCGTCGCCTTCGCCGTCATGTTCTGCAGCGCGTCCGGCGCCATGCCGCTCGAGGCATCGGAAATCCCGGTGCGGTCAGTCGCCTCCTGGTCGAGATAGCCGAGCATGGAGAACGATTCCCGCGCAACGAACGGCACCGCCGTATAGCCGACGGCGCCGCGCACATCGACGCCCTGGCCGACGCGGATCGGCTGGCCGAATTTCGGGTTCAGCACCGATTCCGGGTTCTGGATCACCCCCTCCTGCACGATCGGCTGCTGGTTGTTCTGCCAGTAGAGATTGTCGAGCGTCTGGCGCAAAAGCACGGTCTTCACCCGCTGGATCTCCGCCATGTCGTCGGTGGTCGCATTGCCTTCGCGCTGGTGCGGCCGCCGCTCGGTGATGAGATCGGCAAAGGGCACCTCGTCCCATTCCGCATCTTCCAGCAGGTTGTCGGCTGCGGTGCCGCCGGCGAAGACCAGGCGGCGCAGCTCGGCAATGCCGTCATCATCCGCATCCACCTTCACATAGAGCTCGTAGTAGTCGATCTCCTGCAGCGCCGTCGCCGTCTCCTCCCCGTCGCCGAAGATGCCGCGCCGGCGGGCAAACTCCTCGTCCTCGCCGTCCGCATTGCCGGCAATGGCAAAACCTTCGACGAGATCACGGTCATAGCCCATGGCGATCAGGTCCGAGCGCCGCATCCGCCGCTTGATCCCGGCAATCGGGCTGTCGTCGATCGAGATCGCATCCGGATGCACCAGGAATTCCTCGAGCGGCACGGCGGCAAGCCTTGTCGCCCCGCGCTCGGCGGTGCGGCGGATCTTGACGGCAAAGACCGGCTGCTCGACAGGTCCTGTCGGCAGCTCGATCCGCTCGACCGATTGCGCCTGCTCCAGCACTTCCACCGTGTCGTCGGCGATCAGTTGCACGAGTGCGGCCTCATCGAGCCCGCTATGGGTCGAAACCTCGACGCTTTTTCTCTTCTCGTACCACCAGCGGATCACGCCGTTGCCGAGCTTCAGCGCGTCGTGGGCTGCATCCTGCACCGCGTCATAGCCGTCGCTTTCGGGAAAGACGATGTAGTTGATGTAGTCGGTCGCCTGCTCGGCGCCGGCCTCGTCGCCCTGGTTGACCGGCTGGTATTCCACCACCTTGTCATTGCCGAGCACCGTGCGGATCAGCGACGGCAGCACCTTCTTCACCGCCGCCCGCACATCGCGCGAAACCACCTTGGAGCGGTTCGCCTCCGCCGGCACATCGGCCATCACGCCGTCATAATACTCCATCGCCCGCACGCGCGTGGCCGAAAGCTGGTCGCGATAGTCCTCGCAATCCCTGACGAGCTGGCTCACGAGCTCCGTCAATTCCGGTTTCGTCATCGCAGCCATCTAGAGAACCTTCCGATCGGTAAAGGCCCAGGCGGCGCTGTCCGCCTTCACCCGGGCAAAGCGTTTCATCATCAGCGCGTAGCGGCTGGCCGAAATCACGTCGTCGCGCTCTTTCACGATCCGGCCGTCCTTGCGGTGGTAGAGCCTGAATTCCTCGAACCAGTCGCCGCAGGTGGAAAACACCTTGAAGCGCCCCGTCTGCATGCGCTGCAGCATGTCGGAAATGCCGGCCTCGACACCGTTGGTGCCGTCGTCGAAGGTCGCCCGTTCAGGCAGCATGACGAGCCCCTGCCCGCGATATTGCGTGGCCAGCTGCTCGCCCGAGCCCTTGTCGTGCTGCAGACCGTCATGCGGCCAGGCCCAGGGCAGCCAGGCGCCCCAAGGTTTCAAGCTCGCGGCATGGATGATCGGCGTCGCCTCGCGCTCGCGGTAGCAGCGGGTCACGTAAAAGACATCGGCATCCCGGTCCCAGGCACAAAGCACGGCCGCAAACGGGTGGTCCCAGCCGAAATCGAGGCCGCCGATCTGTACCCAATGCCGGGGGATCTCGAAGGGTTCGACGCGGATCTGCTCCTCGGTCACCGGGAAGATTCGCCCCGACCCGAGCGTCGGCACGCCCTTGGTGCGCGCTTCCTTCTCATGCGCCGGATAGCTCGCGACGATCTTCGCGCGCTCCTCGCTCGTATAGTGCTCGGCATCGTCGATCGTCATCGTCACCACCGTCCGGTCCTCCGACGGTTCCAGCAGATAGCGGCTGACGACCGAGCTCATGCCTTTCAGCGGCGTGAAGGTCACGGCAACCGAACCGCCCGTTGCATTGGTGCGCGTAATGCCCTCGAAATAGACGTCCTCCGGCGGCTCCTCGTCGAACCAGACGTAGTCGACCGTGTTGGCCTGCCACTTCGCCCGCCCCTGCTCATAGGCTTTCAGAAGCAGCGTGGAGGTGTCTCCGCTCGCATGGCGCACCGTCACGCTGTCGAGCGCGCCGGAAGCGCTGGAGCGTCGCGTCCAGCCGGCAATGGCCGCTTTCGGCAGGTAGCCGGTGCCCCAGTCCTCTTCGCTCATTGGCGGGCCGACGAGCAGCCGCTGCACGCCATCGCGTGTCAACTCGTGCGATTCCGAGCCGCCGATCATCGTGATCGGCCGGTCGAACCGTCGGCCCGCCCACCAATGAGGATAGTCGCCTGTGAGGTGCATCGCCGCTTCGGCAGCACCCGCCAGCGTCTTGCCGAGCTGGTTGCCGGCCATGAACAGCCGCTCGCGAAAGGCAGCGCCGGCCGCGTGAAATTCGGTCTGCTTGTCATAGGGCTGGTAGTAGCGCAGCCTATTCGTTCTCTGCCTGCGCCCGATCTCCATTGCCAGTTCCATCCGCTCCCGAAGCATGGAGGAAAGGCCGGATGGTCTGGTCGAGTTTCTGGATCCGCTGGAGGAGTTGTTCATCGGTCATCTCGCCGATCTGGTTGGCATTGATGCTCACGTCCTTCGGCATCAGCGCGGCTATCGTCTTCAAGAAATCGTTCGGGTTCTTTTCGATCAGCGCGTCGATCGCCGCAGCGCCTCGGGCCTCCCAGGCCGAAAGCATGTCCTCGAGAAAGAGCTCGCCGAGCTTGCTGCGCACCGCCTTGCGGGCGCGCGGTCGGGGGATCGCGCTCGCGCTTCCGGCGCGCGGCAGAAAGCGTCCCGTCTTCGGGTCCTTGGCGGGGGTGTTTGTCATGACGATACTCCGTGCAGGCGGAACCGGCACGCCCTGGGCATGGCGACCCGGGCAGGCGCTGCCGATCGCCTATCGTCTCAGCGCTGCCGGCAACAAACAGGCGTGCCGGACGTGACGGTCCGCTCACAGAAAATTGCGCGTGTCACGCTTGATGTCACGCTTGCAACCTTGACTTCAGGTTGCATACGGTCATCAATACGGCCCACCGGGTTGCCCCTGATCGGGTCGTCTTGGCGCAATGCACAAGAAGGGTCACGGCCTCACCGGCGATGATCTCGGAAAAACCAAATTAGTTCAAGATTTTGAGTAGTTTTCCAGTCTAGCAGCCCTGCCGCGGGAACCATGCAATGATTGCAACAGGTGTCAGATGATCCGCAACACATTCAAGACGTTGAAGACCATTTTCACGCCCCGGCCGTCCGCTACGAATATCTCGCCAAGGTTGCTTGAACTGGCAACGTCAGGAAATGTCGACGCACAGGCGAAGCTTTCCGAAATCTACTTCAACGATGGCGGCGAGGAACATTACGCCGCCTCGCTTCACTGGAACCGGCAGGCCGCCCGTCAGGGTCATCCGGCCGCCCAGGCGCGTCTGGTCACCATCTATCAGCGCGGCCTCGGCGTCGAGCACGACCCGCAGGAGGCTTCCCGCTGGCTGCGCAGCATCGGGCATCCCCGCCCCCGGCCCGAGCCAGGGCATCCGGTCGGCAACAAGATCGCCAAGCAGGAAGCGTGAACGGGAAGTCGGTAGCCTTCGCCTGCGCAGCATATGCAGGCATCAGAGAGGCGTGACCTGAGCTGACCTGACCTGACCTGACCTGACCTGACAGCAATTCGACGCTGCCTAGCCGCGGGAAGCGAACCAGTGCGGCCGGCACTCGGCCCCGGTCATTCGCCGGAATCAAAAAGGCCGCTTCAATGAAGAAACGACCAGTCTGAAATATCCTTAGCCTGCTTCCGCGTGGTTGGCAAGCCCTTCGCCTAAATTTGTTTCTGTTTTGTTCGCTTTTCTCCCGAGGCATGGCCGCCGGCGCTGGGCAGATGCAGCGCCTTGCCGGTCCCGCACCGTGTCGCGGCACGGCGCGTTCTTTGGTGTATACTCGTCAGGCACATCTGTGTTCGGCATGGCGTGCCGCCTGCGCGATGTCCCCGAGCCGAGGACCTGCGGGCAGACGCGCGCGTGCCTCATCCGTTTCGATGGCGAGGCGGCCTTCGGCCGTTCGCGCAACAACGGGAGGTTTCCATGACACCACGCTACCTGATCGTTGCGATTTCCGTGGCGCTCCTCGCGCTCGCCGGCTGCACCACCGACCAGGCCAACCGCGCGCCCGCCCCGAGCCCCGGAAACCAGGGCATGCAGAACATGCAAGGCAGTTCGGGCGGCATGGGCGGCGGAAGCTCCGGCTATTGACGCATGCACAACGGGCGCCTGGTTTTGCGCTCACATCATTGAACTTCAGGCGCCGCAGCGCGTTGAGTAACCATGACGCGCAATCTCGCTGCCACGCCATTTGTTTGCGCGCATTCTGTGTTAAGCTCCTGTCGGGAGGAAAATGCCATGGAGAATTTCTTCGCACTCGCCGCCATCGTCGTCGGCTCCGCCATTCTGGGGCTGGCGCTCGCCTACGGCTTCCGCCGCAAGGACGCCCACCGGCCTCCAGAGCACGACGATGCCCGGCTGAAATTCTAGACCGCCGGCTTTTCTCCTTCCAACTTGGCCATTGCGCCCGCGCTTTCGCGCGCCTGCGCCCCTTGTGGTCGAACGTTTTCTCGCCGCCCGCGCGGATCTAGGCGACACCCCCGTTGCAACCCTTGCGAGAATTGATAAGACACGGCGACAAATCGTTGCCAGGATATTCTTGGTGTCTCGTTTTGCCCGCCTGATTATCGCCGCCGTTATTGCCGCTATGCCACTGCAGGCCAGAGCAGACACTCTTAGGACCAACGGCGAATGGGCAGAGCAGGTTCGGGAGGTTTTCAAGAGGAACCTGCCGAAGCCGACCGCAACAAGACCGGGAGGGGGCGATAGTCGAGATAGAGGTCATCGTCAGGCGGGATGGCCGCGTGCGCAGAGCACGAATCTACAGGTCTTCGGGATTTGCACCGGCCGATGCCGCCGCCCGGTTGATGCTTGAAAGATCGGCAAAGCTGCCCGCCTTTCCGGCTGGTATGGACGCGGCCGAGACGAGGCTCAAAATGCCGATCGTGTTCTCCGACGATTAGGAGCGGCTGAAACGGGTAGCCGGCCTGCAACAGACACCGTCAATCTCGCCGCTCGAAGGACATGCGGAAGCTCGAATTATCGAGCCCTTCGCGCACCTGATAAGACATGTGGCACCGTCGAGCACATGGCGACGTCCCGCTCCGGCCATGACAAAGGCCCGCCGATCACCCCGACCGGCGGACCTTTAGCCTGACGTTCAAGCCTCAGAAATAGGGCGAGTAGCACTGCTGGCGCGGGCCGCCATAGGGCTGGAACGAATTGTCCCAGGCGCGGTAGGAGCGGTAGCGCGCATAGCACCAGTCGACATGGCGCGGGTTGACGCCGGCGTCGTAGCTGCGCGGCGGTGCGGCAATGGCGCCGCCGATAACGACCCCTGCCCCGAAGGCGGCCAGCGGATACCACCAGCCGTCGTTGTGACGACGATAGCCGTAGCGCTCATAGCGGTAGCCGCGATAGCCGTTGTAGTAGCCGTAGCGATAGCCGCCATTCCAGCCCGGCCGATATCCCGGGCGATAGCCCCCGCTCCAGCCCGGACGGTAGCCCGGGCGATAGCCGCCGTCCCAGCCCGGGCGGTATCCACCGTTCCAGCCTGGCCTGTAGCCCGGTCGGTAACGGGGGCGATAGCCGCCATCCCATCCGCCGCCGTGCCATCCCCTGTCGCCGCGTCCGCGCCAGTCCTGCACCGGCAGGACCTCGCTCTTTTGCACCCGCTCCATGGCAACAACCGGCATGGCGCTTGCCGGTGTGATGCCCGAAAGGGCCGTTATCGCCGCCAGAAGCGCGATGCCAATCTTCCTCATCTCGTCACCTGTCTGTTTGAAACCAGACATCAGTTTGTCCCGGCGAGGTGAACCCACAATGAATGCGACATTCCTAACATTGAATGCAACTGAAGCGGGTTCATGATGAGCAGGCTGACAGCGCTGGAAATCGCGCCGAAATCCGGCGCTCGGCTTGAAATTCGAGGCGATGGCACCACTATTGCGACATCAGATCCAAATCGGGGAATTCGCCATGGCCGAGATTCTGCTCTTCCATCACGCTCAAGGCTTGACCCCAGGCATGCACGCCTTCGCCGAAACGCTGAGGGCCGAAGGCCACGTGGTGCACATGCCGGATCTCTTCGAAGGGCGCACCTTTGCCAGCATCGAGGACGGTCTCGCCTTCATCGAGGCGACCGGTTTCGAGGCAATGCGCGAGCGCGGCGTCCGTCTCGCCGACGCCCTGCCGCAGGGCCTTGTCTATGCCGGCTTCTCCTTCGGCGTGCTACCGGCGCAAAAACTCGCCCAGACAAGAGCCGGCGCCCGCGGCGCGCTGCTCTTTTATTCTTGCATCCCGATCAGCGGGGCGTGGTGCTTCGGTCCCTGGCCGGACGGCGTACCTGTGCAGATCCACGGCATGGACAACGACCCTGTTTTCGTCGGCGAAGGCGACATCGACGCCGCCCGCGAGATCGTGGCAAAGGTCGCGGATGCCGAACTCTTCCTTTATCCCGGCGACCAGCACTACTTCGCCGACAGCTCGCTCCCGTCCTATGACGCAGCGGCAACCGCACTGCTGACGAAGCGGGTGCTGGCGTTTCTGCAGAGGGTTTGAGCGACAGAGACGTCGCCGCCACTGGCAATACGGCACAAGTTCGCATTAGTATAAACCGCGATCCGTTTTTCGAGACGGTTTGCGAAAAGTGAAATTATACTGCTGCAAATCTTGAACTAATCCGGAGACCACGTGCTTATCTACTCGGACGAAAACCTCGAAGTCATCCATCGCCCGGGCTCGTCTCCCTATCTGCTTGTCACCTTCAACGAGATGGAGATCGTGGCCAACGGCAGCCGCTACTGGGGGCAGCGCTTCTGCGAGAAGGCGGATATCGCAGCGCTTGGTTTCATCAGCCGCCGACCCAACTGGTTTCCGTCGGAAAGCATCGTGAGGGCGGTCGAGGCGGCAGCCCCCATCCTGAAGGCGGCGCCCGAGCGCATCCTCTACGGGCATTCGCAAGGTGGCTACGCCGCCCTTCGCTATCGCCGGCGTTTCAATGCGACGAGCGCGATCGCCTTTTGCCCGCAGGTGTCGATCGATCCAAAGTCAGTGCCCTACGACAATCGTTTCCGACGCCATTTCTCGGCGGACCTGCACGCCAATATGGGCATCTCGCCCGACCAGGCCGCAGGACGCGCCTTCATCTTCTACGATCCCTTCCATGCGATCGACCGCCGCCACGCCGAGCGCATCGCCACGCTGCAGGCCGAAACCCACCTCGTGCCCGTGCCCATGACCGGCCACGGCACGGTACGCGTCTTTACCGGCACCGAGCGCGCGCTTTCCCTCATCGACGCCTGCCGCAGCAACGATCGCGCCGGCCTCGCCGCCCTTGCCCACACGGCCCGTGCCGATGCGCCGATGCGCCCCTACCAGATCGCCGTCGCGGCCATGCCTCGCCACCCTGATTGGGCCGACCGGATCAATGCCCGCTTCGGTGAGCGTTTCGCACCGGTGGAGCGGGTCAACTTCCTCTACCACCGCGCCAACCGCCATATCCGCGATGGCGAAATTCTGGCCGCCCGCGACCTGCTTGAAACCGCGCTCACGCTGCTCCCCGGCGATCCCGCCATCCAGCATCGCCTGAAGGAAATCGACACCCGCATCCTTCGCGAACAGAAGCTTGCGAACGTTTCCTGAAGCATTGCATCAGGAAGGGTGTCGCTCCTCCAGGGGCAGGATCACTTCGGCGCAGACCCCTGGCCCGTTGTCGCCGATGGCCACGTCGCCCGCATGCAGGTCGGCAATGGCGCGAACGAGGCTCAAGCCCAGTCCGCTTCCCGCCGTCGTCCTGCTCTTGTCGAGCCTGTAGAGCCGGCGGAACACTTTCTCTCGCTCGCCGGCCGGTATGCCCGGACCGTCGTCGTTCACCGCAACCACGGCATTCCCGCCCTGCCGTCCGAGTGAAATCGAGATTGCAGCGCCGGGCGGACAATGGCGAATGGCGTTTTCGACGAGGTTTGCCAGCATTTGCGTCAGAAGTTCCCGGTCGCCCCGCATCTTCAGCGGATCGGCCGCGTCGATCGAGGTCGTCAGCCCATGGCCGCTGTCTTCGGCGACATCGGCATAGATCTCCGCCACCGAGGCGACGATGCCGGTGAGATCCAGGGTTTGAAACCGGGTCTTGCGCGCGCCGGCCTCGATCTGCGAAATCCGGAGCAGCGCTTCGAAGGTGGCGTTGATCTGGCCGGCCTCGGCACGCGCGTCGTAAAGCGCCTCGCTGACCGCCTCACCGCGCTCGTCGCCGCGGATTGCCGTGTCGATCTGCATTTTCAGCCGGTTGAGTGGCGTCTTCAGCTCGTGCGCGATGTCGGAACTGACCTGCCGCATCGTCTCCATCAGCGCCGACAGCCGGTCGAGCGCCTCGTTGATCTGGCGTGAAACCGTATCGATGTCGTCGCCGCTGCCGCTGAGCGGAACGCGCGCGTCGAATGTGCCGTGGGAGACGGCGGTCATCGCGCCGGCGATGCCGTCGAGCCGCCGCTGCGCCTTTCGCGCCAGAAGCGCCCCGCCGATGATCGCCCCGGCCAACGCCACCAGGTTTGCCCATAAGAGGCTGGTAAATGCGATGCGTTCGAGCCGGTCGGTCGCGGCCCGGCTTCGCCCGACGATCAGCCGCTTGCTTGCGACCATGCCCGAAAACACCCGGTAGTCGGGCCCTGCCCGCAAACCGAGCGCATCGGCCCTTGCCGACGAGAACCCGTCCGGCAAGGGCGGCGTCGAGACATCGCCGGCGATCTGCCTGCCGTCTGCGCCGATGACGCAGAAGACCCATTCGCGTGCCGGGTTCACCCGCGAATAGGCGTCCACCATCGAAATCAGGTCCTCTAGATCGTCGGAGGAGGCGATCACCGCGTGCAGTTCCTTCACCGAGCCGTCGAGCGAGCGCTTCAGCTCCTGCCGCAGGACCTGGTAGGTGACGAAGCCGGCTGCAACGAAGGTGAGAAAAAAGACGAGTCCGAAGGTCACCGCGAGCCGAAACGGGGTCGAGCGCCACAGACTACCTTTCGACATGGAGGCTGTACCCGATGTTGCGGACCGTATGGATGAGCGGCACGTCGAACGGCTTGTCGACCTTGGCGCGCAGGCGGCTGACATGGGTTTCGACGACGCTCGTCTTCGGATCGAAATGAAAATCCCAGACTTTTTCCAGAAGCATGGTCCGGGTCAGCACCCTGCCCTCGCCGCGCATCAGCACTTCGAGCAGGGTAAACTCCCGCGGCTGCAGGTCGATGCGTTCGCCGCCGCGCGTCACCAGGCGCCTGACGAGGTCGAGTTCGAGGTCGGCAACCACGAGCACGGTCTTCTGCTCCGACATCGGCGGCCGGCGCGCAAGCGCATTCACCCGCGCCATCAGCTCGGAAAAGGCAAACGGCTTGACCAGATAGTCGTCGGCCCCGGCCTCCAGACCCTCCACGCGGTCGTCGACGCCGCCGATCGAGGTCAAAAACAGCGCCGGCACCTTGATCCTCGCCGCGCGGATCGCCTTGACCACCGACAGACCGTCGAGCCCCGGCAGCATGCGGTCGATCACCAGCACGTCGTAGGCCTCGCGCGTCGCCTGGTAGAGCCCGTCACGGCCGTCGTCGACAAGGTCGCAGACATGCCCCGCTTCGGCCATGGCGCGCTGCACGAAGTCGGCAGTCTTGCGGTCGTCTTCGATCAGCAGAATTCGCATCGGATAGACCTGGGCCTGTTGTCCACGTGGCAACCATTCGGCGCACAGTCGCGCGCCGTTGTCACCTTACGAATTGGTATGGTTCCGGCAAGGCGGAGGCAAATTCCGGCGGCCAGCTTCGGCGCTGCACTCTTGCCCCTCAACAGCCTATGGAGATCCCGATGAAGCCTTTCGCCACCTGCGCCCTGTTCGGTGCATTCGCCCTTGCCATGCATTCGGCGAGTTTTGCCAATGTCCCCTGCGAAGACACGCTGAAGGATGTGCGTGGCGCGCGCTCGAGCGCCAAGCTCAGTGACACCGATGTCGTCAAGGTCGACGAACTCATCAACAAGGGTATCGATCGCTGCAACGCCGACGATGACGACAGGGCCAACGGCTTCTTCAAGCAAGCCATGTCCGCCATGGGCAAGTGACCTTGAAACCCGGAGCGACAGACATGCGTCCCCAATCCCTCGACATGTCCAACATCAACCGTGTCCCCCGCGTCACGGCAGACTTCTGGCTGATCAAGCTGATGGCCGTCACCATGGGCGAAACCGCGGCCGACTATCTCGCGGTCAATCTCGGTCTCGGGCTCACCGCCACCTCGCTGATCATGAGTGCGGTGCTCGTCGCCACGCTCGGGCTGCAATTTGCCCAGAAGCGCTATGTGCCCTGGGCCTATTGGTTGGCGGTGGTGCTGATCAGCATCGTCGGAACGCTGATCACCGACAACCTCACCGACAATCTCGGCGTTCCGCTTGAAACCTCCACCGTGGTCTTCACGCTGGCGCTCGTTGCTACCTTCTCCCTCTGGTATGCGAGCGAAAGAACCCTGTCGATCCACTCGATCTACACGACGCGGCGCGAGGCCTTCTACTGGCTGGCGATCCTCTTCACCTTTGCGCTCGGCACCGCGGCCGGCGACCTCGTCGCCGAGCGTTTCGCGTTCGGCTACATGACGACCGCACTGCTGTTTGCCGCAGTCATCGCAGCCGTCGCCTTTGCCTACTACGCGCTCGGGCTCAACGCCGTCGCCGCCTTCTGGCTCGCCTATATCTTCACGCGGCCAGCCGGTGCTTCGGTCGGCGATCTGCTGGCGCAACCGATCGAATATGGCGGCCTGGGTCTTGGAACGGTCGTCACCAGTACCCTGTTCCTGACCGTCATCCTGATCACCGTCACCTACATGATGTTCTCCTACGAGCCGGAGACCGCCGTTGCGGACAACCGGCCCGCCAAGGGCTAGCCGTCCCCGTGCCTGAGCAGCCGGCGCCGGTCCGCAAAACGGCGTCGACTGTGGATCCGCGCTCAGGCACGCGTTGAACGTCGTGCGTTTTGACCGCCGCACGACGTTCAATGCCACTCGGACACTTGCGCATTCTTGTCGCTGTGGCACAGCCGCCGAAGCGTCAGATCGCGCTCAGCGACACCCGCTTTTCCAGCTTCTCCGCATTTTCCTTGCGCTCGCTGTAGCGGTCGACGAGATGGGCCGAGACGTCCCTCGTCAACATCGTGAACTTCACGAGTTCCTCGCAGACGTCGACAACGCGATCGTAATAGGACGACGGCCTCATGCGGCCGTCCGCATCGAACTCCTGATAGGCCTTCGCGACCGACGACTGGTTCGGGATCGTGATCATGCGCATCCAGCGCCCGAGCAGGCGCAGCGTATTGATGGCGTTGAAGGACTGCGAGCCGCCCGAGACCTGCATGACCGCAAGCGTCTTTCCCTGCGTCGGACGGATCGCCCCGATCGACAGCGGGATCCAGTCGATCTGCGCCTTCATGATCCCGGTGATCGTCCCGTGCCGCTCCGGGCTCACCCACATCTGGCCCTCCGACCAGGCCGAGAGCTCCCTGAGCTCCTGGACTTTCGGATGGCTGACGGGCGCATCGTCCGGAAGCGGCAGCCCCGAGGGATCAAAGAACCGCACCTCGGCGCCGAAATATTCAAGCAACCGACCGGCCTCCTCGGCCAGCAGTCGCGAATACGAAACTGGGCGCACCGAGCCGTAAAGAATGAGGATGCGTGGCTTGTGGCTCGAAAACGCGGGCCTGAGCGCATCAAGATCGGGCTTGCGCAGATGGCGGAGATCGGCGGCGGGAAGATCAGACAATGCGACGCCCCTCCTCATCCAGAACCTTTTCGCCATCCTCCTTGACGAACGCGCTCGTGAAAGCGTCGGCCGGCAGGACGTCGAGCACCGCTTCCGAAGGTCGGGCGAGCCGCGTGCCGAGGGGCGTGACGACGAACGGGCGATTGATGAGCACAGGATGCTCGAGCATGGCCGTCAAAAGCGCGTCGTCGGAAAGTGTGGGGTCGTCGAGGCCGAGCTCGGCATAGGGTGTTCCCTTGTCGCGGATCGCCTGGCGCACCGTCAGCCCGGCGTCCCGGATCATCCGGACAAGCTCGTCCCGGCCCGGCGGCGTCGTCAGATAGTCGACCACGGTGGGTTCGATGCCGGCGTGACGGATGAGCGCCAGCGTGTTGCGCGAGGTCCCGCATTTCGGGTTGTGGTAGATGGTGACGTCCATGGTCAGTCGGCTCCTGTGAGCGTTGTTGGCGAGATTGAGGTGTTCCGTTCGGCAAGCATCCAGCCGACAGTGGCTGCGGCAGCGAGCGCACCGATGCCTTCGGCGACGATGAAGCCCGGCACGTCGACCGGTCGGATACCCGAAAAGGTATTGGAGAGGGCGCGGGCGATGGCGACGGCCGGATTGGCAAAGGAGGTCGAGGCGGTAAACCAGTAGGCGGCGGTGATGTAGAGCCCGACGAGCGTCGGAACGGCCTCGCCCCGGAAACGCAAGGCCGCAAGGATCGTCAGCACCAGCCCAAACGTCGCCACCGCCTCGGCGATCCATTGGCCGGCCCCTGTGCGCACCGTTTCGGACAGCTGCAGCAGCGGCAGCTCGAACATTGCATGGGCGATCAGCGTTCCTGCGAGCCCGCCTGCCACCTGGGCCGCGACATAGAACACCGCCGCGGGCGCCGCAATCTCGCGCCGTGTCGCAAACACCATGGTCACGACAGGATTGAAGTGCCCGCCGGAAACCGGGCCGAGGATGGTGATGAGAACCACCAGCATCGCGCCGGTCGCGATCGTGTTGCCAAGCAGCGCGATTGCCGCATCGCTTGAAAGACGGTCGGCCATGATGCCGGAGCCGACGACGGTCGCAACCAGGATGGCCGTGCCGAGCGCTTCCGCGGCAAGGCGGCGTTTCAGATCGAATGGCATGTGTTCGACCCGCTTCAGGAAACAGTCTGGCCGATCTCGTTCAGCCTTGTTTGCAGGGCGAGCTTGTCGAGGCTCGTCATCGGCAGGCTGGTGAAGATCGAGATGCGGTTGTTGAGCATCCGGTAGGCTTCGGCAAAGGCGAAGTGCCGCTCGGCCTCGTTGACATTGTAGGGTTGGTCGCTCATGTGGCTCTCCCGGCTTGCCTCACGGAGTTGCACCTCGTCCTGGCAGCGCCGCGCGTCCTGCAGACACGCACACCTCGCTGCGGCACCTTGAATTGCTTTATGTTTTTGCCGCCCGATCCATGCTTGAGACACTAGTCAGTCGAAGGACAGCAAGGGCTCAGATCGGCGATAAGGGGCGCGCAGAGGCTGGCATTGCCGCCGCAGCAGTCCTTGAGCAGGTAGAGTACCACGGAGCGCAGGCGTTCGAGATCGGCACGATAGAGGATCGATCGGCTCTGCCGCTCGCTTCGCACAAGCCCGGCCTGCAAAAGCGTCGAAAGATGTGCCGACATGGTGTTTTGCGGCACGTCGGCGAGCCTTGCGAGCTCGCCGGCAGCAACCCCATCCGGTTCGCGCTCGACAAGCAGCTTGAAGGTCCTGAGCCGTGTCGGCTGCGCAAGGGCCGCCAAAGCGGTGATCGTTTGATTCTCATCCATATATCCAGAATAGTGGATATTATGAACCTGTCAAGGCGGCGGAGGATCCGGGTGCATTCCAACCCTAAGCCTGCAGCTCCGCCCTGAGCTCGCGCACGCCGCGGCCGAGATGGCGGCGCAAGAGCGCTCGCAGCGTCGCCGCGTCGGCATAGCCGACCTCACCCGCCACCGCCTCCAGATCGAGGCCGATCGAAACCAGATGCTGGGCGCGCGCTACACGCAGGTCCTGGACGAAGGCGAGCGGCGACTTGCCGAGCACCGCCTCGGTCCGGCGTTGCAGGGTCCTTGGCCCGACGCCAAGCGCTTTGGCCGCCGCCTGCAGGGAAAAGCCGCCGGCAAGGTTCGCCCGCGCGAAGCGTTCGAAGCGGTCGACGAGCGGATCGGTCTGCGAGAGATAGCTCGGCACGACGTAGCGCGCCTGCGACGAACGCCTGTCGACCAGCATGAAGCGCGCGGTGAGAGACGCGATCTCCGGGCTGGCCTGGGCCACGAGAAAGAGGGCCAGATCGAGATGCCCCATCATCGCGCCCGCGGTCACCAGCCGGCCCGAAACCGTGATCATCTGGCTGTCGTCGAGCCGGATCTTCGGATAGCGCTTGCGAAACAGGGGCGCCATCGGCCAGCTGGTCGTGGCGTCGGCGCCGTCAAGAAGCCCGGTTTCGGCGATAATGAACGTTCCAAGGCAGGCGCTTGCAAGGCCGGCGCCGGCCGCGTGACAATCCCTCAGATAGCCGATCGCCTCGCGCACGTCGGCCCGCGCCAGCGCCTGCTCCAGCCGTTCCGGCTCTCTCGTGTTGAGTGCCGGCACCGCCACCCAGTCCGGCCGTTTGGCACCGTCTATCGCCTCGACGCTCGCCGTCAGGCCGAGTGCCGTGCGGACCTGCTGCCGCACCCCCACGACCTCGACAGTCAACAGCAGGCGCTCCATGCCCTCAGCCACCGCCAGATCATTGGCGACCGAGAACGTGTCGAGCAGCACGCTCAATCCGCTGTCAAAGACACCGTCGAGCGCGAAAACCGACAGCCGCATGACGCAATCATCTCCAAAATTGTCATTTACGACTGTAGCCGCATCGAGGCGGTCAATCTAGCCTCGTGGCAACATCTCAACAGTGAGGCCCCCATGACCAACGCCCCGACAACGATCCTCGACACGATCGGCAACACAGATCTCCTGCCGCTGCGCAACGTCACGCCGTCAAGCGGCGCGCGCATCCTTCTCAAGCTCGAAAGCCAGAATCCGACCGGCAGCATGAAGGACCGCATGGCGCTGGCGATGATCGAAGCCCCGGAGGCCGATGGCCGGCTGAAACCGGGGGGCGCCGTGGTCGAATACACCGGGGGCAGCACCGGCGTGTCGCTCGCGCTCGTCTGCGGCGTCAAGAACCACCCGCTTCATTTGGTGACCTCGGACGCGTTCTCGCGCGAAAAGCTCGACCACATGCGCCTCCTCGGCGCAAAGCTCACGATCGTCCCGAGCGACGGCGGCAGGCAGACGGAAAAGCTGACGAAGGACATGATCCGCGAGGCCCATCGCATCGCCCAAGAAACCGGCGCCTACATCACCGCCCAGATGGAAAACACCGACCAGCTTAGGGCCTATTCCAAGATGGCCGACGAGATCTGGGAACAGACCGGAGGCAGGCTCGATGCATTCGTCCAGGCGGCCGGCAGCTCCGCATCGGTTCGCGGCATCTCGGAACGGCTGCGCCAACATGACAGCCGCATCCGCATGGTCGCGGTCGAACCGGCCGAATCTGCGGTTCTTTCGGGCGGCCCGTCCGGCGCACACAGGATCGACGGCATCGGCGCCGGCTATGTCGTTCCACTCTGGTACCCTGAGATCGCCGATGCGATCGAGCCGGTCTCGACAGCCGATGCCCGGGCGATGGCCTTTCGCCTCGCCGCCGAGGAAGGCCTCTTCTGCGGCACCTCCACCGGCGCCAACGTCACCGCGGTTTTGCGGGTCGCCGAACGTCTTGGGCCCGAGGCGACGGTCGTCACCGTGCTTTGCGATACCGGCATGAAGTATCTCTCGACCTTCGCCAGGGATCTCGACGAAGGAACCTCGACGAGCGGTTGACCTGAGGAACTTGCTACGCCGCGCGTCTCGTCGGATGCAAAAGATCACTGCAGACCTTTGAAAGATTGCCTGTTTTATCCTTTCACCGGTTGCGATCGAAGGAAGCATGCAGCAGTAGCCCTTCGGCCAGGGATGGGCTAACCGTGATGCCGAGGCGAAAGCCGCGCACGACCGCGGCAAAATCCAGGTACGTTGAGGCGATGACGAGCACCCTGCCCGAACTCTCGGAAATCCGCGCGCTGGAAGAGGCGCTGCACCGCCCCGAGGTGCGTGGCTCGCGCGCAGCGCTCGAGGACCTGCTTGCCGAAGGCTTCGTCGAATTCGGCGCCTCCGGCACCGTCTACCTTCGCGCCGAAATCATCGACCTTCTCATGCAGGAAGACGAGACGGACGTGGCCGAGATTCGCACCGCAGACTACCGCCTGACACCCATCTCCCCTGGCGCCGTGCTGCTGACCTACCGCACCCACCGCATCGAAGCCGACGGGTCCGAGCGCCATGCGCTCAGAAGCTCGATCTGGACATGGGACGGCGCGAAATGGCGGATGCTCTTCCACCAGGGCACGATCGCGAGGCCATAGCTGTAAGCCCGCCGCGCAGGAGGTTCCCTACCACGTAAATCGCTAGCGGGCTTCGTCCGTCACGACATCAAGCTACGATGTAATCCCGCATGTCCCGTGCGCGGGCAAGCTGCTCGCGCACCGTTCCATCCCGGTTGTAGCTCGTCATCGAACAGTCCTCCTTATAGCTCAGCATCTTTGCGCCGCTCTCATAGTGGACGTCAAAGGAACCGAGCCTCGCTCGCCCGGTCTCGTCATAGCTGATGGGAACCTCGACCCCAAAGGAATGGCTGAAGCGCTGCGCCGCGCCGTTAACGAGATTATACGCAGCGTCATTGGAATTGCGGATGAGCCAGTAGTTATCCAACTCAGCGTGCCTCGCGTAACCGTTGTAAAGCTTGTCGCTCAGAAGGAACTCGGTGTGTTTCCTGGCGGCCTCCACGTCCGCGCCCTTGGCGATCCGGTCTGCTTCGCCAGCCATGACATGCGCCTCGTATTCCTCACGGCTCCAGACCTTTTTCGTATCGAACTTGCCGTTGTAGTCGTCGATATCGCGCGCCAGCCACCCCGCAAAGATTTCCGCATGCTCGACGATCGCTGCGATCGGCTTGAACTCAAGGTGAGCCGCTGAAGCCATGGCGCTCATATGGGCCGAGGAAATCGCCGAGGAGACACTACCGCCAACCGCCCGCGGGGCCTTGAATTCTGAAGAAGGGGGCACCGACTTGGCCGCGGCCTCCGTCCCGTGCGCTGCTCCGGTGCGTCTGGAAACGATGTCCAGGATCGCATCCGACGCGTTCTTGTCTGCAGATACGCCCGGCGTTCTTTGCTGGAGAATGGTCAGTGCAGCGTGGGTGGGAGATATGGTGGTCATGACCTGTCCGTTTTGATCTCGTTTGCCTGTCATGGGCTAGCGAGAAAGCCGACGGATCAACCATTCATGTCGACCGCATTTCTATCTTAACGAGTATATTTGAATCAAATACACCGGATGGACCTTGCTGAACGATTAACGCGAACGCACCAAATGCGTTTATTTTCAAGGAACGATCTACCTCTGATCGTATACGTCTCGCGCGCGCTGTAGGCGGACAAATTTTGAACGCCGGTGTCGGAACCTCGCCTGAGCTGACGTCTTTCAGATGAGACCCACGCCATGGAGGACACGATGACGATCACGATCACCGCCTTTGAACGCTCGCCCGATCGCGGCCGGGGGTTGGCGCGCGACATGCGGGTGCGCTGGGCGCTCGAGGAGGTCGGCCTGCCCTATGACGTCCGCCTCGTCTCATTCAAGGAAATGAAGGAGCCCGCGCATCTGGCGCTCCAGCCCTTCGGGCAGATCCCGACCCTGGAGGACGGCGATCTCGCGCTGTTTGAATCCGGAGCGATCGTCTTCTACATCGCGGAAGGGCGCAGCGGCCTGCTGCCGCAGGAAAACAAGGCCCAGGCCCGCGCCGTCGCCTGGATGTTTGCCGCCCTCAATACGGTCGAGCCGCCGATCTTCGACCGCAGCCTCGCCACGATCCTGGAACGCGATCAGCCCTGGTACGAACACCGCCTCAGTGCGCTTGAAGACACCATCCGCGTGCGGCTCGCCAGCCTTTCCAGGCACCTTGGCGCTTCCGACTGGCTCGACGGACCTTTCAGCGCCGGCGACCTCCTGATGGTCACGGTCCTGCGCCGGCTGCACGGCTCGGGCATCCTTGAGGAATACCCGAACCTTACAGCCTATGTCGCCCGCGGCGAGGCCCGCCCGGCCTACAGGCGCGCCTTCGACGCACAGCTCGCGGTCGCAACCGCCGCGTCAGCGGGGTGACGGGCAAAGACAGGCTGCAACCCGCTCATCTGCATGATCAGGCAGGCATCGTTTGGGCGTTGCCCTGCAACCGCCGGCCCGGGTCCGACTGATGGAGGTGGACCGCAAACGTATCCCAGGGCGGCGTCATCCCGAGCCGCCAGAGCATCCGGCCGATCTCGCCCCGGTGATAGCCGCCATGCAGCGCGACATGCAGGAGCATTTCTTCCCGGCTCATGGCGCCCTTGTCGCCATCGGTGAAGGTGAAGGCGACCACCTCCGACAGGTCGGCCGGAGATACCCGGCCAAGATAATCGGCATACCAGCGATCCGACGCGTCGACGGCTGCGCGAAGGTCCTCAAGGCTCGGCGTCTCGGCCGTATTGTCCGACGTGTAGCCATGCTGAGCGCCGCTGAGATGTCCGGCGAAGATCCGCGCCACCACATAGGTATGGTTCATCAGCCGCAAGGCAGTCACAAGCTCGCCGCCCTTCCCTTGCCGGTCGAGCGCTTGAAGCGCGTCTAACAGTTCGGCGTTCGCCCAGGCATGATACCCATAGAGTTTCAAAAGCAACCCGCTCATGAAATCGGTCCTTCCAACCCTGCTGAATGTGAGTAATTTGCTCATATTCTGAAGGAGGGCTCCCCGATGTCTACTCGCATTGAGAGAGGGAAAGACGCCATGCGCAAGACCCCGCGCCAGGCCCGTTCCCGCGCGACTGTGGCCGCCATTCTTCAGGCCGGCGCTCGCATTCTGAGCGACGAGGGCTGGGCCGGCTTCACCACAAACCGGGTTGCCGACATCGCCGGCGTCAGCATCGGTTCGCTCTACCAGTACTTCCCCGACAAGCTTTCCTTGGTCGACGCCATTCGCCGCCGGCACCTCGACGACTGCCTTGCGGTGATGAAAGCTTCAAGGCCGACGGAACGTGCGCCCGCCCAGTTTGCCGCCGAGCTCGTCCGCGCGATGATCGCCGCCCACAGCAACCATCCCGGCCTCCACCGGGTATTGCTCGACGAGGCCCCGAGCTCGGAAGACTACCGCAACCCGGCGAGCGCCTTCGAGGTCGAATATCTCGCCCACTATGCGCAAGCCGTGGCCGTCTATCGCAACAGGCGCCCGACCGCGGACGATCACACGACGGCCCTTATCCTGTCGGACGCGATCGACGGCGTGATCCACAACGCCGCCCGGCGCGGCATGCTTTTCGACCCCGGCGTGCGGCAGGAGCTCGTCCGCCTGATCAGCCTGTTTCTTGGCGATGCCGGCGACGAAAGCCCGAGCTGAGTTCCGAACGTCATGTTCCGGAACGGAGCACGGGTCCGGCCAACGTGACCTCGCCCTGTCATCCCGGGGATCGCGAGCAACGGCCTGGTGTCGAGACGGATGAACTCAAGCTCGCCGAACTCACCCATCTCCGCTTCATAGAGGATCACGTCGACGCAGGCCCCGTCCTCGTCCTTGGCAAGTTGCGAAGCGACCGACCTAACGAGCCGCCTTGCGAACGCGGCGTTCCTGATCGTGTAAGCGTGGTCCGTCAAAAATTCAACGACCTGCACATCGCGAAGGTAGCCGGGCGGCCCAACGGCGGTCGGGGATTTTTCGACCAAATGTGTCCTACGCCTTTTCTCTACGCCCGAGCTCGCTCACGTCAACTGGGCGCGGCCCCGACTGGTATTTCTGATTCGAAGCAATCAACGGAGGAAGTCACCACGGCCCACACACGACGAAAATTGGGGAAAGGCACTTACTTACCTCAGATTGAAGTGGCGGAATCGCAATTCATTTTTAAATTGAGATCGACAGTTAGCTGGGATATGTTTGGCATGACAAACGTTTATCAAGACCGTGAGCAAACTGAAGCAAAGCACTTCATCCTGAGGAAGTATCTACAGAAGCTCGCATTCAAGACGCTGTACGGTGGCTGGAACAGTATTGCATACATTGACGGATTTTCCGGACCTTGGAAAACGAGAACGCTGGACTACTCCGACTCCTCGTTCATGATCGCGATTCAGGTCTTGAAAGACGTACAAAAAAACGCACGCCTGACAGGCAGGCAGCCGCGCATAAAATGCTTCTTTGCCGAGCAGGATCCGACCGCGTACAAGCAACTACAGGCAGCGGTATCTCCACACCACAATCCACACAACGATTTCTTTATCGAAACATTCAATGGAGAATTTGAAGACGCTGTCGCCCCAATCCTAAGAACGATGGCGAACTCCTTTGCCCTCACATTCATCGACCCGACTGGTTGGACCGGCTATAAGTTCGATAAGGTGAAGCCCATCCTTAAGCACTCTCCTGGTGAAGTGTTGCTCAACTTCATGTTCGATTTCGTAAATCGATTTACCGCGTCACCAGATCCGAACACGCGGGCATCGTTCGATGGAATTCTGGGCACAAACTGGCAGGAGCGGCTCGATACGTCACTGCCAAGGGAGGAGGCGTTGCTGGCTCTGTTTTCCGAGCAGTTCCGAAAAGCTGGGCAGTTTAAGCACGTCCTCAGTACGCCGATCGAAAAAGTATCAGATCGAACTCATTTCTACATCGTCTATGGCACCAGAAGTCGAAACGGACTGGAGGTTTATCGCGAAGTCGAGCATGCCGCTCTCAAGGAGCACGGTATGCGAAGGGCTGTTGCTCGGCAGGCAATTCAGGAAACCAAGACAGGGCAATTGGGGCTTTTTGGTACGGACGACATGGCATCCATGGCCGAATTGACCATGGATGCACAAATCGCAGTCATCCGGAGCCAAGCAAAAACATGGGTTCGCCAAATGCTACCTTCCTGTCCCATGCCGTTTTCTGAAGTCTGGCCCCAGATGCTAGACCGCTTCATGTTACGAAAGAAGGATGCAAAACAGATCTGTGCAGAGCTTGGCAAGGCCGGAGAGATCAAAGAGACATGGCGTCTGAATGGATCGAAGCGTCGCACTCCAGATGACGGCGACACGATAGAGCGCGCTTAGGCCGCAAAGGAAGGCATATCGTTCCAGGTGCGGCCCTTGTATGAACGTCCGCTCGCCTTTTTGTTGCGTCCACCCCACTGCTTGAAGAAGAATACGGCATCAGCATCGGTGCACATGTCGAAGATCTCATCAATCCACGTCGGGTCCATAGGCCGGGCTTGAGGACCGGACTCGCCGCCAACGATTGCCCAGTGAATGTTGGCAAGACTGCCTGCAGCAACCGAACCTATAAGCGGCTCAAAGGAAACGAAGCGGATCGCAGCGGGGACCCGACGCAGTTCATCCAGACGGTGGATCACCCGATGGTCCTCCACACTGGCGCCAAGCCAGACGTTCGGCAGAACATCGAATCCATCACTGAGAATTGAGGCCATTCGATCAGGGCGTTTGGTGAGTATTTGGTAGGTGTGTCGACGTGTTTCAGCCATCGCGGACCAAACTTTGCGCACGAAGTCGACCGGAACATCTGGGTGAAAGAGATCCGACATTGAATTAACGAAAACACTCCTGGGCTTTGACCACGATGCTGGTACGGAAAGCGCCTTTTCGTCCAGATAAAGCGCCCCGGTCCACTTGGCACGACCGCCGCTTTTCCGTGTCAGCCCGCGATACTTTTCCAGCCCCATTGCTTCGAGCCGAGCGGCCATACGCATCGCATAACAGTTGGTACAGCCCGCACTCATGATGCTGCAGCCCGCAACCGGATTCCATGTCGCGTCGGTCCATTCGATTGTCGTCTCTGCCATGTCGAAACCATCTTGAATGAATAAATCAAACAATAATGCTGCAGTTATTGACATAAAGTAGACAAAAATACGGAAACAACCCTAGGACGCGCCGTCTAGTGACCATTGCCTCCTCCATAGAGAGGCAGCTCAAAGGCAACTATCCCACCATGACGATTGCGAGGCACAGGGACGCCTTGCCGCATCGCAACGACAGGCGGCCCGTGCCTTGTACGCAACACGTCTGCCTCACCCCTCCCTCTCCCGCGACAGCCCCAGGTGCCAGTGAAGCTCCTTCAGACCGCTCTTCAGCCAGAGAAGTTGCGGCTCCGGCATGGTGCGCAGCATCTCGTAGTCCATGATGCAGACGTTGAAGACGGTCGTCTTCACCTGCGGGCCTTGCGGCAGCTTCAGCAGCACGCCTTCGAGCGCCATCATCCGGTTGGCCGCCTGGCGTGCGCCTCTTGCGCGTTCCGCACTGGTCTCGCCGGCAAAGCCCTTGACCTCGAACAGCGACTGCGCCCGCACACTCGGGAAGGGAATGCCGGTGAGACTGTAATAGCGCGCCATCTGCCTTGCATATTCATCGCCCGCCTCGCGCTCATGCGCCGTCAGCTTGCCGTCGAGAAACATGCGGCCCAGCGTATAGCCGGCAAAGGGGCTGGCGGCGTGGGCGTCGCGCTTTCCGCCAAAATGCATGCGCTTGCGGGCATCGAGCGCCACCGATCGAACCTCGCGCTCGGCTTCGCCATGTTTGATCTGCCCGCCCGGATAGCGCGCCACATTGGCCTTTTTCGGCCGGCCGGCGCGGCTCGCGCGCTTGATGCGGATGCGCTCTGCCTTGGAAGTCATGATATCGT
Organism: Ensifer sp.; assembly: GCF_035999135.1. GTDB lineage: Bacteria > Pseudomonadota > Alphaproteobacteria > Rhizobiales > Rhizobiaceae > Ensifer. Next base: position 23,214 of record NZ_DASYGZ010000165.1, read on the forward strand.
CTCCTTGCTCAAATCATCTCGTCGATACGCCCGCCGCGACCACGCGCGGCGGAAATCGCCCTGAACTCAAACCGCCGCCGCGCCGGTCTCCTGCCCGCCATCGGCGCCAGATGCCGCCTGCAGGCGCGCGCCAGCCCTCGCCGGTCCGGGTCCCCGATGCGAACCGGCCTTGCGCTCGCGCTTGGTGACGGCATGCAGCACCGAGGTGTGATCGCGGTGGAAGATCCGGCCAAGCGCCGGCAATGAGAGGTCCGTGCGCTCCTGGTAGACGGCGCTCATGCACCGGTGCCGCGGCTCGACGAGCCGCCGCTCGCGGCCGACGCCGATCACTTCCTCCCAGCTGACCCCCGGGTAGAGCGCCAACACCTCCTCGACGATCTCGCGCACCGAGCGTCGGTTAAAGAGATCGCCATCGGCAGCAAGCGTCGCCGCGCAGATCAGCCGCGCCTGGGAAAGAATGCGCGCTTCGGCATCGGCAAGCGCGAGTTCGAGTTCCGTGATCCGGCGCGTCTGCGCCTTGACCTTCGTCGCGACGATACCGGCGAGCTCGTCGAGCGTCTCCGATGGGCTATCCTCGCAGGCAGAAGCAGGCCCGGCGCCCTCTGCGACGGCCGTGCTCACCAAGCCGCCCGTCCGCAGCGTCCCCTTGGCGCACAAACCGCCTTCCCGTCCGGTCTTGAAGGCTGCAGCCAGCGCCATCTGGCCTTTATCCGCCCGGAGCTTTTCCGCGTCCCTTTTGGCGCCGCGGCGCAGGGGTGGCTGTTTTGTCAGATCGGTCGTTTCAGGCTGCATGGGAAGCCTCCTTGGCGTGGGGGATGGCGTTTGCGGCGGGGACGGCACCATCGGATCGCGGGCAGAAAGCCTCCCGCTTGGCCGCTGCCTGGGTCCTGTGGAAATGTTCAAGCAGCGCCCGCACCCGGCTTCGGCTTGCCGCCGACCGGCGATTGCCCGAAGGGTTCGCCGAAAGCGACGCCAGGATCTCGCGCTTGCGGGCAAGCTCGGCGCGAAGGGTGAGTGCCTCTGCCCTCGCCAAGGCGGCAAGAACAGGCGGCTTGGGAACGGTGCCAAGCAGCACGTTCGGATTGGTGGCATAGCTGCCGCGGATGAGCTTCAGCGTCGCAGCCGTCAGCCCGCAAGCCGGCACGCCCGAAAGCGCATAACCATAGACCGCGGCAATCCTGCGCGGCTCGATCGCCGGCGGCATCGTCAGGCCCGCTGCCTGCATCGCATCGAGGCTGCGCAGCACGGCCGTGTCGCTGACATCGGCCAGCCGTTCAGTGAGCGCGGTAATCTGCCGGCCCAAGGTCAAGAGCCGGGTTTCCACCGGTAAGGTCATCATGTCCGAAAAGGCCATCGTTTCCATCGTACGCATGTCCATTGTGTCCATCTCCATCGTGTCCATCTCCATTGCGCCAAGGTTCGTTGCGCCAAGGTTCGTTGCGCCCATGTCGATCTTGCTCGCTTCCATCGAGTTCCTGTCTGATTGCTTGCCTGCATTCCCGCTGGTGGCGGGCAAAGGCGGTTTCGTGTGGCGGCGTCTCTCCGCGAGATCCCCGCTTCGCGCGGACCGCACCGCGGGGCGGCCCGGCATTGCGCATCCAGTTGCGCCAGGTGGCGGCCCAGTCGAGCTTGACGGCGTTCCGGCCCGGTTTGGCGGTCCAGTAGTCGCGAAACTTGTCGAGCTCCGCCGAAGCCGCAGTGCGGCTGAAACCGAGGCCCGCGGCAAAGCTCCAGTCCGGCTCGAAACTCTCTGGCAGCCGGGTCGCGCGACGGCCCGAGCGCCTGGCCTCGAGGCCAGGGCCGTCGACGTGGCTGGCGCCAGCCGGGTCGAAATCAGGCTGCCTGCCCGGATTCGGGTGGGGAGAGTTAGTTTCTTTAGGGGGTGCGGGGGAGCTTTCTTTATCAGAGAGGGCATCGGCCGCAGTCACAGTGACACCGCGTGACGTCACGCGGGCCCGGTGACGGCGTTGCCTCTCGCGGTCGCTCGCCCGGCGTCGCTCGACCTCCAAGACGTGCCCGGCCTCAGCGGCCCTGACGGCAGAAAGGATCATTTCAGGCGAAGCGCCGGAATGGACCAGGGCTTCGACAATCACCGTGATGCGCATGGCTATCTCCTGGCCGCAGCGCAAACCGCCTGGCCCCTGCCGCTGTTCGTGGTCGCAAGAGGCGTGCCGCCGCTCGCCCGCACCCCCGGGCTCCGTCCGACAGACGCTATCCGGGCCGTGCGCCATCGGGCGCCCATGTTCGTCTCCTCCGGTGGTCCCGGCTCGCTCAAGCACGTCGGCCCCCAGGTTTTTCCGATGCTTTTCCAAGTCTCCCACTGATCCATCTCTCCAACCGATCCATGTCCCCCCGATGCTCCAATTACCCATGCGTCCCGCCTGGCCGCCCCGCGAGGCAACGGCCATTCGTCGCGCCTGTCGCGCGTCCGTTTTTCGAATGTGTCTCCACCCGGAGGGCAGCCGCCCGCGATCCGCCGAAACGGGCGGATGGTCGCGTCGCCGTCTTGTTCCCAGTTCCGGCATCCAGTTCCGCCAGCGTCAGGCCCCAGGCCCGCTGCCGGTTGTTCGTGTCCCTTCCCGCTTCGCCGGCATCAGGTTGGAGACGAGAGGTCGTCGGGGAGGAAACAACGACCTCTCGCCAGGACCGCCGCGCGTGGCGCGGCGATCGATGCTTTTCCGCCGGTGTGGCGCCGGCCCGTCACGGGCGATTGCCTGTCTCCGGGCTATCGGCGTCCGTCAAAGCAAATGGTGGCAAACCTGTACCGCTCATTTCCGTTGACATCCTATTCATAGTAGGATTTCTTATCGCCATCAAGAGGAAAAATCCTATTGGACGTCAGAAACGGAATCTGGGATGCCAGTGCCATGGACGAATTGCGCCACCTCATCCGCGAAGCAGTCGAAGCGAGGAAGACGACCTACAAGGATCTGTCGATCGCGATCGGGAAGAACCACGCCTATATCCAGCAGTTCGTCGAGCGCGAGACCCCGCGCGAACTGCGCGAGCGCGATGCCCGCGCGATCGTCGAGCTCATTCAGGGCGAGGGCGGATCGAGCGAAGCGCCGCCCAAGCGCCCGCCGGGCTTCGCGCCGCAGATCGTGCCGGGCGAGCAGCTGGTCGGCCATCGCGACCTGCCGATCTTTGCCGCAGCCCAAGGGGGCGACGGCCACGTGATCGTCACCTTCGACGCGGTCGAATATGTCAAGCGCCCGTCCGTGCTCGAAGGCGTCAAGGGCGCCTATGGCATCTACCTGACCGGCAACTCGATGATCCCGGCCTATGAGCCCGGCGACATGGCGCTCGTCCATCCGCACCTGCCGCCGGCGCGCGACAAGGACGTGGTGCTCTACCACGTGCCGCCCGCCAACGACGCCGAGGCGATCATCAAGCGGCTCGTCTCGTTCAACGACCGCGAATGGACGCTCAGGCAATACAATCCGTTCCTGGAGTTCACCGAGAGCCGGGTGGAATGGTCCTTCTGCCACCGGGTGGTCGGCAAATATAGCGCTCGCTAGTGCATGCGCAAAAACTGAAGCCAATATACCGTTTAATATCGTAGAGATAAGGAAGATCGCCGTTTGATGCGCGCACTGCGTATGGAGGTCGCCGGCGTGTCCGCGCCTCCAGCTGGCCAGCTCCTCGCGATCGATGTGAAAGCGCGGCAT
>NZ_DASYGZ010000107.1:0-4986 GCF_035999135.1 Ensifer sp.
GTGCGATCTTGTTGCGAGCCATGAAAGTGCTTCCTTTGTGATCCCAATATGATCGAGGCCTGAAACGCGGCAAACGCCAAACCTTCGCGGAAGCCATTAAACGGCAATCGTTAAAATATCAATCGATACTTTTTGGTGAAGGAATTTCAATCGGTTAGATCATAAAACTCTTACGTAAACGTAAGAATTTACGTCACGATTGCGTCACGAAACAGCGCCGTTTGCAGGGTGTGCAGCAGCATATTCCTCACTCTGCATCTCGATCAGGCGCGAAACCGTGCGGTCGAACTCGAAGCCCTCCGTGCCCTTCTTCAAGGTCAAAAGGTCCTGCGGCGCGGCCGCGGCCGAAGCAAACAGGCGAGCGCCGTTGTCGTAGAGGGTGTCGACCAGAAGGATGAAGCGCTTGGTCTCGTTGCGCATATGCGGACCGAGATGCGGCACGTGATCGACGAAGATCGTCGAATAGCGCTCGAGGATGGCGAGATAGTCCGCAGCCCCCAGAGGCTGCTGGCAAAGATCGGCGAACGCAAAGCGGGCGCTCTTGCCGGATGCAGCCGGCACGGGGATCTTGCGCCCCTTGCGCGGCACTTCAGCCGGGGCAACCGCGGCGTCGCGGGTCTCGTTTTCCCAGGCCCGCGCCATCGCCGCATCTGCTTCCGGTCCGAGCGGCGACAGCCACACCGGGCTGCCATCTGTCTTCGTCAGCCGGTAGTCGGTATCCGTGTCGAGCGAAATGACCTCGACATTCGCCTTCAGCAGGGCGACGAAGGGCAGGAACAGGCCGCGGTTGAGGCCGTCGCGATAGAGATCGTCCGGCGCGACGTTCGACGTCGCGACGAGCACGCAGCCCTTGGCGAAGAGCTCGCCGAACAGCCGCCCGAGGATCATCGCGTCGGCGATGTCGGTCACCGAGAACTCGTCGAAGCAGAGCAGCCGCGCCTCGCCGAAAAGCTCGGAGGCAACAGGCGGGATCGGGTCGGCCTGCTTGGTCTCACCGTTCTTCAGCTTCTGGCGGTGCTTGTAGATGCGCTCATGCACGTCGGCCATGAACTCATGGAAATGCGCGCGGCGCTTGCGCTGGATCGGAACCGTGTCGAAGAACAGGTCCATCAGCATCGTCTTGCCACGACCGACGCCGCCATGGATGTAGAGACCCTTGACCGGCGGATGGTCCTTCTTGCGCGAGGCGAACAGCCAGCCGAGCGCATTGGTCTTGCGCGACGGGCGGCTGGCAAGCAGCTCGGCCGAAAGATGATCAAAGCGTCGGGCGATCGAAAACTGTGCCGGATCGCGCTTGCGCTCGCCGCTTGCGACGAGCACTTCGAGCTTGCGGAGGATACTGTCGTCAGGATTGAGCACGTCTCACCCGAGAGGAGCCGGAAAACAAAAGCCCGGCACGAGACCGGGCTGGATTGGCGTCAGCGGCTGAGGCTGACCGGCTGACCGCCGTTGGTCGACCCGTCGAAACGGGCGTCGGCGGTCTTGTAGAGGCGGGCAATGGCGTTGCCGGCGCGATCCTTGAGCACCACCTGCTTGCCGGCCACTTCCCAGGACCCCATGGTCGTCAGTTCGCCGGCGCAGCCGCGCGTGCCGCCGCGCGAACCGGAGCCGAGATTGGTGAGCGTCAGGAACATGTCGCACGAAGCGCCGGCGCTGGAGACGCGCCAGTTTCCGACCATCGATTCCTTGGTGACATCGAGACCGCCGCCGGCCGCTGCAACCTGGGTGCCGGGCTGCTGAACCGCGCCGCCGGCAACCGCCGTGCCGCTCGTCGGTGCAGCCGGGAATTGCGAGGTGTTGCCGCTCGGCGCCGGAAGCTGGTTGGACGAAACCGACGGAACGGGTGCCGCCTGGATGGGAGCGGGCGAGGCGTCCTGGGAGCTGAAACCACCCATCGACGTCCGTTGGCATCCGGTCAGCGCAAGCACAACCGCCAGCCCCGCCGCCGCATGAATTACCCGCATATCCCTACTCCTGTTCGTGTCGCGAACCATGATGCAACGCGATAATATAGGCCGAAATACAGCAAATCCACCTGACAAATCAAGGGAGGACGAATCCTTGCGACCTGTTGCAGGATTGAAACGTCGATCGAGCGAAACGGAGCGACGCCGGTCGCGCCGCAGGGGATCGCCGGCAAGGCCACAGCTCAGCCTTCCGCGCAGGCTACAATCGAGGATTGCTCCGGCCTCTGACCGGACTTGCCTTGCCTTGCCACAACGGAAAACGGCGGGCATCGCCCGCCGTCCCGAAACCGAAATCGGCCCGAAAGATCAGACGCGGCGCTCGACCAGCATCTTCTTGATCTCGCCGATCGCCTTCGCCGGGTTGAGACCCTTCGGACAGGCCTGGGCGCAGTTCATGATCGTGTGGCAACGGTAGAGGCGGAACGGATCCTCGAGATTGTCGAGACGTTCGCCGGTCGCTTCGTCGCGGCTATCGATCAGCCAGCGATAGGCCTGCAGCAGGACGGCCGGGCCGAGGTAGCGGTCACCGTTCCACCAGTAGCTCGGACAGGAGGTCGAGCAGCAGGCGCACAGAATGCATTCGTAGAGGCCGTCGAGCTTGAGGCGGTCCTCGTGGCTCTGCTTCCATTCCTTGGCCGGCGTCGGCGTCACCGTCTTCAGCCAGGGCTCGATCGAGCGGTGCTGGGCGTAGAAGTTGGTGAGGTCGGGAACCAGATCCTTGACGACGGGCATGTGCGGCAGCGGATAGACCTTCACCGCCCCCTTCACCTCGTCCATGCCCTTGGTGCAGGCGAGCGTGTTGGTGCCGTCGATGTTCATGGCGCAGGAGCCGCAGATGCCTTCGCGGCAGGAGCGGCGCAGGGTCAGCGTCGGGTCGATCTTGTTCTTGATGTAGAGCAGACCATCGAGCACCATCGGGCCGCAATCGTCGACGTCGATGTAGAAGGTGTCGATGCGCGGATTGGCGCCGTCATCCGGGTTCCAGCGGTAGATGCGGTATTCGCGAACGTTGGTCGCGCCGGCAGGCTTCGGCCAGACCTTGCCTTCCGTCATCTGCGAATTCTTGGGGAGAGCGAGTTCAACCATGTGGCTTGTTCCTCAAGATCAATAGACGCGGGCCTTCGGCTCGATCTTCTTGGGATCGATGCCGTCGGCGATCAGGTCGGTATGGACAGGGCGGTAGTCGAGCTTGACGTCGCCTGCTTCGTTCACCCAGGCAAGCGTATGCTTGCGCCAGTTGACGTCGTCACGGCCGCCGAGCGCGCCCTCGGTGAAGTCCTCGCGGGCGTGCGAACCACGGCTCTCCTTGCGCGCCTCGGCGCCGTAGATCGTGGTGATGGCGTTCGCCATGAGGTTTTCGAGTTCGAGCGTCTCGACGAGGTCGGAGTTCCAGATCATCGAACGGTCGGTGACCTTGATGTCGGGCAGTTCCTTCCAGATCGCCGAGATGCGCTTGCAGCCCGATTCCAGCGATTCCTGGGTGCGGAACACGGCCGCGTCTTCCTGCATGGCGCGCTGCATCTTTTCGCGCAGCACTGCCGTCGGCGTCGAGCCGTTGGCGTTCCGCAGGCGGTCGAAGCGGTCCATGATGCGGTCGCAGGCGGCCTTGTTGACCTCCGGCACCGCCTCGTTGCGGTCGATGACCTGGCCGGCGCGGATGGCGGCGGCGCGGCCGAAGACCACGAGGTCGATCAGCGAGTTGGAGCCGAGGCGGTTGGCGCCGTGCACCGAGGCGCAGCCGGCTTCGCCGACGGCCATCAGGCCGGGCGCGATGCGCTCGGGGTTCTGGCTGTCGGCGTTCAGGACTTCGCCCCAGTAGTTGGTCGGCACGCCGCCCATGTTGTAGTGCACCGTCGGCAGAACCGGGATCGGCTCGCGGGTCACGTCGACGCCGGCAAAGATCTTCGCCGATTCCGAGATGCCCGGCAGGCGCTCATGCAGCACGGCCGGATCCAGGTGGTCGAGGTGCAGGAAGATGTGGTCCTTGTTCTTGCCGACGCCGCGGCCTTCGCGGATTTCCATCGTCATGCAGCGCGAGACGACGTCGCGCGACGCAAGGTCCTTGGCCGACGGCGCGTAGCGCTCCATGAAGCGCTCGCCCTCGGAATTGACGAGATAGCCGCCTTCTCCGCGAGCACCCTCGGTGATCAGGCAGCCGGCGCCGTAGATGCCAGTCGGGTGGAACTGGACGAATTCCATGTCTTGCAACGGCAGGCCGGCGCGCGCGATCATGCCGCCGCCGTCGCCGGTGCAGGTGTGCGCCGAGGTCGCCGAGAAGTAGGCGCGGCCATAACCGCCGGTCGCCAGCACCACCATCTTGGCGGAGAAGCGGTGGATCGTGCCGTCGTCGAGGTTCCAGGCGACGACGCCGGTGCAGCGGCCATCGTCCGACATGATCAGGTCGAGCGCGAAATACTCGATGAAGAACTCGGCGTTGTTCCTGAGCGACTGGCCGTAGAGCGTGTGCAGGATGGCGTGACCGGTGCGGTCGGCGGCAGCACAGGTGCGCTGGACCGGCGGGCCTTCGCCGTAGTTCTGCATGTGGCCGCCGAACGGCCGCTGGTAGATCTTGCCCTCGGCATTGCGCGAGAACGGCACGCCGTAATGTTCGAGCTCATAGACCGCCTTCGGCGCTTCCATGGCGAGATACTGCATGGCGTCGACGTCGCCGAGCCAGTCGGAACCCTTGACGGTGTCGTAAAGGTGCCACTGCCAGCTGTCCGGCGTCATGTTCTGCAGCGAAGCGGCGATACCGCCCTGGGCGGCAACCGTGTGCGAGCGGGTCGGGAAGACCTTGGTGATGCAGGCGGTCTTCAGGCCCTGCTCGGCCATGCCGAGGGTCGCGCGCAAGCCAGCGCCGCCGGCGCCGACGACGACGACGTCGAAGGCGTGATCGACATATTGATAGGCCTTGCCGTTTGCAGCGGGTGAACTGTTCGATGCCATGGCGAAATTACCCTGCAAAAGCGATCTTCAGGATGGCGAAGAGACAGAGCCCGCCAACTGCGATCGTGAAAAA
>NZ_DASYGZ010000108.1:0-2232 GCF_035999135.1 Ensifer sp.
CGCCTTCGAAAAGCAGACCAACATGGCGCTCCACAATGCCGGCTATCCGCTGGTTCGTGGCGCGGCAAAGGTTCCGGAATCCAAGCTTGACGGCTTCGTCGCCGCCAACCCGGAGCTTTCGCTCGATGCGGCCGCTGTTCGTGGCGGTGAAAAGACCATGGTGCCGGCCGACAAACTGGTCGCCGACAAGCTGCTGACGAAGGACGAAGTCGGCGCTGCTACCGAGATGGCCGTCTACACGATCGCAGGCGGCGGCACCTACGCGATGGTGGCGGATCCGGCCGCCGTCAACTGGACGACGATCATCGCGGTGCTGACCGTGCTCGTCATCTACGTGACGATGGTCTACGGCCCGATCGCAGCACTGCTGGTCGAGCTTTTCCCGACCCGCATCCGCTACACCGGCATGTCGCTGCCGTACCACATCGGCAACGGCTGGTTCGGTGGTCTGCTCCCGGCAACGGCCTTCGCCATGAGCGCCGCCCAGGGCGATATCTACTACGGTCTCTGGTACCCGATCGTCTTTGCAGGCATCACGCTGGTCATCGGCATGCTGTTCCTGCCGGAAACGAAGGACCGCGACATCCACGCGATGGACTGACCATTGATCTGGTGCGGCTCCGGGAAAACGCGCGCGTTCTTCCCGGAGCCGGTCAAATTCTTCCCCGAGCTATCACGGCTCTCCTGACTCCGGCGCGACCTTCGCGCCGGCTTTTTTATGTGGAGGGGTCGCCGCGTCCGACAAGCGGCCATCCGCCCGGACCCAGGTGAAACAGCCGGCCGTATCTGGCGAACAGGAACGCCATCATCACCGATGTCCACAGACCAAGCAGCAGTCCGGCGGCGACGTCGCTCGGATAGTGCGCGCCGACGATGACGCGGGAAACGCCGATCGTCAGCGCCAGCACCAGGAAGAGCGGCCTGAGCTTCGGAACCAGCATGGCGAAGACGCCGAAAAACGCACCGGCTGCGGTGGAATGGCCCGAGGGAAAACTCTCGTAGAGATCGGTGGTGGCAAACGGTGTCAGACTGTAGGCGCCGAGTTCGGCAAAGAGTTCCGGCCGGGCGCGGCCGAAGAGAAACTTGAACGTGTGGACCAGCGCGCTGGCGGTTCCGATCGTCAGCAGGAAATAGGCGGCGAGATCCCGGGCGGTGCCTGCCTTGCGCTGCAGCGGCCCCTGGCTTGCTGCACGGCGCAAGACGAAAGCGGCGGCAAGGATGACGCCGGAAAGATAGATCATCCAGCCGAACGTGCCGAAGTCGGTGATCATTTCATTGAAATCGATGATGCTGTCCGGCAGGGCTTGTGCCCTCTGGGACAGGAACGGATCCAGCGGGATGAACGCAAAGACGAGCACCAACGTCGTCAGGACGATCCATCCGGTAGCCGTAAGGGGGCGGTTCATTACTCTCCGTCCTGCCGCGTCCATCAGGGTGTGCGGCATTCGTTGTCTCTTTGCGGCTAGCCGCGGTCACCTCCCCGATGTGTCGGTTCTTTCGTCATTTTCAAGGCCATCAAACGCAAAACACCTCCGGATGGGTTCCGGAGGTGTTTTTGTCGCATCGGCCTGAGGCCGTGTGGGGATCATCCGGCAATCAGGCAGACAGCGCCTTGAACTCGGAAAGGATGGCGTCGCCCATCTCTGTCGTTCCGACCTGGCGTGCGCCTTCGGCCATGATGTCGCCGGTGCGGATGCCCTGGTCGAGCACGGTGGCGATCGCTCTTTCCAGATTGTCGGCTTCCTTCACGAGGTTGAAGGAGTAGCGCAGGCACATGGCGAAGGAGGCGATCATCGCAATCGGGTTGGCAATGCCCTTACCGGCAATGTCGGGGGCCGAGCCATGCACCGGCTCGTAGAGCGCCTTGCGCTTGCCGGTGACACCATCCGGCGCGCCGAGCGAGGCCGACGGCAGCATGCCGAGCGAACCGGTGAGCATGGCGGCCACATCCGACAGCATGTCGCCGAACAGGTTGTCGGTGACGATGACGTCGAATTGCTTGGGCTGGCGCACCAGCTGCATGCCGCCGGCGTCGGCCAGCATGTGCTCGAGCTGGACGTCGGAATACTTCGCCTTGTGCGTCTCGGTCACCACCTGGTTCCACAGCACGCCCGACTTCATGACGTTGCGCTTTTCCATCGAGCAGACCCGGTTGTTCCGGGTGCGGGCGAGTTCGAAGGCGACGCCAGCGATGCGCTCGATCTCGTAGGTGTCGTAGACCTGGGTGTCGAT
>NZ_DASYGZ010000116.1:0-6669 GCF_035999135.1 Ensifer sp.
ACGCTAATGCTATGGTAAAAATATGTCAACAAAGCTGACATATTTTTTCGAATGTTTCGCAAGCTGCAATCTGGCTGAAAGGAAATGACCGCGTGGCCGGCCAATCCAAAGAGAACACCCGGTATCTGAGCGATGCCGCTGCCGATGACGACACGATCGATTTCGAGATCATCGAGCTGCTCTTCTTCGCCTATCGCGATTTCACCTCCGATCCCGACGCCATCCTTGAAAAAAGCGGCTTCGGGCGGGCGCACCACCGCGTCGTGCACTTCGTCGACCGAGAGCCAGGCATGACCGTGGCCGATCTGCTCGACACGCTCAAGATCACCAAGCAGAGCCTCGCCCGCGTGCTCAAGCAACTGATCGATTCCGGCTACATCCGCCAGGAAACTGGTCCAGAAGACCGTCGCCAGCGCATGCTTTACACCACCGAGGAAGGCCAGGCCCTTGCCCGGGCGCTGGCCGAGCCACAGTCCCGCCGCATAGCCGAGGCATTGGCAAGGACAGGCCCTGGCGCCCGCGAAACGGTCAAACGCTTTCTCGCCGGCATGAAAAACAGCGCCGCGGACTGAGAAGAAAGCGCCCATCGCTTCGCAGGCCGGCGGGCCTGCCCATGCGCATCCCGAAATCCGCTTCGCAGATTTTGGGATAGGACATGCGGCAATTCGAAGTGCTACAACAACCTTGACCGCGCGCTTCAATGCTGCGCGGTACTGCGGATCTGGGGAAGCGTGAATGGCGACGAAAGCGACTGTCTCGGACGATGCAGCCCACCTTCTGATCGTCGACGACGACCGGCGCATCCGCGACCTGCTCAACCGCTATCTGGTCGAACAGGGCTTTCGTGTGACGACTGCATCGGATGCGGACGAGGCGCGGCGCAAGCTCGTCGGCCTCGACTTCGATCTGCTGATCGTCGACGTGATGATGCCGGGCGAAAGCGGTATCTCGCTGACCAACAGCCTGCGGCAGATCAAGACCGTGCCGATCCTGATGCTGACAGCGCTGGCGGAATCGAATTCGCGCATCGAGGGCCTCGAGGCCGGCGCCGACGACTATCTGTCGAAGCCCTTCGAGCCGCGCGAACTGGTGCTGCGCATCAACAATATCCTGCGCCGCAACCAGCCGGCCCAGGCGCCCAAGGTCGATCAGGTGATCTTCGGCCCCTACACCTTCTCGGTGGTGCGCAAGGAACTCAGGCGCGGCGCAGACCACATCCGGCTGACCGACCGCGAGCAGGAGATCATGACGCTGTTTTCCCAGCGCGCCGGCGAAACCATCCCACGGCACGAGTTGATCGGCGACGATGCCGAGGTCGGCGAGCGCACGATCGACGTCCAGATCAATCGCCTCAGGCGCAAGATCGAGGATGATCCGTCCAACCCCGTCTGGTTGCAGACGGTGCGCGGCATCGGCTATCGACTGAGCGTGGATTGAATGACGAGCCCTTCTGCGAGCGCGGCAAATCATGGCAAGCTTTGACGGCATAGAAGGCGGGGCTACGGGCTCGGGAGACAATGCCTGGAGGCGATTTACCCGCTGGCTGCGCCGCCGCCTGCCAATGGGGCTTTACGCCCGTTCGCTGCTGATCGTCATCATTCCGATGGTCCTCTTGCAGTCGGTCGTCGCCTTCATCTTCATGGAGCGTCACTGGCAGCTGGTGACCCAGCGCCTGTCGGCGGCCGTCACCGGCGACATCGCCGCGATCGTCGATCTCATCGATACGTTCCCGGCCGACCGTGACATCTCCGAGATCATCCGCATCGCCCGCGATCAGCTCGACCTCAGCATATCCGTCGACCCGCCCGGCGACTTGCCACCGCCGCGTCCCAGCCCGTTCTTCGAGATCCTCGACCAGATCCTCGGCGAGGAGATCTCCAACCAGGTGCGCCGCCCCTTCTGGATCGATACGGTCGGCAACTCGAAGCTCGTCGAAATCCGCATCAAGCTCGATGACGGCCGCATCCTCAGGGTCTATGCCCGCCGCAACCAGGCCTATGCCTCCAACACCCACATCTTCCTCGTCTGGATGGTCGCCGCCTCGCTGGTGCTGCTGTCGATCGCGATCCTGTTCCTGCGCGGCCAGATCCGGCCGATCCTGGCCCTGACCAAGGCGGCCGAAAGTTTCGGCAAGGGCCAGAAGATCGACGACTTCGCGCCCCGTGGCGCCGACGAGATCCGTCGCGCCGGCCTCGCCTTCATCCTGATGCGCGAGCGCATTGAGCGCCAGATCGAACAGCGCACCGCGATGCTGACCGGCGTCAGTCACGACCTTCGCACCATTCTCACCCGTTTCAAGCTGCAGCTGGCGCTCGCCGGCAACAATCCGGATCTCGAAGGCCTGAACCAGGACGTCGAGGACATGCAGAACATGCTGGAAGGCTATCTCGCCTTTGCCCGCAGCGAAGCGGAAGAAGATCTCGGCCAGCTCAAGCTCTCGGACCTGATGTCACGACTGGCGGCGGAAGCCGAACTGCTCGGCAAGACGCTCACCACCTCGATTGAGGGCGAGGACGAAGTCCGCGTGCGGCCGAACGCCTTTACCCGCCTGGTCGCCAATCTCGCGTCCAACGCCTACCGATATGCCAACACGGTCAGGATCGACGCCCGCCACAGCGCCAAATGGGTCACGATCACCGTCGACGACGATGGCCCCGGCATACCGGAGCGCTCGCGGGAGGACGTGTTCAAGCCCTTCTTCCGCCTCGACGAGGCCCGCAACCTCGACAGTTCCGGCACCGGGCTCGGCCTTGCGATTGCCCGCGATATCGCCCGCAGCCACGGCGGCAACGTCACGCTTGGCGACAGCCCGCTCGGCGGCTTGAGAGCGACCGTACGCGTACCGGCTTGACCCCTGCTCTTCGTCAGGCCACTGCTTGCCGCGGGGAAACCGGGGGAGACCGATGTCGGACATCGTTGACTGGACGGATTGGGAACGGCGGCTCGCCGACCTTTGGGGCACTCTTGGCACGATCGACAATGGCGCGTTCATCGCGCGGATCGACGCCCTCGCGGCCGAGCTCCCCGACAACCACGCGATTGGCCTTTTCGAACGCGCCTCGACGCAGGATTCGACCGGCCACGAGGCCGAGGCGGAGCCACTTTACCGCCAGGCGCTCGCAAGCGGCCTTTCAGGCATCCGCCGTCGGCGCGCCACGATCCAGCTTGCAAGCACGCTGCGAAATCTCGGGCGGCCGGAAGACGGCGTAGCCCTGCTTGAGGCCGAGCGAGCCATGCCTTCGGACGAACTCGACGATGCCGTGAACGCCTTTCTTGCCCTCTGCCTGGTCGATGTCGGGCGCACCAAGGAGGCGACCGGGCTCGCGCTCGCCAGCCTGTCGCGGCACCTGCCCCGCTACAACCGCTCGCTCAAGCGCTATGCCGAGACCATGGCAGCGGAGGTCTGATCCTGGCGCTGATGGATCGACGCCATGCCGCGCCGTCCGTTGAACCGGTGCCAGGCGTCACATCAGCTTCTTGCCGTTCGGAACCGGCTTGTCGGTGGCAGCGAGCACGATCGCACCGGCTTCGTCGGCAAAACCAAGCGTCAGCACTTCGGAGCGGACAGGACCGATCTGGCGCGGCGGAAAATTGACGACACCCAGAACCTGGCGCCCGACGAGGTCTTCAGGGCTGTAGTGAACGGTAATCTGGGCCGATGACTTCTTGATGCCGATCTCCGGCCCGAAATCGATTTTCAGCTTGAACGCCGGCTTGCGCGCTTCTGGAAATGGCTCGGCCTCGACAATGGTGCCGACGCGGATGTCGACGCGTTCGAAATCAGCAAATTCAATCGTATCAGCCATCACAATTCCCTAAACAAAACCGTCTCTTCCGACGTGGCTTAAAGCATCGGCGCAGATTCCGGAAGCGCGTCGGCCCCGGCCGCATCCCCCCGAAATCTTGCCTCTGCAAAGGGGCGGCGCGCAAACTCGCCGGCGAGGAAATCGATGAAGACACGCACGCGCGACGGCAGGAAGCGCCGGTGCGGATAAACGACCGTGATCGGCTCCGCCTCGGCGCGATTGTGTCCGGTCAAAAGCGGACGCAGCCGGCCGGCGCTGATGTCGTCGCCGACCAGGATATCCGAAAGCCGGACAATGCCGATGCCGGCGAGCGCCAGGCGACGCAGCGCCTCGGTGCTGTTGGCCTCGACCGGTCCGCGGACGCGGATCGCACGCCGGCCGCCTTCATCCTCGAACTCCCAGACATTGAGGCGGCCGCGCGCGGTGATCGCAAGGCAAACGTGCCGCTGCAGATCATCCGGCGTTTCGGGGACGCCGTGCTGTTCGAGATAGGCCGGTGACGCGCAGATGACCCGCCGGTTAGGCGCGAGCCGCCGCGTCACCAGGGTACTGTCGCTCGGCGACGCCACCCGGACCGCGACATCCGCATCGCCGTTCAGGAGATCGACGATCGCGTCACTGAAGTCGAGCTCCAGATCGATTTCAGGATACCGCGCGATGAAATCCGGCAGCATCGGCACGATCAGACGATGCCCGAAGGCGCTTGGCAGGCTGACGCGCAGCCGGCCGCGCGGCACGGCACCCGGCTGGATCGCCAGCTCGGCATCGGCAATGTCGCCGAGGATCCGACGGCTCGATTCCGCATAGGCGCTGCCCTCCGCCGTCAGGCTGATGCTGCGCGTCGAACGCTGCAGCAGGCGCACGCCGAGCCGCGTCTCCAGCCGCCCGATGATCTTGCTGACCGCAGACGGGGACAGGCGCAGCCGCCTGGCCGCCGCCGAGAAATCGCCCTCTTCGACCACCATGAGAAACACGGCCATGCCATCCTGTCGGTCCATCATCTATTCCATCTCGTCACAGATAAACGGAAAATATCATGGATTATCGCGATAAGCGATGGGCGGTAGTCTGCTGGGAACGGTCAACAAGGAGGGTGCCCAAATGAGCAAGCTGCCAAGCAGCGCGCCCGTGAGCCACGAACTGCATGCACTCGCCCGTCGAGCGCGCAGCGCCGCCATCGGCAATGCCTGCCGCCGGTCGATGACGACGGTCTGGGACGTTCTGTCGGGTCGGCGCAAAGGCCGGCATGGCCACCGCGCGGGCATCGCCCAAATGGTTGTGCCGCATCGGCGCTGACGCCGTCGCGGCGCCAGCACCGGGCAAGGATCAGCCGGCGAGTTCTTCGGCCCGGCTACGCGCCGCGGCAATTGCCTTGTCGAACAGCGGCTGCATGCCGTCATCGGCCATCAGCACCGAAAGGGCCGCCGCCGTGGTGCCGCCGGGGGACGTCACGTTTTGGCGCAGCTGCGCCGCCGCATCGGGGGACTGGTGCAACAGTTCGCCAGCCCCCGCGACGGTTTCCCGCGCGAGCCGCATGGCGAGGTCCGCCTCAAGACCGGCCTTGCGGCCCGCCTCCGCCATGCACTCAACGAGGTAGAAGACATAAGCCGGACCACTGCCGGAAACGGCGGTGACCGCATCGATCTCGGCCTCGGTCCTGACCCATTCGACCGGGCCGCTGACCTTGAGGAGATGGTGAACCTGGTCGCGCTGCGCCGCGCTGACACGGGCATTGGCAAAAGCACCGGTCACGCCGCGGCCGATCATCGCCGGCGTATTGGGCATGGCGCGGACCGTTGCAGCGGCGCCCAGATGCGTTTCGATGAAACCAAGGGTCTTGCCGGCGGCAACCGATACGATGACCGTGTTTGGACCGACGAGCGACTTCAGCGGCGGCAGCACCGCCTCCATCACCTGCGGCTTGACTGCGAGGAAGATGACACCGGCCTGAACGCCGTCAGGCGCCGCGGTCGCATGGGTGACGCCGTTGTCGGCGATCAGCTTTGCCATGGCCGGCGGCGGGCCGGGATCGACCACAAGCACGTCCGTGCCCTTGACGCCGCTCTTCAGCCAGCCGGAAAGCATGGCGCCGCCCATGTTGCCGGCGCCGACGAGCACGATGGGACCGGAAGCGGAAGCGGCATTCGTCATGATCAGGCCTCGCCAACCGTTTCGAACAGGACCGCATCGACGGCGCGCTGCGCGTCCATGCCGGACCAGACGACGAATTGAAACGCCTGATAATAGGATTCGCAAGCGTCGAGTGCGCTCGAAAGCAGAACTTCGACCTGCTGGTTGGTGGGCTCGGCACCGCCGGCGAGCAGCAGCGACTGGCGGAAGATCACCACCTCTTCCTGGCGCCACAGGTCGAAGTGACCCATCAGCACCTGCCCGTTGATGTGGGACAGCAGCCGGATGACTTCGTTGACCCGGCTTTCCGACACCTTGATGTCGAAGGCACAGGCCAGGTGCAGCGCCTCGAATTCCTCCATCCAGGAGAAGGAAACGTGGTAGTCCGCCCACTTGCCCTCGACCGTCATGGCGATCTCATCTTCGCCGGATCGCTCGAACGACCAGTCGTTATTCGCAGCCACAAACTCGATCATATCGACCGGGTTGGATTGGCGCTCGACTTCCATTTCCAAAAGGCTCATGCATCACCCTGCATAGGTGTGGCCCGGGCATGCGTCATCACGCTCACACGACGCAACGCTGCAAACCGAACACCGATTAAAATCACACTATGATTGCTGAACTCACATCCATCCTGGCTGACTTACCCTGCCTGGAGCTTACGCGGTTCGTTTCGAATCATCATTTAAAATCAGTGTATAATGGCGGAGTCAGGCTGCCAGCCCCTCGC
>NZ_DASYGZ010000124.1:0-30540 GCF_035999135.1 Ensifer sp.
TTCTGCCACGTCGTCGGTCACGGCACCCGGTGGAAACGGTTGGACCGCGCTATTTGCCCTGGCGCGGTCCAACACATTCATTTTCGCACAAGTTTGACCGAATAGCCTTCCCTCGCAGTCCTGTCGGATGACTGCCGGCCAGAATGATCTTTGCGCCGCCGCCTGCATCGGATCGCACCGGGAAAGACCAATCCCTGATCGCGCCGATGTACGTCAAGAATGCTGGGTTCGCCGTATCCGACGGTCGTGCCCGAGGGAGACATGTCAGCAGTGCCAGCAGCAATGGAAGTCCGCGCCAACGGGCGCCGCCTCTTAAGCAGGCCGAGATCGCCGCATTGCCGCTCGTTTGCTGCAGGGTGCCGGCCATGAGTGCAATGCTCTCCCGCTATCTCAAGGATTTCAGCGCGCCGAAAGTCGAGCTGTCGCTGATGCCGCCGAAATACTTCCCCGATCTGGATGCCGACTTTGCCGAAGGCGATCGCTTCGGCGCGAGACCAGCCATGCCGGAAATCGACATTGATGCGGAGCGCCGGAGAGCCTTTGCCGAAGGGCGCGCCGAAGCCACTGCCGAACTTGTCTTCGAACAGGAAAAACAGCTCGCCGAGTTGCAGGCAGCCCATGCCGCGGAGCTCGAAGCGCTGACCCGCCGGTTCGAAGAGGAAACCGCCAGCCGCCTTGCCGCGCGCTTTGACGAAATGACCGACGAACTCGTCGTCGCGCTTGGCGACCAGGCCGCGCGCGTGCTTGCGCCGGTGATGGGCGATGCGCTGATGCAGCGCGCCGTCGCCGACATGGCGCATATGTTGAAGCAAGGCCTTTCGGCCGGCGAAGGCTGCACCATCGTCGTCAAGGGTCCAGGTGCTCTGTTCGAGGCGCTGAAGCGCCACTTTGAAGATGACCTGCCGTTGTTGCGCCACGTCGAAACCGACGACGTTGATCTGTCCGTCGAAGTCGACGGCACGGTCCTCGTGACGCGCATGACGGCCTGGGCCGATACTGTTCGGAAAGTTCTCGCATGAGCGACGAAAACCACCACAACGGCAAACACGAGATCATCATCGTCAAGCGCCACAGCGGCAGCCATGACGGCCACCACGGCGGCTCCTGGAAGATCGCCTATGCCGACTTCATGACCGCGATGATGGCCTTCTTCCTCGTGATGTGGCTGATCAATGCCGCCAACGAAGAGACGAAGGCCGCGATTGCCTCCTATTTCAATCCGGTGCAGCTGACCGACCAGAAGCCTGCCGAACGCGGTCTGAAGGATCCGGCCAAGGACGCGCAGGGTGAGGAAACGCAGCAGCGCTCCAAGGTCGATGGCGAGCAGGAGAAGTCTGGCGGTTCGGCCAAGACAGGTGATCAGCTGACGGCGACATCGGGCGAAGAAACGAAGTATTCCGACGCCGACTTCTTTGAAAATCCCTATTCGGTGCTGTCCGAGATCGCCCGTGAAGTCGGCCAGCAGGCCAACATCAGCGTCAAGGGCGAGGGCGGTGCGGCCCAGTCGGGGCCGGCGACCGGCGCCGATGGTGGCGAGGCCTATCGCGACCCCTTTGATCCGGATTTCTGGACGAAGCAGGTCGAGTTGAAGGACGCCGGCAACGTGACCGAAAGCGATGTCGCGCTTGCGGCCAAGACCACGATGCCGGCCGGAGCGACCCCGGTGGTCGAAGGCAGGTCCAAGGCCGAAGTCGAAGGCAAGGACAAGGACGCCGAAAAGACGAGCGAGGCCGCCGGACAGCCTGAAACTGATGCCGGCGAGAAGCCGAAGACCGAAGTTGCCGAGGCGGATGCCGAGAAGCAGGCCACCGAACTCCAGGCCGAACTGAAGAAGCAGCTGGCAGGCGAGGCGGGTCAGCTGGCCGAAGGGCTTGTCGTGACCCCGGCTGAAGGCGGCCTGATGGTGACGATCAGCGAACGCACCGACGCCCAGATGTTCGCCGTCGGCTCGGCCGTGCCGCAGAAGGAACTGGTGGTGGCGATGGAAAAGATCGGCCACCTCTTGGCCGGACGCCAGGGTGCGGTCGCAATCCGCGGCCACACGGATGGCCGTCCGTTCAAGGATGGAACCTATGACAATTGGCGGCTTTCTGCAGCCCGCGCCCAGAGCGCCTATTACATGCTCGTCCGTGGCGGCCTGAAGGAGGATCGCGTCAGCCAGATCAGCGGGTTTGCCGATCGACGCCTGCAGATCCCTGACGATCCCTATGCGCGAGGCAACCGGCGCATCGAGATCCTGTTGCAGTCGGCGCCGGGTTGAATGCCATGCTGAGACGCCTGCGATCCGTCCTGATAACCTGCTGCGTGCTCGCGGTCCCGTTTGCAAGCGGATCCGCGCGCGCCAACGACATCGAGGAACTCGCGCCCTTCAAGATGATCCGGTCGCTGCAATATGTGCAGGATTCCGTCGTGCTCGGCGATCACTCGGCGATCGAGATGCAGCGCTTCATGCTGGGTGCGATCGACAAGCGCCTTCGAGCGGCCGACGCCTCCGTGTTCGACGATCCGCGCAATGTCGATGCGGCCCTCGTCTACGCGATGAGCGGCGGCAATCCCGAGACGTTAAAGTACCTCGCAGATCATGACGTGTCGGGCAATTTCGATTCCCGCGTCACGGATGCGCTGCGGCAATATCTGAGCGGCAAGGGCGGCCTGATCGTCGAAAACCTGTCCAAGGCAGCGCCCGAATACCGCAATGGCCGGATAGGGCCTTACCTTTACCTCATCCTCGGCAACGCCACGTCGCAGCAGGATCCGGTTGGGGCGATGAAATACTACGACTGGGCGCGGCTGACCGCTCCCGGTACGATCATCGAAGAGGCGGCCTTGCGTCGCTCCGTGTTTCTCTCCGTGCAGGCGGGCGAGCCGGACAAGGGCTTCCGCTATGCGCTGGCTTATGCGCGTCGCTACCTGACGTCTCCCTATGCCAGCCAGTTCGCCGATGTCTTCGTCGAGCTTGCCGTTGCCCATTTCGATGGTGCGGCACAGGAGAAGATCTCCGAGATCCTCGACTTCATGGACGTGCCGCGCCAGCGCGAGGTGTATCTTCGCGTCGCGCGCAGGGCTGCGATTGCCGGCAAGCAGGAACTTGCCAAGCTCGCCTCGGAAAGGGCCGAAGCGCTCGGCGCGGATGATGCAAGCCAACCGAAGGTGCTTGCAAGCTTCTACGCCGGACTTGCCTCCGTCCCCTCGAATGACGTGTTCGCGGCGACTGCGAGCCTGGCGTCGATCTCCGATGCCGCGCTTTCGCCGCGTGACCGAGCGTTGCGTGACGCCGCCAAGGCGATCGCAGACGCGGTGGTCCGGCCGCCGAGCGGTGAAAGCCTCACGCAAGCGTTTGCAACTAAACCGGATAGACCGGCTGAAACGGATCGTTCGGCCGAAGCCGGAGAGACAGGCAGCGGCATGAGCCCCTTCGGCGATGCTCCGACCCCGAAGGTTGCGGCGGCAAATGTCGCAGCAACGGCGGTGGAGCCGGACGGGGACCCCGCGCACGACGGCTTCGTGGCCAAGGGGCGATCGAAGATCGAAGAGATCGACGCGCTCCTGAAGGGAGAAGGACAATGAGGGCTCTTGACGACACGCTGCGCGGTTTGCCTCAGGCCCTTGCCGGCAATGGTAGCGGTCGCGCCGGTGGCAAGGAGCAGGCCGGAGGACTTCCGGCAAGCGCGTTCGAGGACGCTGTGGCCAATGCCGGCCGGCAGAAGGCGAATGATCAGTCTGGCGCGGCCAACGATGATGCTGCAGCCGGCGACGCAGGAGCACAGGCCTTGATCGACAAGGACAACATTGCCAAGACACTCGCCCGCAAGGCGCACGGATTGGCGCAGCGCGCCGCAGCCATCGGTCAGGGCGATGCGGCTTTCGGTGAGCAGAACGCTGCCGGTCAGCTGCCCACCATCGAACGCGAAATCAATGCGCGACGCCTTGCTTCAAGCAAGACCGACGCGAAGACGCCGGCTGCCGATGCGGGCAGCATCGCCGGTGCGGTCGGCGAGGAAGAGCTTGCCAAGCGGCTCGCCGCCCTTTCTCAGAGCCTTGCCAAGGCGCAGGGCGCCAAGGGCGCCGCCGAGGGCGGCGACGATCCGACAGCGGCTGCCGACGGCGCGCAAACGCAAAAGAGCGAAATGGACGATCTGCTGACGCTGCTTGGCGGCGTCCAGTCGCCGGCAACGACGCAGGCCGGCGCATCCGCTACCGGCCGTGCCATTGCGGATGGCCAGGGCGTCGGCGCTCCTGCCGGCGTTCCGGCGGAACCTGACGCAAAGGCCGAGGCGGCGGCGGCAGGTGAGGGCGAGCCGGATCGGCTTTTCCGTTTCGCCCGCGCCGATGGCAAGGGACAGGCGGTCTCCATGAGCCTGTCGAAGGACGGCGAGGCGGCCTTTGACAGCGCCCGCCAGGGCTCCGCCAAGGTCGAGAACGTCACCGTGCTTGAGGCTCGACGCTATCTCGGCATCGCCATGAACGCCAATTCGAATGCAGTCGCCGACGCGATCGTGGGCGAGGCAGGCACGCCATCGCTGCAGCCAAGTGCGGCGCTGGCCCAGCCAGGCGCCTGGACACAGGCCGGCAAGACGCTGAACACCCTGAAGATCCAGCTCCATCCGATCGAGCTCGGTCTCGTCACGGCCACGCTGCGGCTGAAAGACGACGAGTTGCAGGTCGAGCTGAAGGTCGAGACCGGCGAAGCCTTCCGGCAATTGCGCGACGACCAGAGCGAGATGGTGAAGGCGCTGCGGGCGCAGGGCTTTGCCGTCGATCAGGTCAACATCGTGTTCAATTCCGGTGGCGATGCGTCGCAGGGCGGCGGTTCGCAGCAGCAGGCCCAGGCCCAGCCCGGGCAACAGGGACGCGAACGCGCCGACGGCAATGGTCAGGGACGACAGCAAAGACAGGACGATGGCCAGGCTTCGGGGGCCGAAAGGTGGGTTGGCAATGGCGGGACGGACGATGCGGCTGCCGGCACTGAGCGCTCTCGCACTGGTCACGTCTACATGTAGTGCCCTTGCCAGCGCCAGCAGCGGTGTCTGCGAACGCGAGATCATCAGCGCGGCTGCAAAATACAACGTCCCCGCGGGCATCCTCTATTCGGTCGGATTGACCGAAACCGGCCGCAAGGGCTCACTCCAGCCCTATGCGATGAACATCGAGGGCAAGGCCTATTTCGGTACCAGCGAACAGGACGTTCTGGCCCAGTTCGGCAATGCGCGGGCGCAGGGTGCCAAGCTCATCGATCTCGGCTGCATGCAGATCAACTATTACTTCCATGGCGAGCATTTCACCTCGCCGGCCGAGATGCTTGACCCGCAGAAGAATGTCGAATATGCCGCGCGCTTCCTGGCCAATCTTCACGCCAGGCACGAGACCTGGACGATGGCCGTTGCGCGCTATCACGCCGGCCCGAACAATGACCCGGCGCAGAAGAAATACGTCTGCCGGGTGATCGCGAACCTCGTCGCGACCGGCTACGGCAAGTGGACGCCGAACGCCACGCAGTTCTGCCATTAAACAACCAAAGATTGAATTAGTGAGTCGTTTGCCGCAATGTGGCGACAATGCGCGGAGAATGTGACAGCAAGCGATTTGTCGTATCCCGTTAACTTTTCCACATTATTTTAGTGTCGTTTCGGGCGGGGTGCTACTAGATATAGATCAAATCGGCGAGACATGGTTAATCAATTATTAATTCCACCCATTAACTTCCTCTAGTTGTTCATGAATCCCTCGATTCGTACCTCTCAATCAGTGCGGTGCCATACTGATTCGGAGGCGGACGAATGATCGTAGTGGTTGATGAAAGAGAGCTCGTTAAGGACGGGTACACGTCCCTGTTCGGGCGTGAAGGTATTCCCTCGACGGGTTTTGATCCCCGGGAGTTCGGGGAATGGGTCAATGCGGCGGCTGATTCGGATATCGACGCCGTCGAGGCATTCCTGATCGGGCAGGGTGACGCGACCTTCGCGCTGCCGCGCGCCATCCGCGACCGGTCGATGGCGCCGGTCATCGCCGTCAGCGACACGCCCTCTCTCGAAAACACGCTTGCACTCTTTGATTGCGGCGTCGACGACGTCGTGCGCAAGCCCGTTCACCCCCGCGAAATCCTCGCCCGCGTCGCTGCGATCCGCCGCCGCCTGAAGGCGATTACCAACTTCACCGACATCGGTCCGATCCGCGTCTTTGCCGACGGCCGCGATCCCGAGATCAACGGTGAAGTCTTCGCGCTGCCCCGCCGTGAGCGCCGCATCCTTGAGTATTTGGTCGCCAACCGCGGCCGTCGTGTTTCCAAGTCGCAGATCTTCAACGCGATCTACGGGATCTTCGACGAGGATGTCGAAGAGAACGTCGTCGAGAGCCACATCAGCAAGCTGCGCAAGAAATTGCGCAAGAAGCTCGGCTTCGACCCGATCGATTCCAAGCGCTTCCTTGGCTACTGCATCGACTGGAACTGAACGCCACGCGAAAGTGCGGGCACCGAACCAAGACAGGTTCACGCAAGGCCCGCTTCCTAGTGTCGCCGTAACAAGGAAATGAGGATCCGATATGAGTCTCTATGGCAGCATGAGAACGGGTGTGTCCGGTATGAACGCCCAGTCGAACCGTCTGGGCACCGTCGCCGAAAACATCGCGAATTCGAACACGACGGGCTACAAGCGCGCCTCCACTGAGTTCTCGTCGATGATCCTGCCTTCGGGCGGCGGCAACTACAATTCCGGCGGCGTCGAGACGCAGGTCCGCTACAGCATCTCCCAGCAGGGCGGCTCGAGCTACACCACGTCGGCAAGCGATCTGATGATCAACGGCGGCGGCTTCTTCATCGTTTCGGGCAATGGCGGCCAGAACTTCCTGACGCGCGCCGGCTCCTTCGTTCCGGACAAGGAAGGCAACCTCGTCAACACCGCCGGCTTCACGCTGATGGGCTACGAGTACAAGGCTGGCGTCGACCCGACCGTTGTCGTCAACGGTTTTGACGGCCTGGTGCCGGTCAAGCTCGCGGACGACGGCGTGGTGGCTTCCGGCTCAACCAAGGGCTCGATGGGGGCAACGCTTCCAGGCAATGCGGCAAACGGTGCGCAGGAAAAGTCGTCGCTTTCGGTCTATGACAGTCAGGGGAATTCCCGCCTTCTCGACTTCACCTATACGAAAACCGGTACCGGCACCTGGAGCCTTACAGTTGTCGACCGCCAGACCGGAACCAACATCGCAACTCAGGCACTGGCGTTTGATGCGGCCGGCAAGTTGACAACGACCCCGGCGACGCTGACGACGGCCACCATGGGCCCCTTTGCCGGCAGTGGCGCCACGCTCGCTCCGCTCGCGATCGACTTTTCCAAGACGACCCAAGCCGGCGACAAATTCGAAACCGATGGTGGCACCATCAACGGTAGCAAGCCTTCAAAAATGACGGGCTTCGAGATCGACAAGGAAGGCGTCGTTTACGCCAAGTACGGCGACAACCTGGTGCCGAAGTTCCGCATTGCGCTCGCAAACGTTCAGAGCCCGGACAAGCTGCAGCCGGAATCGGGCAACGTCTACACCCAGGGCGCAGACTCGGGCGTCATCGTCACGGGTTTTGCCGGATCCGGCGCCTTTGGCGACATCAAATCCAAGGCGCTTGAAAACTCCAACGTCGATATCGCCAACGAACTGACTTCGATGATCGAGGCACAGCGCAACTACACGGCAAACTCCAAGGTGTTCCAGACCGCCTCGGACCTGCTTGACGTGCTGGTCAACCTGAAACGGTAATTGAAAGAGATACGGTCCGCGTCATGTCGCTGTCCTCCGCAATATCCATCGCCCAGCAAGCCTTCAGCAACACGGCGCAGCAGACCGCGATCGTGTCGAAGAACATCGCGAACGCGGGCAATGCGGACTATTCGCGTCGCCTTGCCCTCTTGGGCAGCACCGGAAACGGCGCGCAGGTCGTATCCATCTACCGGGCACAAAACGAGGCGCTGCTCAAGCAGAGCATCGCCAACATCGGCGAAGCCTCGGGCCAGGCGCGGCTGAGCGATGGCCTGGAACTTTTGAAGTCGGCGCTCGGCGGCAACAATTACGAAACGGCGCCCGCGAAACTGCTTTCACAGTTTCGCGAGAGCCTGCAGACCCTGGCATCCACGCCCGGCAACAAGACGATCGCAGCTGCAGCCGTCACCAGCGCGCAGGATCTTGCCAACTCGCTGAACAAGACGTCCGACACTGTGCAGAATATGCGCGAGGATGCGGACAAGGAGATCGCTCTCGAAGTCGACAAGCTGAACAGCCTGCTGGCGGACTTCGAAAAGGTCAACAACACCATCAAGGCGACGCCGCAGGGCGGTGATGCCAACGATGCGCTCGACCAGCGCGACAAGATCCTGAAGCAGGTGTCGGAGATCATCGGCATCTCCACCGTCACTCGCGGTAACAATGACACGGTGATCTTCACCACCGACGGAACGGTTCTCTTCGAGAACAGCCCACGTCAGGTCACCTTCGCTCCGACCACCGCTTTTGACGCAACCACCACCGGCAACAAGATCTTCGTCGATGGCGTGCCGATCGCGGCCGGAAGCGGCGCAGATACCACGGCGAAGGGCAAGCTCGCGAGCCTCGTGCAACTGCGCGACGACGTCGGGCCGAAGTTCCAGTCGCAACTCGACGAAATTGCCCGCGGCCTGGTCGAGCTCTTCAAGGAAGGCAATCCCAGCGGCGCGCCGCCGATACCCTATCAGCCGGGCCTCTTTACCTGGGGCAGCCCGGGCGTGCCCGCGGCAGGCACGGTGGTTCCGGGCCTGGCATCGAAGATTACCGTCAACGCGCTCGCAAAGGCCAATCCGCTGCTGTTGCGCGACGGCGGCTTCAATGGTGTGGTGTCAAACCCGGGTGGTGCTGCAAATCCCAGCCCCGGTTACACGGGCCTGATCGACGGCTTCATCAACAAGATGGGCGAGAACATGTCGTTCGACCCGTCGACGGGCCTCGACGGCACCAGCAGCCTCCTGAACTTGGCGACGGGGTCGGTCGGCTGGCTGGAGCAGACGCGCAAGACCGCATCGACAGCCGATGTCAGCAAGCAGGCAATGCTGTCGCGCACCCAGGAAGCGCTCAGCAAGCAGACGGGCGTCAGCATCGATGAGGAGCTGTCGCTGCTGCTCGATCTCGAACAATCCTACAAAGCATCGGCCAAGCTGGTGAGCACCGTGGACGCCATGATGGCGGCCCTGATGGAAGCTGTGAGGTAATCATGAAGACGTCCTACGTTTCTAATCTGGCGATCCAAACCGCCATGCGTCTGACGATTGCGCAAAATCAGTCGGACCTGTTGAAAGCGACCCAGGAACAGACGACCGGCCGGCACTATGACGTCGGCCTTACGCTCGGAGCATCGACGTCCCAGTCGCTCAATATCCAACGCGAGATCGACCGGCTGAAGTCGTTGAAGAGCACGAATTCCGTCGTCACCCAGCGCCTGTCGGGCTCGCAGGGCGCCTTGGAAACGATGGCGAAGTCCGCCGAGAAGCTGCGCGACACGCTTGTCACCTACAAGGGCAACGATGCCGCCAGCCAGCTGAAGATCCAGAAGACCGAAATCATGGGCGCGCTGCAGACCTTCACGGCCGCCGCCAATACCTCCTTCAACGGCGAGTTCCTGTTTTCGGGTATCAACACAGATGCCAAGCCGCTCGCCGACTACAGCACGACACCGCCTTCGGCCGCCAAGACCGCCTTCGACAACGCGCTTTCGACCTTCATGGGAGCGCAGTTGCCGCCGTTGACCGGCATGGACCAGTTCTCCGTCACCCAGATGCAGGACTTCATCAAGAACACGGTCGAACCGATGTTCACTGGCACGGGCTGGGATGCCAGCTGGTCGAATGCGTCCAATCAGAACATGACGAGCCGGATCAGCGCCAGCGAAGTCATTGAAAGCTCGACCAACGCCAACACGGCCGGTTTCCGCAATTTTGCCCTGGCGAGCGTGATCTCCGCCGAACTGATGGACAAGAACGTGACGCCCGAGGTGCGCGCGGCCATCGGCGTCGCAGCTCTCGATTATGCCGAAAAGGGCCTCGCCGGTCTGAACGCTGAACGCAGCCAGCTCGGCATCTCCGAATCGCGCGTGAAGAAGGCGAACACCTCGATCGACGCTCAGCTCACGATCTTCACGAACCAGTTCAACGCCCTCGAGGGGATCGATGTCGAGGAAACGGCGACCCGTATCAACACGCTGAAGGTGCAGCTGGAAACGTCCTATACACTAACGTCGCGACTACAGCAGATGAGCTTGCTCAATTTCCTCTAATGTGAGGAGCCGGACAAACATGAAGGATGTCTGAATGTACCAATTTTCTTATGCCGAGATCATGGAGGACGGCGTCGCCGACTCCAAGAATCGAGAACGGCAGGTACTCGACCGCTCGATCGCGCTCATGGAAGCAGCGAAGCAGCAGAAGGGGTACTCAAGAGAAGCCATCGAGGCCATCTACTTTACCCGACGCCTGTGGATCCGCTTCATCGAGGATCTGCGCGCTCCGGAAAACCAGCTGAACGAAGAGCTGCGCGCCAATCTGATTTCGATCGCCATCTGGATACTCAACGAGACGGAGAAGATCCGCAAACGCGAATCTTCCAACTTCCAGGGCATAATTGACATTACCACCATCATCAGGGATGGACTGAAATGAAGAGCACACTGCGTATTTCGCTGAAGTCGGGCGAACGGATTTTTGTCAATGGCGCGGTGCTTCGCGTCGATCGCAAGGTTGCGGTCGAGTTCCTGAACGACGTGACTTTTCTTCTCGAAAACCACGTGCTTCAGCCTGAAGATGCAACCACGCCGCTGAAGCAGCTCTACTTCATCGCGCAGATGATCCTGATCAACCCGGAAGGTGCGGAACAGTCGACCGCGATGTTCCGCAAGTCGATCGTCATGCTGCTCAACTGCTTCAAGAACGAAGAAATTCTGGCCGAGTTGAAGCGTGTCGACGGGCTTGTCACCAACGGCCGCGCGTTCGAGGCGCTGAAGGCGATCCGCGGGCTCTACGCGATCGAAGACCGCATCCTCAACACCCAGGAAATCACGCCGGCCACGGTCGAGCAGATTCGCAAGGAGATTGCACCATGGCGGTAAGCGGCGTCAGCAACAACGGCTACACTCCGAACGTTTCGGCTCAGGATTCGGGCGGCGACGCCGCCAAGGCATCGCTCAACTACGAGAGCTTCCTGAAGCTGCTCGTCGCCCAGATGAAGAATCAGGATCCGACGCAGCCGATGGACGCCACGCAGCAGATCGCCCAGCTCGCGACGTTTTCGCAGGTGGAGCAGACGATCAAGACCAACAAGAATCTTGAGAGCCTGCTGCAACGCACGTCGCTCAGCGAAGCCGACGCCGTCATCGGGCGGACCGTCACCAGCGAAGACGGCAAGACCACTGGCGTGGTTAAGGAAGTGAAACTATACTCTGACGGAATCATTGCGGTGCTCGACAACGGCAAGGAGCTTGTTATCGGCCCCGGCGTCAAGGTGAAGTGACACATTCATGAATGAGGCGGATGCGCTCGATATCGTACAGGCCGCGATCTGGACCGTGATCGTGGCCTCGGGCCCCGCCGTTCTCGCCGCCATGGTCGTCGGCGTCGTCATCGCCTTCATCCAGGCGCTGACCCAGGTCCAGGAAATGACGCTCACCTTCGTTCCGAAGATTCTTGCCGTCATGGTCACGGTTGCGGTGTCCGCGCCCTTCATCGGCGCCCAGATCTCGATTTTCACCGACATCATCTTTTCGCGCATCCAGTCCGGCTTCTGAGCCCTCTGCGCGTTTTCCCTGGTCCTCGATGCCGGGTGTGAAACCCTCGCGCAAGCTTAGGTCGCTATCTCCGTCTCTATAGTGGGGCAGCGCGTGTGAATGCTGCCTTGTTCTCATGATGAGACGGAAGAGACATGGCACAACAAGCAGCGTTGATTATCCCGAAAGCGGCACCGAAGGGCCGGGACATCGGCTTCGCGCTCGGCATCGTGGCGATCCTGTCGATCCTCTTCCTGCCAATCCCGCCCTTCCTGATCGACATGGGCCTCGCCTTCTCGATCGCCTTTTCCGTATTGATCCTGATGGTCTCGCTGTGGATCCAGCGTCCGCTCGAGTTCTCCTCGTTCCCGACCATCCTGCTGATCTCCACCATGGTGCGCCTGGCGCTGAACATCGCCACGACGCGCGTCATCCTCTCGCATGGTCACGAGGGCCACGGGGCAGCCGGCGGCGTCATTTCCGGCTTCGCCAGCCTCGTCATGTCCGGCGACTTCGTCATCGGTCTGATCGTCTTCCTGATCCTCATCACCGTGAACTTCATCGTCATCACCAAGGGTGCGACGCGTATCGCTGAAGTCGGCGCGCGTTTTACCCTCGATGCGATCCCCGGCAAGCAGATGTCGATCGACGCCGACCTGTCGGCGGGCCTGATCGACGAGAAGGAGGCCCAGCGCCGCCGCCGCGAGCTTGAAGAGGAAAGCTCGTTCTACGGTTCGATGGACGGTGCCTCGAAATTCGTACGCGGCGACGCGATCGCCGGCCTGATCATTACCGCGATCAACATTTTCGGCGGCATCATCATCGGCTATCTGCGCCATGGCATGCCGATCGGCGAAGCGGCCGACGTCTTCGTCAAGCTGTCGGTCGGCGACGGCCTCGTTTCGCAGATTCCGGCCCTGATCGTTTCGCTTGCCGCCGGCCTGCTCGTTTCGCGTGGCGGTACATCCGGGTCAACCGACCAGGCCGTCGTCGGCCAGCTCGGCGGTTACCCGAAGGCGCTGATGGTCGCCTCCGGCCTGATCATTCTCCTGGCGGTCGTCCCGGGCCTGCCGTTCCTGCCCTTTGCCGTTCTCGGCGGCGGCATGGCGTTCCTCAGCTGGCTCGTGCCGCGCCAGATCGAGGCGGCCAACGCTGCCCGGCGCGCCGAGGAAGCAGCCAAGGTCCAGCAGACCAAGGAAGGCGAGCAGGATTCGGTCAAGTCGGTGCTGAAGACCGCCGAGATCGAGCTGCTGCTCGGCAAGCAGGTCTCGACCCGCCTGCTCGGTGCGCACCAGGAGCTCGCCTTCCGCGTCGGCAAGATGCGCCGCAAGTTTGCCGGCCAGTACGGTCTCGTCATCCCGGAAATCAAGGTCTCGGACGATATCAGCATCCCCGACAAGGCTTACCATATCCGCATTCACGGCACGACGATCGCGTCCAACACGGTGCGCGTCGGCGAAGTGCTTGTCGTCACCGGTGGCGGCCGTCGGCCGAGCGTGCCGGGCGACGAGATCCGCGAACCCGCCTTCGGCATGCCGGCCGTCTCCATTCTGGAAACCTTCACCGAAGACCTGAAGCGCGAGGGCTTCCATCCGATCGACAACGTCTCGGTGGTGCTGACCCACCTGAGCGAAGTGATCCGCAACAACCTGCCGCATCTCTTGTCCTACAAGGACGTCAAGGTGCTGATCGAAAGGCTCGATCCGGAATACCGCAAGCTTGCCGATGAGATCTGCACCTCACACATGTCCTATTCGGGTCTGCAGGCCGTCTTGAAGCTGCTTCTCGCCGAACGCGTCTCGATCCGCAACCTGCACCTGATCCTCGAAGCCGTCGCCGAGCTTGCGCCGCATGTGCGCAAGACCGAGCAGATCGTCGAGCACGTGCGGGTGCGCATGTCGCAGCAGCTGTGCGGCGACCTTGCCGACAACGGCATCCTGCGCGTGCTGAGGCTTGGCAACAAATGGGACATGGTCTTCCATCAGGCGCTGAAGCGCGACGCCAAGGGCGAGGTCGTCGAGTTCGACATCGATCCGCGGCACCTGGAAGAGTTCAGCGAGCAGGCGACTAAAGTTATCCGTGAACATCTCGATCGCGGCATGCCCTTCGTGCTGGTAAGTTCGCCCGAATCCCGTTCATATGTGCGCATGATCATCGAGCGCCTCTTTGCCACATTGCCCGTGCTCTCGCATGTCGAGCTCGCCAAGGGCCTAGAGATCAAGATCATCGGCTCCATTTCATGATCACCGACCCTGAGGGCACGGTGCTGGCGCTGTTTGCGGCCTTCTGTCGTATCGGTGGCTGCATCATGATCATACCCGGGTTTTCCAGTGCACGTATTCCCATGCAGATCCGGCTGTTCATCGCCGTGGCCGTTTCCATGGCGATCCTGCCGATCATGTGGACCGACATCTATCCTCAGGTCACCGGAAAGGCGCACACCTACATCTACCTGATCGCCGCCGAAACTGCGGTCGGCGCGGTGATGGGGCTGGTGGCGCGCTATTACGTGCTCGGGCTTCAGTTCGTCGGTGCGACCGTCACCATGCTGATGGGTTTCAGTTCGCCGCCATCGTCCGACGTCATCGAAGACACACCGGAAAACCAGATGACCAGCCTGATCAGCTTTGCCGGGCTGATGGTGCTCTTTATGCTCGATTTCCACCATGTGATGATCGAGGCGATCGTCCAGTCCTATCGCGCCATGCCGATCGGCACAGCGTTTGACCCGCAGGGCGTGCTGATCACGCTCACGGATTCGCTTGCCCAGACCTTCATGATCATGCTGAGGCTCGCGAGCCCCTTCGTCATCTACGGCCTGCTTTTCAACGTGGCGATCGGCATGGTCAACAAGCTCGCGCCACAGATCCCGATCTACTTCATCTCGCAGCCCTATCTGATCATGGGCGGCATGTTCCTGCTCTATCTTGGCATCGCCGCGATGCTGCGCCTCTTCGGCGACGGTTTCGCACCGGTCATGCAGGGAGGATAGCCCACATGAAGACGCGCTCGCAGAAACTCAAGCGCCTGGTCGCGGTCCAGCGCCATCTCGAGCAGATGGCGGAAGCCGACTATGTCGAGATGGTGCGCCAGCGCGAGGTTCTGGCGGAGACGATCGACGTGGTCGTCGACGCGATGGGATCGGCCCATCCGATGCACCGGATGTTTTCCGGGCACTATTCCTCCCAGGTTGGACGCCTCGTGCAGAAGGACCAGATGCTGCACGGCATCCAGCAGACACACGAAGCCCGCATGCTGCGCGAACGCGCAAAGGCCGACCGGCTCGAGGAAAACATGAAGGAAGCGCGCCAGTCCGAAGAGCGCGAAGAAGCCGACAATTCCATCTACGACCTGATCGATCAACACGTTACGGGAAACGCGCCAGCTTCCGGTAAGGTTGACGGGCGATAGTGTGTCATACCGGGTCGCTCCAACAGTGGAGCGGGTCGGCCCAAACTATTGCTCCATGCATTGGCGTTGCACCCGGACGGGTGACCCAGGCACGATTTTGAGAGGATTCGTCATGGCCATCTCTCCGCCCAGCGATCTGGTGTTGGATGTCGTGCGCGCCGCCGACCCGAGCGAAGTGCAGGAAGCGCAGGCACGGCTGAAAGCCAACCGCGCCGCCTTCACGGCGACCAGCCTTGCGGAGAACGGCAACGGTTTTGCCGCCGCCGTCAACGTGCTCAATCTGTCCCCTTCCGGATCGAGCGGGCTCGGTGACATCGATAATCGTGTCGAGCAGAAGAAGATCCCGGAGACCTACCGGAAATTCGAGGCGATGGTGCTGCAGAACTTCGTGAAATCGATGCTGCCGGCCGAGAGCGAGAACGTCTTCGGCAAGGGCACGGCCGGTGACATCTGGAAGAGCATGATGGCCGAGCAGATCGGCGATGTCATCTCCAAGAGCGGCGGCATCGGCATTGCCGACCAACTGGTTGGCGACAACGCTCCCGATCGGGTCCAGGCCTCGCTCGATGGCAACAGCCGGAACCTCGCCGCAAGCCTCGTGCAGGAATACGAGCGCAAGACGCTGACCGGCTTTGCGACCGAAGACGACAAGAACAAACAAGCCTAATTGGGAGTTGATTCATGGAAGCTGTGGCATCCAATGACGTGCGGATCCAGAACGTGCTCGGCCGGCTGGAAATGATCCTCGACAATGAGAACAGCCGCATCGGCGTCGACGTTGATTTCGACATCAAGACGTCGAACGCGCACAAGAGCCGTTGCCTCTACGAACTGACGATGTTGCACCGCGACATGCTGCCGGGCGAAACGTCGCCGGCATTCTCGTCGCATGCGCGTCACCTGCGCGACAAGCTCGCGGTCAATTCGCAGAAGGTCGAAGCGCACCTCGAGGCGGTACGCGCCGTTGTCGATCTCCTGAAGACGGCGGCCCAGGATGCCGATGCCGACGGCATCTACTCCGAGGCGCAGTTCCGCTATAGCGATTTCTGATGCTGAAGCTCATTCTCACCGGGGTCTGGGTCTGCGCCGTCACGCTCGGATCGGTCTATTATTCGATGCAGAGCGCCTCGGCGCCAGCCGTTTCGGACGGCGAGGCTGCAAGGCGCGCATCGGAGCAATATGTTCCAGGTGAGATGATCACCATTCCGGTGATCAGGGACGGCGGCGTCCAGGGTTACTTCCTGACAAAGCTTTCCTTTTCCGCGACCAAGGAAGGGATCAGCAATCTTCGCGCGCCGCTCCGCCAGACGGTGACCGACGAGCTTTACGATCTGCTCGTCGGCGCCAAGATGATCGATGTCGCCGACACCGGCACGTTCGATCTGCCGAGCTTCAAGGCGACGATCAAGGACGGCCTCAACAAGAAGCTGGGCGGAGAGGTGATTACCGAAGTCCTCGTCGAGCAGCTCGAATATCTGACGAAGGATGACGTCAAGCGCGTCGCCAACAGCCAGAATGTTCCGAAGCAGAAGCCAGTCCCGATCGTCGACAAGAACGGCGATGTCGCCAACGACAAGCTGCCGGAAGGCGCCGTCAAGGCAAGCAGCTCGCACTGAGGCGAGCGGGCGTTTCAAAGCCCGCGTCAGTCAGCCCGTCACTCTCAGACTGGAGCGTCCTTTGTGCGTTCGTGTGAACGCGCGGGCGCTCTAGTTCTTTTCAGGGTTCCGGTATTGCTCGTTGACGAAGCCGAACTCGGCCATCAACCGACCTATCGCGACATAGAAGTGATAGAGGCCGGCGGCCGCAAGTCCGCTCTTGCTCCAGAGTCCGATACCTCGGGGAATGGCCGCGCCGAGCAGGGCAAGCGATTTTCCGAAGGTCTTGATCCGGCCGCCGACGCTCGGGTCGCGCCGGTGTTCGAGCATCGTCGATATGGCGCCGTTCCTGAGGCTGCGCGCCCGGATCCAGGACGCGCTGGTGCGTCGTGCCGGAACGCTTTCGGCGACCCAGCCATCGGCGGCCCAGGCAAAGGAAAAGCCACTCTCTTTGCAGCGGCTGTAGAAATCGGCGTCGCCGCCGCCGATAAAGTTGAACGCCGGATCGAGAAACGGTCGAGGCATCGCGTCGAGAACGCGCCGCGAGACCAGCACATTGCCCGAGGAATAGAGGATCGGAACCGGTCCGGTCGTGTCATAGTGCGGCGTAAAGACGGGATGGCGTTTCCACTTCTGTCCGCCGTCACCCTCAAAGACCGGCAGTTGCGGTCCCCCGACCATGTCCGCGCCCGTCGTCTCCTGTACCGTGATGAGGCAGTCCAGCCACTCGGGCGCCGCCACCTCATCGTCGTCGATGATCGCGATCGCCTTCAGGTTGGGATAGGTTTCAAGCGCCATCGACCAGCCGGCATTGTACGCGTGGCAGTTTCCGCGCTGATTGGCGACGATGACGATCGATTCGGACGGATGGCCGAGGAAAAAGTCCTTGGCCGCCTCGGCACCCGCCAGTCCCTCGTTGTCGTTTTCGACGACCACGGTGGCAAACGGGATGTCAGGCCGTTGGGAAACAATGGTTTTTAGCGTCTTGACGACATGCTCCGGACGCCGGAACGTCGGCAGGATGACGACGAGATCGACATCACCAGCATCTTCCAGTTCTGTCCGGAAATAGACGGAAATGTCCTGGCCGGTCGACGTCATGGCGAAACCTGTTGAAGCAGAATTGGCGTGCAATACAACAAATCTTCCTAAACAGATGCTGAACCCAGACGGCGGATTTTGAAAGGGGGCCTTAAGCGCTCTTTCACCTCAGACTGCTAATGAAAGAGCCGGTTCCATTCATGACGTGTGGCAAAATGCATCTGGTCCTGGTTTCTTCTCTCGTTCCGGTCGCCAACCCGGCGTCCGGATTCGACATCGCCAACCGGGCTGTGCTCGACGGGCTGCGTGCGCTCGGACACCGGGTGAGTGTCATCGGGTTCCTGCAGCCGGGACGCACGCCGGCGCCCGATTGCGACATGCATCTGCTTGGCGAACTGGAAGTCACCAACGCCAAGGTCGGCGCGCTCCAGAAACTGAAATGGCTTTCGACCGCCTTCCTCAACCGGACTTCGGTTTCCTCGGGCAAGATGCTGACGGTCTCGGCGAGCCGGGTCCAGGCGATCCTCGACACGCTTTCCCCGTTCGATGGCCTGGTGCTCAATTCGGTTCAATTGCCTGCCGCCTTCGCGCAGGTCTTCCGGCCCTATCCTTCGATTTATGTCGCGCACAATGTCGAAGCGGACTCCGCCTTTGAAAATGCCGAGCGCGCCAGGCGCACGTTCGAGCGTTTTCTCTTCCGGCGCGAGGCGCAGTATCTTGAGCGTTACGAACAGCAGCTGGCGCAAAATGCGGTTGCCGTCTGGACATTTTCCGAGGCGGACCGCTTCGGTTTCGGTCGGGCGGTCAGCGATCGCGCCTTCGTGCTGCCGCTGGTGACAGGCTGGGATGCACCGGTCGTTCCAGCCGGCGAGCAGGCATCCGAGCTCACGCATGATCTCGGTCTGATCGGCACCTGGAGCTGGCGGCCGAACAGGCTGGGGCTCGACTGGTTCCTTGCGGAGGTCGTGCCGCACCTGCCTGAGGACCTGACGGTCGCGATCGCCGGCCAGTTGGATGGGGTGCCGCCGGTCGCCCATCCAGGTGTGCGTTTCGTCGGGCGGGTTCCGGACGCCCGCACCTTTGTCGCCCAAAGCGCCGTCGTCCCGCTGATCAGCCGTGGCGGCACGGGTGTCCAGCTGAAGACCCTCGAGACGTTCGAGCTTGGCATGCCGAGCGTCGCGACGCAGGCCTCGCTGCGCGGCATAGAGGCGGCGCCGGCAAATTGCGCTGCGGCCGAGGACCCAACCGAGTTTGCCCGTCTCCTGGTGGAAAAGGTCACGAGGGCGCGCGCCGGGGACCGGCAGCGGCTCGACGGGGCGCTCTTTCACCGCGCGCAAAAGGTACGGTTGATGCGCGTCATGCGCAACGTGCTTGGCGGACTGTCGGCAGCCGCCGTCGCCGAAACGCCGGCGGTCGCGCCGCTGTTGACGGTTCACGAGGGAGGGCGGTCGTGAGCAAGACCGCCACCGCTTCGCATGCCGCTCTTTCCCGCAGGCCCATCCTCGGCCTGCCGGTAGTCGATTTCGACTGGGAAAGCGCCTTCGCCTTTGCCGCAGAGGCGCTGTCGCGGCCCGGCGGACAAACGCTGCTTTCCTTCCTCAATGCCAACAACGCCAATCTGATGATGCGCGACGGCGATTATCGCGACGTGCTCAGCCGTCACATCGTGTTTCCCGACGGGCATGGGGTCGATCTCGCTTCCTATATCTTCTACGGGGCCATGTTTCCGGCCAATCTGAACGGCACGGATTTCGTGCCCGCACTGCTGACCTATGTCGAGCGGCCCTTGCGCGTCGCGATGATCGGTGCGCGACCGGACGTGCTTGCCCGTGCGGCCGAGAATTTCCGAAAGCACGCGCCATGGCACGAATTTCTGCCGGTGTCTGATGGCTTCTTCGATCGCGAAAATTCCAGGCAGATTCTCGCCGGCGTGCGCGCGCTGAACGCGGATGTTCTGCTGGTGGCCATGGGCAGCCCCGGTCAGGAAAAATGGGTCGACGCCCATGTCGGGCCAAAGGACGCCCGGCTGGTGATCACCGTCGGTGCGCTCTTCGACTTCGTCGCCGGTGAGTTCCCGCGGGCGCCGAAACTCCTGCGACGGCTGCGGCTGGAATGGTTCTTCCGACTGGCGATCGAGCCGCGGCGGATGTGGCGGCGTTATGTGCTTGGAAACCCGCTTTTTCTCTGCCATGTCGTCTGGCACAAATTGTCGGGGCGTGCGCGTGAAGCGACCGCGGACACCAGCCTTCGAACGGGAACATCGTGAACGGCCAGACCCTGCGCACCGCGGTTGTCACCGCATCCTACTCCAACGATTTCGAGCGTTGCCGTCTCATGTGCGAAAGCATGGACCGCAAGCTCGAAGGCGATTGGAAGCATTATCTGCTGGTCGCCGAATGTGACGTGACGCTCTTCCGGCAGCTTGAAGGGTCCAGGCGCCAGGTAATCAGCGAACGCGACCTGTTGCCCTGGTGGCTGCACCCCGTGACCGATCCGCTGTCGGCGGGGCGCCGGAAAGTCTGGCTCAGCCCCTTCGGCCTGCCGCTGCGCGGCTGGCACGCGCAACAGCTTCGTCGCCTGGCGCTGGCGCGCCACATCGAGGAAAGGGCGATGTTTGCGGTCGATTCGGACGTCGTCTTCCTGCGCGCCTTCGACCCGGCGAGCCTCTGGCAGGGGGAACGTCTGACGCTTTACCGCCAGGACGGCGCGATCCATGCGCAGATGCGCTCCAATCACCTCGAATGGCTCGCCCATTCCGATCGCCTTCTCGGTGTTGGCCCGTACCGATTGCCGGCCAACGATTACATCAACACGCTGATTGCCTGGCGCACGGATTCCTGCCGAAAGCTGCTCGATCACATCGAGGCGCTCCACGGGCGCAATTGGGTGCGGGCCGTCACGCGCACGCGGGCTTTCTCGGAATGCACGATCTATGGCCGTTTCGTCGATGAAGTGCTCGGCGGTGAGGGGCATTCCCCATCCGCAGCGGCTCTTTGCCATGTGCTCTGGTTCGAAGACAGCTACCGGCAGGATCTTTCGGGCTTAAGGGATTTCCTCAAGGACATGGCGCCGCATCAGATCGGCATCGGGGTGCAGTCCTTCGTCGGCCACGACCTCGACGATATTCGCCGTGCCGTCTTTGAGCTGGCGGCCTGACCGGCAGGGTGCCGGTCGCGCTCAGATGACGCGTTGCCCGGATTTTCTGAGCGCCGAGTAGGTCAGGACGAAGGACAGTGCATAAAGCACAAAGAAGATCGCGTTGAGCGATGGCGCCCACTCTGCCACATCGGTCGTCGTGCGCAGCAAAAGCACCAGCAATCCG
This sequence comes from Ensifer sp., assembly GCF_035999135.1. Lineage (GTDB taxonomy): Bacteria > Pseudomonadota > Alphaproteobacteria > Rhizobiales > Rhizobiaceae > Ensifer. The sequence continues at coordinate 21,137 of NZ_DASYGZ010000124.1, forward strand.
ACCTTGACCACGCCGGCGACCAACAGGTTGAGCATGCGCCGCACCGTCCGGCCGGTCGCATAAAGCAGTTCGGAGTGATACTCGACCAGGTTGCGGAACGAGGGAACGAGGAGGATCATGGCGACGATCGGGGCGGCAGCGGCGACATTGCGCCCGAGACCGTTCGGGAAGATCCAGAGATACGTGGCCATGGCGGCGATGGCTGCAAGCGACGCGAGCGCCACCAGGAACTCGATCGAGAGCCGGACCGGCCAACGCGCAATCGCGTCCGGCGTGCGCATGATGCGCTGGACGAGCAGGGTGTTGAACGACCGGACGGGCAGCGCCGTCAGGTCGGCGAGCCGCATCAGGATGGCATAGAGGCCGGAGACGGCCGGCCCGCCGATGGCGAGCACCGCGATCTTGTCGAACTCGGACTGGATGTAGAAGAGCACTTCCGCGCCGGCGACCGAGACCGAGTCGGCCCATCGCCGGATGTAGAGCCGGGTCCGCCAGCGCAGGCGAACGCGGGGGTAGAACCACACGAGCGCGACGACAAGGCCGAGCGCATTGGCAACAAGATAGAGATAGGCCCAGGCTTCGAGCGACGTCCACGACAAGAAGGCAAATGCCAGGGCCGCCACCGTGCGGATCGCCGTGCCGATCACCACGAGCCATGCGCCGCGGCCGAAGCGCCCGAGGCCGTTCAGAACGATGACCGCGGTCTCCAGACCGCGCCAGCAGATGATTTCGGCGAGCATGAAGGCAATGAAGGCGCCCGCCGTCATGTCGCGCGAGAAAAGAGCGATGAACGTGACGGATGCGATGACGGCGATCAACGGCAGCGAAAGCGCGGCACCGGCAAGGAAGCCCGCCGTATAGGTGCCGACCAGCAGCGGCTTTACGGTGGCGACCCGGTAGAGCGGCGACATGAAGCCGAAGGCAAGCACGCGCGAGATCATGATGCCGGCGGCGGATGCGGTTGCAAACAGCCCGAAATCGGCTATCGCAAGCGTGTTGGCCACCGCGATGAAATAGACCAGCGACAGGACAAGCCGCCCCGCCGAACCTCCGGTCATGGAGAGATAGGCATGGATCAGCGCCCTGTGGCGGAGATAAAGCGCTTTGACGCTACCAAGCACGATCGACGTTCCAAGAGCGCGTCTCCCGCCGCGGCTGATGGAAGCGCTCTATCCCCTTGTTTATGCTGCGTTCCGGACGCACGATGCGCGCCGCATCCTGCTGGAACCGCCTTGCCGTCTTCCGTCATAGGCAGGAAAGCTTAATAAGGCGTGAGATCGGCGTGTTCGTGGCCCTGTTGCCATCGAAATTAACCATTTGTTTCCCATGTTTCCTTAGGTTGGCTTCACTATTCGGAATTCGCCGTTTCGGCAGCCGCGGGATCAGTCATGTTCAACATCGACGACGAGAAACGCCCGGTTCCGCGTGCATCGTTGCTCGATTTCGCAGACGAGGACACGCGCGGTTCCGCGCGCGCCAGTAAAACCCGATCCGCGGGTGTTTCCGCCTCTTCGTCTTCCATGCTCAACCGCTTGTCCGGTTTTGACGAAGCCGGTTCGGGTACTGCGCGTCATCCGGCCTCAAAGACGTCGCCCGACGACGGGGCGCGCGAGGTGCGGAAGGTTCCAGCAGCGAGCGGCAAGCGCGCGTTGAGCGGTGTCGGCGGAAGGCTCGCCAACTGGCTTGCCGACAACAGACCGGATGATGCCGGAGCGCCCAAAGCGGCCGCCTCCGGCGACCGCCCGCTTGTCGATATCAAGACCGTGCTGCGCTCCGTCTGGCAACTGCGCAAGATCATCATCGGCACGACGGTGCTCGGCGCCGTCGGTGGCATCCTGCTGGCCCTGTCGACGCCCAGCATCTACGTGTCCGAGGCCAAGCTCTATGTCGATCCGCGCGAGGTGCGGCTGACGGATTCGGACCTGTCGAAGCAGTCGCTGGCGACCGAGGGCATCCTGGCCCTCGTTGACAGCCAGCTCGAGGTGCTGCGGTCGCGCACGGTGATGGAGAAGGTTGCGAACGACCTCAACCTTGCCGGTGATCCGGAGTTTGCCGGGACGGCGACATCCGGCGACGCCTCGGCGCGCGTGCTGAAGAAGCTTGGCGAATCCATCCATGTCTGGCGCGATCCGAAAACCTTCATCGTTACTCTGGAGACTCAGACACGAAATCCCGAGAAGTCGGCGCTGGTCGCCAACCGGATGGTCGAGACCTTCCTCGGTGAAGAAACGGCGGCGCAATCGGGCTTCTTCCAGAAAACGACCGTGGCGCTCGATTCCCGCATCCGGGAACTGAAGGCCGAGCTCGACGCCGCCGAGAAGGCCGTCGAGGATTACAAGGCCAACAACGACATCGTCGGCGCCGGCGGCGAGCTGATCGCCGACAAGCAGCTCCTGAGCCTCAGCGACCAGGTGGCCGCGGCGCGCAACCGGATCGCCGAGGCGAAGGCCAAGGCGGAAGCCTCCGGCCGTGTCCAGTTGAACGACGTCCTGACCGGGGCCTATCCGGAAGAAATCACCTCGCTGGCGCTCACCGAACTGCGCAAGCAGTTTGCCGCCGCCAAGACGCAACTGAGTGCGCTCGACGCGAGCCTTGGCCCCCGCCATCCGCAACGCATCGCCGCCCAGCAGGCGCTTGAGACGTCGCGGGTTGAAGTGGCCAACGAGTTGCGACGTATCGCGGCTGCGGCCGGCACGGAACTCGACCGGGCGCAGAGAACCGAGCAGGATCTCATGCAGCAGCTCGCCGTGCAGAAGGCGCGGCAGATCTCTTCCTCCGCCGAGTTCATCGAGCTGCGCGAGCTGCAGCGGCAGGCGGCCGCGACCCGCGAAATCTACGAATCCTTCCTGAAGCGCGCCGGTGAAACGCGTGAAGAGGAAAAGCTGACGGCGAAGAACATCCGGGTGATCTCTAGGGCCGAGCCTGCCCTGCAGGCGAAGGGCCCGTCGCGCAAGATCATCGTCATCGCCGCAACGATGGCCGGTTTCTTCGCTGGTTTCGGTCTGGGCGTGCTGCTCGGTATCTACCGCAGCCTCAACGGTCTGTTCACGACATCCGGCAATCCCCACGAGGATGGACGCGATCCGGACCCGACAGGCCCGAAGGGCGATCCGGAACCGTTGGAGAAGAAGAAACCGGAATCCGACGCGGTCTCGGCCAGGTCTGACCTGCCTGCGCCCTTCAGCCCGGCTGCCCATCACGCACAATCTCTGACCGCGGCCTATGCCGCTGCGCGTCATCGCGAGCCGCCCGTCGTCGTGAGGCAAGCCGACCAGCATATCCTTGCCGAGGACGGCGCCGATATCGCCAAGGTGCAGGACGAACTTCGCGCATTGCGCTTTCGCGTCGAGGATTACTCGCGGCAAAAACTCGCTCGTCGCTAGATCATTTTCATTGTTCGTCTAGAAGGTGAACGGATCTAACCCTCCCAAATTGTTTCTGCAGCTGCTTTGATACGCTGCTGCGCGGTGCCGCATTCTTCTCTCACCGCTGAGAGGAAATGCCGAAACGACCGTCGAGCCCAAGCCACCCTCTTGCATTTATGCGTTTGGGACAGCATAGGGCGCTTTGAGGCCACCGCCTTTTCCGAGGCGAACTAGAGTGTGCCGCGTGAACAGGTAGCCAGGAGGAACGCATCGTGACGACTGTGATTGATGGCAAGCAGGTTGCCGCCTCGGTGATCGAAACCGTGAAGGCCGCGACGCGGGCGCTCGAGACGGATGCCGGCGTTCGCGCGGGCCTTGCGGTTGTCATCGTCGGCGATGACCCGGCAAGCCACGCCTATGTTTCCTCCAAGAGCAAGATGGCCAAGGAATGCGGCTTCCTGTCGATCCAGCATACCCTGCCGGAAACAACGACCCAGGAAGAACTCGCGGCGCTGGTCGCGGAGCTTAATGCCGACCCGTCCATTCACGGCATCCTGGTGCAGCTGCCGCTGCCGAAGCATCTCAACTCCGATCCGATCATCCAGTCGATCCTGCCGGAAAAGGATGTCGACGGCCTGCACGTCGTCAACGCCGGCAAGCTCGCAACCGGTGATCTCGAAGGTGGTCTCGTCTCCTGCACGCCGGCCGGCGCCATGGTCTTCGTGCGCCAGACCCATGGCGACAATCTTTCCGGCTTGAACGCGGTCGTCATCGGCCGTTCGAACCTCTTCGGCAAGCCGATGTCAGCGCTGCTTCTTGCCGCCAACGCGACAGTGACGACGGCCCATTCGCGCACAAAGGATCTGGCCGGCGTCTGCCGCAACGCCGATATCCTCGTTGCCGCCGTCGGCCGGCCGGAAATGGTGAGGGCCGATTGGGTGAAACCCGGCGCAACGGTGATCGACGTCGGCATTAACCGGGTGCCAGCGCCGGAAAAGGGTGAGGGCAAGTCCAAGCTCGTTGGCGACGTCGCATTTGCCGAAGCCGCCGAAGTGGCAAGCGTGATCACGCCTGTTCCAGGCGGCGTCGGCCCGATGACCATCGCCATGCTGATGGCAAACACCGTCATCGCCGCCCATCGCAAGGCCGGCCGCAAGCCGCCGCGTTTCTGATCCTGTTCTTCATTTGATGTTGGCGCGCGCCGCGATTGCGGCGCGTTTTCATTTTTGCGGGGCAGGGCCGGTCGAGGCGCGCACGATCAGCTCGGCGCGCCAGAGTTCCTGGTCCGGATAATCGCCGCGCTTCAGGATGCCGCCGATCAGCCGTGTGGCGATCCGGGTGCCCGCCGCCCGCAGCGACGAGCGTGTCGTCGTCAACGGGACACTGAAATTCTCGGGCTTCAGCATCGGCAGGACGTCGTCGTGGGCGATCAGCGAGATATCGTCGCCGATCTTCAATCCCGCCTGATTGATCGCCCGGACCGCGCCGAGCGCAAGCACCGTACTGGAACAGAGCACGGCTGTCGGCGGCTGCACATGCTGCAGGAAGCGCTGCATGCTGCGGTAGCCGTGTTCGTCCGTCATCAGCGAGTGCTCGACCAGAGCGTCGTCGAGGGCAAGGCCATGCTCGGCCAGCGCCCGGACCATTCCCTTTTTGCGGCGCATGGAAAAGCTCAGATATTCCGGGCCGTTGATCAGCGCGATCCGCTGGTGCCCGAGCTGGATGAGCAGCCGCGCGGCATCGTAGAAGGCCGTGGTGTTGTCGATGTCGAGGAAAGGGTAGTCCCGGCTCTCGCCGATCGACCGGCCGTGAACGACAAAGGGGATCGACAGCGACTTCAGCATGGCGATGCGCGGATCGTTGGCGCGCATGTAGGCGAGAAACAGCGCGTCGACATTGCCGCTTGCCGCCAGCCGCCGGAAGGTTACTTCCTCGTCCTCCGGCGCGCTCGGATTGAGCACGAAGTGGAAGTCGTGCTTGACCGCCTCTTCCGCAAGACCGGCCAGGAATTCGCCGAAATGCACGTCGGAATCAATGCCGGGGGCGATCGGCATGACCATGCCGATCGAATAGGCCCTTCCTGTCGCCAGCCGCTGGGCGGCGCGGTTTGGCCTGTAGCCGGTCTCGCGCACAGCCTGCAGCACGCGTTGGCGGGTCTCGGCGTTGACTTCCGGATAGCCGTTCAAGGCCCGGCTGACCGTCGTCTGCGACAGGCCGAGCAGTTCCGCAAGTTGCTTGAGATTGACCGCCATGGTCGGAATTCCTCTCAAAGCGCTTTGGATATCCGTATGATTTTTGGTGTTTGGTCCCAGCGCCCTGCCGTTTGTGTAGCATCCGTTTTTCGAGCAACAAAGCAGAATTCAACCATTGCGCGGTGCAAAACGTTACCGCAGAGCACAAATCCGTCGCGTCGAGAACAGGGTGGGGAAAGCTCTTGACTCGGCGCATGTCGCAATGGTTTGTTAGCGAACTCAAAGCGCTTTGAATTTTTCGCGCATTGTAGTCTGCCCGGCGGGATCCGGGTTCATCCTTGGGAGGAGAAGAACGTGAAGAGATCATTGCTGTTGGGCGTGGCGGCGTTTGCCCTGTTGGCAGGTGGCGCCGGTGCCGCGGACCTCAAGTTCAAGCCGGGTGAGGACACGAAGTTCAATTGGGCGAGTTTCGAGGAATTCAAGAAGGGCCACGACCTGAAGGGCCAGACGCTGACGATCTTCGGCCCCTGGCGCGGCGAGGACGAGGCGCTGTTCAAGAGCGTCTACGCCTACTTTAGCGAGGCGACGGGCGCCGAGATCAAGTATTCGTCGTCTGAGAACTACGAGCAGCAGATCGTCATCGACACCCAGGCCGGCAGCCCGTCCGAAATCTCGATCCTCCCGCAGCCGGGCCTGATCGGGGATCTCGCCTCCAAGGGCTACCTGACGCCGCTCGGCGACGAAACCCAGAAGTGGCTGCTCGACAACTACGCCGCCGGCCAATCGTGGGTCGATCTGTCGACCTACAAGGGCAAGGACGGCAACGCCGCGCTCTACGCATTCCCCTACAAGATCGACGTGAAGTCGCTCGTCTGGTACTCGCCCGAGAACTTCGAGGATGCCGGCTACGAAGTGCCGAAGACCATGGAAGAGCTGAAGGCGCTGACCGAGAAGATCGCCGCTGACGGCGGCAAGCCCTGGTGCATCGGTCTCGGTTCGGGCGGTGCGACCGGTTGGCCGGCGACCGACTGGGTCGAAGACATGATGCTGCGCACTCAGCCGGCCGACGTCTACGACAAGTGGGTCAAGAACGAGATCCCGTTCACCGATCCGGCTGTCGTCGGCGCCATCGACGAGTTCGGCTGGTTTGCCAAGAACGACAAGTTCGTCGATGGCGGTGCAGCGGCGGTCGCCTCCACCGACTTCCGCGACAGCCCGAAGGGCCTGTTTGCCTCGCCGCCGAAGTGCTACCTGCACCACCAGGCATCGTTCATTCCGTCCTTCTTCCCTGAGGGCACGAAGATCGGCGAGGACGCCGACTTCTTCTACATGCCGCCCTACGAGAGCAAGAAGGAACTCGGCAACCCGGTGCTCGGCGCCGGCACGCTGGCGATGATCACCAAGGATTCTCCGGCCGCGCGCGCCTTCATCGAGTTCCTGAAGACGCCGATTGCCCATGAAGTCTGGATGGCGCAGACGAGCTTCCTGACACCTTACAAGAGCGTCAATGTCGACACCTACGGCAACCCGCCGCTGAAGAAGCAGGGCGAGATTCTCTTGAACGCCACCACCTTCCGCTTCGACGGCTCCGACCTGATGCCCGGCAAGATCGGTGCCGGTGCGTTCTGGACCGGCATGGTCGATTTCGTCGGCGGCAAGTCGTCGGCCGATGTCGCCGACGGCGTGCAGAAGGCCTGGGACGCCATCAAGTAACAACCGAAAACGGGCGGCAGACATGCCGCCCGTTGCCGACCCGGGTTCGCTGCCAGGGCGGGACGAGGAGAAACGTATGCGGTTCTCCGTTCGTTTCCCGCACTCGACCTACCAGACGCCGCGCGCCCCAATGAGAACGGCGACAATCGCCAGCCCTGCACGGGGACGTGCACCCAAGGGGAGGGACATGTCATGTTTTATCAGCTTGCCGCTGCTGCGGGGTTCATGCTGGCCGGTGTGCTCGGCTGCGCCGCCTATTTCTGGGGAACCAGCTTCGTCCTCGATCTGATCTTCCCGTCCAAAGGGAAATCCGGTGCCGTGGCGTCGCGAAACCTGCGGATCACCAATGCCATCCGGCCGTGGCTGTTCCTTGCGCCGGCGCTCTTCGCGCTTGCGACCTATCTGATCTATCCGGTCTTCATGTCGCTCTGGTACAGCGTGCACGACCGCGCCGGCCAGAACTTCGTCGGTGTGAGCAACTATGCCTGGATGGTCAATGACGGCGAGTTCCGTCAGTCGATCTACAACAACTTCCTCTGGCTGCTGGTCGTCCCGGCTTTGTCGACCTTCTTCGGCCTGGTGATCGCTGCACTCACCGACCGCATCTGGTGGGGTAACATCGCCAAGACGCTGATCTTCATGCCGATGGCGATCTCGTTTGTCGGCGCTGCGGTCATCTGGAAGTTCATCTATGACTTCCGGCCTGAAGGGGCAGAGCAGATCGGCCTCCTGAACGCCATCGTCGTTGCCTTCGGCGGCGCGCCGCAGGCCTGGATCACGCTGCCCTTCTGGAACAACTTCTTCCTGATGGCGATCCTCGTCTGGATCCAGACGGGCTTTGCCATGGTCATCCTGTCGGCAGCCCTTCGCGGCATCCCGGAGGAGACGATCGAGGCCGCCGTCATCGACGGCGCCAATGGCTGGCAGATCTTCTTCAAGATCATGGTGCCGCAGATCTGGGGCACGATCGCCGTCGTCTGGACGACGATCACCATCCTGGTGCTGAAGGTCTTCGACATCGTGCTCGCCATGACCAATGGCCAGTGGCAGAGCCAGGTGCTTGCCAACCTCATGTTCGACTGGATGTTCCGCGGGGGCGGGGACTTCGGGCGAGGGGCGGCCATCGCCGTCGTCATCATGATCCTCGTCGTTCCCATCATGGTCTGGAACATCCGCAACGCGGCCAAGGAAATGAAGGGGCACTGAGATGAATCCAGCGACACGTTCCCCCCTCATGTGGGTCGTCCACCTCTCGGTCTTTCTGATCGTTGCGCTCTGGACGCTGCCGACCGCCGGCCTGTTGATCTCGTCGCTGCGCGACAAGGACCAGCTTGCCGTTTCCGGCTGGTGGACAGCCCTTTCGACCTCGTCGCAAAACATCGTCGTGCGTGCGCCCGGTCCTGAAACCCAGGTCGAGCGCGACGGAAAATTCGTGATCTCCGGCAACCTGCTCGAAGGTCAGCCGGGCCAGATCTCCGCCTTCGGCTTCAACAGCCGCGAGCCGACGGCCTTCAAGCCCGGCGATACCGCCGAACTCAACGACGGCGAGAAGCTGACGGTCCAGGCCGACGGCAAGTTTGAGATCGTCGCCGACACGAAGATGGAAGGCTCGCGCGGCCAGCGCGTCTTCGTCACCGCGTCGTCGCCGCCGCGCTTCACCTTCGACAACTATGTCGAGGTCCTGAGCGCCGAAGGCATCGGCCGGTCCTTCATCAATTCGCTGACGGTTGCCGTACCGGCGACGATCATCCCGATCATGATCGCCGCTTTCGCGGCCTATGCGCTTGCCTGGATGCCGTTCCCCGGCCGGGCGATCCTGATTGCCGTCGTCGTCGGCCTTCTCGTCGTGCCGCTGCAGATGTCGCTGATCCCGCTTTTGAAGCTCTATAACGGCGTCGGCACGATCCTCGGCGTTCCGGCCAAGACCTATGTCGGCATCTGGCTGGCCCATACCGGCTTCGGCTTGCCGCTGGCGATCTATCTCTTGCGCAACTACATGGCCGGCCTGCCGCGCGAAATCATGGAATCCGCCCGCGTCGACGGCGCCAGCGATTTCGATATCTTCGTCAAGATCATCCTGCCGCTGTCCTTCCCGGCGCTCGCCTCCTTCGCGATCTTCCAGTTCCTGTGGACC
>NZ_DASYGZ010000145.1:0-16381 GCF_035999135.1 Ensifer sp.
CGGCGGCAGCCGGCTGCTCGTCCTCTTTCTGGCAACCGGAAAGAAGAATCGCGGTTGCCAAGGCGGCGGCCAGTGTCGGTCGGTTCATACGCATAGCGATGTCCATATTCGGTGGCCGCAGGCAGCCGGTGCGTCTTGCAAAGGGCCCGTGCGGTCCGGAAGTGAAGGGAAGCGGAACCGGTATCGGCTTGGGAAAATACCGGAAAGCTAATATACAAACACAAATGTATGTTAAATCGCATTGCAGCGCAACAGAGTCATGGGCCGCGGCGAATCAAAAAATAAATCAGCCGCCACAGGGGTTTAGTCCCGTGGCGGCTGATTTTCACAGAGCTGTGATGGGGCGACCGGCCCCGTTTTGGATCAGGCGAGGATGCGGTCGTCCGCGCCGAAACGGTGCATCGCGCCGACCATCGGCGTGGCGTAAACGATGTCGTCGGGGGCATAGCGATGTTCGCCGAAGAGCCGGACCGTGATGGTGCCCACCTGCTCGCTGTCGATGTAGACGATGGTGTCGGCGCCCAGGTGCTCGACATGCGCGACCTTGCCCTTCCAGTCGCCGCTCTCGCGCGACAGCGCCATATGCTCGGGGCGAATGCCGATCGTCTTGGCGCCGGCATCGCCGAGCCGTGCACCGTCGATGAAGTTCATCTGCGGCGAACCGATGAAGCCGGCGACGAAGACGTTGGCGGGCCGATTGTAGAGGTCCATCGGCGAGCCGATCTGCTCGATCTGGCCGGCATTCAAGACGACGATCTTGTCGGCGAGCGTCATCGCCTCCACCTGGTCGTGGGTCACGTAGATCATCGTCGCCTTGAGGCTGCGGTGCAGCCGTGCGATCTCGAGCCTTGTGTTGACGCGCAGCGCCGCGTCGAGGTTCGACAGCGGTTCATCGAACAGGAAGAGTTTTGGCTCGCGCACGATGGCGCGGCCGATGGCGACGCGCTGGCGCTGGCCGCCGGAAAGTTCGGCCGGGCGACGGGCGAGGTACGGGTCGAGCGACAGCATGCTCGCCGCCTTGCCGACCTTGTCCTCGATCTCTGCCTTCGGCTTGCCGGCCTGCTTCAGGCCCAGCCCCATGTTGTCCTTGACCGTCAGGTGCGGATAGAGCGCATAGGACTGGAACACCATGGCGATGCCGCGCTTGGCGGGTGCCACATGGCCGACCTCGGTGCCGTCGATCTGGACGCTGCCCGAAGTCGCGTCCTCGAGGCCGGCGATCGTGCGCAGCAAGGTCGACTTGCCGCAGCCTGAGGGCCCGACGAAAATGACGAACTCGCCGTCCTTCACCTCGAGGTCGATGCCCTTGAGCACTTCGTGGCTACCATAGGCCTTGCGGATGGATTTGAGTTGAAGCGATCCCACCTGGTTGCCCCCTTTAAAGTTTGACGGGTCTGCCGGTGCGCACGCTCTCGTCTGCGGCAAGGCAGATGCGGAGCGACTGCACGGCGTCGTTCATGTGACGGTCGAGGTCGATGTCTTCGCGAATGGCCTTCAGCACATAGGCCTGCTCGCGATCGCAGAGTTCCTGGTGGCCGGGTTCTCCGTCCATCTTCAGGTCTTCGTCTGGTTTGATGAAACGGCCGTCAGCGCCGGTCTCGGCGTTGTGCAGGCGGATCACCGCGGTCTTGGTGTGCATGTCGATGTCGTCGGACTTGGCGTTCTGGTCCATGACGATCGAGACCGACCCGTTCGGCGACATCACGTCCTTCACGAAGAAGGCGGTCTCCGAGATCATCGGCCCCCAACCGGCTTCGTACCAGCCGGCCGAACCGTCCTCGAAGATCACCTGCAGGTGGCCGTAATTGTACATGTCCGGCGCGATCTCGTTGGAGAGACGCAACCCCATACCGCGCACTTCCACGGGCTTCGCGTCGGTGATCTGGCACATGACGTCGACATAGTGCACGCCGCAGTCGACGATCGGCGAGGTCGTCTTCATCAGCGACTTGTGGGTCTCCCAGGTCGGTCCGCTCGACTGCTGGTTCAGGTTCATGCGGAAGACATAGGGACCGCCGAGCTTGCGGGCCTCGGCAATCAGCCGGATCCACGAGGGATGGTGGCGCAGGATGTACCCGATAACCAGCTTGCGGCCATGCTTCTTCGCGGCCGCAACGACGCGCTCGGCGTCGGCGACGGTGGTTGCAAGCGGCTTTTCGACAAACACGTCGGCGCCGGCCTCGAACGCCATGACCGCGAAGTCGGCATGGCTGTCCGAATAGGTGCAGATCGAGCAGAGTTCGGGCTTCAGTTCGGCAAGCGCCGTCTTGAAATCCGGATGGATGGTGTAGCCGGAAAGCTCCTCCGACAGCGGCACCTTCGAACGGTTGACGAGGCCGACGATCTCGAAGCCGGGGTTGTTGTGATAGGCGAGGGCGTGGCTACGCCCCATGTTGCCGAGCCCTGCGACGAGGACCCGGACCGGTTTGCTGCTTGCACTCACTTGACTGCTCCTGCGGTGATGCCGCGGATCAGTTGCCGCGAGAAGATGACGTAAAGGACGAGAACCGGGAGGATGGCGAGCGACAGGGCCGCCAGAACCGCATTCCAGTTGGTGACGAACTGGCCGATGAAGATCTGCGAGCCGAGCGTCACGGTCTTGGTGGCTTCGGCCGGCGCCAGGATCAGCGGGAACCAGAGGTCATTCCAGATCGGGATCATCGTGAACACGGCGACCGTCGCCATCGCTGGCCGGACCAGCGGCAGAACCAGGCGGAAGAAGATCGAGTATTCCGACAGCCCGTCGATGCGTCCGGCGTTCTTCAGGTCATCCGAGACGGTTCGCATGAACTCCGAGAGAATGAAGATCGCGAGTGGCAGACCTTGCGCCGTGTAGACCAGGATCAGCGCCGTCAGCGTGTTGACCAGGTTGGCGGCGACCATGCCCTGGAGGATGGCGACCGTGCCGAGCCGGATCGGGATCATGATGCCGATCGCCAGATAGAGGCCCATGACCGTGTTGCCGCGAAAGCGGTATTCCGACAGCGCGAAGGCGGCCATCGCCCCGAACAGCAGCACCAGCGCGATCGAGACGATCGTGACGATGAAGCTGTTCTGGAAATAGGTGGCGAAGTCCCCCTGGCCGAGAACGGTCTGATAACCGATCAGGCTGAAGGTCTGCGGCGTCGGGATCGTCAGCGGCGCCCGGAAGATCGCGTTGCGATCCTTGAACGAGTTGATGATCGTCAGGAACACCGGGAACAGCGACACGAGCGTGTAGGCGATCAGCGCCACATGCACGAAGCCGGTGCGGAAAATGGAATCGCGTGCTTTCGACATCGCCGGTCTCCTCAGAACTGGTAGCGGCGCATGCGGCGCTGAATGACGAAGAGGTAGAGCGAGACGCCGGCAAGGATGATGAGGAACATCACCGTGGCGATCGTTGCGCCCATCGAGCGGTCGCCGAGCTGCAGCTGGAAACCGAAGAAGGTGCGGTAGAGCAAGGTTCCGAGAATGTCGGTCGAGCCGTCAGGACCGGCCAGCGCCCCCTGCACCGTGTAGACCAGGTCGAAGGCGTTGAAGTTGCCGACGAAGGTCAGGATCGAGATGATGCCGATGGCCGGCAGGATCAGCGGCAGCTTGATCTTCCAGAACTGGCTCCATCCGGTGACGCCATCGCACTCGGCAGCCTCGATCACCTCGTCCGGAATGTTGAGCAGCGCCGCATAGATCAGCATCATCGGGATGCCGACATACTGCCAGACCGAGATCAGCGACACGGCGATGAGGGCCGAGCCGGGCTTGCCGAGCCAGGGCGCAAACAGCGACTTCAGGCCGACGAGATCGAGCATCCAGGGGGCGACACCCCAGATCGGCGACAGGATCAGCTTCCAGATGAAGCCGACGATGACGAAGGACAGGAGCGTCGGCAGGAAGATCGCCGTGCGGTAGAAGGTGACGAAGCGCAGCTTCGGGATCGACAGCATGGCGGCGAGCGCGACCCCGATCGGGTTCTGCACGCACATGTGGATGATGAAGAAGAGGACGTTGTTCTTCAGCGCGTTCCAGAAGTCGTGCGCCCAGCGCTCGTCGCCGAACAGCGTCTGGAAGTTGGCAAGCCCGACGAACGTCGGCTGGCCATCGACCGTATTGAACAGCGAAAGCCGCAGCGTCTCGATCAAGGGCAGGATCATGACCGCCGAATAGATCAGGAAGGCCGGCAGCAGGAAGACGAGGATGTGCCAGCGTTTCGGCCGCCTTGCGGTCGGCTGTCCGTCTTGCACTGAAAGAGCGTCACTCATTGGTCCATCCGTTTTTCAAGACCGGTTCCCCTGACAATCACGATGACAATCACGATGTCCATCACGATGCGCACTGACGCCACGCGGCCGGTCTCGCCGCATGCCATCTGCCCCAATGAGGGCTCATGACGAAGGTTAAGTCTATCGCGTTCTTTTGCAAACGACTGCGTCGGTGGCCTCCCGAAAGGGGAGGCCGGTGACGCTTCGGCTGGGGGAGTGCCACATCCGGCATGTCGCCCCGCCCGGTCCCTACGGCATCCTCGGCTTCATCCGATCCGAGGCGCTTCTTGCGCGTCCAGGACGCGGGCAGTGTAGGGCCGACCCTCCCCCGCAAAAGGGGAGGGAACCTGTTGCGCTTACGTCAGTCTTACTTCGCCGGCTTGTACCAGCCGTCGAGGCCCTTCTGCAGCTTCTCGGCAGCAACCTCGGGCGTATCGGTGCCGTTGATCACGTTGGCCGATTCGACCCAGGTTTCGTTTTCGAGGTTCGGCGTGCCGCGCGACAGGATCTGGTAGGTCGAGCGGATCGTCGGCTTGCACTTTTCGCGCCAGGAGACGAATTCCTGGGCGAGCGGATCGGCCATCTTCACCGGCTGCGAGTTCAGGCTGAAGAAGCCCGGCAGCGCGTTGGCGTAGATTTCGGCGAATTCCGGGGAGGCGATCCAGGTCAGAAGCTTCTTGGCTTCTTCCGCATGGGCGCTCTTGGCGTTCAGGCCGACGCCGATGTCGTTGTGGTCCGAGATGTAGCAGGCGTCGCCGGCGTTCTTAACCGGAGGCGGGAATGCACCCATCTTGAACTGGGCCTGGGTGTTGAACAGGCCGATTTCCCACGAGCCGGCCGGGTAGATCGCTGCGCGGCCGAGCGTGAAGAGGTTCTGGCTGTCCGGGTAGGTCTGGGCTTCGAAGCCGTCGCCGAGGTAGTCCTTCCACTTGGCCAGCACCTTGTAGGGCTCGACCCAGGCAGCATCGGTCAGCTTTTCTTCGCCCTTGATCAGCTTGGCGCGGCCTTCCTCACCCTTCCAGTAGGTCGGGCCGATGTTCTGGTAGCCCATGGTGGCGGCTTCCCAGAGGTCCTTGGTGCCCATCGCCATCGGGATGTAGTTGCCGTCGGCCTTGATCTTGTCGAGGGCCGCGAAGAACTCGGCTTCCGTCGTCGGGATCTGGATGCCGAGCTGGTCGAAGGCATCCTTGTTGTAGATGAAGCCGTGGATGACCGAAGCCATCGGCACGCAGAAGGTGGCAGCGCCGTCGTCCGTCGTCCAGGCGGACTTGGCGACCGGCGAGAAGTTCTCCATGCCGGCCAGACCCGTCAGGTCGGCAAGGTGCTTCTTGTTGTAGAGTTCGAGCGAGGCGTCGAACGGACGGCAAGTGATGAGGTCGCCCGCCGAGCCGGCGTCGAGCTTGGCGTTGAGCGCGGCGTTGTACTCGGTCGGCGCGGTCGGCGCGAACTTGACCTTGATGCCCGGGTTCTTCGCTTCGAAGGCCGGGATCAGCTTTTCCTGCCAGATGGCCAGGTCGTCGTTGCGCCAGCTTTCGATGGTCAGCGTCACGTCCTCGGCGTGCGCCAGCCCGGCCGTGCCGAGAATGCTCGAAGCGAGCAGCAGGCCTTTGATTGTCGTACGGGTCATGCAGGTTCTCCCTTTTTATAAGCGCCGCTTTGGCGCGGTTTGGATCCCGAAGTCATTCAGGCCGAGACGATGTCGATCGCCCGGCGCAAATTCTGTCTGGTCTGGTCGAGCGCCGCTTCCGCCGCCGCAACATCCTTCGCGCCGGAGGCGAGAAGGATTGCGACCTTGACGGAACCGGAAGCCATGGTGATCAGCCGGCCGGCCTCGGCGGCGCTGACGCCGGTGATGTCGGTGACGATGCGAATGGCGCGGCCGTGGAGTTTGATGTTGTCGGCGCGCAGATTGACCATGTGTCCGTCGAGCACGTGGCCGAGATGGATGCCGACCAGTGTCGAAAACATGTTGAAGGCGATCTTCTGGGCGGTGCCGGCGCCCATGCGGGTCGAGCCGGAAATCACCTCCGGCGGCGTCTGCAACAGGATCGCGACATCCGCATCCTGGAACAGGGCAGCACCCGGGTTGTTGGCGACCGCAATCACCCTGGCGCCGAGCTTGCGCGCCTCGTCGGCGGCGGCAAGCGCATAAGGAGTGGAGCCGCTCGCGGAAACGGAAACGAGACAGTCGCCCGCGCCGATGCCGGCCTTGCGCACGTCTTCGCGGGCAAGGTCCATGTCGTCTTCGTAGCCACCCGCGAGATCGCTGAGGCTGGCGGCACCGCCGGCCAGCAGAATGACGATCTGATCCTGGGAAATACCATAGGTGCCCGGAAGTTCGAGCGCATCGGCCATCGCCATCAGACCGGAGCTGCCAGCGCCCGCATAGGCAAGGCGTCCGCCCGACGAAAGGCTTTCGGCCGCAATCGACGCGGCTGCAGAAATCGCTTCGATGGCGCCGTCGACTGCCTTTGCGGCTGCCTGTTGGCCGGATGCGAGCATCCTCAGCGCCAGCGCCGGATGCATAAGATCCAGCCCCTTGGCGTTGTCGTGACGCTCTTCGGTCTTCACTGACGGCATGGGTGGTGTCTCCTCTCGGTTGAAATTAATGCCAAAAAAATACCAATTGTCCAGAAGAATTTGACTTTCGGCGCCTGAAAAAACAAATCAGCTAAATTAGCGTATAAAATTCAATGTATTGCGACGAAATCGAAAGTGCGAATGGATTCAGGCTTGGTTATTGGTATTTTTTTGGTATCCTCAATGGGCGGAGGTGCACATGACACATTACCTGATAGGAATCGATGGCGGCGGAACCAGCTGCCGGGCTGCTGTGGCATCCGTGGATGGACGCGTGCTCGGCCGCGGCAAGGCGGGAGCGGCCAACATTCTGACCGACCCTGAAACCGCACTTGCCAATATCGGTGAGGCCGCGCGCGCCGCCTTCGAGGAGGCCAGCCTTGATCCCGTGGGCATCGCATCCGCAAAAGCAATTGTCGGTGTGGCCGGCCACAATGTCGGCGACGCCGTTCATTACGTGAAGCGCCGCCTGCCGTTCGCGGCCGCCGATATCGAATCCGACGGCCTGATCGCCTTTCAGGGTGCGCTCGGCAACCAGGACGGCGCGGTCGCCATTCTCGGCACCGGCACGATCTACATTCTGCGCCAGGGCGAAACGGTCAGCTATGTCGGCGGCTGGGGCTTTACCATTGGCGATCACGGCAGCGGCGCCCGCATCGGCCATGCGCTTCTTCAGGAAAGCCTGCTCGCCTTCGACAATATCCGTGAGGGCTCCGGGGTCACCGCATCCGTCATGGCCGAGTTCAACGACGATCCGCGCGACGTCGTCGATTTTGCCCGGCTTGCCAAGCCCGGCGAGTTCGGCCGATACGCGCCGCGTGTCTTTGAAGCGGCGGTCGCCGGCGACTCCGTTGCCGTGCGCGTCCTGAAGGCTGCGGCCGCAACCGTCGACGAAGCGCTCGACGTGGTCGTCGCAAGAGGGGCGGAGCGGCTCTGCCTGCTCGGCGGACTGGCGCCGCTCTACCGCCCGTGGCTCGCCGAGCGGCACCAGGCGCTGATCGTCGAGGCGGAAGCCGATGCCTTGACCGGCGCCGTCGCGCTTGCCGCCCAGCGCTTCGGTTCTCAGGCGAGGACCGGCGCATGAGCCATCAGCTCGCATCCATCCTGCCGCTTGAGGGCCTGCAGTCCGGTGGTTCGGGTCCGCTCTATCTGAAGCTCAGGCAGTCGCTCGAAGAGGCGATCCAGTCGGGCAAGCTCAACCATGGTGACGCGCTGCCGCCGGAGCGCGATCTCGCCGACTACGCCAACATCAGTCGCGTGACGGTGCGCAAGGCGGTCGACGATCTCGTGCGCGACGGCCTGCTGGTGCGTCGCCACGGTTCCGGCACCTTCGTCGTCAAGCCGGTCTCCAAGGTGCAGCAGTCGTTGTCACGCCTCACCTCGTTTACCGAGGACATGGCGCGCCGCGGTCTCAACACCCATGCCCGCTGGCTTGAGCGCGGTCTGTTCCATCCGTCACCGGACGAGATGATGGCGCTCGGTCTGCCGGCGGATGCCCTGGTGGCCCGCCTCGGGCGGCTGCGCATTGCCGACGACATGCCGCTTGCGATCGAGCGCGCCAGCATCTCGGCGGAATTCCTGCCGGATCCGCTGGCCGTCACTTCGTCGCTCTACACGGCCCTCGACAAGACGCGCTCGCGTCCCGTGCGCGCCGTGCAGCGTATCTCCGCCTGCAACATCAAGGATCCTGATGCCTCGATGCTCGGCGTCGCCGTCGGCTCGGCCGGCCTGTCCATCGAACGTGTTTCCTATCTTGCATCGGGACGCGTCGTCGAATTCACCCGCTCGCTCTATCGGGGCGACGCCTATGACTTTGTCGCGGAACTGACGCTGTCGGAATCCTAAGGCCGATGGCCCCGCCAAGAAAGGAATTGACCATGCAGACCAATATGCGCCGAGAAATCGACGAGATCCCCGAAGCCGCAGCGCGTTTGCTGGAGCGTTCCGCCGATCAGCTGAAGGCCGCAGGCGCCGCACTGCGCGCCAAGGATCCTGCCTTCCTGGTCACGATCGCCCGCGGCTCCTCCGACCACGCAGCCCTGTTTCTGAAATATGCGATCGAGCTGCAGGCCGGCCGCCCCGTCGCCTCGCTCGGCCCGTCGCTCGCCTCGATCTATGGCGCCAAGCTGAAGCTCGGCGGTGCCGCGGCGATCGCAATCTCGCAGTCGGGCAAGAGCCCTGATATCGTCGCCATGGCCCAGGCCGCGACCGATGCCGGCGCGGTCTCGATCGCGTTGACCAACACGCTGCCCTCGCCGATCTCCGAAGCCTGCACCAACCCGCTCGACATTCTGGCCGGCCCCGAGATTGCCGTTGCCGCGACCAAGTCCTACGTCAACTCGATCGTTGCAGGGCTTGCCGTGCTTGGCGAATGGACGGGGGATGCCGCGCTTCAGCGCGCGGTCGCCGATCTGCCCAATCAGTTTGCCAAGGCGGTCAAGCTCGACTGGCAGGCCTTTGCCGACGATCTCGGCGAAGCCGAATCACTTTATGTGCTTGGCCGTGGACCGGCGCTGGCCATTGCGAGCGAAGCGGCGTTGAAGTTCAAGGAAACCTCGGGCATGCATGCGGAAGCCTATTCGGCCGCCGAAGTGCTGCATGGCCCGGTCGCGCTCGTCGGCGCCAAGTTCCCGGTGCTGACGCTTGCTGCCCGTGACGCAGCCGAAACCTCTGTCGCTGGCATTGCCGACGGCATGGCCGAAAAGGGCGCGGTGGTTCATGTTACGTCAAGCCTTGCCGGCAAGGCCAAGCGCCTGCCGTTCGTCGAGACCGGCCATCCGATCACCGACGCGCTGACGCTGATCCTGCCGTTCTACGGCTTCGTCGAGGCCTGGTCGCGCTCGCGTGGTCTCAACCCCGATGCACCGGCGAGCCTCAAGAAGGTAACGGAGACGAGATGAGCGAGAGGAAGGCAATCACCGGCGCCCGCCTGTTCGACGGCGTCGAATGGCACGACGGCTGCGCCCTCGTCATCGAGGGCGGGCGCGTCAAGGCGATCGTCGCCGTGGCCGACATCCCCGCCGACGCCGAACGGATCGATGCGCACGGCATGCTGCTGGTGCCCGGCTTCATCGACCTGCAGGTCAATGGCGGCGGCGGTGCGCTTCTGAATGAAGAGCCGACCGTCGAGGGCATCCGGCAGATCTGTTCGGCGCATGCCCGCTTCGGCACCACGGCGCTGTTGCCGACGCTGATCACCGACACGCGTGAGGTCCGGGCCGCCACCATCAAGGCCGGCCTGGAGGCGAAGGCGCAGCACGTGCCGGGTTTCCTCGGCCTGCATCTCGAAGGCCCGCATCTCTCAGTGGCGCGCAAGGGCGCCCACGATCCGAAGCTGATCCGTCCGATGGATGATGCCGATCTCGCTGAAATGCTCGACTGCGTCAGGGCGCTTGGCGTGCTGATGGTGACGGTTGCGCCGGAAAACGCCACCAAGGAACAGGTGCGGGCGCTGGCCGATGCCGGTGCCGTCGTCAGCCTCGGCCATACCGATGTCGGCTACGACACCTCCGTCGCCTATGCCAAGGCGGGCGCGCGCACCGTAACCCATCTCTTCAACGCCATGAGTGGTCTCGGTCACCGTGAGCCGGGCGTGGTCGGTGCGGCACTGGCGACCGGCACGCTGCATGCCGGCCTGATCGCCGACGGCTACCACGTCGAGCCGGCGTCCATGGGCGTCGCGCTCCGCGCCAAGGTGGGCCCGGGCCAGATCTTCCTCGTCACCGACGCCATGTCGCCGATCGGTACCGACATGAAGAGCTTCCAGCTCAACGGTCGCGAAATTCTGCGCGAAGGCGGTCGCCTGACGCTTGCCGACGGCACGCTCGCCGGCGCCGACATCGACATGCTGTCGTCGGTCCTCTTCGTGCACGAGAAGCTCGGCCTGCCGGTCGAGGAGGCGCTGCGCATGGCCTCGGCCTATCCGGCCGATGCCATGGGGATCGCCACCCACAAGGGACGGCTGAAGCCCGGAGCGGACGCCGATTTCGTGCTTCTGACGCCGGAGCTCGGCATGGGCTCGACCTGGATCGGTGGAACCCAGGTCTACGCCGCCTGATCGCCTCGCATCAAACAAAAAGCCCCGGAGAGCTGGATGCTCTCCGGGGCTTTTTGTTTTCAGCAAAAGGTCTTCTTCAGCGTGCTGAAAGCTTATCCTTCATCGCCCTGACCGTTGCTGCATCCGTACGGCGGCGATCGGCCGAGACGAAACCCATGTCGATCAGTCGCTGGTCGTGAGCCGGCTCACCACGTGAGCAGGAGGAATGTACCTCGCCGACCGCCACGCAGTCGAGGAGCGCGTCGACGGTCTCGAGCGTGACGCCGGATCCGGGCATGATCGACAGGCGGCCCTTGGCAAGGTCGACGATTTCGCTCAGCCGGTCGGCTGCCTGCGGTGCGCTCTTGGCGCCACCGGAGGTCAGGATGCGTTCGAATCCGAGCTCGACGGCAATCTCCATCGCTTCGCTGAAATCAGCAACGAGGTCGAAGGCGCGATGCAGCGTCATGCCAAGCCCGGCAGCGTGGCCGGTGAGCTTCGTCAGCATCGCGGCATCGAGCCGGCCATCGGCGAGCGACGCGCCGAGCACCACGCCGGCAAGGCCTGCAGCGCGCACCGCGTCGATATCGCGCCGCATCGCATCGAGATCGGCAGCCGAAAAGACGAAGTCGCCGGGTCGCGGGCGGATCATCGCGTAGACGGGTACAGCCGGCGGGCCGGCAAGGGCTATCAGTCCGGGGGCGGGCGTCAGGCCGCCGACGGACAGGGCAGCGCAGAGCTCGATCCGGTCGGCACCACCGTCGATGGCCGCGTAAAGCCCGTCGGCGTCGTCGACGCAGACTTCGAGTTTGATGTCGCTCATGCGGTCTCCTCTCCAAGGCCAAGCAGCGCCGCGCCAATCAGCCCGGGTTCGACGCGGCATTCGCCGCGCACGACAAGCGGTCGGTCGAATTGTCTGAGAATCCGGCTACGGACGGTTTTGTCGATTTCGGCGAGCAGTTCTTCGGAGTTCGAAAGGCCGCCGCCGACCGGCACGATCGTCGCGCCGGTGATGTTGATCACGAGCGCGAGCGGCGAGCTGACGAGGTCGACGAGGAGCTCGACCGTGCGCCTCGCCTCCGCATCGCCTGCCTGCCACGCTTCAATGATCTCATGGCTCGAAAGCGTCTTGCCATGGGCGGTCTGGTGCAGTCGCTCCAGTCCACGCGCGCCGCCGACCGTGTCGACGCAGCGGCGCTGGCCGCAGCCGCATTCGTAAGGCGGGATGGCGATCGGCGGATCGCCGGCTTCCGCCGCGATCGCAGGGCCGTGACCCCATTCGCCGGCAAAGCCGCCATCTGCATTGATCAGCCGGCCGTCGATGACCAGCCCGCCGCCGACGCCGGTGCCGAGAATGGCGCCGAAAACGATGCGATGGCCGCGCCCGGCACCAGCACCGGCTTCGGCGAGCGCAAAGCAGTCGGCGTCATTGGCGATCCTGACGGGCAGATGCAGCGCCGCCTCGAGTTCGGCGACGAGTTCCCTCCCGTCGATGCAGGGAATGTTGGCGCATTTGATCCGTCGCGTTTCCGGGTCGATCACGCCGGTGATCGAGATCGCCACGCAATCCGGGTGGCCGCCTGCCTCGTCCAGAACGGATTCGAGCACTTCGACGAACTGGCGGAAACTGGTGAGCGGCGTCGTTCGGCGGGGCAGCGGAAAGATCCGCTCGCGTGAATGCACGATCGCGCCCTTGATCGCCGAGCCGCCGATGTCGAAACAGACGATCATGCCTCACCCCGGATGATCGCCTCGGCCGAAAGGGCGGCGGAAAGCAGCCTGTCGTCCTGATGATGCGGCGCGGCCAGCTGGAAGCCGACGGGCATTTCAGCGGCTCCCGTTCCGCAAGGTATGGAGACGGCGCAAAAGTCGAGGAAGTTGCCGATCGAGGTGTTGCGCAGCGTTTTCGCGTTGGTCTTGAAGAACAACTCGTCGTCCTGAAGCAGCGGCGCGATCGGCGGGGCGACATGCGGCAGCGTCGGATGGGCGATCAGTTCGTTCGGCCGCAGGCTTTCCACCGTCTCGTGGATCAGCTGGTCACGCGCATCGAGCAGGGCGATGTAGTCGGGCATGGTGATCTTCTCGCCGAGCCTTGTGCGCACGACGACGCGCGGATCGATCGCGCCGGCGTCAGGACCGGAGAGCCGCTCGCGGTGAAGCGCGTAGGCCTCCGCCGTCACCAGCGCGCCGTGCCGGGCCATGAGCTCGAAGATCGCGGAGAAGCTTGGAAAGGCACGTCGGCTGATGCGAACGCCGGCTTTTTCGAGCCGCTTGACGGCATCCTCGAACGCCTCGACGACTTCGGCTTCGGCGTCGTCGAACACCACCGTCTCCGGGATCACCAGCGTGATGCCCGAAAGGTCGGCGCGCCGCACTGTCGGCGCCGTCAGCCCATGCATGGCGGCGTCGAGCCACACGGCGTCCTGGACGGTGTTGGCAAGCGGTCCGAGCGAATCGAGGCTCTCTGCCAGCGGAAAGACGCCCTTCATGGCGTAGCGTCCGCGCGTCGCCTTGTAGCCGACGATGCCGGTAAAGGCGGCGGGAATGCGCACCGATCCGCCGGTGTCGGTACCGATCGCCGCCGGCACCAGACCGGCCGCAACCGCAGCCCCAGCACCTGAAGACGAGCCGCCGGGAATGCGCTCGACGTCGGTGGCGGCCGGGTTTTTCGGCGTGCCGTAATGCGGGTTGATGCCGAGACCGGAAAAGGCGAACTCGCTCATGTTGGTGCGCCCGACGCTGACCATGCCGGCCGCCGCGACGGAGGCGACGACTGGCGCGTCGACTGTTGCCGCGGCATTTGACTTAAGGACGGTCGAGCCGGCGGTGGTCACGCTGCCGGCCATGTCGAACAGATCCTTCCACGCAACCGGCAAGCCGTCGAGCAGACCAAGGGATCGGCCGGCGCGCAACCGCCGTGCCGCCGCTTCCGCATCGCGCCTGGCGCGGTCGCGTGTGCGTTCGGTAAAGACGGCATGGTCGCCATGGGCGTCGATGGCGGCATAGGTCTGATCGACAAGATCGGTGGGGTCGAGTTTGCCGTCCTGCACGAGCACCGAGAGGCCAGCGAGTGTTGTTGGTCTTGTCATGTTGTCCTCCGCCTGTCGCTGCCGTCGCCCCGGCCGCTCTTCTGTATTGTCTAGCATATCGCCGCCCATGGCGTTTTCCATGCTCCACATAGGCGAGCCAGATGAATCTTGCATAAAGACTGAAGCCGCCTGCGCCCATCTCTTGTCGCTGCCTGCCCCTCTGCCTACATGCCTCATCGAGGTTACTGCATGTTTCCCCGATCGTGTCTCGATCAAGGGACAAAACGTGCAGCCATTCAAATCACGACAGCGACCTTGGCGCGCCTGCGGTGGCGTGTGGAGTCGTAAGCTGACACTGGAGGACAATGATGATTTTGGACGCGGCTCGGCTTTCTCTTGCCAATCTGCTGGCGCCCGAGACCCGGTCGGTGTTCTGGAAGGTACTTGGCCTGACGATCCTGGCGCTGGTCGCGCTCTGGTTTGCCGTGCGCGAGCTGTTCATCTGGATGGCGCTTCCCTTTATCGATACGCTGATGCCGGGCACGCCCGCCTGGGCCGGCTGGCTGACCTTCGTCGTCGGGATCTTCGCAAGCCTCGGCCTGGCGCTGGCGCTTGCCCTGCTTCTTGCTCCGGTGACGGCGCTGATCGCCGGCTTCTTCCTCGACGACGTCGCCGAGGTGATCGAAAAGCGCGACTATCCGAACGAGTCTCAGGGCCGGGCGCTGCCGCTTGCCGAAGCGATCGCCGGATCGCTGAAGTTCCTGGGCGTCGTCATTCTCGGCAACCTGGTGGCGCTCTTCCTCTTGCTGGTCCCGGGCGTCAACCTCATCGCCTTCTTCCTCGTCAACGGCTACCTGCTCGGCCGGGAGTTTTTCGAGTTTGCGGCGATGCGCTATCGTCCGCCGGCCGAGGCGCGCCTTTTCCGTGCCAAGCACCGCTCGACGGTGTTTCTCGCCGGCCTGCTGCTCGCAGCCTTCCTGGCTGTTCCCTTCGTCAACCTGCTGACACCGCTCTTCGCCGCCGGCCTGATGGTGCATCTGCACAAGCGGCTTTCGGCAAAGGACCCAGGGTTTTCGCTGACGGGCGGGATGGCGGCCAGGGCTTGATGCCGAGGCTTGAGGGCTGCTTGCTTGACATGCGGCCCGTCGTGGCCAATCTGCCGCCAACGGCGCCGTGAGCGCTGAATTGGAGTTTACGGACATGATGACGACCGACGAGCGGATTACCCATCTCGAGGAAACGGTGGCCCATCAGGCCAAGACGATCGAGGAGCTTTCCGACCAGCTCGCCGAGCAATGGAAGGTGGTGGAGCAGACGCGCGCCAAGCTCGATCGCCTGACCGAACGCTTCCTGTCGCTTGAGGAGCAATCGTTCGACGCGCCGGCAATCACCAAGCCGCCGCACTACTGATCGCCCGCGTGGCACATGTCCAAAGGAAAAGGCCGCCGGTTCTTCTGAACCGGCGGCCTTCTTGTCAGCAGTCAGCCAGGCCTTAGTAGGGGCAGGCTTCGTCGCTCATGTAGTCGTGGACCTGGACCTTGCCGGCAATGATCTCGGCTTTCACCTTCTCCACCGCATCGAGCATCTCGGGCGTGATCAGCGCCTTGTTGTTGTCGTCGAGCGCGTAGCCGACGCCATCTTCCTTGAGGCCGAGGTTGGAGATGCCGAACTCGAACTTGTCGTTCTTGGCAGCGGTGAAGGCTTCGTAGACGGCGACGTCGACACGCTTGAGCATCGAGGTCAGAACCTTGCCCGGCTGCAGGCCGTTCTGGTTCGAATCGACGCCGATGCCGAGCTTGCCGGCATCCGCTGCCGCCTGCAGGACGCCGACGCCCGTGCCGCCGGCGGCGTGGTAGACGACATCCGAGCCCTGGTCGATCTGCGACTTGGCGATTTCACCGCCCTTGACCGGATCGTTCCAGGCGTCCGGCGTGGTGCCGGTGTAGGCTTCGAGAACCTTGACGTCCGCGCCGGTCGACTTGGCGCCGCCGACATAGCCGCAGGCGAACTTGTGGATCAGCGGAACGTCCATGCCGCCGATGAAGCTGACGGTCTTCGACTTGGAGGCGAGACCGGCGAGAACGCCGACGAGGTACGAGCCTTCCTGTTCCTTGAAGACGACCGATTTGACGTTCGGCTTCTCGACGACCATGTCGATGATCGCGAACTTGATGTCGGGATATTCAGGCGCGATCTTTTCGAGCGAAGCCGCCCAGTTGAAGCCGGCCATGACGATCGGGCTGTTGCCGTCGCTGGCAAAGCGGCGCAGCGCCTGTTCGCGCTGGGCGTCGTTGGCGATTTCGAACTCGCGGTATTCGACGCCCGTTTCCGTCTTGAACTTCTCGGCGCCGTTGAAGGCAGCCTCGTTGAAGGATTTGTCGAACTTGCCGCCGAGATCGTAGATGATCGCCGGCTTGATGTCGGCGGCCAGAGCCGTCGCGGACATCATCGAAAAGGCAAAGAGACCGAGAATGGTTTTTTTCATCGTGCAGCCC
>NZ_DASYGZ010000152.1:0-19966 GCF_035999135.1 Ensifer sp.
GGGACATGGTACACCTATTTCTTTATCGCCGCCGGACAATGCGGTAGCGGGCCCAGAGCCCAGGCCGCGTTCCTAGGCCATTATTGGAAAGTCGCGGTTCTATAGTCAGAGACGGCCCGCCCGTCAAGCCAAACCTCTTGCTTTCTCGGAAATCCGCGGCTTTTCCCGCTTGTTTTGCGGTGCGCAGGTGTCGCGTGAGCAAGAATAATGGCCATTCCAAGCGGTCTGGCTATGCGCTATTTCTTATAGCGAGGACGCGCTCGCAGCAAGGGTTAGGCCCTGCGCGCGGCTATGGCGAACGTGGCGTAGAAAAGCCGCAAAGTGCCTGCATCTCAGGGCATTGCGGCGATATTCAAGTGATGGATTTCTTAAGGCATGAAGTTGCGAAATGGCCTTCGCGCGGCGGCGCTTTCATCCGTGGTCGCGTTTTCCACAGCGGCGTCGGCTGCCGATGTCGAACATCTGACGGATTACAGCATCTCGCTGGCCGGTCTGCCGGTGGCGCGGGCCTCCTTCCACACCGAACTCCAGAAGAATCGCTACACGATATCCGGAACGTTGAATTCGGCCGGTCTGCTCGACATCCTCAGCCGGACGTCCGGCCAGACAAGGGTATCGGGCGTCGTCGGCAAGGATTTTCTCCACGCCTCGCAATACCAGATGTCCTATCGCAGTGGCTCGAAGAGCAGGGCGATCAGTGTCACCTATCGCAACGGAGATGTCGTGCGAGCGAGCATGACGCCGAAGCGCACGCCGCTGCCGAAGAACTGGGTGCCGGTCACCTCTCGCGACATGCGCGACGTTCTCGATCCGCTTTCGGGCCTGATCATTCCGGCGCAGGCGCGTGTCTGCCCGAATACGTTGCCGATCTTCGACGGCGAGTCGCGGCTCGATATCAAGCTGTCGTCGAAGGGAACCCGACCCTTCAAGACGAAGGGCTTCGAGGGCGACGTGATCGTGTGCGGCATCCGTTTCGTGCCGAAGGCCGGTTACAAGAAAGGGCGCGAAGACGTCGAATATCTGCGCCGGCTGCAGACGATGGAAATCTGGTTTGCCAAGGCCGAGGCCGTGAACGTCTACGCGCCCGTCTATGTCCGCATCCCGACCAAGCTCGGGCCCGTCACGGTTTCCGCGACGCGTTTTGGTGGTTGACGCGCGACGTCGCTTAACTAAAAGGTTAAGTTCAGACCGAAGATGATTTTGTGGCGCAGATTTCCGTGAAGAGAAATCGCGTGCGGGGGACGACTATGAAATTCAAGGCAACGTTGATCGGCTTTTCCGCCATTCTGATGTGGTCGCTGCTGGCTCTGTTCACGGCGGCGTCGGGCAAGATGCCGCCGTTCCAGCTCTCGGCGGTCTGCTTTCTGATCGGCAGCCTGCCCGGACTGGTCGTGCTGGCCCTCAGACCCGCGCGTCTGGCCTTGCTGAAGCAGCCCGCGAAAGTCTGGGTAATCGGTATCGCCGGACTGTTCGGCTACCACTTCCTCTATTTCACGGCGCTGCGCAACGCGCCGGCGGTCGAGGCCGGGCTGATCGCCTATCTCTGGCCGCTGCTCATCGTCGTCGGTTCCGCTCTCCTGCCGGGAGAACGTCTGCGCTGGTACCACATTGCCGGTGCGCTGGCCGGTCTGGTTGGCACGATCCTGATCGTCGCGCGCAACGGCGTCGCCTTCAACGAGGCCTATCTGGTCGGTTATGGCGCAGCGTTCCTGTGCGCCTTCACCTGGTCCGGCTATTCACTGATCACCCGTCGCTTCGAGGCGGTCTCGACCGATGTCGTGACCGGCTTCTGCCTTGCCACCTCGTTCCTGTCCTTCGCCTGCCACCTCGCGCTCGAGACGACTATATGGCCGGAGACGACGTTCGAATGGCTGGCTGTCGCCGGGCTCGGATTGCTCCCGGTCGGTGCGGCCTTCTATGCGTGGGATTTCGGCGTAAAGAACGGCAACATCCAGCTGCTCGGCGTATCGAGCTATGCCGCGCCTGTTCTGTCGACGCTGATCCTCGTCCTGTTCGGTTTTGCAGAGCCGTCCTGGCGTATTGCGCTTGCCTGCCTGTTCGTCGCCGGCGGCGCGGCTCTTGCGGCCAAGGACGTCATCCTGCGCAAGCGCGTTCAACCGCAGCCGGCGGAATAGGCGGCGTTACGCGCGTTCGGGCGGCTGCCAGTCGGGAGCGGCCATCTCGAAGACCTCGAAATCAAAGCCCGGCGCGACCGTGCAGCCGACCAGCGTCCAATCTCCGAGCGAGGCGGCGGACTGCCACCAATTGGCGGGGACACGACCCTGCGGGCGCTCGCCGCCGAGAATGTCGGGACCGAGCCTCAGCGTTTCGGCGGGCTCGCCGTCGGCGGCGATGCTGAGCGCGAGCGGCGCGCCGGCGTAGTAGTGCCAGATCTCGGCCGCGTCGCGAACACGGTGCCAGTGCGAGCGTTCGCCATGTTCCAACAGGTAGTAGATGGCCGTCGAGTGGCCGCGTGGCCCGCCGGCGGTATCGCGAAATGTCTCGGTGAACCAGCCGCCTTCCGGGTGGCGCGTCAGTCCGAGCGCGCCAATGACGTCCGCTGCCGTCTGCCCCGCGATCGCTGCCATCAGAAGTGATCCTTGCGCTTGCGGATCTCCGCGAAGACCGCGGCATCGCTGGCGTTCTTGAGGCCGAGATGGGCGCGGATACCGGCATCTGCCGCGCGCAGGAACGGGTTGGTGCGCTTCTCCAGGCCGATCGTCGTTGGCGCCGTGAAACCGCCGTCGCAACGGGTTTCCTCGATTTCGGCCGCCCGTGCCCTGAGTTCGGCATTTTCAGGATCGACGGTCACCGCGAAACGGGCGTTTGCAAGCGTGTATTCGTGGCCGAAATAGACCGTCGTGTCATCCGGCAGTGCCATCAGCCTGCCAAGTGACTGCCACATCGCCTCCGGCGTTCCCTCGAAAAGCCGTCCGCAACCCAGCGCAAACAGCGTGTCGGCGGCAAACAGCAACTTGTCTTCAGGAAAATGGAAACAGATATGGCCGGCGGTATGGCCCGACGTTTCGATGACCTCGACCGGGTGGCCGGCGAAATCGAAGGCTTCACCGTGGCGAACCGGCCGGTCGAGGCCGGGAATCTTTGCGGCTTCGCCATCGGGGCCGATGATGGTTGCGCCGAAGCGCGACTTGAGCGCGTCGTTGGCGGCCACGTGATCACCGTGATGGTGTGTGGTCAGGATGTGCGTCAGCGTCCAGCCGCGGCGCTGCAAGGCGTCGAGGATAGGTTGCTCTTCCGGCGCATCGATCGAGGCGGTCATGCCGGTTTCCGGGTCATGAACGAGCACGCCGAAATTGTCGGTGCGGCAGAGGAAGAGGTCGAGGTCGAGTGCGGCCATGGCGTGCCCTCCGGTCGAGGCGGGGTCAGATGAAGCCGAATGTAGCGAGGCCTGCCTTGAAGTCTACCGCTTCCAAGCTAACATGTTGCGAATGCACACCGATATCGTCGACCTTCGCGAATTCTACCACTCCGAGCTTGGCCGGATGGCCGAGCAGTCCGTTACCATGGCGCTGTCGTCCGTCTGGGCCCGCCTGCCGGACGAGCGGCTGGTCGGCCTCGGCTATGCCGTTCCCTATCTCGAGCGATTCCGCAAGGACACCGAGCGCACCTTCGCCTTCATGCCGGCAGGGCAGGGGGCGGTGAACTGGCCGGTTGCCGAACTGTCCTCGACGGCGCTGGTGTTTGACGAGGAGTTGCCGCTGCCGGACGCCTCGATCGACCGGGTGCTGATGGTGCATTCACTGGAATTCGCCGAAAGTCCGCGCGAGACCATGAAGGAAATCTGGCGGGTGCTGGCGCCCGGCGGACGTCTCGTCATCGTGGTGCCGAACAGGCGCGGCGTCTGGGCGCGCATGGAGCACACGCCCTTCGGCTCCGGGCGGCCCTATTCGCGCAGCCAGCTGACCGCGCTGTTGCGCGAGACGAACTTCACCCCGGGTGCCACGTCCGAGGCGCTGTTCTTTCCGCCATCCAAGCTCAAGATCATCCTGGGCCTGCGTCGCTGGTTCGAGCGGCTCGGCCGCTCCCTCTGGCCGGTGTTCTCCGGCGTCATCGTCGTCGAGGCACAGAAGCGGCTCTACCAGGGTCTGCCGGTCGCAGCCCGTGCCTCGCGACGGGTCTTCGTGCCGGTGCTGGCGCCGCAGGGCGTGCCGAGCACGCGCGACCGGCCGCGCTCCGTCCGCTGAACCATGCCGCAATCGTGGCCGACCCTCGACAAAAGTCGCCCGCACCGGTAATGGCTTGACCTCTTTTCCTCCTACAGCGTCGCTGTGCCCGCGCAGGCGCGACAAGGGTCGCTGTAGCACTTTGATGGCCATAGAAAGCTGACCCGATGAGCCTTGCCTCGAAGAGCCCCGAACCGCGTCCCGGCATTCTGGATATTGCCGCTTACGTTCCCGGCAAGGAACATGCGCCGGGTGTCGCCAAGGTGCACAAGCTTTCGTCGAACGAGACGCCGCTCGGGGCCAGCCCACGAGCGATCGAGGCCTTTCAGGCCGCCGCCTTCAATCTGGAGCGCTATCCGGACGGCCAGGCCAAGGCGCTGCGCGAGGCGATCGGCGCCGTGCATGGGCTCAATCCGGCCAACATCATGTGCGGCAACGGCTCTGATGAATTGCTGGCGCTCGTCTGCCGCACCTATCTCGGTCCGGGCGACGAAGGCATCATCACCGAGCACGGTTTCCTCGTCTACAAGATCGAGATCCTTGCGGCCGGCGCCACGCCCGTGACCGTTAAGGAGACGGATGCGCGCGTCGATGTCGACGCCATTCTTGCGGCGGTGACCGAGCGCACGAAGATCGTCTTCCTTGCCAATCCGGCCAACCCGACGGGCACCTATATCCCGGTCGACGAAGTGCGCCGTCTGCACGCCGGGCTGCCCGAGGGCGTTCTTTTGGTGCTCGATGCGGCCTATGCCGAATATGTCCGCCGCAACGACTACGCGGCCGGTCTCGAGCTCGTTTCTGCCAGCCGCAACGTCGTCATGACCCGCACGTTTTCGAAGATCTACGGCCTTGCCGGTCTTCGCATCGGCTGGATGTATGCCCCGGCGGACGTCATCGACGCAGTCAACCGCGTCCGTGGACCGTTCAATTTGAGCGCGCCGGCGATTGCCGCAGGTGCCGCTGCGATCCGCGACCAGGCGTTCGTTGCGACGGCGGTCGACCACAATCTGACCTGGCTTGCGCGCGCCAGCGAGGCGCTGTCGGCGATCGGCCTTCGCATCACGCCGTCGGTCACGAATTTCGTGCTGATCCACTTTCCCGATGTCGACGGCAAGCGCGCCGAAGAGGCCGATCACTACCTGACGAGCCGCGGGTACATCCTGCGCGCCGTGGGCAGCTATGGCTTTCCGAATGCACTGCGCATGACGATCGGCTCGGCGGAAGCGAATGAGGGTGTGATCGCGGCCCTGACCGAATTCATGGGACAGAAGTAATGGCTCAACAGTTTGAAACGATTGCTCTCATCGGTATCGGCCTGATCGGCTCGTCGATCGCACGCGACATCCGCGAGAAGCAGCTTGCCGGCACGCTGGTCGTGTCCACCCGCAGCGAAGCGACGCTGAAGCGCACGCAGGAGCTTGGGCTCGGTGACCGCTACACGCTATCGGCCGCCGAGGCCGTTCGCGACGCCGATCTCGTCATCGTGTCCGTGCCCGTCGGCGCGTCCGGCGCAGTCGCCGCCGAGATCGCACCGCATCTGAAGGCCGGCGCCATCGTCACCGACGTCGGTTCGACCAAGGGATCGGTCATTGCCCAGATGGCGCCGCACCTGCCCGACACGGTGCATTTCGTGCCGGGGCATCCGATCGCCGGCACCGAGCATTCCGGGCCGGACGCCGGCTTCGTCGGCCTCTTCCGCGGCCGCTGGTGCATTCTGACGCCACCGCAAGGGGCAGACGAGGAAGCGGTGGCACGGCTTCGTCGCTTCTGGGAGACGCTTGGGTCGATGGTCGAGGAAATGGACGCCGAGCACCACGACAAGGTGCTGGCGATCGTCTCGCACCTGCCGCACATCATCGCCTACAACATCGTCGGCACGGCCGACGATCTGGAGACGGTGACCGAGTCCGAAGTGATCAAGTACTCGGCATCCGGCTTCCGCGATTTTACCCGTCTGGCCGCCTCCGATCCGACCATGTGGCGTGACGTCTGCCTGCACAACAAGGACGCAATCCTGGAGATGCTGGCGCGGTTTTCGGAGGATCTGGCCTACCTGCAGCGGGCGATCCGCTGGGGCGACGGCGACAAGCTGTTCGATCTCTTCACCCGCACCCGCGCCATCCGCCGCTCGATCATCCAGGCAGGCCAGGACACGGCAATGCCGGACTTCGGCCGGCACGCCATGGACCAGAAGTAGCATTTGCTCCTCACGGAAAGCCCGGGTAGCAGAATGATCCGCACCCCGGGCTTTTCTGTTTTCGCTCTTTTTTCGGATGCCCAGGGGGCGGGTCGTGATCAGAGGGTCGGCAACTCGCCGATCGGGATGAATGCCAGAAACGCCGTGCCGTCGCGCACGTTGAGCTTCACCGTCGCCTCGTTCTTGCCGTTGGCGAGCGCCTTCAGCATGTTGGCGGTGTTGTCGACGAGGTTGGCATTGTCAGGGATCAACGTGACCAGGTTGGCCCGCCACGCTTCGATGTTGGTCATGGTCAGCGAGAACTCGCCGGAGATCAGCCCCTTGTCGTTGACGGAAAACGGTCCGGAGAGCCTGGCGTTCATGCCGGAGCCGAGATCGAGGGTCAGTTGCCTCAGTTCGCCCTTGCTGCCGCGAAACATCTCAGGCGTCGGCGGCGCCGTCATCCACGCGGCCTTGTCCGTGAAGGTCAGGTTTGCGGCGACCGTGGCCGGTGGCGCCAGGCTCGGGCCCTCTTCCGGTCGAATGTCCAGCTTGTCGACGCTCAAGGCGGCATCGAGATCGGCGCCGTTCTGGCGCAGATGCAGTTCGCCATGGCTGGCGCCGAAGCCAAGCCCGTCGCCCTCGAGCGGCAGCCGTACCCGTCCGGTAAGATTGTCGTAGGTGAGCGAGGTTCGCTCGAGACCGGACAAGGTGGCGCGGACGCTGGCGTGCAGCAACGTCCAGTCGGCGAAGATGTTGAGGCCCGGCGAAGCGCGGATTTCCGCCGGCCCGTCGAGTTCCATCACCGCATGGCCGGGCTGGTAGACCTGCGCGGCCGTGCGCAGCGCGCCGAAGGAGGCCGACGTGCCATGGCGGGTATCGTCGAGATGGACCTTGTCGCAGAAGAGGCCGATGCGGAACGGAAAGCCGCGCACGTCCATGTTCGTGCATTCGCCGCCGAGACCGGCTGCCTGCCCTTCGGCGAGCCGGGTCGTCAGCCGCTTCTCGATCTGGTCGGCGGCGAGGAACCAGCCTGCCGAATAAAGACCGGCGACGAGCACGACGCCTGCCGTCAGCCAGCGAAACTTTCGGGCGATCGGCGAGGGGTTGGAGACTTCGGTGGCCGACATGGGCGCGGGTACCTCACACAAAACAGGATAGTGGCTGCCTTTCGGGTGGCGCCGTCGATCCGCAAAACTATTCTTTTCATCGGGTGCACGAGCGGGAGCTTGTCTCTTTCGTGCGGGGATGCCGTGCCGTAGAAACCGACATGGCCGACCGTCCCACGGGGGCCGATCGTGATTCGGCGGTGAGAGCGGGCAGCGCGGGTTGAATGACAGTGGATATGGACGAATTTTGGGTCTTTGGCTACGGCTCGTTGATGTGGAATCCGGGCTTTGCCTTCGAGGAGAAACTGACGGCGCGCGCCTTCGGTTTCCGCCGCTCGCTGTGTGTGCATTCCTGGGTACACCGGGGTACCGAACAGCGGCCGGGGCTGGTTCTCGGGCTCGACCGTGGCGGCTCCTGCATCGGCACGGCATTTCGCGTCGCGTCGGGA
This sequence comes from Ensifer sp., assembly GCF_035999135.1. GTDB lineage: Bacteria > Pseudomonadota > Alphaproteobacteria > Rhizobiales > Rhizobiaceae > Ensifer. Next base: position 7,919 of record NZ_DASYGZ010000152.1, read on the forward strand.
ACCCAGGCGCATGTCGTCGACTATCTGCGTGAGCGGGAGCTTGTGACGCATGTCTACAAGGAGCGCACCATGCCGGTGCTCCTTTCCGACGGGCGACGGGTGCCGGCGCTCGCCTATGTCATCGACCGAAACCATGTGCAGTATGCAGGCGCGCTCTCCACGTCCGAGGCTGCCGGCATCGTCGCGGTTTCGACCGGAAAGTCCGGACCGAACACGGACTATGTCTTCAACACGCTTGCGCACCTGAAGGAGATGGGCATCCGCGACCACTGGCTCGAAGAGGTGGTCGGGCTGCTTGATCGGTCGCTGCCATCCGGTGCGGCCTGAGCGATCAGGCCTGACCTGCCGCGCGCAGTTCCTTCAGCCGTTGCTCGGCGCTCGGCGGCAAGGGCACATGCGGGTTGTCCCGCACCGTTTCGATCAGCAACTCGTCGCTGGCCTTTTCCGTCACTTCCACGAGTTTGGCGAGGAACGCGTCCGGGTCCATGCCGGCCTCGATCGGGGGAAGGATGCGGACCTTGAAGTGGCCGGGGAAGCGCAGGAACTTGCGCCGCGGCCAGAAGAGGCCCGGATGCATGGCGACCGGTACGACCGGAACGCCGAGATCACGGTAGAGGCGGGCAATGCCGTACTTGTATTCCGGCGGCGCGCCGGGCGGACGGCGCGTGCCCTCCGGATAGATGATCAGTTCGCGGCCGGTCGCCAGTTCCTGCTTGGTCCGGTTCATCACGCCGGTCATTGCCTTGCCGCGCGCCGCGCGGTTCACCGGCACCATGCGCTGCTTGAGGACGTACCAGCCGAAAAGCGGGATCCAGGTCAGCTCGCGCTTGAGGATGTAGAGGGGATCGCTGAGCCAGGGAAGCAGCGCGTAGGCGTCCCAGAAGGACTGGTGCTTGGGCGCGAAGATGTAGGGCACATCAGGGATATTCTCGAGGCCTTCGACCTTAAACGTCGTGCCGACCATCTTCTCAAGCAGCCAGTGATTGCTGCGCGCCCAGTTCTTCGGCACGAACCACGCCTTCTTGCGCGGCAACAGAAAATATGCCGGCGTGAAGACGATCATCTGCAGGATCAGATTGGCGTAGAAAACCGTATTGAAAAGGATCGAACGCAAGACGATCATCGGGCACGCTCTCGTTGGCGAGTATTGCAAGGACTGGCGGTTGGGCCGGTTGATCGCTGCGTACACGAATAAGCGACAAAGGAAAACCGCCGGTCTTCACTTTGCGGCCGGCAGCAATCGCGCGGACTATTCTTCGGCCGGTGTGGCGCGGGAGGCATCGGTGCGCAGGCCGCTCGTCGGGCTTGCGCCGGCCAGATCGCGCAGCGAGGCGACGGTATACTTGCCGAACTCCAGCATGATGGCCTTCAACACCATCGGGTTTCTCAGCCAGTTCGTCGTCTTCAGGTCGGAATTGACCACCGGGTAGGGAATGAATTCCGTTTCCGGGCGGGTGCGGCGAAGCTCCAGCAGGCTGCGGGGCATATGGTAGTTGTTGGTGACGACCAGCACACTGGTGTAGCCGCGGTCGCGGATCCATTGCGCTGCTTCGGTGGCGTTGCCGATCGTGTCGATCGCCTCGTGGCCGATGTCGACGCAGCACTTGAACAGGTCGGCCGAGCTCTGGGTGTTTCGCCTGATCTGGCTGCCGGTGGTGGAGGGGTGAACGCCCGAGATCAGCAGGCGCTTGCCGGCGCCGCCCTTCAGAAGCTCCACCGCCTGATCGATGCGCTGGAAGCCGCCCGTCAAGACGACGATCGCATCGGCGCGCGGGTGGGTCGGCGGCTGCAGTGACGCGACCGTGTCGGCGAAATTGAGGAAGGCCGCGATGAGGAGGGCCAGCGGCAGGAGCAGGACGAAGAAGGTTCTGCGAAGGATTTTGCGCAGGAGGCTACGGGGCCGCCGGCGATCGTCGGCTCCCCCCTGCCATTTGTCTCCTCCGGCCATCCCGTTCCCGCGTAGCTCTCGCGCCATCATGATTCTCTTCACATAGCCGCAGATTGCGGCAAGGAATAGATCGAGGCACGGCGAAACATCAGGGGGTCAGCTCTGGTAGAGATCCGTACGGCCGGGGTCCGAACGGATCAGATCGATCTCGTAGATCGTGCGCATGACGGTGAGGCGTGCCGTCACCGTCGTCAGGATGGCGATGACGACGATGATCGCGGCGATGCCGAGGTAGCCGCCATAGCCGATGGTGAAGGTGCCGAACAACGCGGTCGCCTGATCGGTCTGAGGCGTTGCCAGCGTGCGGGATTGCCAGAAGCCCGCAAGCGCAAAGGAAAGGGCCGCAAGCAGCCCGCCTGCGCCGGCGCCCTTGAGGCTGATCCGCAGGAAATGCTTCTGGAACTCGGATGCGACGAAACCGGCTTCGGCGCCGACGAAATGCAGCACCTCGACGATGTGGCGGTTGCCCGATAGCGCCCCGCGGGTCGCAAACACCACCGTCAGCACCATCGCCGAGAAGACCAGCGTGAGCACGCCGGTGCCGATCATCGCCGTGGTATTGGCCATGGCGACGAGACGGTCGACCCAGGTGCGGTGGTCGTCGAGAAAGGCCTGCGGGATCGTTTCCGTCAGGGCTTTGCGCATGGCTGGAAAGTCGGGCGGATTGTTTTCGTCGATGGTGATGATGATCAGCCGCGGCACCGGCAATTCGTCAAGGTCGAGGCCCTCGCCGAGCCAGGGTTCGAGCAGCCGGGCGGTGGCGGCGCGGTCGACAATCTTGCCGTCGGTCGTGCCGCTGAAGGTCAGCGCCAGGTCGCGGGCGTCGGCCAGCGCCTTGTCCATGTCGAGATTGTCGTCGGGCTTGATCTGGATGGTGATCTCGCGGGAGATCTGCGACTGCCAGCTCTGCGCGGTTGCCCGCACCATGCTGACGCCGCCGAGCGTCAGGCAGGCCAGAAACGACATGATGGCGATCACGCACATCAGCGCGTTGCCCGAAACGTTGCTCGACGGCACGATCGGGCCGGTCGGCCGCACGCGCATTTCCGTGCGGCGCTGCTGCGGCTCCTGAGCCTGTTCGGATGCATCGTTCTGACGCTGTGCGCTGCTGTCACTCATAAATGTCGAGCCGTCCCTGCGAAAGGATCATGCGCCGGGCTTCGACCTGATCCATCAGCGACAGATCGTGGGTTGCGATCACCACCGCCGTGCCAAGCCGGTTCAGCTCGAGGAAGAGATTGAGGAGGCGTCTGGCCATCGGCGGGTCGACGTTGCCGGTCGGCTCGTCGGCAAGCAGGATTTCCGGCCGGTCGATCAGCGCCCGGGCGATTGCCGCGCGCTGCTTTTCCCCGCCGGAAAGCACCGGCGGCAGCACGTTGATGCGCTCTCCGAGGCCCACCCATTTCAGGAGTTCGATCACGTCGGCCCGGTAGCTCGCCTCTTCCTTGCCGCGAACGCGCAAGGGAAGCGCGACATTCTCGTAGGTCGTCAGATGTTCGAGCAGGCGAAAATCCTGGAAGACGATGCCGACGCGGCGGCGCAGCATCGGGAATTCGTCCCGCGGGATCGACGAAATGTTGCGGTCGAACATCCGGATCAGGCCGCGCGTCGGCTGCAGGGACAGGAAGAGCAGCTTCAAAAGCGTGGTCTTGCCGGCGCCGGAGGGGCCTGTCAGGAACTGGAACGAACGGCGCGGGATATCGAAGGTCAGGTCCCGGAGGATTTCCGGTCCCATGCCGTAGCGCAATCCGACGTTCTCAAAGTGAATCAAGCGGCAGCCCAGTCTCTCTCTCAAGCCCTGCAACCGATGGCAGGTGCCAGTCCTCGCGCATAGGACGACCTGCCCCGAAAGGCAAAACCGCAAGCGGAATCATGGTTAAGCAACGGTTAATTTTTCATGAAATCGCGCCGCTTTCGCGACCTCTTTCCGAAACATTAACCATTCCGGTTTACGTCTCGGAAAGATTTGATGCAATGCCCAGATTCTTGCATCGCAGGGATCAGGCATTGCCCGATGGTTCCGCGTCAGGCCGGCCAAAAAAACGCCGTGTCTTCTTGCGGGACAGGAGGAGCCGATCATGCAGGCATTTCGAAAAAATTCGGCGAGCGCCGGCGTCTACGGCGATTTCCTGCCGCCCGAGCCCGCCGGCCGTAGTGGCAAGGCGCAACCGCGACGCAACGATTTCGTCGACGCGGACTTCGAAGTCATCTCCGCCACGTCGCGGCGAACGCCCTATCCGGTCTTTAACGACAACGGGAGCACGCGTCGGCAGACCCGGCCGACCTTGACCGTCGTTGCGAAAGACACGTCGCCTGCCGCTCGGCTGATGCGCATGGCGGAAACGCGGCTTCGCGATATGCCCGCACGGCGCTTTGCCGGACTGGTTGCGGGATTTGCGCTTGCATCCTTTCTCGCGATCGTCGGCTTTGCCGGGAGCGGGCAGGCCGATGTTCAGCCCCTTGCGATCTCCGGTGTGACGAGCGCGCTCAACTATTCCGGCGGCCTGCGGGTTCTTTCCGTCTACGGTTCGATCGACAATCGCTCGGATGTCGAGCAGCGGTCGCCTGTTGTCGTGGTGGAGATCGCCGCCAATGGCCGCAAGGTCACGACCACGCGGGTGATGCCCGAAGGCGCCGTGATCGCAGCGGGTGAGAGCCGTCATTTCATGACGAAGCTTCCCTATGCAGGTGGAAAAATGCCCGATGTAACGGTTTCCTTCGCTGAAAACGGTGTTTCGCCGCGCTGATTGTGCTAAGCGGCGCCCATGGGAAGGCGTTGGCCTTCCGGATGAAACGCTGGAGAAGCCTGGATGCCCGTCGTTCGCGGTAAGAATATCGAGCCCCTTTACACGGCAGAGACGATCGCCGCACGCAACAGCGAGCTTGCCGGCATGATCGTCAACGGTCCGCACCAGGACCTCCTGGTGATTGCGGTGCTGAAGGGATCGTTCATTTTCGCCGCGGACCTGATCCGCGCCATGCATTCGGCCGGCCTTGCGCCGGAGGTCGAGTTCATCACGCTCTCGAGCTATGGCACCGGCACGGTGTCGCAGGGCGTCAAGATCACCAAGGATATCGACAGCGACGTGCATGGACGTGACGTGCTCCTGATCGACGACATCCTTGAATCCGGTCGGACGCTGCGCTTCGCCAAGGAACTGATGTTTGAGCGCGGCGCCCGCAATGTCACCATTGCCGTGCTTCTCGACAAGCGGGTCAAGCGCAAGGTCGATCTCGAGGCGGATTACGTCGGCTTCGAATGCCCTGACCACTTCGTCGTCGGCTACGGCATGGACGTGGCCTATGCCTTCCGCGAGCTGCCTTTCGTCGGCGTCGTCACGGGTGATGCCGAGTAGCTGTGCCGTTTTGGGGCGTCAGCCGTAAAATCCGGTCGTTCCGCGTTTACCGAACACAAACGAAAAGCTGGTTGTTTTGGGGCGTGCCGCAAGTGATTCTCCGAAAGGGATGAGCGGCGCTGCAGCGTCGTGTGTCCCTGAATGACCCACGCGCGCTGTATTCCTGGATCAGGTGCGGGTGCCGGCGTGAACGCCGGACCCGGAAGCGAACGCGGAGGCCATGATGGCGAAGATCCTGATTACCGAGGACGAGGACGCGTTGCGTTCCTTCGTCGCGCGGGCCTTGAGACTTGATGGCCACGAAACGGTTGAGGCCGGCGACGGTGCCGATGGCCTTGCCTGTCTCAACGAAGGGGCCTTCGATCTTCTGCTCTCCGACATCCGCATGCCCGTCATGGACGGCATCGAACTCACGCACCAGGCGTCTGCCGCCTTTCCGGCGATGAAGATTTTGCTGATGACTGGTTATGCCGAGCAGCGCGAGCGGGCCGATGACCTCAACGACAAGATCGTCGACGTGATCTCCAAGCCTTTTTCCCTTCCCGATATTCGCAAGGCGGTGGCGCTGGCGCTGGCCGCCTGACGCTTCCAGGCCGCATGTGCCCTTCGATCCCAATGCATGTTTCCTTTAATCGTAGCCGATTGAAGGACAGCAATTCAAAGGTCGGTGTAAGCCGAGAGGGGCGCTAAGGCGGACCATTGCATGCCGCCCGTGACGGTTTCGACGGGCAGGATCAACGCGCAAGCGTGTAGCGGGGCCGCGTGCCCCGCTCACCGCATGTCGAGCAGGCGTTCCAGGTACTGGCGCTCGGCTTCCGGCGACAGGCTGTCTCCGAGCCTGCGGCGGATTTCCTCAAGGATCTGTCGGGCCCGCTGGGAGTCGATTTCGTCGGGAACCTTGACCTGGTCGCCGAAATTCGGGCCGACGTTCTGCTGCCGCCGGCCGAGCGGGTCGCGCCCGTTCTGGCCGTATTGCGGCACGCCCATGCCGGGACCCTGGCCCTGGCTCTGCATCTGGTTCATCATATCCTGAGCGCCCTGGCGCAATGCCTGCAGCGCGCGGCCCTGGTTGCCGACGGCCTGTTCACCCTGGCCCTTGCCAAGCGCGCCCGAGGCTCCATCCATTTCCCGCTTGGCTTCGCCGAAGCCCTTGCCCGGCTTGATGCCCATGTTTTCCAGGCTCTGGTTCAGCTCGCCCAGCTGCTTGCCAAGGGCGTCCTGCTGTTCCTTCAGTTGCTTCAGCGCATCCTTCAATTGTTCGGCGGTCATCTCGTCGAGCGGGTTGGGCTGACCGTTCGGATCGCCCTGTTGCCCCGGATCCTGCGGCATGTCCTGGCCGAACAGTTCATTGTCTTCACCCTGCAGCGGATCTCCGCGCTGCATGCGGTCGCGCAGCGCCTGGTCGAACTTGAACGTCTCGTCCATCAGCTGCTGTTGCTGCTGCATCAACTTGCCAAGCTTGTCCATCTGCTGGCGCATCGCATCGTTCTGTTCGCCCATCTGCTGCTGGCCGCGGCCGGCCTGCAGGTTGTTCATCATGCGTTGCAGTTCCGAAAGCATCTGCTGCGCCTGGTCGCGGGCACCCGAGCGGGCCAGGTTCTCGATCTGGTCCATCATCTTTTCCAGATCCTGCTGGCGCATGATGTTGTTAGGATCGAGCTTGCCGGTCATGCGCGGGTTCTTCATCGCCTGCTCGGCCAGCGCCTGCATGTATTCCTGCATCGCCTGACGCAGCTCCTGCATCAGCTTGGCGATTTCCTGGTCGGACGCGTTGCGCTCCAGCGCATCCGACAGCGCCTGCTGCGCTTCGCGCAAGCGCCGCTCGGCCAGCGACAGGTCTCCGTCTTCGATCCCGAGCGCGATCTCCCAAAGATATCCGGCGGCGTCGCGCAGCATGTCGTCATTGTAGGCGAGCGCCATGCGGCTGCGCGCCGATTTCAGAAGCAGGAAATGCGTGAGATTGGGGATCCAGTCCTCCGCGAACGCGGTGACGGCGTCGTTGAGATCGATGGCGCGCGGCAGATCGTTGGCATTGAGCGCGAAGACCTGGCGCTGCTCGGCAACGGCGCCGGCGAGCGGCTGCAGGAACTGGCGCGCCGGCAGGATCATATCGTGCGGCGGGCTGCGGCCCTCCTGTCCGGCGGCGTCGCGGGCGACGAGCGTGACTTGGACATGCTTGCCGGCAAGCGGGTGCTCGCTCAGGTTCCGGCTGGTCGTGCCCTTGGCTTCGCGTGCGTTGCGGCGCGGCAGGTCGAGACGGTATTCCGGCAACGGATAGAGCGCACGTGCGCCCTCTGCCGGCGCGTCGAGCGGCTTGATCTCCGCCCAGGCCTGCGCCACGCCGTAGTCGTCCGACGCCAGGAAGGCGATTTCGAGCGCGGCGTTGACGGTCGGCCGCGGAATGCCGTCGAAGGCGATCTGCGGCACGCCATCCGGGGTGATCTTGAAAGCCCAGCGCTGGTTGCCGACCACGAGCTCACCGTCCTTGACGACCTTGTAGACGTGATTGCGCACGGCATTCTGGTTGCGGGCGGGCGTCACCGGGGTCTGTTCGGCGGATTTCGGCTGCGCCTCGTCTCGGCCGGGCTCTTCGCCGACCACCGGGATGGTGACCGGCTCGGCCACGCCAGCCTCGGCGTAGCGCACGTGTTCGTCCGAACCGGCGCCCGTGATGCGCACCGTCAGATCGCTGAATTGAGGAATGGTGATAACGCCCCCATCCGCTGGCACCGGTGCGGTTTCCGGTCTCCCGGTCAGGAAGATCGGCGCCCGGCCGGTATAAGGCGGCGGCGTTACCCAGGCGTCGACGCGAATGTTGGCCGCTTCCATCGATGTCTGCGGCAGCCGGAACGCGTCGCCGATCAGGCCGGCGCGGTTGGAATAGGAATAGGCAAAGGCGACACAGGCCAGAAGCACCGGCAGCGCGCGCAGCGCGAAGGGATCATGGCGGGCGATGTCGGGACGCGGCAGGCCGGTTTCAAGGGCGCCGATCAGGCGGGACATGCGCGCCTGGTGTTCCCGCCACAGCGCTTCGCCAAGGGGATTGTCGGTTGCCGGCCGGTCGTCCTGAACGCGGATCGCCTGATGCGGCAACGCGTTGCGTTCCTCCAGCATGCGGTCGGCATCCGCGCTTGCCGGCAAGCGGATCCGCGTGAGCGGGACGAGGGCGGCGAGAAAGGCAATGGCGAAGGCGAAAAGGGTCGCGGCATGCAGCCAGAGTGGCGCGGCGCGGAAGAAGCCGAGCCACGCGAAGGCGAGGAAAAGCAGAGCGATGGAGCCGGGCACCAAGGTGCGCGGCAGAAGCTGTTCAGCAACCAGCACGGCGCGCGCCAGCAGCCGCTTCAGCGCCAGAGTTCTCGAAAACGACTTCGGTTGTGGCGTTTCATCCTGCCGGAATTGCGTCATCCGCCCAAGTTTCCTTTCGGTCGCCCGTCAACGCTCGTGGCTGACCCCATGCAGAAAAGCGACGTGCGTCGGCAAGACCGCACACGTATGTCAACGTTCAGGATACCATCGTTTGTGGCGAAGACGAGGGCGCAAACACAATCGTGATCGCCCGGCCGGGCGATCCACAGCTTGTCGTCGGTCGGACGCTCAGCCTATTCAAGCCAGTCCGGAACGGAATCGAGCCCGATCAGCGCGTCGTAGTCCTGGCGCGGGCGGATCACGTGGAAGCGGTCGCCCTTGACCAGCACTTCGGGGATCAGCAGACGGGAGTTGTAGGTGCTGGACTGCACGGCGCCATAGGCTCCGGCCGAGCTGATGGCGAAGAGATCGCCCGGCTTCGGCATCGCCATCTCGCGATCGAGCGCCAGGTAATCGCCCGTCTCGCACACCGGTCCGACGACGTCGGCGCGGATGCGCGGCGCGTTGGCTGCCGAGATGCGGACCGGGCGGATTTCGTGATAGGCCTCGTAGAGCGTCGGGCGGATGAGGTCGTTCATGGCGCCGTCGACGATGACGAAGGTCTTGTCGCCGCCATCCTTCACATAGATCACTTCGGTCACGAGGATGCCACCATTGCCGACGATCAGCCGGCCGGGTTCCGTGACGATCTTGCAGCCGAGCGACTGCAACTGGCTCTTGACGATCTGCGCATAGGCATCGGGCAGCGGCGGCGGGTTGTTGTCGTCCTTGTAGGGAATGCCAAGGCCGCCGCCGATGTCGACGTGATCGATCGCATGGCCGTCGGTGCGCAGCGTGTCGACAAGTTCGCGCAGCAACTTGAAGGCGGCGTCGAAGGGTTGCAACTCGGTGATCTGGCTGCCGATATGCATGTCGATGCCGGTGACCTGGATGCCCGGCAGGGTCGCGGCATGGGCGTAGACGGTGCGGGCGCGCTCCCAGGAAATGCCGAACTTGTTTTCCTTCTTGCCGGTCGAGATCTTCGCATGGGTGCCGGCGTCGACATCAGGGTTGATGCGGAAGGAGACATGGGCGCGCTTGCCGGCGCGCACGGCGCGCTGGTTCAGGATCTCGAGTTCCGGTTCGGATTCGACGTTGAAGCAATAGATGCCGGCTTCGAGCGCGTGGTCCATTTCCTGCGGCGTCTTGCCGACGCCGGAGAACATGATGCGGCTCGCCGGAATGCCGGCCGCGAGCGCGCGGCGCAGCTCGCCGCCCGAGACCACGTCGACGCCGGCGCCAAGCTTGCCGAGGGTCTTGAGCACCGCCTGGTTGGAATTGGCCTTCATGGCATAACAAACCATCGCGTCGACATCGGCGAACGCGTTGGAGAACACCGTGTAATGGCGTTCGAGCGTTGCGGTCGAATAGCAATAGAAGGGCGTGCCGACAGCACGCGCGATGTCGGTGACCGGCACGTCTTCGGCGTAGAGAATTCCGTCGCGGTACTGGAAATGGTTCACGGCAACAAGCTCGGTTTAGAGCAATCCCAGGAGAAGGTGAGGCGGTTTTCCGTCAGGGATTGCGTCGTTTCAAAAGACCTAGAGAAGGGGATCGAGCAGGAAGGGACGTTCGTCCGGCTTTTCCTGCTGCTCGACGGTTCCGGCCGGCGCCTTGGTGTTGATCGGAGCGGTCGAGCCGGGGCGGTCGAGGTCGCCTTTGCGTCCACAACCGACAAGAACCAGCCCGGGGATCGCCAGCAGAAGCACAAGCCGGGCTGCCTTCGTGAATGTCATCGTGATTTTCCTTCGCGGGAACGGATGCAGGTGCGATGTCTTACCGATTTTTCAGGCGCTTGTGCACCCTGTTTCTGCGGGCGGAAAACCGCCCGCAGCGGGCCCCGTCCCGCCTCAGTTTCGGGCGCGCCACCAAGCGATCTGCTTGCGCACCTCGTTCGGCGCGGTGCCGCCGAAGGACGTACGGCTGGCAACGGAGGCTTCGACCGTCAACACGTCGAACACCTTGTCGGTGATGTCGGCATGGATCGACTGCAGCTCTTCGAGCGAAAGATCCGCAAGGTCGCAGGCCTTCTGTTCGGCGAGCGCCACGGCGCGGCCGGTCACGTGATGGGCGTCGCGGAAGGGCAGGCCCGCCTCGCGCACCAGCCAGTCGGCAAGGTCGGTCGCGGTCGAATAGCCCGATCCTGCTGCCGCCTTCATGCGGTCCGTGCGGATGGTCACGTCGCGCACCATGCCGGTCATGGCCGCAATCGCCAGCTCGAGGCTTTCGGCGGCGTCGAACACCTGTTCCTTGTCTTCCTGCATGTCCTTGGAATAGGCGAGCGGCAGGCCCTTCATGACGGTCAAAAGGGCGATCAGCGAGCCGTTGATGCGGCCGGTCTTGGCGCGCACCAGTTCGGCGGCGTCCGGATTCTTCTTCTGCGGCATGATCGACGAACCCGTCGAAAACGCGTCGGACAGGCGGATGAAGCCGAACTGCGGCGTCGACCAGATGACGATTTCTTCGGCAAGGCGCGACAGGTGCGTGGCGGTGATCGAGGCCATCGACAGGAACTCGAGCGCGAAGTCGCGATCGGACACGGTGTCGATCGAGTTGCGCGTCGGGCCGGCAAAGCCGAGCGCCTTGGCGGTCATGTGACGGTCGATCGGGAAGCCGGTGCCGGCAAGCGCTGCAGCCCCGATGGGGCTTTCGTCCATGTGCTCGATGGCGTGGCGCACACGCGAGCGGTCGCGGCCGAACATTTCGACATAGGCCATGCAATGGTGGCCGAAGGTGACGGGCTGCGCCGTCTGCAGGTGGGTGAAGCCGGGCATGACCGTATCGGCATGCTCTTCGGCGCGGTCGAGGAAGGCGGCGATCAGACCGGTCAGCGCCTTTTCGGTGCGCTGCAGCTCTTCCTTGACCCAGAGACGGAAGTCGAGCGCCACCTGGTCGTTGCGCGAGCGGGCGGTGTGCAGGCGGCCCGCTGCCGGACCGATCAGCGTCGCAAGCCGTGCCTCGATGTTCATGTGGATGTCTTCGAGGCGGCGCGAGAACTCGAACTGGCCGCTTTCGATTTCTGACAGGATCGTGCTCAGACCGTGAACGATCTTGTCTTTGTCTTCGGCAGAAATGATGCCTTGATGCGCGAGCATCGTCGCATGCGCTATTGAGCCGCGGATGTCCTGGGCATAGAGCTTCTTGTCGAAGCCGATCGAGGCATTTATTTCCTCCATGATCGCGTCCGGACCCGAGGCGAAGCGACCGCCCCACATCTGGTTGGAGGATTTCGTCTCGGAATTGCCGTCAGCCATGAAGAATGCCCGCCTTGGAGAATGAAATGCCCGACCAGAAGAAATCCCCCCCGGCCGTGAAACTGTTCGCGCTCGCCGCCCTGTT
>NZ_DASYGZ010000170.1:0-53399 GCF_035999135.1 Ensifer sp.
TCACATTTCGTGCCTCAGCATTTACGGAGCCTTAAATCATCACGCCTATGATTAACGATGCCCGTAAACGAAAGGTTACCAGCGGTAGGCATTTGTTAATATCGCTGAAGATTTTTCGTTTCCGGCCCTGTTCGGGCCGGCTCGCGGGCCAAATCAGTAACCGGGGTCTCGTTATCCACGGGAGTATTGCGTATGAAAGCACGTGAGAGCCTTGTCCGCCTGAAGGAGTTTCAGGTCCGGGAGAAGCAGCGTCAGCTGAACCAGCTTCAGATGATGATGGCTGAGTTCGAGCGGATGACCAAGGATCTGGAAAACCAGATTATTTTCGAGGAAAAGAAGTCGGGTATCTCCGATCCCCAGCACTTTGCCTATCCCACCTTTGCCAAGGCCGCACGTCAACGAGCCGACAACCTTCAGGTCTCCATTCGCGAGCTGAAGGCGCAGCAGGATGCTGCCGAGCTCGCACTCGAAGAAGTGCAGGCCGAGTACGCAAAGGCGGCGGCCCTCGAAGAGCGGGACACATCGACGCGCCTTCGCGCGTAGGGCTGTGGCTTTGTGCCTGATCGGGGCAGCAAAGCAGCAACGCTTTGATCTGGCAACGGGTTGATCCCCTCGGCCGTCTCCGGCTCGGGGGATTTGTTCGCTGAAGAGGCGCGCAGTCCGTTTCGGAGCAGATGTCCGGTCATGTCTCTGGCATGGCCCGATCCGGTACGATCGTGACGAAACGAAAAGACCCGCCCGAGGCTTCGGCCATCGGGCGGGTCTTTTCATTTTCAGACTTGAGGGTCGTCGACCGCCTCAGCCCTGGATGACGTCCTGCCATTCCGGGTGCCGCATGGCCTGCGCCTTCATGAAGGGGCAGAGCGGAATGATTTTCCAGCCGCCCTTGCGGGCCTCCTCGATCGCGTGTTTGGCGAGCGCCTGGCCGACGCCCTTGCCGCGCAGCGCATCGGGCACGAGGGTGTGATCGACGATGATCAATTGCGGCGATGTTCTCGAATAGGTCATTTCGCCGGTGTGGCCCTCGACGACCGTCGAGTAGCGTCCGTGCGATCCCGTTTCCTCGTGTGCAATGTCCATGCTGGCGGTCCTTCAAGAGCTTGATTGTCTTGCGGAAGCTAGCGCAGTTTCGCGACGAGCGGAATGCGCCGCCAGCGCACAGACCGTTTCCGCAAGGGCGCAAATACCAAAGCTGCCAGGCCATAAACGACGGCGGCGGCCCCGGTATACCCGGAGCCGCCGCGCGACCTATGGCCCTCAGGTGGGCAATACTAGTGGCGATACTGCTGGATGCGAGTGGTACGCAGGCCGGCAAGGCCGTGATCGTTGATCGAGGACTGCCAGGACAGGAATTCCTCGACTGTGAGGGTATAGCGTTCGCACGCCTCCTCAAGGCTCAACAGGCCACCGCGCACGGCGGCAACAACCTCTGCCTTCCTGCGGATCACCCAGCGCCGGGTATTGGCCGGCGGCAGGTCCGCAATCGTCAGAGGGCTGCCATCGGGGCCGATGACATATTTCACGCGTGGTCGCATCATTTCGGTCATGGGACTCTCTACACAAACTCAAGACCATATGACCGTGACCTTAGCCTGCCACATTTAACATTTGCCTAAGCGTCAAGTAACAATTTGCTCATAATTTGAGACACTTCCGAAGGGCGCTTCGAGCGCCACCGCACCCCGTCAGTTCTTGGGGGTATTTCGCGTGTCTCTGTGGACTGGGGCGTGATCCCCATGGATTCTCCCAGAATTGACATGGGAGCCATGCAAATACCACATTTCACTTTAACTAAAATTTTTGGTAACGAGACGCCGAAATAAAGGATGAGCGCCGTGTGCGCTCCCGCATTCATTCTTGGTGCATCGTCATATTCTTCGCAACCGGACGCGTTTCTTGCGCGGTCAGGCCGGTCAGGGCAGCTTTATTTCGTCTGCCGGGTGAAGTTCGTGCTTCAGGTGATGTGGAGCGTAATTTGTATTCTCTCGACCAGGCGCGGTGGCGCCAGGGGATGTGGTGATCGCAGATGAAGGAATCGCATGAACCGGCCTTGATGCACGGGGCTGAACCGGCCGAGATGTTTTCGGACATCGACACGGCTGCCGTTCGCACCGAGTACGAACTTCTGCATCTCATGCGCCGGCTGATCTCGCGTTATGGCTTCGGCCATTTCATGATCGCGCGCATGCCGCTTGCCGAACAGCAGCGCTTCTCCGAGCGGCTGGTGCTCAGCAACTGGCCGTCCGAGCTGGTGCGCCAATACGATGCCTGCGAGACCTTCCAGTCGAGCATGCTCGTGGACAAGCTGCGCTTCACCAAGCTGCCCGTTACCGGCGGGCCAGAGTTGCTCGACGTGGCCTCCAGGCCGACGAACGAGGCGATGGTGCACCGGCTGCTCGCCCATCCGGAAATGGCGCGTCATTTCGCCGTGCTTTTGCACACGAGCAACGGCGACCCCTTTGTCGCCATGCTGTCCGGCCGGCGCGAAGCGCCCACGGGCGTCGAATGCGCCACGCTCTACCTGACGCTGGTGCAACTGTTTGAATGCCTGGAACGCACCTTCGATACCGGCAACGCGACACGCGAAAAACTGTCGAGCCGCGAACTGGAATGTCTGCGCTGGGCTGCAGCGGGCAAGAGCAGCGACGAGATCGCCATCATCTTGGGCATCTCGACCTATACGGTCAGCAGCTACTTCAAGAGTGCGACCCGCAAGCTCGACGCCGTCAACCGCATGCAGGCGATCGCCCGCGCCATGCGGCTGAAACTGATCTGAGCAAGGCCCAACGGCCGGCAGGTCCGGGCTTTGCCGGCCTTGCCGCGGCCCCGACAAGTTTCTATATGTCGCCACGAGAGCCTGCCGACGGCAAAATGTATGCCGCGGCCAGCATCGCATGAAGCGTAAACAGGGCAGGCGTCTGGTTCGCCGCCCGAAGGCCGGATTGGATCCCGTGAACAGTCTCGATTTTGACCGCAAGCCCGAAGATACGCGTGTCGTCGTCGCCATGTCCGGCGGCGTCGACAGTTCCGTGGTCGCGGGCCTGCTCAAACGCGAGGGCTACGATGTTCTCGGCATCACGCTGCAGCTCTATGATCATGGCGCAGCCGTGCACCGTGCCGGCTCCTGCTGCGCCGGCCAGGACATCGACGATGCCCGCCGCGTCTGCGAAACGCTCGGCATTCCGCACTATGTGCTCGACTACGAAGCGCGCTTCCGCGAAACCGTGATCAATCCGTTTGCCGAAAGCTATATCGCCGGCGAAACGCCGATCCCGTGCGTTGCCTGCAACCAGACGGTCAAGTTCGCCGACCTGCTGGCAACCGCCAAGGAGCTCGGCGCCGATGCGCTGGCGACCGGCCACTACATCCGCTCGCGCCCGAGCCCGAGTCCGCGCTATGCCGGCCAGCGGGCGCTTTACCGCCCGACCGACGCCGAGCGCGACCAGAGCTACTTCCTGTTTGCGACGACCCAGGAACAGATCGACTATCTGCGCTTTCCGCTCGGCGGCTACTCCAAGGCGGAAACCCGAAAGTTCGCCGAGGAAATGGGCCTCGTCGTCGCCCAGAAGGCCGACAGCCAGGACATCTGTTTCGTGCCGCAGGGCAAGTACAGCGACATCGTCGCGAAGCTGAAGCCGAATGCCGCCCTTTCCGGCGAGATCGTGCATCTCGATGGCCGCGTGCTCGGCACCCACGAAGGCATCCTGCACTTCACCATTGGCCAGCGCCGCGGCATCGGCATCGCCACCGGCGAGCCGCTCTATGTCGTCTATCTCGACGCCCGCTCGCGTCGGGTCATCGTCGGCCCCAAGGAGGCGCTCGAAACCCGCCGCGTGTACCTGCGCGACGTTAACTGGCTGGGCGACGAGGACGTCGAGGTCGCGGCCGCGCGCGGCTTCGACTGTTTCGCCAAGGTGCGCTCCACCCGCCAGCCGGCGCCCGCCGTGCTCGCGATGGACGACGAGGGCATCTATGTGGAGCTTGCCGAAGGCGAAGCTGGCATCGCACCCGGCCAGGCCTGCGCGCTCTATTCCGGCGTCGGCGAGGACGCACGCGTCTATGGCGGCGGTTTCATTCGCAAATCGGAACGCGAAGCCAGCGCCGAAGCGGCGTTGAAGGTGCTGCTTTCGGCCCCGGCGGCCGCCTGAAGCGCTTGATTTCCGGGCCGTTGTGAAAACTTCACATTTTCCCGGAGACTTGGGTTGACAGTGGGCGGAAGCGGGCCGTATAAGCCGCCCGTCCAGTCAAGACGGCTTCCACTTCGAAGCCCTGACGCGGTACCCGGCGGAGTAGCTCAGTAGGTTAGAGCAGAGGAATCATAATCCTTGTGTCGGGGGTTCGAATCCCTCCTCCGCTACCATTTTTTCCGTTTCAGTCCGAAGATTCCGATCCTAAAAGTCCGCAAGACATGGATGTTCCGGCTTGTCCTGTGTTCCTGAAGCTCGGACCGCGAGGCGACGGAAACGAGTCCATCGCCTTCACGCTGTGATGTTTCGCGCGGTGGCCGTTTTGGCCTCGCTCTCCTCAGTGCTTGGTCGGTTCCAGCGGCAAAGTCAGCGCCGGGCCGCTCTTCACCCCGAACTGCCGTCTGAACGGTCTCGACGCGCTGCCGTCAAATAGGGATTGCGGTAGCGGTGCGCTGATTGTCCATCTGTACTTGGCTTCGGGATCGCTGCTGAGTTCCTGATGCGCCACCGCGCTCAAGGGTAGGACATATTCCGGCTTGCGCAGGCCGCGCTCGGTGTTGCCGAGCCAGGTGAGCACGACCAGGATTTCACCGCCGAGTTCGAGGGCATCGAGCGTCAGTTGCTTGCCGCCGACGGAGGCGCGGACGGCCTGTTCGTGGAAGGTGAAGGCGCTGAGTTTCAGTTCGTTTTGCGGATCCGTCATTTCGTGCCTTCCTGCATGTCGTGCCAACGCGGCGATAAGCGGCGATTCGCTCAATCGGCGTTCCCTATCATAATCCCTCCGGTCATACAGGAAGCCGTTGAACGATACAAAAAAGGCGCTGGCCATGATCGATGGCAGCGCCTTTTGCGTTTGAGATCTCGGGGGAGCGAGCCGGTCGGCACGGGTTGTGACCGTCGCCCGCGAGAATGTGGCCTTAGCGGTGGATCGACGATGTGATCGTCGAATAGTCCGGCAGGTTGATATCGGCCAGTTCCGCCGCCCGATATTGGGACAGGGCGAAATGCATGATGGCGATCACGGTGATCGAGAAGACCAGTACGGTGACGTTGACGCCGAAAGCGGTTTTGATCATGTCCTTGTCCTCCGAGCCCTGCGTTTGCTTGCGTGTGTCGCTAGAAATCGTGACATGGAGACTATCGTGTGGCGTCGAGATCGCTGTTCCCCGGGGAACATGGAATATGGTTGCTCAATTCTTAACCGCGTTGCGCCCTTGATGCGACCGGTTGACGGCTTGCGGTGGGCGCCTGTTTGACTAAGGTGCGCCGCGCATGCCGAGCCACGTTCGGCCGACCGATTTCACCATCCCCCGTCCAATGCGCAGGGACCCTCGCGGATCCGGCCGCGCTGCCGTCGGGCCAATATTCTCAAAGTGATTTTTCATGACCATTTCCGTTCGCCCCTCCCGTCCATCTGACTTTCCGCGCACCTTCGAGATCTGGCGGACCGCGGTTATCGCCACCCATGACTTCCTGACGCCGGAGGATTTTGCTGCGATCGAGGCGCTGGTGCGCGACCAGTATCTGCCCGCTGCCGACTTCTGGATTGCCGCCGATGAACATGATCAGCCGCTCGGCTTCATGGGCATGAGCGACGCGCAGATCGATTCCCTCTTCGTCCATGCGGACGCGCGGGGCGCCGGCGTCGGCCGGCGGCTTGTCGACCATGCGACGAGCTTGCACCCGGTGCTGACGGTCGACGTCAACGAGCAGAATGTTTCGGGCGCAGGCTTCTATCAGCGGTTGGGCTTTGACGTGGTTGCGCGCTCGCCGGTCGACGATGCCGGGCGCCCCTATCCGCTGTTGCATCTGCGCCGGGGATGATCCGCCTGCAGGCGCCCGTTCAGGCGGCCGGCCTGTCGATGGTGATCAGGAACAGAATGGCGGAAGCCGCAGGCTCGATGGTGACGTCGGCTGCGGCTTCAAGGATGGCCGTGTCGCCGGCGGCGAGATCCGCTGTGGTGTCCGCCGTTGTCAGGCGCACGGCACCACCATAGCAAAGAACGAGCGTCGTCTTCGCCGTGCATTCCAGCGTCTGCGGGTGATCCAGTGCGAGACGCTTGACGCTGTGCGCCAGCCTTCCACGCCTCGTCATGACGTTGAGATCGACAATCGGTCCGTCGACCAGCGTCGCCGAGGTCGTGGCGTCGGCGGGGAAGGGGAGCGGTGCCGATGCTCCCGTCATCACCACCGGCTCGCGACCCTCGATCATCAGCCGCATGCCCTTGCCCTCAAGGATCGACAGGGTGCGGTCGATGCCCGGGAAACTGGAGAACGGGCCGTCGCTGGCGACGGTTGCCATGCTGACACGCCAGTCGAAATCGGAAAGCGAGGCGGTAAGCGGGAAGACTGCGATCTCCACGGTCTCGCCGCCGCCGTTCTTCCACGGCATGCGTTTGTAGGTGCTGGCGCGAAGGGTCTTCATGGCTGGCTTTCTTCGATGATCGTCCGCATCCTGGCGAAGTCGCCATTCAGCGGCCGGTCGTCGGCGTAGGTCGGGATCCGGGCACGGATGCGCCTATAGAGCGCGTCGGTACGCTCGGCGCGGCCGCGCGGCTGCAGGTCATAGGCCTGGGATGCGGCGAGCATTTCGATCGAAAGGATCGTTTCGAGATTGTCGGCGATCGACAGCGCCTTCCAGGCGGCGGGCGTCGCGTGGGTGAGAATGTCTTCCTGAAGCGCCGAGGTGATGCCGCCATCGAGGCTCGCAGGGGCTGCCAGTCGCCGGTTTTCGGCGGCAAGCGAGGCGGCGGTGTATTGCGCGATCATGAAGCCCGAGGAGACGCCACTGTCACCGGCAAGGAAGGCCGGCAGGCGGCTCACCAGAGGATTGACGAGCCGGTCGATCCGGCGTTCGGAAATCGCGGCAACTTCGGCAATGGCGACCGAAAGGCTGTCCATGGCAAGGCCGAGAGCGGCACCGACCGCATGCGCCTGCGAATGCACCTCCGGCGCCTCGGGCGTGCCTGAAACCGCGGGGTTGTCGGTGAGGCTTGCAAGTTCCCGGTCGACGACCTCGGCGACCTGCGCCAGCGCGTCGCGGGCAGCGCCATGCACATGCGGGACCGCGCGCAGGCTCAAGGGGTCCTGCGTGCGGGTGCCGGCGGTCTCGCCGAGCATCGGGCTATCGGAGAGATAGGCGCGCAGCGTTGCGCCGACCGCGTCCAGCCCCTCGGAACGGCGAAGTGCCAGCGGGCCGGCGGCAAAGGCGTTGGCCTGGCTGCCGAGGTTTTCATAGGTCATGGCGGCGGCCGCGTCCGCCCAGTCGAACAGGCGGGTCGCGCGCGACAATGCCAAGGCCGCAAGGCCGGTGGCGCAGGGCGTGCCGTTGACGAGGCTTAAGCCCTCCTTGGCTTCGAGCCTGAGCGGCTCAAGGCCGATGCGGGCAAGCGCTTCCGCTCCGCCGATCCTGCTCTTGCCGTCGTTCACCATTCCGTGGCCGATCAGCACGAGGCCGATTGCGGCCGCATGGGTGAGATAGCCGACGGATCCGCGCGACGGGATGTCGGGGATGAGGTTGGCGTTGATGAGGCCAAGCAGCGCCTCGACCGTTTCGATGCGCACGCCGGAATAACCGTGGGCGAAGTTGGCGATCTGGGCCGCCATCACCGCGCGGGCTTCAGGCCGTGCAAGCGGCTCGCCGACGCCACAGGCGTGGCTGAGGATGATGTTGCGCGACAGCGCCTGCTGGTTCTCTCGGTCGATGATGACGTCGCAGAGCGCGCCGACACCGGTGTTGATGCCGTAGCCGCGGATGCCGCGCTCGACCAGGGCATCGACGATCCGGCGCGCGTTGACGATGCGCTGGCGTGCGGCGTCGGACAGCGTGAGGTGCGCGCCGTTGGCGACTGCCGCAACCTGTTGCCAGGTCAACGGCGCGTCGAGAGTGACAGTCTCAGTCATGGGCTTCCGGGCGTCCCTGTCTGCGTTGCACGAAGCGGGCAACATAGTCGTTGGCCGGGCGTTCGAGAATATCGTCCGGCGTGCCGACCTGCACCACCTGGCCGTCCTTGAGGATGGCGATTTCCGAGCCGATGCGCAGCGCCTCGTCGAGATCGTGGGTGATGAAGACGATCGTCTTCGACAGGTTCTGCTGCAATTGCAGCAGCTGGTCCTGCATGTCGGCGCGGATCAGGGGGTCGAGCGCCGAGAAGGCCTCGTCCATCAGGATCACGTCGGTATCGGCGGCAAGCGCCCGGGCGAGGCCAACGCGCTGCTTCATGCCGCCGGAAAGCTGGTGCGGGAACTTGGCGTCGTAGCCGGCAAGTCCGACCGTCTCGATCCACTTCATGCCGATCTCGCGGGCTTCGGCCTTGGGAAGGCCGCGCACGCGTTGGCCATAGACGACATTCTGCAGCACCGTGCGGTGCGGCATCAGCGCGAAACTCTGGAACACCATGCTGACGCGGTGCATGCGGAAGGTGCGCAGCGCCTTGGCATCAAGGTCCAGGATGTTGCTGCCGTCGAAGGCCACTTCGCCGCTCGTCGGCTCGATCAGCCGGTTGATGTGGCGCACCAGCGTCGACTTGCCGGAACCGGAAAGCCCCATGATCACGAAGATCCTGCCGGCGCCGATCGTCAGGCTGACATTGTTGAGGCCGACGCTGCAGCCGGAGCGGGCGAGGATCTCGGACTTGTTGAGCCCTTCCTTGGCCATGGCGAGCGCGGCTTTCGCGTCCTGCCCGAAGATCTTGTAGACGTTGCGGATCTCGATATCAGCCATTGCGGGGATCCTCCGTCCGGCTCTTGCCAAAACCTTGCGTGATGCGGTCGAGAACGATCGCGAGAATGACGATGCCGATGCCGGCTTCCAGCCCCTTGCCGACGTCGAGCGTCTGGATGCCGTTCAGCACCTGCTCGCCGAGGCCGCGCGCGCCGATCATCGAGGCGACGACCACCATCGACAGCGCCATCATGATCGTCTGGTTGAGGCCGGCCATGATCGTCGGCGTGGCGAGCGGCAGCTCGACGCCGAAGAGGATCTGGTTGGGGCTGCCGCCAAAGGCGGTCGCGGCTTCGACGACCTCATGGTCGACCTGGCGGATGCCGAGATCGGTCAGGCGAATGAGCGGCGGCACAGCGTAGATGATGGTGGCAAGGATCGCCGGCACCTTGCCGAGGCCGAAGAGCATGAGCGCCGGGATCAGGTAGACGAAGCTCGGCATCGTCTGCATCACGTCGAGCACCGGCAGGGTGATGTTGCGCATCACGCGGCTCTTGGCGACGAGGATGCCCATGGGCACGCCGATCACGACCGAGACGATCGTCGCCATCAGCATCAAGGCCAGGGTCTGCATCGTCAGGTCCCAGAGGCCGAGCACGCCGACGAAGAACAGGAGAACGCCAACGGCAATCGTCAGGGTCCAGCGCTTGGAGCTCTGCCAGGCGAGCGCCATGAAGATCAGGATGACGACCCACCAGGGCAGGCCGCGCAGGATCCATTCGATGAACAGAACGGCTTTCAGGATGACGGCGCTGATCGCCTTGAAGACCCAGCCATAGCCGCTGACCAGCGCCTGGATGAAATCGTTCACCGGCCCGCGAATGGAGAGATTGAGAGAATCCGGAAACATCGGAAACGTTCCTTGCTCGGGCCAAGGGCGGCCGCCTCCTGCGGCCACCAATGGCGCTTGCCTCGGGTATGGTCGCAAGAGGCCAAGCCGCGCCCCGCCACGTGTGCGGCGGAGCCCGGACCTGGCAATTGCGGGATTACTTCAGGCTGGCTTCGATCTTGCCACGGGCTTCATCGGAAACCCACTTGCCCCAGACATCGGCCTTGGTCTTCAGGAACTCGGTGGCGGCTGCCGTCGCGTCGACCTTGTTGTCGGCCATGTAGGCAAGGCTGCCGTTGACGGCGTCGAGCGGGAAGGTCGCCTTTTCGAGGATCGCGACGATCTCCGGCGCTTCCTGGGCGAAGGTGCTGTTGAGGCCGTAGGAGACGTCGACCGACGGGAAGGCGCAGCCCTCTTCGCGCTTGCCGTTGGCGCTCGAAAGCTCCTTCCAGCAGGCTTCGCTATAGGCGGGCTCTTCCAGCTGGACGAGCTTGAACTTGCCCATGATCGCGGTCGGCGACCAGTAGTAGAAGAGGATCGGCTCGCCCTGGAGATAGGCCGACGTGATGGCGGAATCGAGCGCCGTGCCCGTGCCCGGGCGGAAGTTCACATAGGTTTCGCCGAGCTTGTAGGCCTCGAGCTTGGCGGAGCTGACCCCTTCGCAGGTCCAGCCCGACGGGCAATTGAGGAAGCGGCCCTTGGTCGGCTCTTCCGGATCGGCGAAGAGTTCGACCATCTTCGGATCGGAAAGCTGCGAGACGGCCTTCAGATCCGGTGCCTTAGCTTCGATGTTGCGGCTGGCGTCGCCTTTGATGACATATTCCGGGACGAACCAGCCTTCGCTGGCGCCGACGAAGGTCTTGCCGACGGCGACGACCTTCTTTTCTTCGACGGCCTTGTTCCAGATATCGGAGCGGCCGAGCCATTCCTCGGCGAAGATCTGCACGTCGTTGTTGGCGGTTGCCTGTTCGAGCGTCACCGAGTTGCCGGGGATCGAATCCACCTGGCATTCGTAGCCCTTCGAAAGAATGGTCTTCATCACCTCGGTAATGAAGGCGCCGCTCTCCCAATCGATGCCGGCGAAGGTAACGGTCTTGCCGTCGCCGCAATAGGATGCGCTGGCGCTGCCGGTGGAGGCGGCAAGCACGAGGCCAGTGGCGGCAAGCGTGAGTTTCAGTTTGCTGATCGACATAAAGCTGTTCCCTGTTTTGATATTGGCTTTGGCGATTACTTGAGTTTCATCAGCACCCGCGCGAAGGCGCGGTCGATCTCTTCCTCCCGGTCGTGGCGTCCGTTTCGGATCTTCCACGCGCCCGCGACCATGACGTCGCGAACGCTCTCGCCGCCGAGCGCAAACAGCCAGCGGTCGAGGATCTGGTTGCCGCTTGCGGCGGCGATGTACGGATTGTCGCCGTCGAGCACGACAAAATCGGCGCGGGCGCCGACCGTAATTCCCGACGTTTGCTGGCCGGAGGCTTGCGCGCCGCCCTTCAGCGCTGCATCGAAGATAGTACGTCCGATCGAGGCGCCTGGGCGCGTTGCGAGCCGGTTGCGGCGTCGATCGCGCAGGCGCTGGCCGTATTCGAGCAGCCGCAATTCCTCGGCGACGCTGGTCGCCACATGGCTGTCGGTGCCGATGCCGAAGACGCCGCCTTCCGCGATGAACTCGACCGCCGGGAAGATGCCGTCGCCGAGATTGGCCTCGGTGGCCGGGCAAAGGCCGGCGACCGCGCCCGAGCGGGCGAGGCGCTGGCGTTCGCTTTCCGTCAGATGGGTCGCGTGGATCGCGCACCAGCGCTGATCGACCGGCATTTCGTCGAGCAGCCATTCGACCGGGCGACGGCCGCTCCAGGCGAGGCTGTCTTCGACCTCCTTGGTCTGCTCGGCGACGTGGATATGGATCGGGCCGGCAACCGGGGCTGCGTCGAGGATCGTGCGCATTTCCTCAGGCGTTGCCGCACGCAACGAGTGGATGGCGTAGCCCAGCGTGTGGCCCTGCTCGCGGCAGAGCGGCTCCAGGCGCTGCAGCAGCGCCAGGAAGCGATCGGGATCGTGCAGGAACGGCCGCTGGCCGGGGTTCGGGTCGACACCGCCGAAATTGGCGTGGGCATAGAACACCGGCAGGTGGGTGAGGCCGATCCCGGTGGTGCGGGCGGCCGAGAGGATGCGCAGCGACATCTCGGCCGGGTCTGCATAAGGGGTGCCATCCGCCTGATGGTGTAGGTAGTGGAACTCGGCAACATGGCCGAAACCGCCCTTCAGCATTTCCATGTAGAGCTTGGCTGCGATCGCCTCGACGTCATCGGGGCTTACCAGCCCGACGGTGCGGTACATTTCCTCACGCCAGGTCCAGAAACTGTCATCGCCGCTGCCGGCAACTTCGGCAAGGCCGGCCATGGCGCGCTGGAAGGCGTGCGAGTGCAGGTTGGCGATCGCGGGCACCAAAGGCCCTGTCACGCGCTCGTCGCCTTCAGCAGGGGCGCTGCCGGTTTCGATCGCTGCAATCCGGCCGGAAGCGTCGAGCGTTACCGCGACGTTTTCGGCCCAGCCGCCGGGCAGGAGCGCCCGTTCTGCAAAGATCCGGTTGACGGGAAAAGTTGCCATGTGCATTTTCCTGTACGTAGTTGTATATGGAACTATAGATATTTTGCGCTGGCGCGCAAGCGCGAAATGAACGAAAAGATTCTGGAGCGAATGCGCATGATTAGTTCGGCGTTGCGGAAAGGCGGGCGTGAGTCGATGACGGCACTGGGAAAACGGAACGAGACACTCGCTTTCGAAGACGGCCCGGTGCCGCGTTACGAGGCGGTCAAGCAGTTCATCCGCAGCCGTATCGAAAGCGGCGAATGGCCGGCGCATCATCGCATACCCTCGGAAAACGAGATCGTCGCCGATTTCGGCGTCAGCCGCATGACTGCCAACCGAGCGCTCAGGGAACTCGCAACCGCAGGTGCCATCACCCGCGTTCAGGGTGTCGGGTCCTTCGTCGCTGCGCACAAGGGCAGCACGGCGCTTCTGGAAGTGCGCAACATCGCCGACGAAATTCATGGACGCGGCCACACGCACACGTCGCTGATGACGCTCCTGGAGGAAGAAGTCGCCACGCAGGAGACGAGCTACGCGCTCGGGCTTGCGACCGGCGCCCGCGTCTTCCATTCGATCATGGTGCATTCGGAAAACGGCCTGCCGATCCAGATCGAGGATCGCTTCGTCAATCCGGCCATCTGCCCGCACTATCTGGAGCAGGACTTCCAGGCGATGACGCCGAATGCCTATCTGACCGCCATGGCGCCGATCACCCGCACCGAGCAGATCGTCGAGGCGGTGTCGCCGCAGCTCTGGGAGTGCAAGCTGCTCGGCATCGACCGCAACGAACCGTGCCTGATGATCCGCCGCCGCACCTGGTCGGACGCTGGCAACGTGACGACTGCGCGGCTGCTCTATCCCGGCACGCGCTATCGTCTGGAAGGCATGTCGCAGTAGATCCCGAGCGGGTTTCTCACCGAAAGCGCGCACGGTTTTGCGCATCCCGCTCTAATCTCGACAACATTCCGGTCGATTCGGGGGATCGGCCGCCGGATGGGAGGATGACGAGATCATGGTTGAGGACGCGCTGAAGCTTCGCACCGAGCTGCCAAGGCCCGATGTCACGGCCGATGAGGCGGCCATGCTTGTCGCCGAGCATTTCGGGCTTTCCGGCACGATCCGCGAACTTGGCAGCCAGCAGGATCGCAACTACCGGATCGACACCGGAAAACAGCGTTATGTGCTGAAGATCTGCCGCGCCGAATACGAGGCGCTGGAGCTCGAGGCGCAGAATGCCGCCCTGCGGCACCTCTCAAAAAGGCTGGCCCTGGCGCGTGTCCCGGCGCTCGTGCCGTCGCTCAAGGGCGCGGCGATCGAAAGCGTGACCGTGCGCGGCCAGGCCTATCGCATCCGGCTGCTCGGTTACCTCGAGGGCGAGCCGCTGACCCGGCGAAGGCATCTGTCGCGGGAATCCGTTGCTGCCCTCGGCGGTCTGGCCGGGCAACTCGCTTCGGCGCTCACGGATTTCGACCATCCGGGCCTGGTGCGCGAACTGCAATGGGACCTTCGCCGCGCCGGCCCGGTCATCCTGCACCTGCTTGCCGAAATGGCGGACCAGCAGCAGAAGAAGCGGATCGCCGAAGTTGTCGTCGGCGCGATGCGACGCCTGCAACCGATGATACCGGACCTTCGGATCCAGGCGATCCATCACGACATCACCGACGACAATGTCGTCAGCCGGCTGGATGCCGCCGGCCGGCCGATACCGGATGGCGTCATCGATTTCGGCGATCTGTTGAACGGCTGGCTGGTCGCGGAGCTCGCCGTCACCTGCGCCTCGCTGCTGCACCATGCCGATGGCGACCCCTGGTTCATACTGCCGGCGGTCAAGGCGTTTCATGCCGCTTGCCCTCTGACGGAGACCGAGCTTAGGGCGCTCTGGCCGCTGATCGTCACGCGGGCGGCGGTGATCGTTGCAAGCTCCGAACACCAGCTGTCGCGCGAGCCCGACAACGCCTATGTCGAAGGCAATGCCGCCCATGAGCGGGAGATGTTCGAGGTGGCTTCCTCCGTGCCCTTGGCGCTGATGGAGAACGCCATCCTCGCCGCTGCCGGACTTGCGTCCGCGCCCGTGCCGGTAACCGGAACAAGCCTGATTGCGGGCCTCGGCCCGACCGACGTGCGCCACATCGACCTGTCGATCCAAAGCCCGTTGCTGCCGGAGGAGCGCTGGCAGCACCAGGGACTGCCGGTCTCGCTGCTGCAGCACGCAGCCCACGCGATCGGCGTCGCGACCACGCGCTATGGCGAATACCGGATGACCGAGACCACCCTGCGCGCGGCGCGGCCGGATCCGACCTTCGCGCTGCATGTCGATATCTGCCTTGAGGCCGGTGGGCAGATCGTCGCCCCGTTTGCCGCGCGCATCGTGCGCCAGGACGGCCTGCTGGTGCTCGAAGGCGCAGAAACGAGCCTGTTTCTCGAAGGCGTGGAGCTTGCGGCAGAAGCCGGCGAGACGATTACCGCCGGCGCGGTGCTGGGCACCGTATCGGGTGAGCAACGGACCTATGGCCTGATCCGGGTCCAGCTTTGCCGCGAGCATGGTCTCGTTCCGCCGCTCTTTGCGATGCCGCATCAGGCCGAAGCATGGAAACGGATATGCCCGTCGCCGGCGGGCATTCTCGGCTTTGACTGCGATGCGCCCGAACTGCATGGGGACGCACTGCTTGCCCGACGCCAGCAGCATTTCGCCAGGCCGCAAAAAAACTATTACCTGGAGCCACCGCAGATCGAACGCGGCTTCAAGGAACATCTCTTCGACGTCGAAGGTCGCAGCTACCTCGACATGGTCAACAACGTGACCATTCTCGGCCATGGCCATCCGCGGCTCGCGGCCGCAGTCGGCCGGCAATGGTCGCTGCTCAACACCAATTCGCGCTTTCACTATGCCGCGGTCGCCGAATTCTCGGCCCGGCTCGCTGCCCTTGCACCCGACGGGCTCGACACGGTGTTCCTGGTCAACAGCGGCTCGGAGGCCAACGACCTCGCCCTTCGGCTCGCCTGGGCCCGTTCCGGCGCGCGCAATGTCGTCAGCCTGCTTGAGGCCTATCACGGCTGGACGGTTGCCAGCGACGCGGTCTCGACCTCGATCGCCGACAATCCGCAAGCGCTTCAGACCCGGCCCGCCTGGGTCCATCCCGTCGCCGCTCCCAACACCTATCGCGGCGAGTTCCGCGGCGACGATACGCGGGACAACTACGTCCGCTCCGTCGTCACCAAGCTGGCAGCACTGGACGCGGCGGGCGAAAAGCTTGCCGGTTTCATCTGCGAGCCCGTCTACGGCAACGCCGGCGGCATTCCATTGCCGAAGGGCTATCTCGACGCCGTCTATGCCATGGTGCGGGCCCGTGGCGGTATCTGCATCGCCGATGAGGTGCAGGTCGGCTATGGCCGGCTCGGCGACTATTTCTGGGGCTTCGAGGAGCAGGGCGTCGTTCCCGATATCATCACGGTCGCCAAGGGCATGGGCAACGGCCACCCGCTCGGCGCCGTCATCACCCGTCGCGAGATCGCCGATGCGCTGGAAAACGAGGGCTATTTCTTCTCGTCGGCCGGCGGCAGTCCGGTGAGCTCGGTCGTCGGCCAGACCGTGCTCGATATCCTGACGGAGGAACGGCTTCCCGAAAACGCCCGCGTGGTCGGCGGCTACCTGAAGGCGCGGCTCGAAGCGCTCGGGCAGCGCTTCCCGCTGATCGGCGCGGTGCACGGCATGGGGCTTTATCTCGGTGTCGAATTCGTGCGCGACCGGGAAACCCTCGCGCCGGCAACCGACGAGACCGCGGCGATCTGCGACCGGCTGCTCGATCTCGGCGTCATCATGCAGCCGACCGGCGATCACCTGAACGTGCTGAAGATCAAGCCGCCGCTTTGCCTGAGCAAGGAAAGCGCCGATTTTTTCGCCGACATGCTGGCGCGGGTGTTGGAGGACGGCTGGTAGCCCGATCGTAGCGGCGAGCCGCAGCAATGCTCACCAGCCGGCGAAATCCGCGAGCCGTTCGTCGGAAACCCGGCCAGCGATCACGTCCGCGAAAGCCCGGTCGAGAATGTCGAGTGCGGCGTCGATGTCCTCTTCCCGGATCGTCAGCGGCGGCGTCATCTCCAGCACGTTCGAATTCATGCCGACATAGTAAAGGACAAGACCGAGTTCGTAGGCGCGGTAGACGAGCTTGGCCGTAGCGCGCGAGGTAGGCGTGCCGCTCTGCCGGTCGGTGACGAGTTCGACGCCGCAGGCAAGTCCGCGTCCGCGCACGTCGCCGATCAGGTCATGGCGCTCGGCCAGTCGAACCAGGCCCTTGCGCAGCCGCTGTCCTTTTCTTTCGGCGGCTTGCGCCAGTTCTTCCCGTTCGATCGTTTCGAGAACGGCAAGACCGGCAGAGGCGCAGATCGGGTTGCCGTGCAGCGTCTGCATGGCAAAGGCGCTGGCGCAGTCCATTATGCGCGCCGGACCGATCGCCGCCGACAGCGGCAGTCCGCCGCCGAGCCCCTTGCCGATGGTCAGGATATCAGGCGTAAAATCCTCATGCTCGAAGCAGTGCAGCCGGCCGCTGCGGCCGAGGCCGACCTTCACCTCGTCGCAGACGACGAGCACGCCGAATTCGCGGCAGATCTCGGCAAAGGCCCGGAAGAAGCCGGCGGGCGGCACGATCAGACCGCCATCGGATTGAATGGGTTCGATGAAGGCGGCGGCGAAGTGCTCCGGTGCCGCTTTGAGGCGCTCCCGCAGCGCGTCGAGGATCACGCCACCCGTCGGGTCGCCCTGATAGGGGCGGTAGGGATCCGGGTAGGGGAGCAACAACAGGCCATCGGCCTTGGTCGCACCCGCCTGGACGCTGTGCCCCGAAAAGGCCATCGAACCCACGGTGCAGCCGTGATAGGCGCCGACGAAGGCAATCACGCCTGACCGCCCCGTCGCCTTGGTTACGGCGCGAAAGACGGCCTCATTGGCGTCGGATCCGGAATGGCCGAACCAGACCTTGTTGTCGCCCGATCCCGGGAATGTCGTCAGCAGTTTCTCGGCGAGCTCGGCCGCCGGGCGGTTGGCGGCAGAAAGCACGCTTGCGCCTGCCGGATTTGTGGCGGCGCGTGAAATCGCCTCGACGAGGGCCGGATGGCCGTAGCCGAGGCTCGCCGCACCCCAGGCGCTGGAGAGGTCGATCAGCTCGCGGCCATCTTCCTGCACCACCCGCGCGCCGCAGCCGCCGGCGATCGCGAGCGGAAAGAAGCGCAGCTTCTGCAGGCTTGCGATCGAGGCCTTGTCTCTCTCGTAGAGCGTGGTCACGATTCTTGCTCCCTGATGCTCGCCTCCAGGCACCGGGTGAGCCTATCGCCCCAGGCGGTAACGCCGGCATCCGTGTCGATCAGGTCGTGGCGCACCTCCACCAGAACGCCCGGAAGTCCACGTGCGTCGGCATGAACCGGCACGGTATAGTCCTCGTCCGGATGAATGTTGTAGGGCTCGTTGTCGCCGATCGTCAGCTGGGTTTCGCTCGCCAGTTCGCGGATCAGCGCATGCGCAAAGCCGACCGCGTCGCGATAAAGGATGCCGGCCTGCCATGGACGCGGCTTGCCGAAATAGACGGGCGTGAAGCTGTGGATGCCGACGACGAAGGGGCGCCTGCCTTCGCCCTGGAGCCGATCGAGGCGGCGGCTGACGGCATCGGCGTATGGCGTAAACAACGTATCGATCCGCTGCTGCCGTTCGGCATCGCTCAAGTCGCAGTTGGCGGGGATTTCCGTCGCCTCGCTGATCTCGGGGATCATCGAAGGGGCGGAAAGCGGCCGGTTGCAGTCGATCACCAGCCGCGAATAATTGGTGAAGAACAGCGGCGCGTCGAGGCTGAGGCTCAGGTGTTGGGCGAGCGCCATCGCGCCGATATCCCAGGCGATGTGGCGCTGGCGCTCGTGATCGGGCAACCCCATTTCGCCGAGCGCACGTGGCATCCGGTTCGATGCATGCTCGCACAGAAGCAGGATCGGCGAGGCGCCGTCCGGGTTGAACACCGCATAGGGCGGCAGTTCGTCGATCGAAAGCAGCGGCGCGCTCGCATCGTGACGCGCACCGGGCTCTGGGCTCTTGATGGCCGTTGTCGAGGTCATGGTTTTCCGCCCGTCATTCAGTAGACCGCCGCATAGCGGGCGCAGAGTTCGTCCGGCGAGAGCCCGTCGACGATCTCGATCTCCTTGCGCTTCATCGCCACGTAGCAATCGAGAAAATCCTTGGAGAACCAGCCGGTCACGACAGGGTCGGCGACAAGCGTGTCGAGCGCTTCCGGCAGACTTGTGGGCAGGCGGCGGATACCAAGGCTCTTCTGTTCCTCGTCGGAGAAATCGGAGGGGTCGGAGTTGATCAGCGGTGGCTGTTCGAGCCCGGCCCGGATGCCTTCGAGCCCGGCCTTCAAAAGCACCGCCAGCGACAGATGCGGGCTGGCGCAGGCGTCGGCCGCGCGATACTCCATGTTGAACTGTTTCGCCGGGTTGCTGCCGGGCAGATCGAGCGTCGGGCAGATGCGGAGCGTCGCCTCGCGGTTCTTTTCGCCGAGGCAGGTATAGGCCGCACTCCAGTGATGCGGCACGAGCCGCATGTAGGACAGCACCGAAGGCGCGGTGAAGGCGGTCAGCGCCGGCAGATGCATGATGACACCGGCGGCGAACGAGCCGGCGACCCCGGAGAGCCTGCCGGGACGCGCGGCATCGAACGTGACAGGATTGCCGTCAAGATCGGTGAAGCTCACATGCAGGTGCACGCCGTTGCCGACGCCGCCCGGCGCCGTCTTCGGCGCGAAACTGGCGTTCCAGCCGAAGAGGGCCGCGACCTCCCGGGTGATCGCCCGGATCGTGGCGCCACGGTCGGCAGCCGTCAACGCATCGGCCGGGCGGCAGGTGATCTCGAACTGGTCCTTGCCGTATTCCGGCAGGAACATTTCCGGTTCCGCACCGGCTTCCTGAAGCGCTGTCATCAAGAGCGAGCCGAAGGGCTCGGCGCGGCGCTGGGCGCGCAGGCCGAAGGAAGGAGCATCCGGCCAGTCGACCCCGAGAAGCTGGAACTCCTGCTCGACCGCCGAGATCACCCTGAGTCCGGCCTCTTCATATTCTTTCAGCGTCTGTTTCAGGAAGCTGCGAACGCAGCAATCCCAGGTATTGCCCTGAAGGTCGGTGATATCGGCGTGATAGAAATGCAGCGGCGTTTCGTCGGGCAGGCAGGTGACACGCGCCTTGCTTTTGGGATCGGCCATCAGCCGGAGGTCGCCGGCCGAGCCCCAGGGGTTGTTCTCGGCGATCAGGTCGAAGGGCGTGAGCGCCAGGTTGGCCGGCACCCAGCCGACGCCCTTGCGCAGATAGTCGTCGATTTGCGAGGCAGCAAAGCTGCGGCCACGGGTGATGCCGGCGATATCCGTGGTGACGAAGGTGGCGAGTTCCGTCAGTTCAGATGCCGCTTTGCCGTTGTTGGTTCCGGTCATGAGTTCCCCTCCAGTCTTGTTCTTTGCGGCTCAGGCCTGGCGCAGGCCGTTCAGACGGCTGACCACGGTTTCAGTGTCGGTCGTCCAGCAATAGCCGGCGTAGGCGCGCAACGCCGCGTCGTGGCGCTGCTCGCTGTAGGTGGCGCAGGCATCGTTGACGACGGTGACGAGGTAGCCGCGGTCGGCGGCATCGCGCACCGCCATGTCGACGCACTGGTCGGTGATGACGCCGGCGATGATCAGGTAGCGGGTGTTGAGATTGCGCAGGATGTAGTCGATGTTGGTCGAGTTGAAGACGCCCGATGAGGTCTTCGGCAACACGATCTCGTTGTCGATGGGCGAAAGCTCGGGAATGACCTGGCCCTCGGGCGAGCCCTTCGGCACATGCATGTCGGAGAGCTTGTGGTCGAGCGAGCGGTCGCGGCCATCGAGCGTCAGGCTCTCGATGATCGTGTGCAGCACCTCGCAGCCGGCCTTTCGCGCCGCTCCCAGGATACGGACCTGGTTGGGGATCACAGTCTGGCGCAGGCGCCTGTGGTAGTAGCTGTCGGCATCCTGCGGGTGGGTCGGGTCGAGGTTTGGCTCGCACCAGATACGCTGCATGTCGACGAACAGCAGCGAGGTTCGGCCCGCTTCATAGGCGCTGTCACGCCGCAAGAGATCGTCGCCAACCTTGACGGTAACTGCACTCATTCGGATTCTCCTCGGTTTGTCGGTTCGCCAAGCGGCGGAAAAGGGTCAGCGGTCGTCCTCGACCTCAAGGATTGAAGGCGTCCTCGGTGATCTGATAGCCGCGGCGCAGTTCCTCCATGCGCTCGATGCGGCCACGTGACTGGGTGGCAAGGCGGGCCGTCAGCGCTGCAATCACCGCTTCGGTCTGGGCGATCGCCGGCACCATGGTGTCGTAGGGCGAGACCGTGTCGACCGGCGCCGTCAGCGTCACCGTCGCGAAATCGGCGATCGGCGAGAGCCATCGGTCGGTGAAGAGCACGATGCGCGCGCCTTGTGTCGCGGCTTGGCGGGCAAAGCGGATGGTGTCGTTCTGGTAGCGCCGATAGTCGTAGACGAAGAGCACGTCGCGCTTGCCGAGATCGACGAGCTGGTCGACCTGGTCGGCCTGGCTGCCGTTGATCCAGCGGGTGTCGCCCCTCAGCTGCTTCATGTGCGACCAGAGCAGGCCCGCAAGAAAACCGCTGAAGCGGCCGCCGAGGCAATGGATGCGGGCGCTCATGTCGGCGGCGGCATCGACCGCCGCTTCGAAATCCTCCGAAGGCAGCATCTGCATGGAGGATTCCAGCGCGTGGATGCTGGCGCGCAGGAAGTACTGGTAGAAGTT
The DNA here is from genome assembly GCF_035999135.1 of Ensifer sp. Lineage (GTDB taxonomy): Bacteria > Pseudomonadota > Alphaproteobacteria > Rhizobiales > Rhizobiaceae > Ensifer. Next base: position 21,119 of record NZ_DASYGZ010000170.1, read on the forward strand.
CTCCTGCTCCAGCGAGGGACGCCGCTCGTCGAGCATCGACAGCGGCGAGCTCATGCGCTCCTGCACTTCGCTGAGCAGCGCCTTCTGGAACTCCGGATAGCCTTCGAAGCCCAGCGTGTTGGCAAATCGCACCACTGTCGGATTGCTGACGCCGGCGGCGGCCGCCAGATGCGCAACGGTGTTCAGTCCCGCTGCCGGATAGTTCGACAGCAGCTGCCTGACGATCTTCAGTTCAGAGCGCGTGAAGGTGATGGCGCCGTCTGTCAGTCGGTCCCGGATTGCCACGATTTCTGCCTCCCAAAAATGATGGCGTGAATCCTGTTTTCTAATTTTTGTTACATAACTGCTAGCAGAGAATGTTTTTTGAAACAAGATTGACATTTGGTCGATCTGCGTTAACGTTCATTTCGGGAACGGGCTCGAGCCAAAAATATGAGGCGGGCCGAAAATCTGGGGGAATGCGGATGGTTCGCGTCAGGCGAGAAACCGTCGTTGGTATCCTTGTGACGTCGCTGCCGCTTCTGGCAGCCGCCGCCGTCGCCTCGCTGTTCTTTCCAGGCAGCGGCGAGCGCCTGGTGACGCTCTACATGATCAACGTCATCGCCGTGCTCGGCATCGGCATCTATGCCGGCAATTCCGGCATCGTCTCCTTCGGCCACGTCGGCTTCATGGCGATCGGCGCCTATGCGTCCGGCCTGTTGACGTTGAACCCGATCATCCAGAAGACGGCGCTGCCTCACCTGCCTGAGTGGCTTGCGGGCATGGGCATGCCGTTCCTGCCGGCGCTTCTCATCGCGCTTGTCGTGGTCGCGCTCGTGGCCGTGCTGATTGGCATTCCGGTGGCGCGGCTTGGCGGCTCCTCGGCCTCGATCGCCACGCTCGGTTTCCTCGTCATCGTGCACGTCGTGCTCGTCGCCTCGACCGATTTCACCCGCGGCAGCCAGACGTTCTTCGGCATCCCGCGCGCGGTCAATCTCTGGGTGGCATTGCCCTTTGCCATCGCTGCCGTGGCAATTGCGCGCCTCTACAGGGATTCGAGCGCCGGCCTGAAGCTGCGGGCATCGCGGGAGGACGAGATTGCGTCCACCGCCGTCGGCGTCAATGTCAAGCTGCACCGCTTCTTCGGCTGGGTTCTCGGCGCCGTGCTTGCTGGCGCCGCCGGTGCGCTGCTTGCCCATTTCCTCGGCGCCTTCTCGCCCAAGGACTTCTATTTCAACCTGACCTTCATGCTGCTGGCCATGCTGATCCTCGGCGGCATCACCACCGTCTCGGGTGCCGTCGGCGGCGCTGCGGTCATCATGCTGATCGTTGAACTGCTGCGCAAACTCGAGGGCGGCGTCGATCTCGGCTTCCTGAAACTGCCGACGGTCTTCGGCCTCACCGACATCGGCATCGGCGTGGCGATCCTCGTTGTCATGTACCGCCTCCAGGACGGCCTCTTCGGCGTGCGCGAGCTTGACGAGCGTTTCGGCTGGTTCAAGGGCTTGAAGGCGAAGAGCCCCGCGCCGGTCGACGCGTCGGCCACGACAGCGGCCTCGACACCCGGCCAGGGCACGCTGAGGGTCGAGAATCTCGGCAAGAAATTCGCCGGTCTCGTCGCGCTCGAAAACGCCAACTTCGATATCAAGCCCGGCCTCGTCACCGGCCTGATCGGCCCGAACGGGGCAGGCAAGTCGACGCTGATCAACAGCGTCTCCGGGGTGGTGCCACCGTCGAGCGGACGGGTGCTGATCGACGGCCAGGACGTCGCCGACCTGCCGGTTCATTCCGTCCCGGTGGCGGGACTTGCCCGCACGTTCCAGAACATCCGGCTGTTCAAGAACCTCACGGTCCTGGAAAACGTCACGGTCGCGGCAAGCGCCTTGAAGGCCAATGGTGAGGATCCGGCCGCCCGCGCGCTGGCCGTGCTGGCAGAGGTCGGACTTGCGGAGTTTGCCGACCGGCTGGCCGGCACGCTTTCCTATGGCGCCCAGCGGCGGCTTGAAATCGCCCGCGCACTGGCGCTGAAGCCGCGCTACCTTTTGCTCGACGAACCGGCCGCCGGCATGAACCCGGCCGAGACCGAGGAACTGATGCGCGTGCTGGACCGCATCCGCGTAAAATACCGGCTTGGCCTGCTCGTGGTCGAGCATGACCTGAAGCTGATCATGCGGCTCTGCGACGTCGTCGTCGTGCTCAACAAGGGCCAGCAGATCGCCATCGGCACGCCGGTGGAGATCCAGGCCAATCCCGATGTCATCGAGGCCTATATCGGCCGCCGTCGGTCGACAGCGCAGGCGCGGGGCGAAGCCGCGGTCATGTCCGATATTCCGTCCGGTGCGCCGGGCCTTCACAAACCTGCATAATCAAAAGAGGGAGCTTTCCGGATGAAAAAGAACGTCAGGGCCCTGTGCCTCACCACCATTCTCGGCGGCATCGCACTGTCGCCGCTGCCAGCCCTTGCCGAAGACCTGGTCATCGGCCTTGCAACCGCCCAGACCGGCGGCCTTGCGCCCTACGACCAGCCATCGCTGAAGGGCCTGGAAATGGCCGTCGAGGAAATCAACGCGGCCGGCGGCGCTGCCGGCAAGTTCCCGATCAAACTGGTCGCAAAAGACACCCGCTCGGATGCGGCCCAGACGGCGCTGGTCGCGCAGGAGCTGGTCGACGAGGGCGTCAAGATCGTCATCACCCCCTGCGACGCCGATCCGTCGATCGCCGCCGGCCAGGTGACCCAGGCTGCCCAGATCCCGGCCTTCTCCTTCTGCGCGACGACCCCGACCATGCCGCTCGCCGTCGGTGACTACATGTTCGGCAACTATCCGGCCGACAACGTCCAGGCCTCGGTGCTTGCGACCTACGCCGCCGAGAAGGGCTACAAGAAGGCCTATATCCTGAAGTCGCCGGACAGCGCTTATACTCTCAAGCTCCCGGAATATTTCGGCGTTGCCTTCAAGGCCAAGGGCGGCGAGCTGCTCGGCGAAGGCACCTACAGCATGGGTCAGCAGGACTTCGGCGCCGAGGTCACCAAGATCAAGGCGATGAACCCGGCGCCCGACGTGATCATGACCGCAGCCTACGAGCCTGATTTCCCGGCCTTCATCCGCCAGCTGCGTGGCGCCGGTGTCACCATTCCGATCCTCGGCAGCGACGGCATCGATTCACCGACCACCTTCGGCCTCGGCGCCACGGTCGACGGCGTCGTCTTCACGACGGCCGGCTTTGCCAGCGAAGGCAGCCCGCTTGCCGACTTCAACGTGAAGTACAAGGAGAAGTTCGGCCAGGAGCCGGACACCGTCTATATCGCCAACGGCTACGACCTCGGCAAGGTCATCGACGCGGCGGTGACCGAAGCCAACAGCATCGACCCGGTCGCCATCCGCAACGCGATCGCCTCGCTCGAAAACGTCCAGGGCGTCACCGGCCCGATCAGCTACGCCGGCACGCAAGGCATGCCGATGCGCTCGGTATCGCTGGTGCAGATTGAGAGCGGCAACCGCCAGCTGATCAGCCAGGGCGTTCCCGTCGCCGCCGACGTTCCGGCACCCTGATCGGTCGATCCGGCGTTCCCCGATTTTGCCGGGGAGCGCCTTTGCCACCGCTCTCTTGCAATCCACGGCAAGGACTTTGCCCCGATGATGATGCGTGACATTGCCGTTCCGAAGCCGCTACTGGAAGTGAGCGGCCTCAAGGTCGCCTATGGTGCGGTCGAGGCGCTGAAGGGCGTCGATCTCACTGTCGGCAAGGGACAGATCGTGACCCTGCTCGGCGCCAACGGCGCCGGCAAGAGTTCGACCCTGAATTCGCTTGTCGGTCTCGCGCCGAAGAAGGCAGGACGCGTCACGTTCAACGGCCAGGATATATCGGGCTTGCCGCCGGAACAGATCGTCCGGCTCGGCATGACGCTGACGCCGGAGGGGCGGCGGATCTTTCCAAGCCTGACGGTCGACGAACATCTGCTTCTCGGCGGCGCCATGCACAAAGCGCGCGGCGCGATTGCGCAGGTGCGCGAGGACATGCTGTCGCGCTTCCCGATCCTCAAGGAACGGCTGACGCAGAAGGCCGGCTCGCTGTCCGGCGGCGAACAGCAGATGCTCGCCATCGCCCGTTCGATGATGTCTTCGCCGGATCTTCTGTTGCTGGACGAACCGTCGCTTGGCCTTGCGCCGCAGATCGTCGACTTGATCTTCGACCTGATCGCGGGCTTGAGGCAAAAGGGGCTGACGATCCTGCTGGTCGAGCAGAACGTGTCGCTGTCGCTTGAGATCGCCGATGCCGGCTATGTCATGGCCAATGGCCGGATCGTGCTTTCGGGAAGCGCTGCCGAACTTCGCAATTCAACTGAAATCCAGGGCGCCTATCTCGGCGCCTGAGCCGAGTGCGTGGAGGATCAATTCATGGACATGTTCCTGCAGCAGCTCGTCAACGCGCTCAGCCTCGGCGGCACCTACGCGCTTCTCGCACTCGGCCTTGCGGTCGTCTTCTCGATCATGGGGCTGATCAACTTCGCCCATGGCGAACTGATGACGGCGGCCGGCTACGGTCTCTGCTTCGCACTCCTGCTCGGCCTGCCGTTTCCGCTTGCGGTCTGCGGCGCCCTTCTGATTGCGATCGCGCTCGCCATGCTGATGGAGCGCGTCGCCTTCAGGCCCGTGCGCGGTGCCAGCGGCACGACGCTGCTCCTCACGAGCTTTGCCGTCAGCGCCATCCTGCGGGTGATCTTCCAGAACTTCATTTCCGCAAGGCCGAAACCGGTGCCGATGCCCGAGAGCTTTTCCGGCACGATCGAGATTGGCGGCCTGCATCTCGGCCTCATCCAGGGCACCTCGATCCTGGTGACGATCATCATGCTCGTCGGCCTCAACCTCTTCCTGCGCACCACCGTGCTTGGCCGGGCCATGCGCGCGGCTTCGGAAGATTTCGCCATCGTGCGGCTGATGGGCATCCGCGCCAATGCGGTGGTCGCCACCGCCTTTGCGATCTCCGGCCTGCTTGCCGGGGTCGCCGGCATCCTCTGGGTGGCCCAGCGCGGCAGCGTCGATCCGCTGATGGGTTTCCTGCCGGTGCTGAAAGCCTTCATCGCCGCCATCATCGGCGGCCTCGGCAGCCTTTCGGGCGCCGTCGCCGGCGGCTTCCTGCTCGGCTTCATCGAAGTGTTCCTGCAGGCCTATCTGCCGGAAAGCCTGCTCAGCTATCGTGACGCTTTCACCATTCTCTTGGTCATCGGCGTTCTGCTGTTTGCGCCGCAGGGGCTGCTTGCCCGCAAGACGATCGTCAAGCTCTGACCAGGTTGCGGCCGCCGCCGCAGTGCCCTGCATTACTGAACCAGGCAACTGACGGACACCGATTTTCTCTCAATGCCCACCTCGGACTCCTCATCCTCGCCCTTGTGGCGGGGATCCAGCGACCCGACGTCCGTCGGGTCATAAACTCTTTTCAGTCCAAGGACTTGGGCTGACTGGACCCCTGTGACAAGCACAGGGGTGAGGGAGATCGTGAGGGTGCCCCTCAGAATTTCCCAATCCATCGCGAGTGAACCGGGCTATTGGACATTGGCAGTGGCACCAATGGCCACAGGTCAGCTTCCCGCGGCCAGATGCGCTTCGGCCTGTCAGGCTGAACGCAATCGCTTTTCGTTAACGCCAAAAACGAAGACGCCGCGGGGAGGGCCGCGGCGTCTCGTTGGCGCTTCTCTCTCGATCGAGCAATTCCGAACGAAGACCCGTCGGAATTGCTCGCGGGATCAGCGTGCAGGCGGAGCGTACATCAAGCCGCCATTGCTCCAGAGTTTGTTGAGGCCGCGGTCGATCTTGAGCGGGCTGTCCTTGCCGAGATGGCGCTCGAAGACTTCGCCGTAGTTGCCGACGGCGGACACCGCCTGATAGGCCCATTTCGGATCGAGACCGAGCGACTTGCCGGCTTCGTTCTCGATGCCGAGGAAGCGCTTCTGCGCCGTCGTGCCGCTTTCGATGATCTTGGCGGCATTCTCCTTGGTGATGCCGAGTTCCTCGGCCTCGGTCAGCGCAAACAGCGTCCAGCGCACGATCTTGAACCACTGATCGTCGCCCTGGCGAACGGCGGGGCCGAGCGGCTCCTTGGAGATGACTTCCGGCAGGACGACGAAACGATCGGGGTCGTTGAGCGTCAGGCGCTGGGCATACAGGGCGGAGGCGTCGGTCGAATAGACATCGCAGCGTCCGGTGTTGAAGGCCTGGATCGTCTGGTCGGCCTTCTCAAAGGCGATCACCTGGTACTGGATGTTGTTGGCGCTGAAATAGTCCGCCATGTTCTGCTCGGTCGTGGTGCCGGTCTCGGTGCAGACGGAGGCGCCAGAAAGCTCCTTGACGCTCTTTACGCCAAGGTCGTTGCGGATCATGAAGGCCTGGCCGTCATAGTAATTGACGCCGACGAAGCTCATGCCGAGGTCGGTGTCGCGCGACAGCGTCCAGGTGGTCTGGCGCGACAAAAGGTCGGCTTCGCCCGACTGCAACGCCGTGAAGCGCTCCTTGGTCGAGAGCGGCACATATTTCACCTTGTCGGGATTGCCGAGTGCTGCGGCTGCGACCGCGCGGCAGAAATCGATGTCGAAGCCGCTCCATTCGCCCTTGTCGTTGGGCGCGGAAAAGCCGAGCACGCCCTGGCTGACGCCGCAGCGAAGCTCGCCGCGCTCCTTGATCACGTCGAGCGTACCGGCGTTTGCGGCGGTGCCGGCCAGGGAGGCCGCGCTCGCCAGCGCTAGAATTCCAAGTTTCATTGTCCTGTTCTCCTCTTTTTTCATGTTTTGGGCATGCGTCTTCACCGCCCGGATGCGTGTCCTGCATCCCGGTCAATTCGTTCAGTGCGTTCTGCTAGTGCACCGGCCTCAGCCGAGTGTTTTCGATACGTCTTCGAAGGTCTCCTCGAGCACGGCGATCAGATGATCGGCATCGCGCTTCGAGAAGATCATCGGCGGGCGCATTTTCAGGATGTTGTCATGTGGGCCTTCGGTGCCCATCAGCACGCCGCGACGGCGGGCGCCATTGGAGACGGCCCGGGCAAATTCGGTGGCCGGCGCCTTGGTCTTGCGGTCCGTCACGAGCTCGATGCCGAGGAAGAGGCCCATGCCGCGCACGTCGCCGATCACCGCGTAGCGCGCCTGCATGGCGCGGAAGGCGTCGATCAGATAGTTGCCGATCGCAAGCGCGTTGCCGCGCAGATCCTGTCCCTCGATGACGTCGAGCACGGCGAGGCCGACGGCGCAGGAGACCGGGTTGCCGCCGAAGGTGTTGAAGTACTCCATGCCGTTGTTGAAGCTGTCGGTAACCTCGCGGGTGGTCACGACGGCGGCGAGCGGATGGCCGTCGCCGATCGGCTTGCCCATGGTGACGATGTCGGGCACGACCCCTTGTGTTTCGAAGGCCCACCAATGGCTGCCGACACGGCCGAAGCCGACCTGGACTTCATCGGCGATGCAGACGCCGCCGGCCTCGCGCACCATCCGGTAGACTTCCTTCAGATAGCCTTCCGGCAGGAACACCTGGCCGGCGACGCTCGGAATAGACTCGGCGATGAAGAAGCCGGGCCCTTCGCCCTTGGTTTGCATCGTCGCGATCAACTCGGCGACGCTTTCGGCAAAACGCTTGCCGTGCTCCTCGGCCGGCCAGTCCGCCGGCGCATGGTAGCTGTCGGGGATGGTTGCCACATGCACATGTGGCTTCGGACCCTTGCCGCCCTTGCGGCGGAACTTGTAGGGGCTGATATCGATCAGCTCCTGCGTCGTGCCGTGGTAGGACCAGTCGAGCGTAATCGCATTCTCGCGGCCGGTATGGGCGCGCATCAGGCGGAGCGCGAGACTGTTGGCCTCCGAGCCGCTGTTGACGAAGCCGGCGACGGTCAACTCCTTCGGCAGCGTCGCCGTCAGCCGCTCGGCATAGGCGACGATGTTGTCGTGCAGGTAACGGGTGTTGGTGTTGAGGACTGCGGCTTGCCTCGCCATCGCCTCGACGACGGCCGGATGGGCGTGGCCGATGTGGCAGACATTGTTGAAGCAGTCGAGATAGGCGCGCCCGCTGTCGTCGATCAGCCACACGCCTTCGCCGCGCACGAACTTGATCGGCTTTTCGTAGGAGATCGAGAGGTTCGGCAAGAGCAATTCCTTGCGACGCCTGACGATCTCCTCGTGCGAGCGGCCCCTCTTCTCGTAAAATTCCTCGGCGATGCCGCCAAAGGTTCGGGCATCCGGGAAGAGCTCGGCCCAGACGTCGAGAAACTGCGGCTCGCCGACGCCGAGGATTTCGGTCGCCGTCAGGCTGGTGTCGGTCGAAAGCTGCAGGTGCAGATGCGGCGCCCAGCCGCCATTTTCCTTCGGAGCACCCATCTCGCCGACCAGCGCGCCGGCTTCCAGCCGGTCGCCAGCCTTGATGCGGTCGAGCGCTTCGTGCGCCATGTGGCCCCACAGCGTGACGAAGGGCGGGCAGCCCTCGGGCTCGTGACGAAGCGCGATCAGGCAGCCGTAGCCGAGCGGGTCTTTCTCGATCTCGACGCTGACGACGGTGGCGGCAAGCGGGGTGAACACTTTTGTGCCTGATGCCATGAACAGGTCGAGGCCGAGATGGCGTGTGCGGCGGGTGTGGTCGATGAAGCGTGAGACGAACATCTCGCCGGCATAAACGGTGCGCTCTTCGGCGAAGGGGCCGATGCCGAGGGTTATGCCATGCTCGCGGCAATGGTCGTCCCAGATCGCCTGGGCTTCATCCGGCTGTTCGCCGGCGGATTTCACCGTCATCGGATGCGTCGGATCGCCATAGGGCACGAGTGCCGCCGGATAGGTGGCGGCGGGGCGCTCAAGCAGCGGCTTCAGCGATTTGCGGTTGGCGTTGATCCAGGCGATGACATCGCGGGCGCCGGGCGTTGCCTCGAAGCCGCAGGCATGCCGCAGGATCGCCGTGGCGAAACGCGGGTTCATCCGGTCGAGCTTGCGCAGCAGCGTCCAGGCCGGACGCTCGCTGATCGCGAGATAGGGGTTGTCGTCGGTGTGGGCGCGACGGGACGCCGAGATGGTGACGGAGGTGACGAGCCTGATGGCGATGAGATCGAACAGAAGGTCGATCTCTTCTTCCGCCAGCGGGTATTCCTGATGAAAGCCGCGGGCGATTGCAGCGGCCGCGCCGATCGGATCGGGATGGTCGAGCCCGGCATAGGCGGCGGCGATCGCGACCTCGGCGATTATGGGCGCATGCAATGCGTCGCCGAAATCGATGAGGCCGGAAATGGTGTCGTGGTCGGCCTTGGCGACCAGCACGTTCCAGTCGTTGGCGTCGTTGTGAATGACGGCGGCGCGAAGGGTGGCAAGGCGCGGCGCGACCGATTTTTCGAAGCGGGCGAGAAAGCGCTGAAGCAGGGCGCGGTCGTCGGCCGACGCGACATGATGCAGCCGATCGGCCGAGCGGCCCGCATGGCGGATGTCCCAGTCGAGGTCGCGCAGCGCGCCCGGATGCATGAAGCCCTTGAGCGAGGCGTCGAAGCGGCCGAGCATCTGCCCGAGCGACTGCAGGGCTGCATCGCTGCGCGCCGTTTCGGCGAGCGGCAGGCCCTCGACCCAGCTGACGAGCCGAAGGCGATGGGTGACGCCGCGCGCACTTGTGATCGAAGCGAGGCTCGCGCCGTCGATCGTCGGGCGGATATGCGGCACCGGCAGATCCGCGGCATGAGTGCCGACGTGGCTGAGAAGCGCCGTCTGAAAATCGCTTTCGGCAACGGGTTCGGCGCCGTTGATGATCTTCAGAATATAGGTGCCGCCCCTTTCGGTCTCGACCTTGAAATTCTGGTCGCGTTCGCTCGCAAGCAGCGACAGCGCGCCGGTCAGGCCATAATGCTCTTTTAGCAGTGCGGCTGCGGCATCGGTCGAAAAGTCAGGTGTCGTCGTCAGCATATCGTTCATGGGGACCCTCATCTATCAGCGAGAGTTACATGAGCGGCGACGCGATGCATCCGGCATTATGCCGGTTGCACCGGCATAATGTTTATAATAACCGTCATCTTGTCGGCGCGATCAAGGGGACCGGATATGCAGGACATCGACGCGATCGACCGCACTATTCTCAGCATCCTCTCGCAGGAGGCGCGCATCCCGATGAAGTCGCTGGCTGGCCGGATCGGGCTGTCGAGAAGTGCCACGACCGAGAGGGTCGGCCGGCTCGAAAAGGCCGGCATCATTCGTGGCTATCGCGCCGATATCGGGCAACTGGAGGAGGGCACCATCCAGGCCTTCCTGCTGGTGACCCTGAAGCGCACACCATCGATCGGCGTGCTTGATCGGCTTGCCGGCTTTTCGTCGGTGCGCAAGGTGTCCTCGGTCAGCGGCCAGCTGGATCTCGTCGTCGAAGTCGAGGTCGGCTCGATCAATGCGCTCAACGAACTGCGCAACGAGGTGGCGACGATGGACAATGTCGAGGACCTGACGACGTCGATCGTGCTCAGAAGAGATATCGAGCGCAGCTGAGTCGCCAGAGTTCCTCTAACCCTCGCTCAGCATCTCCGTCTGCGGCCCCAGCCGTTCGATGAGCGAGCGGCGCACCCGGCCGATGTCGCGCATCGGCGGCTCGCCGAAATGGCGCGCATATTCGCGGCTGAACTGCGACTGGCTCTCGTAGCCGACCTGATGGCCGGCATCACCGGCGTCGAGCAGTTCCTCCAGCATCAGCCGCCGCGCTTCCTGAAGACGAAGCTGCTTCTGGTATTGCAGGGGGCTCATGGCGGTAATCGCCTTGAAATGATGATGCAGCGACGACACGCTCATGGAAACGCGGTTGGCGAGGTCGTCGATCCTGAGCGGCCGCGAATAATGTTCCTTCAGCCAGGCGACGGCGCGGCCGACCTGATGCGGCTGGCTGTCGGTTGTCGCCATCTGCCTGAGGCGGTGGCCGTGTGGGCCGGTCAAGAGCCGGTAGAGGATTTCCTGTTCGATCAGCGGCAGCAGGGCCGGGATATCGTCCGGCCGCTCGAGCAGGCGAAGCAGGCGCAGGGCCGCGTCCTCCAGATCGGGCCTGATCTTGCTGACGCTCATGCCGCGCGCCGAGGCGCTCGGCGCCGGCAGCTGCGAAAGCGAGGCAAGCAGGGCCTGGATCTTGCCCGGGTCGAGCGTGAAGGCCATGCTGAGATAGGGTTCGTCAGCCGAGGCCTGGCAGACCTGGGAGAGAACCGGAAGGTCGATCGAGGTCAGCAGATAGTCCGAGGCACCGTAGATCAGCGTCTCGTCGCCCAACACCACCCGTTTCGCGCCCTGCACGATGATCGCCAGACTGGGCCTGTAGGCAGAGCAATTGACAGGCGCATCGCCGCCGTGGCGGTGCAGGGTCAGGCCGGAAATCCGGGTCATGTGGTCGCCATCGCGGTCGGCGAACCGGGCAATGACCTCGATCATCTCGGGACGGGCAGTCTGTCGCAGGTCTGTCATAATCTACGGTCTTTCCAGCGGCTTAGCATTGTGTGAGGCAACGCTCAGATAGGGCGTCGACGTGCCATCTCCAGGACCCCTCTGTCAATCTTGTAGGATCGTGCAAAAACTTTGCAGGATCGCTCTAACGCTTGTCGTGCCTGCGCCCCCATAGTCCGAAGTGCGTCAGGCCGGACTCCCTCCGGGCCTGCACCCTTTCCCAAAATGAGGACAGACTGATGGCCATTGCAAGAGGATATGCGGCGACCGATGCGTCGAAGCCGCTGACACCGTTTACCTTCGAGCGCCGGGAACCTGCCGACGACGATGTGGTGATCGAAATCAAATATTGCGGCGTCTGCCACTCCGACATCCACCAGGCCCGCAACGAATGGGGCAATTCCGCCTTCCCGATGGTTCCCGGCCACGAGATCGTCGGCATCGTGACGGCGGTCGGCTCGAAGGTCACGAAGTTCAAGGTGGGCGACCGCGCCGGCGTCGGCTGCTTCGTCGATTCCTGCACCACCTGCGCCACCCGTGACCTCGACCTGGAACACTACATGCCGGGCCTGATCGTGACCTATAACGGTGTCGAGGCCGACGGCAAGACGCCGACACAGGGCGGCTATTCCGACCATATCGTCGTTCGGGAAGGCTACGTGCTTTCGATCCCGGAAAACCTGCCGCTCGATGCATCCGCACCGCTTCTTTGCGCAGGCATCACGCTCTATTCGCCTCTGCGCCACTGGAAGGCCGGTCCCGGCAAGAAGGTCGCGATCGTCGGCATGGGCGGCCTCGGCCACATGGGCGTCAAGCTGGCGCACGCCATGGGGGCTGACGTCACCGTGCTCAGCCAGACCCTTTCCAAGAAGGAAGACGGGCTGAAGCTCGGCGCCGACCACTACTACGCCACCAACGACCCGGAAACCTTCACGGCGCTGGCCGGTACGTTCGACCTGATCATCTGCACGGTTGCCGCCGAGATCGACTGGAACGCCTACCTCAACCTGTTGAAGGTCGATGGCGATCTGGTGCTGGTCGGCATTCCGGAAAATGCGGTTCCCGTGCACGCCTTCTCGTTGGTCCCCGCGCGCCGCAGCATTTCCGGCTCGATGATCGGCTCGATCAAGGAAACCCAGGAAATGCTCGACTTCTGCGGCAAGCACGACATCGTCTCGGAAATCGAGACGATCCGCATCCAGCAGATCAACGAAGCCTATGAGCGGGTCGTCAAGAGCGACGTGCGCTACCGCTTCGTTATCGATATGGCGTCGCTGGCGGAGTGACGCGTTTGCGGCATCTAATTGAGGGATGCCGCGCCCTTGGGCGGGGCGGTGGGTGGTGACACCCCCCTCTGCCCTGCCGGGCATCTCCACCACAAGGGGGGAGATCGATTTGGGGCAATGCTCCGATCCACCTTTGGACCGAGCACGGGTTCAGGGTGTCCGCTGAATGCCGCAATTATCCTATAACTGCGGCGATGATCTACCGCTCATTAAACCGCTACGATGATCCACCACTCATTGTCGGGCAGAGGGGGGCACCTCCGCACCAGGCGGAGCAAAGCCTCCTTCAAACGAGCGGCAGCGGCCCGTCGTTCTTGATCTCTTCCATCACGGCATAGGTGCGTGTTTCCTTGACGCCCGGCAGCGTCCAGAGCACCTGGCCGAGGAAGTTGCGGTAGGCGGCCATGTCTTCGAACCTGGTCTTCACCAGATAATCGAAGCCGCCGGCCACCATGTGACACTCGAGCACGGCCGGCGCCTGTTTGACGGCGGCGGCGAACTGGTCGAAGACGTCGGGCGTCGTCTTGTCGAGCATGACCTCGATGAACACCAGCAGGCCGAAGCCGAGCTTCTGCGGATCGAGCCTCGCACCGAAACCCGAGACATAACCTTCCTTCAGCAGCCGGCGCAGCCGCTCGCTGGTCGCCGTCGGCGACAGGCCGATGCGGTCGGCAAGCTCCAGATTGGTGATGCGCCCATCCGCCTGGAGAATGTTGAGAATGCGACGGTCAATCTTGTCGATCTGATGCATGGAGCCTCCCATCCGTGCCTCAGGCGGCAAGTCGCGTTTCCGCGAGCTTCACCCAGTAGGAGATGCCGTGCGGGATGGCTTCGTCGTTGAAATCATAGGCCGGATGGTGCAGCCCAGCGGTGTCGCCATTGCCCATGAAGACGAAGGCGCCGGGGCGGGCGTTCAGCATGTAGGAGAAGTCCTCGCCACCCATCATCGGGTCGAGCGACGGCTTGACATTGGTGTCTCCGGCGATCTCGGCCGCCGCCTTGAGCGCATAGCCGGTCTCGTCGGCATGGTTGACGGTTACCGGATAGTTGCGGTTGTAGGCGACGTCGACCGTGGCGCCGTAGATGCCGGCGACGCCCTCGGCGATCGTGCGGATGCGCGCCTCGCCGATGTCGCGTACCTCGGGCATCAGCGTGCGCACGGTGCCGCCGAGGATCGCATCCTCCGGGATGACGTTATGGGCGAAGCCGGCGTGGAACTTGGTCACCGAGACGACGACGGAGGCGAGCGGATCGACGGTGCGGGACGCGATCGTCTGCAATGCCGTGACGATCTGGGTGCCAACGACGATCGGGTCAATCGTCTTGTGCGGCTGGGCCGCATGGCCGCCGCGGCCCTTGATGGTGATGGTGAACTCGTCGGTGGAGGCCATGATCGGACCGACGCGGCTGCCGAACTGGCCGACGGGCATGCCCGGCATGTTGTGCATGCCGTAGACCTCGGCGATCGCGAAGCGCTCCATCATGCCGTCCTTGACCATCTCGTTGCCGCCACCGCCGCCTTCTTCGGCCGGCTGGAAGATAACCGCGACATTGCCGGCGAAATTGCGGGTCTCGGCCAGGTACTTGGCGGCGCCGAGCAGCATGGCGGTGTGGCCGTCATGGCCGCAGGCATGCATCTTGCCTGATGTTTCCGACGCCCAGGGCTTGCCGCTGGTCTCGGTGATCGGCAGCGCGTCCATGTCGGCGCGAAGGCCGATGGTGCGGCCAGCGCCGAGATTGCCGCGGATGAGGCCTACGACGCCGGTGCGCCCGAGACCCGTCACGACTTCGTCAACGCCGAATTCCTTCAGTTTCTTTTCGACGAAGGATGCCGTATTTTCGACCGCGAACAGGAGCTCCGGGTTCCTGTGCAGGTGGCGCCGCCATTCGGCGACTTCGTTCTGGAGCTCGGTGGCACGGTTGAGTATCGGCATCGGTTCGTCCTGTCGGTCTGTTCGATCACTAGAGTATCTGCGGTGGATTGGCAGCGGCCCGCGTGAATGGGCTTTGCCATCTCATCGCCATATAGGCTAAATAGCCGGACGAGACGAGGCAACAGCGGATTTTCGAGGTCCTATCGTGGTGACAGCAGGATTTTTCACGCGTGGCAAGATGAAGGCGCTCGGAGTGACGGCAGCGACGTGCGCGACGCTTCTTGCGGCGCTTCCGGCCGCGGCCAATCCGAGACTGGTCGTCGACGTCAATTCGTTGAAGGTCTACGAGCACCAGGATATCTTCCAGAAATGGTATCCGGCGTCGCTGACCAAGCTGATGACGGCCTATACGACGTTCCGCGCCATCAAGTCCGGGCAACTGACGCTCGAAAGCCCCGTGGTCATGACCAAGAACGCGGCCGCCGAACCGCCGAGCAAGATGTTCTACAAGCCCGGCCAGGCGATGACGCTCGACAGCGCCCTGAAGATGATGCTCGTCAAATCGGCAAACGACGTGGCCGTTGCGATCGCCGAGACGGTCGGCGGGTCCGAGCCCGCCTTCATCGCGCGGATGAACACCGAAGCGCGCCGCATCGGCATGACCTCGTCCAACTTCATCAATCCCAACGGGCTGCCCGGTCCCGGTCAGTATACGACGGCCCGCGATCTTGCGGTTCTCGCGATCACGATCAAGCGCGAGTTCCCGCAATACGCCTCCTATTTCTCGCTCGAAGGTTTTACGACCGGCAAGAAGGACTATCCGAACTACAACAAGCTGATCGGCCGCTTCGAAGGCGCTGACGGCATGAAGACGGGCTTCATCTGTGCATCCGGCTTCAACCAGGTGTCGTCTGCCACCCGAGACGGCCGCAGCGTCGTCTCGGTCGTGCTCGGCGAAGACAGCCTCGGCGCTCGCACCGACGAATCCGCGCGGCTGTTGCAGATGGCGCTGACGACGAGCGGCAACGGCAAGCCGTCGCTGGTGCAGATCCCCGCCTATGGCGACACGCGTGATATGGTTGCCGACGTCAGCAAGCAGATCTGCTCGAAGGCAGCCGCCAAGGTGCGCAGCGAGAGCCGCGACGAGGCGGGACGCCAGAAACTGCTTTCGCCCTATATCCACGAGATCAACCGGCCGTTGAAGCTCGCCTTCGCCGGCCTCATTCCCGGCAGCGGGGAAAAGGCGCCGAAGATCGTCGCCGAAGAGACCGCGCAAGGCGACGCTGCCAATGTGCCGATCCCGGTGCCGCGGCCGACATTCTGATCGGAGTTCATGATGGTTAGCCCCTTGCCGGCGGTGCCGGTCTCGATCCTCACCGGCTTTCTCGGTGCGGGCAAGACGACATTGCTCAACCGGCTCCTGAAGGATCCCGATCTTTCCGACACGGCCGTCATCATCAACGAATTCGGCGATGTCTCGATCGATCACCTTTTGGTGGAAGCCTCCAGCGACGGCGTCATCGAGCTATCCGACGGTTGCCTCTGCTGCACGGTGCGTGGCGAGCTGGTCGACACGCTTGCCGATCTGATGGACCGGATGCAGACCGGCAAGATCAAGCCGCTGAAGCGCGTCGTCATCGAAACCACCGGCCTTGCCGATCCGGCGCCGGTGCTGCAGTCGGTGATCGGCAATCCCGTCATCGCGCAGAATTTTCGCCTGGATGGCGTGGTCACCGTCGTCGATGCCGTCAACGGCCTGCAGACGATCGCCAATCACGATGAAGCCCTGAAGCAGGTCGCTGTTGCCGACCGTATCGTCGTCAGCAAGAGGGGGCTTGCCGAGGCCTCCATGCGCGACGCGCTGACGGCCCGCATCCGGGAGCTCAATCCGCGTGCGCCGCTGATCGACGGCGATAGCGACGAGGCGGGTCGCGCGCGGCTGTTCGAGTGCGGCCTCTACGATCCGTCCGCCAAGATCGCCGACGTCGGCCGCTGGCTGCAGGACGAGGCGGGCCACGACAACGGCGATCATCATCATCACGACGATCATCATGACCATGACCACGATGGCCATCACCATGGCCATGCGCACGATCATCACCATCATCATCACGACGTGAACCGGCATGGCGGCGACATTCGCTCGTTCAGCATCGTGCACGATCGGCCGATCGAGCCAATGGCGCTCGACATGTTCATCGACCTCCTGCGCTCGGCCCATGGCGAGAAGCTCTTGCGGATGAAGGCGATCGTCGCGGTCGCCGACCGGCCCGACCGGCCGCTGGTGCTGCACGGCGTGCAGAACGTCTTCCACACGCCGGAACGGCTTGCCGCCTGGCCAGACCCGAACGACCGGCGCACCCGCATGGTGCTGATCACCAAGGGGCTGACGGAAGAGTTCGTCCGCGACCTCTTCGACGCCTTTACCGGCAAACCGCGCATCGACCGGCCGGACGCGCAGGCGCTCTCGGACAACCCGCTCGCGATCCCGGGAATGCGGTTCTAAGCAAGCTCCAGGAAAAGTGCGAAGCGGTTTTCCGTCCGGAGTTGCGGCCGAGGCTTGAAGCAAGCTCCAGGAAAAGTGCGAAGCGGTTTTCCGTCCAAAGTTGCGGCCGACGCTTGAAGCCAGATCCAGGAAAAGTGCTAAAGCGCTTGTCCGTGCGGCAACCCTTCAGCAGCCCTTGCGAATGAGAAAGCGGTGGCCGCCGTCAGCGGCTGCGGACGCTTCAAGCGTGTGGCCGTCCTCGTTGCAGAAATGCGGAATATCGATCGCTGCCAGGGGGTCGGTGGTCTCGACCTCGATCAACGCACCCGGCGCCAGCGCGACCATGCGCTTGCGTGTCTTCAAAACGGGAAGGGGGCACTTAAGCCCCCTCAGGTCATAGACGATCTTTTTTTCGTCCGGCATCAATTGCCCCAGATCTTCCAGAACGGGCGCTTCTTTGGCGGCTCTTCGGTGATGACGGGCGTCTCTGGCGTCACGTCGGGGGCAGGCGCCGTCGCAACGGCGGCGGTCTGCTGCCCTGCGGCAGTGGTCGCTGTCGCACGTGTCTGCTTGCTCGTCTTTGCAGGCTCCTGTGCCTGCGGCGGCACGACGGCCTGTTGCCCGCTTGCCGGTTGGTCCGGCGTGATGACGACGGGAGCCGGCATCTGCAGTTCCGGTTCGCTCTTCGAGAACAGGCTCCAGAAGGACTTCTTCGGTTCCTCGACGGCCGCCTGCATCACCGGCTGCGGCACGGGATTGGCGGCGGGGACGGGCACGTGCTTGCCGCCATCGGTCGCCTTTTCGAGTTCCTTCTTCTGGATCTCGACGGCCTGCTTGGTCTCTTCCGCTTCCTTCTGATCGGCGATCTTCTTTTCGAGATCACTCGCCTTCATCATCTTGCCGGCGTCGAGCGAGTTGCCGGTCGGCGCATAGGCGAGTTCGCGGCCGACGCGCTGCTTGGCGACGATCGCCTTGCGCTCGGCTTCGCTTGGCTCGTACCAGACCATGCCGTCATACTTCTTCATGGCCTTGTCGTAGTCGGTTTGGTAGCTCTTCTCGAAGCTCGACATGGCGACCTGCAATGCCGGCGGCGTCGACATGGCCGGGCACTGTCCGCCAGGATTGAACGGACCGGACGCCTGCTGGTTGAAGACGTATTTCTTTTCGCAGACGTTGACTTCAGGCGGACGCTTGGTGACTTCGAACTGGTCGTAGCCTACCTTCAGCATCTTCCAGAAGTCGATGTTCGGATTGTCGCGGTGACGCGCCATGTTTTCCGCCGTCATGCGGAAGGGGAAGGCCTGAAGCTGCACGCTCTCCTGGCCGCCCTTGAAGCTGTCGCGGGCGAGCGCGAAGATCTCGATCATCTGTTCGTCGGTCATCGAATAGCAGCCCGACGACGAGCAGGCGCCGTGGATCATCAGGTGGGTGCCCTGGCGGCCGTTCGCCTTGTCGTAGGCGTTGGGGTAGCCGGTGTTGATCGCCAGATAATAGTTCGAATTCGGGTTCATCTGGCGCGGGAAGAGCGGATAGAAGCCTTCCGGCGCCTGACGGTCGCCTTCCTTCACCTTCGGGCCGAGCTTGCCCGACCAGGCGCAGATCTTGTAGGTCTTCAAAAGCTGGAAGCGATTGGCCGTGTTGGCCTTCCAGACCTCGAGCGTGCCTTCCTCCTTGAAGATACGCAGCGCGATCGGGGCCTGCTTCTGCATGCCAAGTTCGCTCATCTTTTTGACCATCGGAGCAGAGACCTGGTACTCGGTCTTGTTTTTGACGGACTTGATGTCGACCGACGTCGTGGCGTCGAGCGCTTCGTTGGTACAGCCGGTAAGCGCGGCGACAATGGCGGCGGAAGCGAAAAGATTCCAGAAACGCATCAGCAGAGGCCCGTTCAAACCCAACTCGAGTAGAAGAGCCCAGTCCACGGGGGGAGGGGCTCCTCAGAGAATCACTAAGCGATTATACTTCACGAATTCTTAACCCTGCAGGCAGCCCTGCCGACGACGCTGTTCATGACCTCATGAATATGGCCAAGATTTGGCCATAGTCCGCTTTCCGGTTGCGAAAGCCGCTCCCGCAATCGCTGCCACTGGTGGGGCGGGCAATCGTTCTTCGCCCGGGTCCCATTTCCTGCTTAGAGGTTGCGGCCGATATTGAGGTATTTCTGCCGGCGATCGGTGCGCAGCTGGTCGCCGCTGCGACCGGAGAGGTCCTTCAGCGCGTCGGCAATCACTGTCCCGGTGCGGTTGATGACGGCGTTCGGGTCGCGGTGGGCGCCGCCGACCGGTTCCTGGATGATGCCGTCGATGACGCCAAGGGCCTTCAGATCATCGGAGGTGATCTTCATGTTGCTGGCAGCCTCCTTGGCGCGGGTGGAATCGCGCCACAGGATCGAGGCGGCACCTTCCGGCGAGATGACGCTGTAGATCGCATGTTCGAGCATGTAGACGCGGTTGCCGGTGGCGATCGCGATCGCGCCGCCCGAACCGCCTTCGCCGATGACCACGGTGACGATCGGCACGCGCACGTTGAGGCAGGTCTCGGTCGAGCGGGCGATGGCTTCCGCCTGGCCGCGCTCTTCGGCGTTGACACCCGGATAGGCGCCTGCGGTGTCGACGAGCGTGATCAGCGGCAGGCCGAAACGATCGGCCATCTCCATGACGCGGATGGCCTTGCGGTAGCCTTCCGGTCGCGGGCTGCCGAAATTGTGCTTGATGCGCGACTTGGTGTCGTTGCCCTTTTCCTGGCCGAGGACGGCGACCGGCATGCCGCGGAAACGCGCAAGGCCGGCCTGGATGGCGTCGTCGTTGGCGAAATTGCGGTCGCCGGCGAGCGGCGTGAACTCGGTGAAGAGTTCGGCCGCATAGTCGAGAAAGTGTGGGCGCGAGGGGTGACGGGCGACCTGGGTCTTCTGCCAGGGCGTCAGCTTGGAATAGATCTCGGCCATCGCGTCGCGCACGCGCGTCTCCAGGCGCTCGATCTCATCCGAAGTGTTCACGCTCTCGTCTTCGCCGGCCAGCTTCTTGAGTTCAAGAATCTTGCCTTCGAGGTCGGAGATGGGTTTTTCGAAATCGAGATAGTTGTGCATGAGATGCGTTTCCGATCATTTTGCGACAAGGGTCTGCGGGCCGAAACCAGCCTGCCCGGCGGTCCTAATCCTGTTTTTTCGCCTGTTTGGCAAGAGGGTGATGGTTTTGCACGAGGTTGTGCAGCCGTTCTTCCAGCACATGCGTATAGATTTGTGTCGTTGAAATGTCCGAGTGGCCGAGCAGTTCCTGCACCGCGCGAAGGTCGGCGCCATTGGCAAGCAGGTGGCTCGCGAAGGCGTGACGCAGCACGTGCGGGGAGATGGTGGCGACCCTGACGCCGGCGCGCGCGGCCAGCGACTTCAGGTCCCTGGCAAAGACTTGGCGCGGCAGAAAGCCCTGCTTGCCAGAGGAGGGAAAGAGCCACGGGCTGTCGCGACTGCCGGCCTCCTCCTTGGCGACTTCCACGGCAAGGGCCGCGCCATAGTCGCGCATGGCGCGGATGGCGGCGTGGGAGAGCGGAACGAGCCGGTCCTTGTTGCCCTTTCCGCGGATCACCAGGAACCGGCCGTTCTGTTGCAGCACGCTAGCCGGAAGCGAGACAAGTTCGCTGACACGCATGCCGGTCGCATAGAGAAGTTCGATCAGCGCATGCATGCGCAGTTTCGTCAGGTGGTCGTCGCCGCCTGCTTTCGCCTCGCTCTCGGCCTGTCCGATCAGGCGCGAGACGTCCTCGACGCTCAGCGTCTTCGGCAGGCTGCGTCCCTTTTTCGGCGCATCGAGGATGCCGGTCGGATCGTCACCGCGCAAACCTTCGGCATAGAGGAACTTGTAGAATTGCCGCAGCGCCGACAGGCGCCGTGCCTGCGACGACGGCTTGAAACCCTGACCGGCGAGATGGGCGAGATAGGCGCGAAGGTCGTCCGGGTTCGCCGCCGTCAGTGCTGTTCCACGCGTGCGCAGATGCGAGGACGCATCCTCCAGGTCGCGCTCGTAGGATTGCAGCGTGTTGACTGCTGCACCGCGCTCGGCGCTCATCATTTCGAGGAAAGCCTCGACATGGGCGGCGGAAAGATCGCTCATTGGGTCTTGTTCACCCGCTCCGACGGGATCTTCACGGTCACGTCGCGCTCCGTCGGCTCGACGAAGGTGACGAGCGAGACCATCGTGCCGTAGACTATGCCCGCGATGACGGCGCAAAAGAACAGGAACCGGAAGAGGGTCGGCATTTCAATCTCCTCTGCATGGAGCCTTCGTCGAACGGAAAGCGCAGGCATGCAGGCGTTCAAACGGCCAGGGTGATCGCGCATCCGGATGAATGCGCGGCGCGATGGCGGGTGCCAGATCTATATGAACGCCACTTCGGCGGAGTTCAAGAACCGTGAGCGCACGCGCGCGACGACTTGACGCTCCTCCCCGATTTGTCGATATCGGAAGGGAATGGGGAACAAGAAGTCCAATGAACGACGTGATCGATCCGGTTTCGGCAACGCTGACAGAGCGGGCGAAGCTTGCGCTCGGTAAACGCAATCTCGTGTTCATCGGCCTGATGGGCGCCGGCAAGTCGGCGATCGGGCGATTGACGGCCCAGGCGCTCGGCATTCCCTTTGTCGATTCCGACCATGAGATCGAGCGCGTCTCGCGCATGACGATCAGCGATCTCTTCGCCCGCTATGGCGAGGAAGAGTTTCGCGCGCTCGAGACGCGGGTTTTGAAACGGCTTCTGCGCAGCGGACCGCGCGTGGTCTCGACCGGCGGCGGCGCCTATATCAACGAGCGCTCGCGCCGCCAGATCAAGAAGGGCGGCCTGACGGTCTGGCTGAACGCCGAGCTCGACGTGCTCTGGGAGCGGGTCAACAAGCGCGACACCCGGCCGCTGCTGAAGACGGAAAACCCCAGGCAGACGCTCGAAAACCTGATGAACGCGCGCTATCCGATCTATGCGCAGGCCGACCTGACGGTGCTGTCGCGCGATGTGAAGAAAGAGACGATGGTGGAAGATGTTCTCAACGCCGTCATCGAATACCAGGACAAGAAGACCCATGAATAGCCATGCGATGCCTGCCGCCGAACGCAAGGTCCGTGTCGATCTCGGCGACCGTTCCTACGATATCCTGA
Organism: Ensifer sp.; assembly: GCF_035999135.1. Taxonomy (GTDB): domain Bacteria; phylum Pseudomonadota; class Alphaproteobacteria; order Rhizobiales; family Rhizobiaceae; genus Ensifer. The sequence goes on from NZ_DASYGZ010000170.1 coordinate 43,297, forward strand.
TCGGCCCCGGGCTGATCGCGGCCGCTGGCCAGGAGATTGCTGCACGCCTGAAAGGGCGCAAGATGGCGGTCATTACCGACGAAAACGTTGCGCCGCTCTATCTCGAGCCGCTGATGGCGAGCTTCAAGGGCCACGACATCGACGCCGTGTCGCTGGTGCTTCCGGCCGGCGAGAAGACCAAGAGCTTCGAGCAATTGATCCCGGTCTGCGAAACCGTGCTCGGCGCCCGCATCGAACGCAACGACGCTGTGATTGCGCTCGGCGGCGGGGTCATCGGCGATCTCACCGGCTTTGCCGCCGGCATCGTGCGCCGCGGCTCGCGCTTCATCCAGATCCCGACGTCGCTGCTCGCCCAGGTCGATTCTTCCGTAGGCGGCAAGACCGGCATCAATTCGCCGCACGGCAAGAACCTTATCGGCGTTTTCCATCAGCCGGACCTGGTGCTGGCCGACACCGACGTGCTCGACACGCTGAGCGAGCGCGAGTTCCGCGCCGGTTATGCGGAAGTGGCGAAATACGGGTTGATCGACAAGCCGGAGTTTTTTGCCTGGCTCGAGAAGAACTGGCAGGCGGTCTTTGCCGGAGGCAGCGCTCGCATCGAGGCGATTGCCGTCAGCTGCCAGGCGAAGGCGGACGTCGTTGCCGCAGACGAGCGCGAAAACGGCCAACGCGCGCTTCTCAATCTCGGCCATACCTTCGGCCATGCACTGGAAGCGGCAACCGAATATGACAGTGCCCGCCTTGTGCACGGCGAGGGCGTCTCGATCGGTATGGTTCTGGCGCACCAGTTCTCGACGCGCATGAACCTTGCGAGCACCGACGACGCGACCCGTGTCGAGGCGCATCTGAGGGCCGTTGGCCTGCCGACGCGTATGTCGGAAATCCCCGGCACCCTGCCGCCGGCCGAACGGTTGATGGACGCGATCGCCCAGGACAAGAAGGTCAAGGGCGGCAAGCTCACCTTCATCCTGACGCGCGGCATCGGGCAATCCTTCGTTGCCGATGACGTGCCGTCGTCGGAGGTCTTGAGCTTCCTGAGGGAAAAACATCCGCAATGACCGGCGAAGCCTTCATTGCCTTCCTGGCGGAATACTGGCTGTCGATCCTTTCGGTTTTCGGCCTGCTGGTGCTGTCCGCCTTCTTCTCGGGCTCCGAAACGGCGCTGACGGCCGCTTCGCGCTCGCGCATGCATACGCTCGAAAACAATGGCGAGGAGCGCGCCGGCATCGTCAACCGGTTGATCGAACGGCGCGACCGGCTGATCGGCACGCTTCTGATCGGCAACAGTCTCGTCAACATCCTTGCTTCGTCACTGACGACGAGCCTGCTGATCGGTCTTTTCGGCGATAGCGGCGTGGCGATTGCGACGATAGCCTTGACGGTGCTGCTCGTGATCTTTTCGGAAGTTCTGCCGAAGAGCTGGGCGATTGCATCGCCCGATCGTTTTGCGCTCGCTGTCGCGCCGTTGGTTCGACCCTTCGTGGCGATCGTCGGGCCGGTTTCCAGCCTCGTCAACGGGATCGTCCGGCGCATCCTCAATCTCTTCGGCGTCAATCTTGCCGCCGACATGTCGATGCTTTCGGCGCATGAGGAGCTGCGCGGCGCCGTGGATTTCCTGCACCGGGAGGGCTCGGTAATCAAGGCCGACCGCGACCGGCTGGGCGGCGTGCTCGATCTCGGCGAGCTCGAAATCTCCGACATCATGATCCACCGCACCAACATGCGGGCGATCAATGCCGACGAACCGCCGGAGGTCTGCGTTCGCGACATTCTCGAAAGCCCGTTCACCCGGCTGCCGGTGTGGCGCGGCTCGACCGACAACATCATCGGCGTCGTGCATTCCAAGGACCTGCTTCGGGCGCTCGCCGAGCCCAATGTCGAGCCGGAAAACCTCGATATCGTCAAGATCGCGCAAAAACCCTGGTTCGTACCGGATACGACCAACCTCAAGGACCAGCTGAACGCGTTCCTGCGCCGCAAGCTGCATCTGGCGATCGTCGTCGACGAATATGGCCAGGTTCAGGGTCTGGTGACGCTGGAGGATATTCTGGAAGAGATCGTCGGCGACATCGCCGACGAGCACGATCTCGATATCCAGGGCGTGCGCCAGGAAGCGGACGGGTCGATCGTCGTCGATGGTTCGGTGCCGATCCGCGACCTCAACCGGGCCCTCGACTGGTCGCTGCCGGACGAAGAGGCGACGACGGTTGCCGGTCTCGTGATCCACGAGTCCAAGAGCATTCCCGAGGAACGTCAGGCCTTCACCTTCCACGGTAAGCGTTTCATCGTGATGAAACGGGTGAAGAACCGGATCACCAAGCTGCGCATCCGCCCGGCGGAAGAGGGTGCTCCGCCGGCCTGATTGGCTACCAGCGCGTAGGCTCTCCGGGGGCGGCGACCTCGACCGCCAGCGCATGCAGGCCGGCGTCGAGTTCGGGCTTCAGCAGATCGTTGATCGCGCGGTGACGGGCAACGCGGCTCATGCCGGCAAAGGCGCTCGACACGATGCGCACCCGCATATGGGATTCGCCACCGCCATCAAAGCCGGGCTGGTGTCCGGCGTGCATGTGGCTCTCGTTGATGACCGCAAGCCTTTCGGGATGGAAGGCTTCGGTCAGCTTCTTTTCGATCGTGTCGGTGAGCGACATTCTTCCGTCCCATTTTGCTGTTTGCTTGGCGCCCCCTCGCAAGTCAGCAGTACCCCGGCAATCGCGGGCTCGGCGGCGCAAAATGCCCGCACAAAGCCAGCAACATTCCGCTTTGTCAATTCTTGTTGTGGCCCCGGCCAAACCCCATAATGAGCGCCATGAGACTCGATTCAAAATACTTCGATCGCATTCGCACCCGGCGCAAGGTGGAGCCGCAGGCGGAGCCGGCGGCGCCCGTGTGCCAGTGGGACGGTTGCGACCAGAAGGGCGTGCATCGGGCACCCGTCGGCCGCAATGCCGAGGGCCAGTACTTCATGTTCTGTTTCGAGCATGTGAAGGAGTACAACAAGGGCTACAATTTCTTCTCCGGCCTCTCCGACAGCGAGGTCGCGCGCTACCAGAAGGAAGCGATCACCGGTCATCGGCCGACCTGGACGGTCGGCGTCAACAAGAATGCCAAGAACGGCCCGACCCAGTCGCAGACGCGGTCCGGCTCCGCTGGCGCGCAGGCCCGCATGCGCGATCCCTTCGGCTTCGTCAGCGAGGCGCGGGCGCGATCCGGTCGTCCGGAGCCCCGTCAGCGCAAGCTGAAGACGCTCGAGGCGAAGGCCTTCGAGACGCTCGGTCTCGGTGCTTCGGCGACGACTGCCGACATCAAGGCGGCCTACAAGGACCTCGTCAAGAAGCATCACCCCGATGCCAATGGCGGAGACAGAGGATCGGAAGAGCGTTTTCGCGCGGTTATTCAGGCCTACCAATTGTTAAAACAGGCTGGTTTCTGCTAACAACCCGGATTAATACAGAAGCACTTTTGCAGGCGAATGCGCGGGTGCCGTCCGGTGGCCGCTCTGGAGACATGATGAGCAAGATTGACCTCGACATTTCCAACCTCCCCGACACGACGATCTCCGTCCGGGAGGTTTTCGGCATTGATACGGATTTGCGCGTTCCTGCCTACTCGAAGGGCGACGCCTATGTGCCGGACCTCGATCCGGACTACCTCTTCGACCGCGAAACCACGCTCGCCATTCTCGCAGGCTTCGCCCATAACCGACGCGTGATGGTGTCGGGCTATCACGGCACCGGCAAGTCGACCCATATCGAGCAGGTCGCCGCCCGCCTCAACTGGCCGTGCGTGCGCGTCAACCTCGACAGCCATGTCAGCCGTATCGACCTCGTCGGCAAGGATGCGATCGTCGTCAAGGACGGCATGCAGGTCACCGAGTTCAAGGACGGCATCCTGCCCTGGGCCTACCAGCACAATGTCGCGCTCGTCTTCGACGAGTACGATGCCGGCCGGCCGGACGTGATGTTCGTCATCCAGCGCGTGCTGGAATCCTCCGGCCGCCTGACGCTGCTCGACCAGAGCCGCGTCATTCGCCCGCACCCGGCCTTCCGCCTGTTTGCGACCGCCAACACGGTCGGCCTCGGCGACACCACCGGCCTCTACCACGGCACGCAGCAGATCAACCAGGCGCAGATGGACCGCTGGTCGATCGTGACGACGCTCAACTACCTGCCGCATGACAAGGAAGTCGACATCGTCGCCGCCAAGGTCAAGGGCTTCACGGCCGACAAGGGCCGCGAGACCGTTTCCAAGATGGTTCGCGTTGCCGACCTTACCCGTGCAGCCTTCATCAACGGCGATCTTTCGACCGTCATGAGCCCGCGCACCGTCATCACCTGGGCCGAGAACGCGCATATCTTCGGCGACATCGCCTTTGCCTTCCGCGTGACCTTCCTCAACAAGTGCGACGAGCTGGAGCGGGCGCTGGTCGCCGAGCACTATCAGCGCGCCTTCGGCATCGAGCTCAAGGAAAGCGCTGCCAACATCGTGCTTGAAGCCACCGCTTGAGCCATGGCGGAGGCGAAGGGCACGGGCGCGCTTCGCTTCGTTGAAGAAAAGAGCGTCACGAAGACCGCAAGCGCGGTCTTCAAGGGCCTCAAGGCCTTCAATCTCGAAAAGGCGGGAAGTGCCAAATACAAGCGCTTCGCCGTTTCGGTGCGTGACGACAGCGACGAGATCGTAGGCGGCATCGTCGCCTACACCGCGTGGAACTGGTGCTTCATCGAACTGCTCTGGGTAGACGAGGCGCTGAGGGGATCGGGCAGCGGGCGAGAGCTCGTTGCGCGTGTCGAGGCGATCGCCGCAAATCGCGGCGCCCGCTACGTCTATGTCGACACGTTCAGCTTCCAGGGCGACGGCTTCTATCAGAAGCTGGGTTATGAGGTTTATGGCAAACTCGATGATTTCCCGCAGGGCTTTCATCGTCTCTGGCTGAAAAAGGAACTGTCGTGAGCTCGAACTCGAAGGCAAAGCCAACCACGCGCGAGAATGCAGCGGAACCGTTCAAGCGGGCGCTTTCCGGCTGCATCCGATCGATCGCGGGCGATGCCGAAGTTGAAGTCGCTTTCGCCAACGAGCGACCGGGCATGACGGGCGAGCGTATCCGCCTGCCGGAACTTTCCAAGCGCCCGACGCTGCAGGAGCTGAGCGTCACCCGTGGCCTCGGCGACAGCATGGCGCTGCGCAAGGCCTGTCACGATGCCCGCATCCACGCGACCATGTCGCCGCAGGGTGCCGACGCGCGCGCGATCTTCGACGCGGTGGAGCAGGCGCGTGTCGAGGCGATCGGCGCGCTGCGCATGGCCGGCGTTGCCAAGAACCTCAACGTCATGCTTTCGGAAAAATACGCCAAGGCGAACTTCGCCACGATCGAGCGCCAGGCCGACGCACCGCTCGGCGAAGCCGTGGCGCTCCTGGTGCGCGAGAAGCTCACTGGCGAGAAGCCGCCGGCATCGGCCGGCAAGGTGCTCGACCTCTGGCGCGAGTTCATCGAAGGCAAGGCGTCGGGCGATATCAAGAACCTGTCGTCGGCGATCAACGACCAGCAGGCTTTCGCCCGCGTCGTGCGCGACATGCTGACCTCGATGGAGGTCGCAGAGAAGTACGGCGACGACGACAACGAGCCGGACGATCAGGACAGCGAGACCGACGAGGACCAGCCGCGCAGCCAGGAGCAGGACGAGAACGCCAGCGACGAGGAAGCCGGCGACGATGCCGCACCCGCCGACGAGAACCAGGCTGCTGAAGAGCAGATGGAAGAAGGCGAGATGGACGGCGCGGAAATCTCCGACGATGATCTCCAGGACGAGGGCGACGAGGACAGCGAGACGCCTGGCGAGGTCAAGCGACCGAACCAGCCCTTCGCCGACTTCAACGAAAAAGTCGACTACACCGTCTTTACCCGCGAGTTCGACGAGACCATCGCGTCCGAAGAGCTTTGCGACGAAGCCGAACTCGACCGGCTGCGCGCCTTCCTCGACAAGCAGCTTGCCCATCTCCAGGGCGCGGTCGGGCGGCTTGCCAACCGGCTGCAGCGCCGGCTGATGGCGCAGCAGAACCGCTCCTGGGAGTTCGATCTCGAAGAGGGTTATCTCGACTCGGCGCGGCTTCAGCGCATCATCATCGATCCGATGCAGCCGCTCTCCTTCAAGCGCGAGAAGGACACCAACTTCCGCGACACCGTCGTGACGCTGCTGATCGACAATTCCGGCTCGATGCGCGGCCGTCCGATCACGGTGGCCGCCACCTGCGCCGACATTCTTGCGCGCACGCTCGAGCGCTGCGGCGTCAAGGTCGAGATCCTCGGCTTCACCACCAAGGCGTGGAAAGGCGGGCAATCGCGCGAGAAGTGGCTGGCCGGCGGCAAGCCGCAGGCGCCGGGCCGGCTCAACGACCTGCGCCACATCGTCTACAAGTCTGCCGACGCTCCCTGGCGTCGGGCGCGCCGCAATCTCGGCCTGATGATGCGCGAGGGCCTGCTCAAGGAGAACATCGATGGCGAGGCGCTGATCTGGGCGCATGAGCGGCTGATGGCGCGACGCGAGCAGCGCCGCATCCTGATGATGATCTCCGATGGTGCGCCGGTCGACGACTCGACGCTGTCGGTCAATCCCGGCAATTATCTGGAGCGCCACCTGCGCGCCGTCATCGAGCAGATCGAGACGCGCTCGCCTGTCGAACTGCTCGCGATCGGCATCGGCCACGACGTGACGCGCTACTACCGTCGCGCCGTGACCATCGTCGATGCCGACGAGCTCGCGGGCGCCATGACCGAGCAGCTGGCGGCGCTGTTTGAGGACGAGAGCCAGCGCCGTGGTTCCTCGCGCCTGCGCCGGGCCGGTTAACCGGTCCATCCGGTGGCGGCGTCGCGCCGCTTCCGGTTGCCTGCGCGGGTCGGCAGACCTGTCCGCGGATCAAAGTCAATTTACGGACACAGTTTTACAGTCTACCAAGCTACCATGCGTGGCGGCGCTCCCAGCGCTGCACGCAGATCTTTTGCATTTCTCCCCTGAAGGTACGTCTCCCCATGCTTGGCCGTGGCCTCTTCGCCCTATTTCTCCTGGCTTCGGCCAGCTCGGCATGGTCCGCGGCGGCCAGCGAAACGCTGCCGATCCGCAGCCGTCAGATCAGCAATTTCGAGGTTGGTTCCAGCGCCACCCGGTTCGGCGCACTGGAGTTTGTCGGCGGCCTGGAGATGACCTCGTCGAACGCCCTGTTCGGCGCTGTGTCGGCGATCCGCTTCCGTCCTGATGGGACCTCCTTCGTCGCCGTGATGGACACCGGCCATTGGCTTTCGGGCGCCGTGACCCGCGATGCCGAAGGACGACTTTCCGGCGTCACCGATCTCGTCGCCACGCCGATGGCCGACCGCAATGGCGACGTCGGCCTTGCGAAGTGGAAGGTGGATTCCGAGGGGCTTGCGCTGCGCCAAGGACAGGCGATCGTCAGCTACGAACAGGCGCACCGCATCGACATCTATCCGGATCCGGGTTTTGCCGCTTCCACGCCGATCGGAAGCCTGGAACTGCCATTTCCGATCAGCGAGCTCCGCAGCAATGCCGGCATCGAAACGATTGCCGTCTCGCCGAAGGACAGCCCGCTCGCCGGCGCGATGATCGCGATTGCCGAGCGCAGCGTCGACAAGGCCGACAACCTGCTGGCCGGCATTCTCGACGGCCCGCAGCGCGGGGCCTTTTCGGTGGTGCGCAAGGACCCCTATGCGGCGACTGACGGCGCGTTCCTGCCGAATGGCGACCTGCTGCTGCTCGAGCGGCGCTTCTCGTTCGGCTCCGGTCTCGGCATGCAGATCCGCCGCATTGCCGGCGACACGATCAAGCCGGGCGCCGTCGTCGACGGCGAGGTGATCTTCGAGGCGGACATGCGCTATCAGATCGACAACATGGAAGGTCTCGACGTCCTCGTCCGGCCCGATGGCGAAATCCGCGTGATCGTCGTCTCCGATGACAATCACTCGATCCTCGAGCGCAACCTGATGCTCGAGTTCCGCCTGACGACGGCCCTGACGCAGTAAAGCGATACGCGGCTGGAAGGCAGTCCAGGGCGAAGCGATGAGCGGCTTACAGCCCGTATTGTGAAGGCTGGAACAAGGCTGCATCAAGGTTTGGGCCGGACCGGCCACCCCGTCTGCCACGCGACCCGGTTGACTTTCCCAGGTGCTTGACACGCCGTACGTGCGGGCCTATTGGCCAGCCGTTCGTTGAAGGAGACCTATGCGCAGAGGCTGAAAATTTGTCCGCAACCGCGGTTTAAATAGGCGCTTGCGACAGCGCCGCGCGTCCCTTCGGGCGTGCAACGGACGCTGTCGCGTTTTGAATTGCTGCATGCCTTGTCCTTTGGTCGGCAACGATCATGGCAAGCACGTGGTGGGCGCCGTCTCTTGACGCATATCTACCAAACGGAAAAATCATGAAAAACATGGATGTGATCATCCGCGCCTATGAGGCTGCGGATATGGAAGACTTGTCGGCCATCTGGTTCGAAGCCTCGACAACGGCGCATGCCTTTGTCGGCGAGGCCCGCCTTCGCGAGCAGCGCGTGCTGATCGAAACCGTGTATCTGCCGAAGGCGGAGACATGGGTCGCGACGCGCAATGGTGCGCCGGCGGGGTTCGTCAGCCTGCTCGACGATTTCATCGGCGGGCTGTTCGTGTCACCGCGCCATCAGGGCGCCGGCATCGGGCGCCTCCTGGTGGCGCACGCCCTGCAGCTGAAGGGCCAGCTTCGCCTGGAGGTCTACACCGCCAATGCGCAGGCCCATGCCTTCTACGCAAACCTGGGCTTCGAAGAACTGTCCCGACGGCCGAATGACGACGAGGGCCTGCCCTTTGAAAACGCCCAGATGCTTCTGAAGCGGCGTTGACGAACGAAAGTGGGGAAGGGCGGCTGTCGCCGTCCTTCCCCGTGTCGTTTTCTAAGTCCGGCTGGGATGCCCCGCAGCTATCAGGCGCGAATCTTGGCTTCTGCCGGCGGCATAGGCTTGATCAGGTTCATCAGCGCGCCATAGGGCAGAAGCATGACGAGACCGCAGAGGATCTTGACGCTGAGGTCGCCGATCGCCCAGGAAATCCAGCGCGGCGCCTCGGTCGAAAGCACGCCGAGCAGCGGTGCTGTCTCCAGCGCAAAGCTGTCGTTCGGCCCGAAGAACACGAAGTACGGCGCAAAGGCGAATGAGAAGAACAGCGCGGTGTCGAGCGCCGAGCCGATCAGCGAGCCTGCGAGCGGCGCGTGCCACCAGCTCTGGCGGCGCAGCCTGTTGAACACCGAGATGTCCAGCAACTGGCCAAACAGGAAGGCCGAGCCGGACGCAATCGCGATGCGCGGCGTGGCGGCGACGAAAGACAGGAGAACTGCGACGATGAAGCCTGCGACCACCACCCGGCGGGCGATGCGTGGTCCGAACTGGCGGTTTGTCAGGTCGGTCACGAGGAAGGCGAAGGGATAGCTGAAGGCGCCCCAGGTGAGCAGGTCACCCAGCTGCATGCCGGCGATCGAGCCCGGCAGCGGATATTGAACCAGGAAGTTCGAGGCCACGACCACGAGGGTCATGAGGGCGACATAGACGAAGAATGTGCGGTTTATCAGCATTTTTTTATCCTGGGAGATGCCACCAGCTAGAGGAATCGGAGCCGGGCGGAACGTCCGGCCGACGAGTGTAAAATATGCGCACGAGAAAAAGGCTTGCCGGATGAACCCGCAAGCCTTTTAAACGCGTGTCAAAGACAGGACGCTGGCGCCGATCAGGCGGCTTCAGCAACCTTCTTGACGATCTGGCGACGCAGCAGGCGAGCGCGCATGCTCAGCTCGTTCTCGTCCGACTTCAGCAGGAAGGCGTCGAGGCCGCCACGGTGTTCAACCGAGCGGAGAGCAGCTGCGGAAACGCGCAGGCGGTAGCGCTGGCCGAGAGCATCGGAAATCAGCGTGACGTTGCACAGGTTCGGCAGGAACCGGCGCTTGGTCTTGTTGTTGGCGTGGCTTACATTGTTGCCCGACTGGACGCCCTTGCCGGTCAATTCGCAACTACGGGACATGGTACACCTATTTCTTTATCGCCGCCGGACAATGCGGTAGCGGGCCCAGAGCCCAGGCCGC
>NZ_DASYGZ010000016.1:0-23872 GCF_035999135.1 Ensifer sp.
TCGTGCGTCGCCGCGGCCAATCCAACCTGTTCCATCGTCTTCAGTCCCCGAATCCAAACACCCGGCAAGAGCGGTTCATGCTCGTGACCGGGTAGCCCAAACGTCCTGTTTGCAAGAGTGCCCGGCACCGCCGCAGATCGCACGATCGCGACCTTAATTAGCTTTAGGTTGCCTTCTTGCCGTCAATTTTGGTCAAAGGATGACGTGCACCGCACAAATCCTGATGGGATGATTAAGACACCATTATGGTTAAGAGACCGTTACCAACCTGTGTCTTTGAAGCCTCACTTAAGCGGCGGAACCGGCGCTGGCCCGGCGCGTTCTCCGGTCGCGACCCGTCGAGTGACGGGACGTTGCGAAAAGGCGCCCGGCTCGCGATAGTCTGACCGTCGCGGCCTGGGCGCCGCCGGGTTCAGGGCGGGCCAAACGACGTTGACCGTGCAATCGAACAGCGGGTGACCACATGACCGGTACCGGAGATGCATCCATCAAACGCGGCAAGGGCAAACCGGCCGCACCGAAGCCGAAAACGTCGGCCGCAAAACCACATACCGCCACTTCCGACGAGACCGTTTGCGGCATCAGGATCAGCCATCCCGAGCGGATCCTGTTTCCGGAGCGAGGCATCAGCAAGGGAGATCTCGCCCACTATTACGCGGCGGTCGCCGATCGCATGCTTCCCCATGTCGCCGGCCGCCTGTTGTCGCTGGTGCGCGCGCCGCAGGGGTTAAAGGGGCCGCGCTTTTACCAGAAGCATGCGGGTGACGGCTTTCCCTCGGAGATCAAGGAAATCCCGGTCAAGGAAGGCTCCGGGGAAACCGAAAACTACATGTACGTCGAAGGGGCCGAAGGATTGGTCGCTGCGGTGCAGATGGGCTCGCTTGAATTCCACATCTGGGGCTCGCATGTAGAGACGCTGGAATCGCCAGACCGACTGGTTTTCGACCTCGACCCTGACGAAGGCCTCGACTTCGACATTGTCAAGCGGGCGGCCATGGCTCTGAGGGACACACTTGCGGACATTGGATTGAAGTCCATGCCGATGGTCACCGGCGGAAAGGGCGTACACGTCGTAGCGCCCCTGACGGCTGAGGCCAACTGGGCGCAAGCCAAGGACTTCACCAAGGCCTTTGCGCAAGGGTTCGCCGAGCGCGATCCGGACAAGTTCGTCGCCACCATGTCGAAGGAGAAGCGCAAGGGGCTGATCTTCATCGACTGGCTGAGAAACGAGCGCGGCGCCACCGCGATCGCTCCCTATTCGATCCGGGCGCGATCGGGCGCACCGGTCGCCACGCCGGTCAGCTGGAAGGAACTTGGCGACCTTGAGGCCGCCAACAGCTTCCATAGTCCCGACATCCTCGCCCGCATCGAAGGCGGGCACGACCCTTGGCAGGATCTTGCGAATTTAAAGCAGTCTCTCACCAAGGACATGCTGGACAAGATCGGGGTGAAGGCGGCGGATTAGGCTGCCGCCTCCCGTTGCAGATCCTCGATCCAGGCGCGGATGGACGTGCCGATCGCCTCGGGATGATCCTCCTGCAGGTAGTGCGCGGCTGCACCGAGTTTCACCAGACGGCAATGGGTCAACTCGCCGGAATAGGCTTCCGCTTCGGCTGGCGAGATCAATGCGCCGGGATCGCCCGAGAATAGGAGCTTCGGATAACGCGAGGCGCGAAGAGCCGCGTGGTCTGCCGTGCTGGTCGCGTAAAACTCGCTCGGCGCGCCTTCGATCGGCAGTTCGCGCGGCAGGCGCAGCACCGGGCGTCGCGACGACACGTCAGGAAACGGCGCGCGGTAGGCGTCCATTTCCGCGTCTGTCAGCCTGCGCAGGATCGCATTCGGCACGACCCGCTCGATGAAGACATTCTCTTCCAGGATCAGCCGCTCGCCGACACCCTCGGTGCGGAACGCCTTGAAGAGTTCACGGGCCTGCGGCTTCTGGTGGAAGGCCTCATAGGTATCGGCCGGCCGGATGTATTCCATGAAGGCGAGCCCCAGTACCTTTTCCGGGTGTAGGGCAGCAAAGTGAAAGGCAAGCGCTGTTCCCCAGTCCTGGGCCACCAGAAACAGCGGACCGGGCGCGACCTTTTCGATGAAGGCTTCGAGATAGCGGAACTGGTCGAGGAAGGAATAGTCGATATCGGGCTTCGCCGAATGGCCGTATCCGATCAGGTCTGGCGCGACGCAATGCCCGGTCGGCGCCACATGCGGGATGATGTTGCGCCAGATGTAGGACGATGTCGGATTGCCATGCAGGAAGAGGACGGTCGGCCCCGAACCCTGCTCGACATAGGCCATCGCCGATCCCAGGATATCGACGAACGATTTTCTGGCTGGGAATGTCGCGTCATGCATGCCTTCCTCCATCAAACACGGTTGAAAAAACGATCTTCCTGAACGTTGCAAGCGGCGCCGGGCTGCGATCGACCTTCATCCGCAGCATCGCGCCCTGCCAGGCGCTGAGCAGGAAATCGGCAAGCTCGGCAGCCGAGCCGAGCGGAGCGATCTCCCCCTTCTCCAGCCCCTCGGCGATGCAAGCCTCGAAAGGACCCCGCCAGGTCGCAAAGAGCTTCGACAGATGCGCACGCAGCCGTTCATTGTCGAAGGAGGCTTCGAGGCTGAGATTGCCGATCATGCAGCCGCGGCTGTAGTCGGCGTCGGCAAGCTTGCCCGCGATGAGGTCGATGTAGCGGCGGAGCCGGTCGACCGGGCAAACGCTTCTGTCGCCAAGCGCCTCTTCGACGAGGCCCGAGACATAGGCGAAGTAGCGATCGAGCACCTCGATGACGAAGTCTTCCTTCGAAGCGAAGTGATTGGTGAAGGACCCCGGCCTTGCGCCCGCAGCCTCGACGATGTCGCGTACGCCGGTGCCGGCGTAGCCTGTGTTCCATACGAGCTGATCGCCCGCTTTCAGAAGATTTTCGCGTATCGATTTTCTGGACATGGCGAAATAATACGTACGTCCGTATTATTGTCAATCCGGCAAAACGGCCGATCGGAAAGAACCATCCTGTTCCATAAAAAACGCCCCATGAAGGGGCGCTTCGACGGCATCATCCAATCGAACGGCGCGGCTAGCCGGCGCTTTCCTTGGCGTGGTGGAACTTGTAGGCGAGCGCCTCCGGCAGTCGCCGCGGCCGTCCCTGGCCGTTGATCACGGCGATGATCACCTTGGCGGCGATCAGCAGCTGTTCGCCGCGGCGGATCTCCTGCTGCAGCACCATCTTGGCGCCGCCTGCCTTTTCCGTGACCGTGGTGATCGTCAGGATATCGTCCATGCGCGCCGGCAGCTTGAAGTCGATCTCCATGCGATGCACGACGAAGACGAGACCTTCGCTGTCGCCCGCGATCGCGAGCGTCGCCTGCTCGACACCGAGCAGCCGCAGGAAGTCGGTGCGGGCGCGCTCCATGAAATGTAGGTAGCGGGCGTGGTAAACGACGCCGGAAAAGTCGGTGTCTTCGTAATAGACGCGCTGGATCAGCCGGTGGCCGCTTTCGGTCAGTTCGCCTGCGAGCGAAATCTGGGACATGCTTTTCTCCGGAAGTACATCCCGTTCCTGTGCAGGAACAAAAAGCCATTTGCAAGCATTGCAGCCTTGTCACAATCCTATCTTATCACGTGACGGACTTCCTTCCCTCGATCAGGAGAACGTGCATGAAGATTGCGATTCTCGGCGGCGACGGTTTCGTTGGCTGGCCCACGGCTCTTCATTTGTCCGATGCCGGTCACGACGTCCACATCCTCGACAATCTCTCGCGCCGCTGGATCGATACTGAGCTCGGCGTGCAATCGCTGACGCCGATGGACTCGATCCAGGAACGCACCCGCATCTGGCATGCCGAGACCGGTCGCCGCATCCACTTCAACCTGATCGATCTTGCCCGCGACTACGAACTGCTCAAGAACTGGCTGGCAGACCACCGACCGGATGCCATCGTGCATTTCGCCGAGCAGCGCGCCGCCCCCTATTCGATGAAGAGCGACCGCCACAAGAACTACACCGTCAACAACAACGTCAACGCCACGCACAATCTGCTGAATGCGCTGGTCGAACTTGGGCTCGACGCCCATCTGGTGCATCTCGGCACCATGGGTGTCTATGGTTATTCGACCATCGGTGCGGCGATCCCTGAAGGGTATCTGCCCGTCGGCATCGAGACGATGGACGGCCAAACCGTCAGCCAGGAGATCCTCTACCCCTCCAATCCCGGCTCGATCTACCATATGACCAAGTGCCTGGATCAGTTGCTCTTCCAGTTCTATGCCAAGAACGATGGCCTCCGGATCACCGACCTGCACCAGGGCATCGTCTGGGGCACCCATACCGAACAGACGCGCCGTCACCCACAGCTCATAAACCGTTTCGACTATGACGGCGACTACGGCACCGTGCTCAATCGCTTCCTGATCCAGGCAGCGATCGGCTATCCGCTGACCGTGCACGGCACCGGCGGCCAGACACGCGCCTTCATCCACATTCAGGATTCGGTGCGCTGCATCGAGCTGGCCTTGAAGAACCCGCCGGCGCGCGGCAGCCGCGTCGAGATCTTCAACCAGATGACCGAGACGCACCGGGTTCGCGACCTCGCCCAGATGATCGCAACCGTTTCGGGGGCCCAGATCGCCTGGCTGCCGAACCCGCGCAAGGAAGCGGCCGAAAACGAACTGGTCGTGCACAACGAGAAATTCCTGGGCCTCGGCCTCAACCCGACGCGGCTTGAGGACGGGCTGCTGTCGGAAATCGTCGATGTCGCGAAGAAATTCGCCTATCGTGTCGATCGAACGCGCGTGCCGGCCGTCTCCGCCTGGACCAAGGATATCGCGCCGCTGATCAACCACGACCCCGAGGGCAAGCGGCTGAAATCCGTTTCATGACATCGACCGACCACTCGGAGGGGCTCCGCCCCTCCTCGGCTCCCAGTGCCGATCATGCCTTCGTGACCCTCGTCACCAATGCCGACTATGCGCTTGGCGCCCGCGCTCTGGCGCGCTCGATACGATTGACGGACACTGCGGCCGAAATCGTCGTGCTGCATACGGGCGGCGTTTCTCCTGAAGCCTTGGCGCCGCTGGCCGAATTTGGCTGCCGCCTGATCGACACCGAACTTCTGCCGCTGTCCGATGCCTTCAACACCCGCCACGCTCGCCGCAACGTTCACGACAAGGCCCCCTTCACCAAGGGCCGCAAGCCGGATTTCCACTCGCCGCTCGACAATTTCTGCAAGCTCCGGCTTTGGCAGCTCAGCGAATATCGCCGCTGCGTCTTTATCGACGCCGACGCCATCGTGCTCAGGAACATCGACCGGCTGTTTTCCTATCCGGAATTTTCCGCCGCCCCCAATGTCTACGAAAGCCTCGCCGACTTTCACCGACTGAACTCCGGCGTCTTCGTCGCTGAGCCTTCACTCACGACGTTCGCGAAGATGCTCGCCCGCCTAGACGCCCTCGACGCCTTCTGGCCACGCACCGATCAGACCTTCCTGCAGCAGTTCTTCCCAGACTGGCACGGCCTGCCTGTCACGATGAACATGCTGCAATATGTCTGGTTCAATCTGCCGGAACTCTGGGACTGGCGCTCGATCGGCGTGCTTCACTATCAATACGAAAAGCCCTGGGAGAAGGATCATCCGCGCGCCAAAAGCCTGCAGCCGCTGATCGACCTCTGGTTCGCCTATCTTACCGGCGACAACATCCCCGACATCGCCTCGCTTGCCAATCCGGCGCGGCCATGACCCGCGTTCTGGTTTCGGGCGGCAGCGGTTTCGTCGGACGCTTCATCGTCGCGCACCTTAGGAGACACGGCTATGATGTCGTGATCGGCGGCCGCCGCCCTCCCGATCCCGGATGTTTCTCGACCGGTCTCCCCTTCGTGCCGCTGTTTCTCGAGCCGGACCGCGACCAGACAGCGGCGTTCGAAGGGATCGATGGCTTCGTCCACGCCGCATTCGAACATGTCGAGGGCAAATACCGCGGCGGCGAAGGCGACGATCCGCAAGGTTTCTGCCGCGCGAACGTCGATGGCTCGATCCGGCTGTTCGAGGCTGCCAGAGCGGCCGGCGTCAAACGCTGCGTGTTTTTGTCGAGCCGTGCCGTCTACGGCAGCAGGCTTGCCGGTGCCGTCGACGAGGTCTCGCCGCCCGAACCCGACACGCTTTACGGCGAGATCAAGGTTGCGGCCGAGGAGCGGCTCGGGGCACTTGCGCGTATCGATTTCGTCACGGCAAGCTTGCGCGTCACCGGTGTCTACGGAGACCCTGGCTCGGGACGACCGCACAAGTGGACCGCGCTTTTTTCCGACTATCTCGATGGAAGGCCGATCGCGCCCCGCCTCGGCACCGAGGTGCATGGTGACGATGTCGGCGCGGCCGTGCGCCTCATGCTCGAGGCGGACGCAACCGACGTGTCCGGCACAGCCTTCAACGTCTCCGACCTGTTGCTCGACAACAGGCAGATCCTGTCGGTCGTGCAGGAACTGACGGGATGCCCGCATCCCTTGCCGGAGGCGAGCCCAGCAGCAGACTATCTGGTCATGACGACCGATAGATTACGCGCACGTGGCTGGCAGCCGGGCGGTTTGGCGCGGCTGGTGGAAACGATCAGTGCGATGATGTCGGGCGGCAAGACCGCCTAGCCAAGATCGATAACGACAATTTCCGGCGGCACGCCGAAGCGGACCGGCGCGAGCGAGCATCCAAGGCCGCCCGACACGATCAGATTGCAGTCGTTCTCGGTCACGTGGCCATAGGCGTAGCGGTCACCGAAGCGCGATGGCACGACCGGCGCATAGCCGAGCAGCCGCACCTGACCGCCATGGGTATGGCCCGACAACGTCAGTGCGACCCGAGACGGAACACGGGGAAAAACGTCCGGCTCATGCGCCAGAAGAATGACCGGGTCGGCGTCGCTCACCTGGGCCAGCGTACCGTCGAGGTCGTCGAGGCCACTCATGCGCTTGCGCTGCCACTTCTTGCCCGGCACGAGAGCCAGCTGATCCTCGAGACCGGCGATCCAGAAGCCCTGGCCATCCTTTTCCAGTCGCACCGCTCGGTTGCTGTAGACGTTGATGCCGACGTCCTGAAGCGCCTTGTGCCCAAAGGTCGGGCCGCCGCCGTTCTTCTGTGCCGTCCGGTCCTCCCACCAGTCGTGGTTGCCCATGACGGCATGCACCCCGAGCGGGGCTTCAAGCGTCGCGAGCGCCTTCGACCATTCGCTGGAATGTACATAGCGCGTCACGAAGTTCATGCCGGCCACGTAGTCGCCGAGCAAAAGCGTGATGTCGCCGCCAAGCGAGTTCGCCTGACGGCAGATCGAGGCGATGCGGCTCGCCGGCATCCAGGGCTCGCAAGCGTGGATATCGGTCAGCACGACGGCGCGCAGTTTCAGTCCCGGCGTCCAGCCGGGCGGCGTCAGCTTGTAGCGGGTGACATTGAGCCGCGCGAGCGGTTCGACCGCAAAGGCATAACCGCCGAGGGCCGCCATGCTGGCGATCCCGCCGCCGATCAGTTTGAACAATCCGCGGCGGCTGATCATCTAGTCGTCGTCCTCTAAGGTCAAGCGGAACTGCGCCGCCTCGACTTCCTTGGGTGGGTTGAGGCCGATATGTTTCCAGGCATTGGCGGTCAAAATGCGGCCGCGCGGGGTGCGCTGGATGAAGCCCTGCTGGATGAGATAGGGCTCGATGATGTCCTCGATCGCGTCCCGCGGTTCGGAAAGCCCGGCGGCGATGGTTTCGATGCCGACCGGCCCGCCACCGAAATTCTGCGCGATCATGAAGAGATAGCGGCGGTCGAGCTGGTCGAGCCCCATATTGTCGACCAGCAGCCGCGTCAGCGCCTCATCGGCGATCTCCCGTGTCACGGCCTCGGCGCGCGCCACTTCGGCAAAATCGCGCACCCGGCGCAAGAGCCGGCCGGCAATGCGCGGCGTGCCGCGGGCGCGCCGCGCGATCTCGCGTGCGCCGTCGTCGGTCATGCCGAGACCCATCAGCCGTGCGCCGCGGCGAACGATCGATTCCAGCTCTTCGACCGTGTAGAAATTGAGCCGCACGGGAATGCCGAAACGGTCGCGGAGCGGCGTGGTCAGGAGGCCGAGACGGGTCGTGGCCGCCACCAGCGTGAACTTCGACAGATCGATCTTGACGGAGCGCGCCGCCGGACCTTCGCCGATGATCAGGTCGAGCTGGAAGTCTTCCATCGCCGGATAGAGGATTTCCTCGACCGCCGGATTGAGCCGGTGAATTTCGTCGATGAAGAGCACGTCGCGCTCTTCGAGATTGGTCAGCAGAGCGGCAAGGTCGCCGGCCTTGGCGATGACAGGACCGGATGTCGAGCGGAAATTGACGCCGAGTTCCTTGGCCATGATCTGCGCGAGCGTTGTCTTGCCGAGCCCGGGCGGGCCGACGAACAGCACGTGGTCGAGCGCCTCGCCACGGTTCTTCGCAGCCTCGATGAAGATCTTCAGGTTGGCGCGTGCTTCCGCCTGGCCGGTGAAATCGTCAAGCGTCTGCGGCCGCATGGTCGCGTCAGTGTCTTCACCGCGCTTTTCCGGCGCTATCAGGCGTGCCGCGTCAGTCATGCATTCGTTCCAATCAGTCGGTCGTCAGTCGCAGATATCCTACCTGCGGCCAGCCACGTTTCGTTCTGCCTTGCGCGCTCGGCCAAGGCAAGCGCTCATCGCGCCAGTTCCTTGAGACCAAGGCGAATGAGCTTGGCGCTATCGCCGCCCTCACCGCCATTCTTCAGCGCCGCGGCAACGGCATTGGCCGCCTGGTCGCGCGAATAGCCGAGATTGGTCAGCGCAGAAACCGCATCCGAAACCGGCGCGGACGCAACGCCTTCGCCGAGCTCCTGCTTGAGCCCGATCGAGGCCGACATCTCGCCGGCAAAGGCCGGTGCCTTGTTCTTCAGCTCCGTGACGATACGAACCGCCACCTTGGGCCCGACACCAGGCGCACGCGATACCGACGTCTTGTCCTGCAGCGCGATGGCGTTGGCGAGCTCGCCCGGCGTCAGCGTCGAGAGCACCGCAAGCGCCACCTTCGAGCCGACCCCCTGCACGCTCTGCAGAAGACGGAACCATTCCCGCTCCAGCGCCGAGAGGAACCCGAACAGCTTCAGCTGGTCCTCGCGCACATAGGTCTCGATGAACAGCACCGCCGCCTCGCCGGCCGAACCGAGCCTCGACAAGGTGCGCGCCGAGCAGAAGGCGACATAGCCGACGCCATGCACATCAAGCACGACGTGATCCTCGCCGATCTCGTCGATGGTACCCTTCAATTTGCCGATCATGTGGCGTCTCTCGCGGTGGGCTGTGATGATCGAAGACCATCGGGAACAATCTTGTTTAGCGCAACTACGCCATCAATGCGGCGAGCCGGCTCGTCACCGATTGGCGATTGTGGGCATGGCAGATCGCGATCGCCAGCGCGTCCGCCGCATCGTTGCCCTTGAACTCGACCTTCGGCATCAGAACCTTGATCATCATGTGGATCTGCTGCTTCTCGCCGTGGCCGACGCCGATCACCGCCTTCTTGACGGCGTTCGGCGCATATTCGGCGACCCGAAGACCCGCGCGCGCCGGCACCAGCATGGCGATGCCGCGCGCCTGGCCGAGCTTCAGCGTCGCAGTTGCATCCTTGTTGACGAAGGTCTGCTCGACTGCCGCCTCGTGCGGCTGATAGCTGTGCACGACATCGGCAAGGCCGTCATGCAGCTGGCAGAGCCTGGAGGCAAGATCCATGTCGCCATCGGAGGTCACAGTGCCGGAAGCGACGAAACGCAGCGAATTGCCGAGCGTCTCGATAATGCCCCAGCCGGTACGGCGGAGGCCCGGATCGATGCCGATGATGCGAATCGTGGTTTGCA
This sequence comes from Ensifer sp., assembly GCF_035999135.1. Taxonomy (GTDB): domain Bacteria; phylum Pseudomonadota; class Alphaproteobacteria; order Rhizobiales; family Rhizobiaceae; genus Ensifer. Next base: position 9,865 of record NZ_DASYGZ010000016.1, read on the forward strand.
TGAATTTCACCCTATGATGTCAGTCCGGACGCTGCCAGCAAATAGTGAACAAAACAAAAACATACGCACAGCTGAGAGCAACGCTCAGGATTTCTTCGCCGCCACTCTTGGATTGAGGAAAATTGAGCTTACATAGCCTTCAATCAATTTCTCTCAATAAAGGGCCTTGCCATGGCGACCTTCTCCGTTCTCGATCTCTCTCCGATCACGGAAGGCGGCAGTGTCGCCCAATCGCTCGAAAACACCAGACGCCTGGCCCAGGCCGCCGAGGAAAACGGCTACAAGCGCTTCTGGCTCGCCGAGCACCACGGCATGAAGGGCATCGCCAGCGCTGCGACCTCGATCGTCATCTCCCACGTGGCGGCGGCGACCAGGACGATCCGCGTCGGCTCCGGCGGCATCATGCTGCCGAACCATTCGCCGCTGGTCATCGCCGAACAGTTCGGCACGCTGGCAGCGCTTTATCCCGGCCGCATCGATCTCGGCCTTGGCCGCGCACCCGGCACCGACATGCGCACTGCCCAGGCGCTTCGCCGCAACATGGAGGCGAGCGGCAACAATTTCCCGAACGACGTCGTCGAACTGCAGGCGCTGCTTGGCCCCGTCGCCGAGGACCAGAAGATCATCGCAGTTCCAGGCGCCGACACCAACGTGCCGATCTGGCTGCTCGGCTCCAGCCATTTCAGTGCCCATCTTGCCGGCATGCTCGGACTTCCCTTTGCCTTCGCGTCCCATTTCGCGCCGGACATGCTGCTTTCAGCGCTGGAGATCTACCGCGAGCGCTTCACCCCTTCCGAGACCCTTCAAAAGCCGCATGCCATGGTCGGCGTCATGGGCGTCGCCGCCGATACGGACGAAGAAGCGAACCACCTCTTCACATCGATGCAGCAGTCGTTCGTCGCCCTTCGCCGCAATGCGCGCGGCCAGTTTCCGCCGCCGGTCAAATCGATGGACGGGCTTTGGAGCTATGACGAAAAGATCTTCGTCGATCATTCGATGATGTATGCGGTGGTCGGCAGCCCGGAGACGATCAGGCGGAAGATCGCAGCGTTCCTCGAACAGACGAAGGCCGACGAACTGATCATTTCCATGCCGATCTTCGACATGGAGGCGCGGCTGCATTCGCTTCGGCTCTTCGCCGAAGCCCAGCGCGCGCTCGCCAAGGCAGCGTAGAGCATGTCGCGTAAAAGTGTGCGGCGGTTTTGCGATAACGACATGCGCCAAATCAATAGCTTAAAGCGCGGAAAGCGAATCTGAAAGATCGCGACGCGCTTTAAGGATCAGCGCGCGCCGAAGGCCGAGGCGATCTCGTCCATCTGGCCGAAGAACCGGTCTGGCCGAAGCCCCTGCAGGAACGCCGGATCGGCGTAGCCCCAGCTGACGGCGCCGGCGGCAACGCCGGCCTTTCGCGCCGCCTCGATGTCGCGCGCCTCATCGCCGATCGCCAGGACGCGCGAGGCGTCAACACCGGAATAGCGGATCGCCCTCTTGAAATGCTGCGCCTTGCCGAAGAGGGTGGCGCCGCATTCATAGAGATCGACGGTCGCTGCCACCGTGCCGAGCGCCGCACGGATGCCCTCCTCCGCGTTGGAACTGACGATCGCAATTCCAATGCCCGCCGATTTCAGCCGTCGCAACAGATCGGCCGCCCCTGGAAACAGGCAGACAGACGCGGCCTCGTCCACCATGGCACGGCGCATGAAGGTGGCGATCTGCGGCAGCTTCCACATGGGCACGCCGAGATGGGTGATGATCTCGCGATTGCCCATCGTCCTGAGCGACTGGAACTCCTCGACGGAAAGCTCGCGAAAGCCGTAACGTCGCGCGGCCGCATTGCATGCCGTCATGAAGCTTGCCGCCGTGTCGGCGAGCGTGCCGTCGAAATCGAAGATCGCGAACTGGTAGGTCATAGTGGTCCCGCCAAAAAACAAAACCCGCGCCCTTTCGGACGCGGGTTGCAAGATCGCATTTTCCGGGCCGTCCGATCAGGCCGACAGCTTCGCCAGGATCTCGTCCGAAACTTCGAAGTTCGAATAGACGTTCTGGACGTCGTCGTCGTCTTCGAGAATGTCGATGAGTTTCATCAGCGATTGCGCCTTTTCCTCATCGACCGGCACGGTGTTCTGCGCCTTCCAGATCGCCTTGACGGTTTCGGCTTCGCCGAGCGTGTCTTCGAGTGCCTTGGAAACGTCGCCGATCGCCTCGAAACCGCAGATGATCGTGTGGCCGTCCTCATCCGTGCTCACGTCGTCGGCACCCGCCTCGATCGCCGCTTCCATCACCGTGTCCGCGTCACCGACCGAGAGCTTGTAGGTGATTTCGCCGACGCGGTCGAAGGAGAAGGAAACCGAACCGGTTTCGCCGAGCGCGCCACCGGCCTTGGTGAAGGTCGAGCGGACGTTGGAGGCCGTGCGGTTGCGGTTGTCGGTCAGCGCCTCGACGATGACGGCGACGCCGCCCGGGCCGTAGCCCTCGTAGCGCACTTCTTCGTAGTTCTCCGCGTCACCGCCGGAAGCCTTCTTGATCGCCCGTTCGATGTTGTCCTTCGGCATCGACTGCGCCTTGGCGTTCTGGATCGCCAGGCGCAGGCGTGCGTTCATCGCCGGGTCCGGCATGCCGGACTTGGCGGCAACCGTGATTTCGCGCGCGAGCTTGGAAAACATTTTCGAGCGCACCGCATCCTGACGGCCCTTGCGGTGCATGATGTTCTTGAACTGTGAATGGCCAGCCATGGCACCCTCTGCATGCATGAATTTGAATGGAATGGGGCGCCTTATAGTTTTATTGCCGCTTTCCGTCCAGCGGGGGCGCGGCTTTTCAGTCCGCCGACACCTGCGCGCGGCTGAGCACGAAACCGTGCCCATCCTCGCGACGGCACGAAAGACCGGTGCGCTCCGAGACGCACGAGAACGGCCCCTGCGCCCAGCCTTGCCCATAATCGAGTACGGTCTCGGCCGCGCAGCAACTCGGATCGCCGACCGCGTGATCGAGCGTGGCAGCGCCCGCGCGGCCGAGCGTGGCGCGGACATAGCGCGGCGCGACGATATCGCAGGCAAGCTCCGGGCCGCCATCGGCAGGCTGGTACACCGCCGTGCCGCCGGCCGGCGTGTAGACGCAGCCGATATTGCCTGACGGCATCATGAACACCTCCTGCTCGCCCGCAGGCTCAACGGCCGTTTCGGGCAGGCTTTGCTGAGACTGTCCTTTTTGCTGAAACTGGCCTTCCGGAGATGGCATGCGCGGCGGCGGTGCGCCGCCTGCCTGCGCCAGGGTTGAAAGGGTAAGGAACATCGAAACGCCAGCCACAAGCAACTTCATCGGGCGATCCCAGGGCATTTCGCACAAAAGTCCGCAGCGGTTTTGCGACGTCATGCGACACTTTCAGATTCAGACGCCCTTCAGAATATAAATCAGCGGTTTGCTTGGCAAGGAACGCAGGGAGACTTTGATACTGGCGCTGTCGGCGAAGCGTTTGTCGTAGTTGTCGCCGAACATGTCGAGAAAGGCGTCGATCGGCGGACCGCGACGGTGCATCGGCAGGATCAGCGACGAGCGCAGCCGGCTGACGACCCGGCTCATGCTTTCCGCCCCCATGGTCAGGCCGCCGTCGACGGGCACCATCAAGACGTCGAGCCTGCCGATCTGGCGATAGTGGCTGTCGTCGAGTTCGTGGTGAAGATGACCGAGATGGCCGATGCAGAGATCCGCAACCTCGAAGATGAAGATCGAGTTGCCGTCATGCTCCATCCCGCCGGCGGCGCGAATATCGGTGGTCACGTTGCGGATGTAGGCGTCGCCGACCACGAGATCGTGCCTCGCCGGCATGCCGTTGTCGCTCCAGCCATGCAGGACGTTCCTGATCGCCGGATCTGGCGTCAGCGTGTAGTGGCTCGAATGCGCCTTGTTCATCGTCGCGACCGTCGGCGGCGCGGAAGGCGTAAACCAGCCATTATAGTCAGTCGCGATCGACACGCCGCCGGGCGTCTCGATCAGGAAGGTGGAGTGGCCGAGATAGCTGATCGTCACTTCTCCGACCGCAGTCTGCTTGTTGCTGGCGGCGGCCAGCGTGAAACTGGCGAAGGTCGCCTGCGGTATCGCCTCGGCAATTGCCTGGCACTGACTGGCATGAACAGGCTGTTGCTGCGCATGCGCGACCGACGGCCAGAATGCATGGATGAGCCAGATGGCGGCGAACGTGTAGACAAGGTAGCGGAGCATCAGCCTTCACCTCTCTCACTTTGACCACATGGCCCCGCGCCAAAGAAGCGCGCGCCAGGCGATTGTTGAACAGCGAATGGAAGCCTTTGCCTTCGCTCGGCCGAACCACGGCGTCACGGGCATGCAGAGAATTGTTCAAGCGCCTGGCCGCGTCCAGTTACAAACGGCGGACAGCACTCACGTTTGCGTCACCGCGCTCAATAGGCCAGCAAGGCGCATGCGCGCACAATGCAAACGCCCCGGCATGTCTGCCGGGGCGTTTGCATCATTTGGGGATCATGCGGCTATTCGGCCGGATGAGGCGCGGGTTCTGTCGCCCCTGCCGGCTTGCGCCGACGGAACGACCGGAGCGCCACGTAGAAGACCGGCGTCAGGAACAGGCCGAGGAAGGTGACGCCCAGCATGCCCGAGAACACGGCGGTTCCGAGCGACTGGCGCATTTCCGCACCCGGGCCGGTCGCGATCATCAGCGGCACGACGCCGAGAATGAAGGCGAAGGCCGTCATCAGGATCGGGCGCAGGCGCAACTGGCTCGCCTCCACCGCCGCCTCGATCGGCGTCTTGCCCTCGTCTTCGCCTTGCCGCGCGAACTCGACGATCAGGATCGCGTTCTTGGCCGCAAGGCCGATGAGAACGATCAACCCGATCTGCGTCAGCACGTTGTTGTCGAGGCCGCGGATCGACACGCCGACGAGTGCCGAGAGCACGCCGAGCGGCACGATCAGGATGATCGCCAGTGGCAGCACCCAGCTTTCATACTGCGCCGACAGCGCCAGAAACACGAAGACGACCGACAGGGCGAAGATGAACACGGCCGTGTTGCCGGTCTGGCGTTCCTGGAAGGCGAGTTCCGTCCACTCGAAGGTCGTGCCCTGCGGCAGGATCTGGGCGGCGAGCGCCTCCATCTTGTCGAGCGCCGTGCCGGTCGAGACGCCGACCGCCGGATTGCCCTGGATCGGCACCGATACGTACATGTTGTATCGCTGCACCAGCGTCGGGCCGGCCGTGTCGCGAATCTCCACAAGCGTGCCCATCGGAACCAGCGCCCCTGTCGCCGAACGCACCTTCAGGGCCAGGATGTTGTCCCGCTCGACGCGGTACTGCTGGTCGGCCTGCGCCCGCACCTGGTAGACGCGGCCGAAGGCGTTGAAGTCGTTGACGTAGGACGTGCCGAGGTTGATCGACAGCGCTTCGAAGATGTTGGGGATCGGCACGTTAAGTGTGCGCGCCTTGTCGCGGTCGATCGCCAGGAAGTACTGCGGGCTCGACGCCGAGAAGGTGGTGAAGACCCCCGTCAATCCCGGCGTCTGGTTGGCAGCGCCCATCATCTGGTAGGCGAGCCCAAGTGCACGACGCATGTCGGCGCTCTGCCGGTCCATGATCTGCATCTTGAAGCCGCCTGAGTTGCCGATACCGCGCACCGACGGGGGCGGCACGGCGATTATGAAGGCCTCCTGGATGCTCTGCAGGCTGCCGTAGAGCTGGCCGATGATCTGGTTTGCTCCCTGCCCGTGCTTCAGCCGCTCCTCGAAGCTTTCGAAGGAGGCGAAGACCACGCCCGAATTCGAGGCGTTGGTAAAGGTCGCGCCGTTGAAGCCGGCGAAGGCAACGGCGCTCTTCACGCCCGGCACGTCCTGGATGATCTTCGAGGCACGTTTGACCACCGCGTCGGTCCGGTCGAGCGATGCGCCGTCAGGCAGTTGGATGACGACGATCGCATAGCCCTGGTCCATGGTCGGCACGAAGCCGCGCGGCACCACCTGCGCCATGTACCAGGTGGCGCCGAGCAGGCCGACGAAGACCAGCAGAGCCGCAGCCAGCGCCACCTTGGTCGACACCAGCTTGCGCACCATCCAGGCGTAGCCCTCGGCCATCCGGTCGAAGCCGTTGTTGAAGCCGTTTGCCAGAGCCTTGCCGAAGCGCGTCAGCGGATTGCGGCTTTCGTGATGGCCGTTTTCGTGCGGCTTCAGGAGGATCGCCGCCAGCGCCGGCGACAAGGTCAGCGAGTTGAAGGCGGAAATCACCGTCGCGACCGAAATCGTCACGGCGAACTGCAGGTAGAACTGCCCGGCGATGCCGGGAATGAAGGCCGTCGGCACGAAGACGGCGGTCAACACCAGCGAGATCGCGATGACGGCGGCCCCCACCTCGTCCATGGTCACGTGCGCCGCCTCGCGCGGGGTCATGCCGCGCGCGAGATTTCGCTCGACGTTTTCCACCACCACGATCGCATCGTCGACGACGATGCCGATCGCCAGCACCAGGCCGAACAGCGTCAGCATGTTCAGCGAGAAGCCGAAGGCGTAGAGGAAGGCGAAGGTGCCGACGAGCGACACCGGGATGGCGACGATCGGAATGATCGCGGTGCGCCAGGATTGCAGGAAGACGAGAACGACGATGGCGACAAGCACGGCCGCTTCGGCGATCGTCTTATAGACCTCGTTGATCGATTCCGAGATGAACTCGGTCGGGTTATAGACGATCCGGTACTCGAGCCCTTCGGGGAAGTCGCGCGAGACGTCGGTCATCACCTTCTGGATCTGCTCGGCGGCATCGAGCGCATTGGTGCCCGGCCGCGAGAAGATGCCGAGCGCCACCGCCGGGCTGCCGTCGAGATAGCTGTTGTTGACATATTCGCGGGCGCCGAGCTCGACGCGCGCAACGTCCTGCAGCTGCACAAGACGGCCGCTTTCCGTCGCCTTGACGATGACGTAGCGGAACTGCCGCGCATCGCTGAAGCGACCGTCAGTGGTGACGGTGTACTGGAAGGCGCTGTCGCCGGGGGCTGGCGGGCCGCCGATCGAGCCGCCCGAGACCTGTACGTTCTGCTCGCGCAGCGCCTGCACGACGTCGCCCGCCGTCATGCCGTAGGCCGAGAGCTTCTCCGGATCGAGCCAGACGCGCAGCGCATATTCGCGCTCGCCGAAGAGGATGACGTCGCCGACGCCATCGAGCCGCACGAGCAGGTCGCGGATGCGCGTGCGCGCATAGTTCGAGACGTAGAGCTGGTCGTAACGTTCGGTCGGCGAGAGCAGATGCACGACCATCATCAGGTCGGGGGAGCTCTTGGCGGTGGTGATGCCGATGCGCCGGACTTCCTCCGGCAACCGCGGCTCGGCGATCGACACGCGGTTCTGCACCAGCACCTGCGCCTGGTCGAGGTCGGTGCCGAGCTTGAAGGTGATCGTCAGCGCCATCGAGCCGTCGGCGGTCGAATAGGAGGACATGTAGAGCATGTTCTCGACGCCGTTGATCTCCTGCTCAAGCGGCGTTGCGACGGTATTGGCGACGGTTTCGGCGTCCGCACCCGGATAGGCGGCCCGAACGACGATCGTCGGCGGGGCGATTTCCGGGTACTGCGCCACCGGCAGCTGGAAATAGGCGATGCTGCCGACGATCAGCAGCACGATCGAAAGCACCGACGCGAAGATCGGCCGGTCGACGAAGAAGTGAGCAAACCTCATTGCGCCGCCCCCACTGTTGGGCCTTCCGGCGGCAGCTGGATCGTCTCAGGCTTGACCTTGGTGCCGGGACGCGCCCGCATCAGGCCGTTGACGACGATGGTTTCGTCCCCCGTCATGCCCGAGCGGATGACCCGGTAGCCATGCAGCCTCGGGCCGAGCCGAACGGGCTTGGTCACCACGGTTCCGTCGCCGGTCACCTCGTAGACGATACGCTCGTTCTGGTCGGCGCCGATCGCCTCGTCCGGAATGAGCACGGCCTTGTAGGTGTTGGAACCCTCGATCTGCACGCGCCCGAATAGGCCCGGCTGCAGCACGAGCTTCGGGTTTTCGAGACGGGCCCGCACGCGCATCGTGCCGCTCTGCGGATCGACGCGGTTTTCGGCAAAGTCCAGCTTACCCTTGAACGGTTCTTCGTTGGAGTCGGCGATGGTGACGAGAACTTCCAGCGAACCGCCACCTTCCTGCAGCGCGCTGCCGCGCTCGCGCGCAACCCGGGCGTAGGAGAGCAGGCGCCGTTCGTCGACGTCGAAATAAAAGTCGATCGGGTCAAGCGAGACGATCGTCGTCAGCACCGTCTGGTCGGCCTGCACGAGATTGCCGAGCGAGAGCAAACGCCGGTCGACGCGGCCGCTGAGCGGCGCGGTGATGGTGGTGTAGTCGAGGTCGAGCTTGGCGCGCTCGACCGCCGCTTCCGAACCGCGCACCAGCGCCTGTGCCGACAAGAGCTCACGGCGATGGTCGTCGAGCGTCGAGATCGAAAGCGTGCCGGTGCCGGCCAGCGATTGCGTGCGCTTGAACTGGGACTCGGCGAATTCGAGCGTCGAGCGCGCCGATTCCAGTGTCGATTCCGCCTGGGAAAGCGCGGTGCGATAGGGACGCTGGTCGATGACGAAGAGCTTATCGCCCTTCTTCACCAGCGCGCCATCGGTGAAATTGACCTCGTCGAGGTAGCCGCCGATACGGGCGCGGACCTGCACCTCGTCGACCGGCTCGAAACGTCCGATGAACTCGTCGCTGTCGATCACGTCCCGCACGACCGGCTTGGCGACGGTCACCGTTGGCAATTGCGCGTCCTGCGCCTTGGCAGCGACGGCGGAAAACAGGGAAAGAGAAGCGCCGACAATCATCGGCAAATGCCACTTAGACAACATGCACGCCCTCCGAATGCACTTCGGATCGCGATGAGCAGCCATCGGGCCGGGCAGCGCGATCACCTTGAATACTTCAGAGCGGGCGATCGGCGGACAATCGTCGCAGCGCCGCTCCGCTCCGTACAAATCCCCGGATCGGGAGTGATCCGGCAGGCAAAATCAAACAAGCAATCAAACGAGACAGCGCTTCCGCCCGATGGCCGGCGAACGCTGTCGGATCAAAATCGTCGGCAACGGAACAAATTTCCCGTCGACCGGCGACAACAGCACGAGCCCGCAATCGAGGACTGCGGGCACACTTCAGATCTGCAAAAACGCACGAGTACATCACGCCCCGGCCCGGCGTGATCGGGCGATAACCTGCCATCATTTGATGGGGTTGTCACCTTGAAAAAAATCAATTCCGAGAAGGCGATACGGGATCGCCCGGCCCATGCGCCAGCGGCGGCGCACAAGGATCAGTATGCCGTTTTACCGCCGATCAGGACCAGAAGTCCGGGATCGTTTCGGCCAGCCGCGGCCCAAGCCTGAGCGGAGCGACCTTCTCGGCAAGCCCGGTGCGATCGGAGATTTCGACACCAAGGCCGCAGATGGTGGCCGGGCCCGAAGCCGCCTCGAAGCGCCCCTTCGGCATTTTCGAGATGAAGCGGTTGAGCGGCTCTTCCTTGTCCATTCCGAGCGAGGAATCATAGTCGCCGCACATGCCGGCATCGCTCATATAGGCGGTGCCGCCATTGAGGATCTGGTGATCGGCGGTGGGCACGTGGGTGTGGGTGCCGACAACGAGGCTGGCGCGTCCATCGACGAAATGGCCGAAGCATTGCTTCTCGCTGGTGGCTTCCGCGTGAAAGTCGAAGACGATCGCATCCGCCTGCTCGCCGAGCGGGCAGGCGTCGAGGATCGCCTCGGCCGACTTGAAGGGATCGTCGAGCTCAGGATGCATGAAGACGCGGCCCATGACGTTGGCCACCAGCACGCGCGCGCCATTGCGGGCGAAGAACAGGTTGGAGCCACGCCCGGGGGTGCCGGCCGGGTAATTGGCCGGCCGCAGGAACTGGTCGTGGCGCTCGCAGAACACCACCGCTTCCTTCTGGTCCCAGACGTGATTGCCCGTCGTCACCACGTCGGCGCCGGCGTTGATTGTTTCAAGGAAGATTTCCTCGGTGATGCCGAAGCCGCCGGCGGCGTTCTCGCCGTTGACGATGACGAAGTCGAGCTTGAGATCACCGACCAGTCCGGGAAGCCGGTCCCAGACCGCCGTACGTCCCGTCTTGCCCACCATGTCACCCAGAAACAGAAGCCTCATGCTCGCTCAATCCCACCAGAGCAAAGTCCGGCGGAAGCGCGTCTGCGATGGTTGCGTCCGGATTTGCTGAAAACAAAGAGATAGAGCGTCTACACGATCGCGGCCCTGCTGGAAACGTTTTAGATCGTTCGTGGCAGATGCAGGCAAAGGGCTGCGGTCCCGACCGGGCTCGCTCAATCGGCCGGGGTCATCCGCAAGCTTGCGCCGCGCCACTCAGAAATGGCGAAATCCGCTCTCGGTCAGCACCGCATCCAGGGCCACGTCGTGCGGCTCGGCCGGGACGCTTGCCACCTCCTGGCAATCGAACGCGATGCCGATCAGCTTCGGCAGGTGGCCCTTGATGCGCAGCCGGTCGATCGCCCGGTCGTAGTAGCCGGCGCCGTAACCGATCCGGTGGCCGGTCGCATCGAAGGCGGACAGCGGCACCAGCATGATGTCGGGGTCGAGTTCCGGCGCATCGGGTCCCGGGCCCGTGGTGCCGAAGCCGGTCGAGATGATGTCGACGCCATCGAGCAGTTCGCGAAAGACGATGGTCTTCTTGTCCATGATCACGGGCAGGCAGAGCCGGGCGCCGCGGCTCTTCAGCCGCGCCATCAGTGGCCTGATGTCGACCTCCGAGCGGATCGGCCAGAAGCCGGACACGATATGTCCCGGATCGAGCGCGATGACGTCGCCGGCGTGATCGGCCATGGTGAGGCTTGCCTCGATCCGCATCTCCGCCGACATCGCGTCGCGCAAGGCCAAGCGCTCCTTGCGCAGGGCCGCCTTCAAATCCTTCGGTGACATCCGGTTCTCTCCTGCCCGCTCGCCGCTCCATTCCCCGGAGACAGGATTCCCCACCCAAAATGGCACAGCCCGACGATTTCTTGCCGATTCCCGGCCATTTCGCCAGCCCGTTTACGCGTCGACGCCACCAAAACGGTGGCCGCCAACGCCGCTTTTGCTGCGTTTTGCGACAGCTGCCGAGCCGGCTCCCAGATCGGAACAGTTTTAGCGTTCCGTTCATCATGGCTAAGGGTTCTGCTTTCGCGAGCAACGAAGCCCGTGCAAATAAAGGCGCGATTTCAAATAATTAGCAGGAACTAATGCCCGCGTTCGATGTATGGACGCGCTCCTGCAGGCAACAGTGGAAAAGCCGACGTCCATGAAGGACCAGATGAAGGAACTCGACCCGCTGGAGCTGCGTTGCCTGACGCTTGCCGCCCGCGGTCGCACCCGCCAGGACATGATGCGCGAGACCGACATTCCGCTCGACCGGATCGATCGCGCGCTTGAAGACGCGATGCGGAAGCTGCACGCCGGCAACCTCGCCGAAGCGGTTTTTCGCGCAGCCAGACTGGACCTGATCTCTTAAGGCCGGGTCAGCCGTCGCGTTCATACCAACTAAAATGGCGCTCACACCAGCCAATGGGATCGGTAGACCAGATCGAGCATCGACCTTTCCGCGCGCGTCAGTTGACCCGCGTCGGGTTCGACCCCGGCGTCGCGCAGGAGTTGCGAGCGATGCCGTGGCAGCTCGACGGGCACATCGGGAAACATGAGCGCGCCGGCCCATCTCAGCAACCTCCGTCGGGTGACGACGGATGCTTCGGAAAAGGCGAAAACGGCAAGCACGCTCATGGCGAATGACCCTGCGCAGGATGATGTGACAGACTGATCTTCGCCCCTGCGTTGACATCTGACAAACGAATTGCAAGCATGGCAGCCATCAGAAATTCTGATGGTCATTTCCATGTCACTTCCACTCGACAGCGACCTGCTTCGAACCTTCCTCGCCGTCGTCGACACCGGCAACGTCACGCGCGCGGCCGATATCGTCGGCCGCACCCAGTCGGCCGTCAGCATGCAGATCCGCAAGCTTGAGGACCTGCTCGGCGACGCGCTGTTCGAACGCCATTCGCGCGGCGTCATCCTGACGCCGCAAGGACTGCGGCTGGTGGACAATGCGCGCCGCATCGTCACCCTCATCGACGACACGGCTGCGGCCATGCGCCAGCCGGCCCTCGATGGCGCCGTGCGCATCGGCATACCCGAGGAGTACATCAACTCCACCCTGCCAAAGGCGCTCGGCAGTTTTGCCGCCATTCACCCCGGCGTCGAGGTGACCGTGCAGCAGGGCGCCTCGGTCACCAACATCGCAGCGCTCGAGGCAGGCGAAATCGATCTCGCCGTCGTGTTCGAACCCGGCGGCAAGACAAAAAACGAAGTCCTGATGATGGACCCGACCGTCTGGGCGACATCGGAGCAGCACCGCACCGACGAGCGCCGGCCGGTGCCGATCGCCACCTACACCTATCTGGAGGGCGGCTGGTGCGACGACCTTGCCGCGCGCAACTTGAGAAAGCGCCGCATCGACAGCCGCATCGCCTATGTCAGCCGCACCAGCGGCGGCCTGATGGCGGCGGTGGTCTCGGGCCTGGCCATTGCCCCCCTCGCCCGCAGCAGCATCCCGGCCGGCTGCCGCGAACTGACCGCCGACGACGGTTATGACGTGATCGACTGCTCGAACGTGGTTCTGCGCATGTCGAAATCGGGAAACGGCAAGGACCGCATCGTCGAGGCCATGGCCGACGCCATCCGCCGGGCCTTTGCCGGGGACTGAGCGATCATCGTTTTGGAGGGGAAAGTGCGATCCACACAACCGATGGATAATTTACGATCCCGGGTGCCTACAAAGTAGGTGGGCGCCATGTGTCCGGACCCACGAGCCCGGCCAGGGACGGCTCCCTAGAGATCGAGTATGGCCCCGGGGATTGTGGTTCCTGTCGGGAAGCGCAGACCGCATCCGATATATAAAGTGTCTCGGCGCTTCGCGCCAGAGGCACGGCGTCAAAACGTGATCAGCTTGCCGTCGGGGTCGAGCGGCCGTTCAGCTTGGCGGCAATGCCGTGGATCTGCTGGGTGACTTCGCTGAGTGCGGCGGCCAGCGCCTCCTCGCTCTTCATCTGGTCGGACATGGCGGCGTCGCGGCCATCCGTCAGATTGCCGACCTCGGCCTCGAGCTTCTTCAGCCGGCGATTGACCTCGCTGAGTTCGTCCATGACCATGATACCGGCCATGACGGTCAGGCGCAGATCGCCGATCTCGCCGAACTGGCTCTTGAGATGCCCGACATACTGATCGAACCGGGTGGCAAGCTCGGTCAGGTGACCTTCCTGCCCTTCTTCACAGGCCATCCGATAGGCCTTGCCGTCGATCGATACTGTGACCTGCGCCATGTCGCGTCTTCCTAGCGGTCGAGCACCGCCCGAATGGTTTCCATCGCAGTCACGAGGCGTCGGGAAACCTCGCGATTGACTTCCTCAAGCCGGTTTGCCCGGAACTGCGACTGGTCGAGTTCCTGCGCCAACCGCGAACGGTCGGTGTTGACGCGCCTGACCTCGCCCTCGAATTCGCTGAAATCCCGCTCCCTGTCAAACCGACCGTCGATCGCATTCTCCAGGGATTGCACCGCGTTGCGCAGTTCGTCGATCGCCGCTTTGACAGTCTTTGCCGGCATGTGTTCCGAATACCTCGCCCATAAGGCCGAATCGCTCGAATCCCATCCGCCGCTTCGGCCCGATCTTTTTTAAACCTATTACGTAAGTCTCAACAATGCCAAGCATCGCAAACAACAGCGGAAGCTGTGGATGGATTGCGTAGCCGGCTTTCTTCAACGGCAGTGCGAAAGCATTGTTGCATTGCGGAACAGGCGCTTGAGCAAGCTGCCGTCAAATGGCCGCGGAAGCCCCGTATTTATTGACTCGCACGGCGCACCTGCTATGTGTCAGCCGCTTCTTGCGCGGTCTTTGGAGGATAGAGACCGTTCCCTGACCACCGAACGCAAACGGAACAGTCATGATCTCTCGCGAAAAACACGACCGGATGGC
>NZ_DASYGZ010000026.1:0-17933 GCF_035999135.1 Ensifer sp.
CGTTGGAAGGGACTTGTTAACCTTCATTTCCTATCGCTTAGAAGGCCCCGCGGCGATGTCTCTAGCTCTTCCAGGACCCATGCGTATTCCCAGGACAAACTTCTCACAGGCTGCTTTGCATGATGCAAACCAGGCGGATTATTTCGATGGTCCGCAGGATGATGCGTTGAGCGGTATGCCCACCCACGAGGCGGAAACCGCCGATCCCTATCAACTGTACGAGGCGCCGGCGGCGCCGCGTAAGCCCGCTAACCAGCAGAGCGAAACAATGAGCCGTGCTACCCGCCTCTATGGACAGGGTTCGGCCTATGCGCCGGCGCAGGTCACAACCACGTCCAGCGATCCGCTGCCGACCCTTTCGGAGATCGCTGGTCACTACGGCGACTCAACCTGGGAGAGCCATTTCTTCCTGGCGCCGAATGTCCGCTTCACGCGTACCCCCGAGCGCGAGTTCATGAAACGGCGCGCGCCACAGGTCGACGAAAGCGAAGCGGCCGCCGAAGAGGTTCCGGCGGTGGCCGAAACCGCTGGAACAACTGTCGGGACAGCGGCAGAGCCGCAGCCGGTTTCCATGGAGCCGGTGGCGTCCGCCGAACCGGTCGCGGTCGAGCAGGCGTCGGTCGAGACCACCGATGCTGCAGCGGACCACGCCTCGCAGCCCGACGCGCCGCTCCCGTCATACAGCCCGTCCGAATTGTTGCGCATGCTGACGAACCAGCTGCCGACCTGGACCGCTGCGCAAAACACGATCGAACCGCCGATGCTTGAGCGCGCGCAGGCTGCCGCAGAAGAAGACGTGGCGCTCGCCCCGGTTCTGACGGCGCCCATCGCGGCTTCAAAGCCCGGCGCAGAGGTTCGGCCGGCCCCCGTGCTGGCAACAGCAGATACGCCTGCAGATCAGGGTGCACAGCATTCCGTCTTCCTGTCGGATTTCGCCTTCTTCGAATTTGGCCCGGCCGACGATGTCGCGGTTGCCGGTGAAGAAACCGCGCATCCGAAGCCCTTTGTCGAGGCGTCTGCCCCGGCACCAATGACACCGGTTGTCGCTCCTGTTGCGATCACTCCCGCTGCCGTCGCTCCTCAGGCACCCGTCCGCCCGGTCGAAATCCGCCGCATGCCGCCGACGGCGATTACCTCGCTGTTCCGCGTGGTCGACGTCCGCGCGGGAACGGCAGAGGCTGCCAAGGCGTCTCACGAGCCCGTTGCAGCGGCCGTTCAGGCTCCGCTCGTCGCGCCGGCTCAGGCTGTCGTTGCCGATGCGCCGGAAATCGTGAAGGCCGAGCCGGTCGAGACAGAGCAGCCCGCACCCGTCGTGTCGAAAGCCGCCATCACCATGCCGGCGACGGTGACCCGCGCGCCAAGCGGCATGCCGGCAATCGGGGTGGTCGAGCGCACGTTCAGTGGCGACGCCTACGAACATCCGTCCGAGGAGTTGTTGCAGGAAGCGCCTGTCGGCCAGGGCTTCTTCATGACGCAGGAGCAGCTGGAACAGAACGCCGGCCTGCTTGAAAGCGTGCTCGAGGATTTCGGCGTCAAGGGCGAGATCATCCATGTCCGCCCGGGCCCGGTCGTCACGCTCTATGAATTCGAGCCGGCACCGGGCGTGAAGTCGTCGCGCGTCATCAACCTTGCCGATGATATCGCCCGCTCCATGTCGGCGCTTTCGGCCCGCGTCGCGGTCGTTCCCGGCCGCAACGTCATCGGCATCGAACTGCCGAACGCCACCCGCGAGACCGTCTATTTCCGCGAACTGATCGAGTCCGTCGATTTCCGCAAGACCGGCTACAAGCTGGCCCTTTGCCTCGGCAAGACGATCGGCGGCGAGCCGGTTATTGCCGAGCTCGCGAAGATGCCGCATCTGCTCGTTGCCGGCACCACCGGCTCGGGCAAGTCGGTCGCGATCAACACGATGATCCTGTCGCTGCTCTACCGGCTGAAGCCGGAAGAGTGCCGCCTGATCATGGTCGATCCGAAGATGCTCGAACTGTCCGTCTATGACGGCATCCCGCACCTTTTGACGCCTGTCGTCACCGACCCGAAGAAGGCCGTCATGGCGCTGAAATGGGCCGTGCGCGAGATGGAAGATCGCTACCGCAAGATGTCGCGGCTTGGTGTGCGCAACATCGACGGCTACAACCAGCGCGCGGCCGCCGCCCGCGAAAAGGGCGAGCCTGTCATGTGCACGGTCCCGGCCGGTTTCGAAAAAGGCACCGGCGAGCCGCTGTTCGAGCAGCAGGAGATGGACCTGGCGCCGATGCCCTATATCGTCGTCATCGTCGACGAGATGGCCGACCTGATGATGGTCGCTGGCAAGGAGATCGAAGGCGCGATCCAGCGGCTGGCGCAGATGGCGCGCGCCGCCGGTATCCACCTGATCATGGCGACGCAGCGTCCCTCGGTCGACGTCATCACCGGTACGATCAAGGCAAACTTCCCGACCCGGATCTCGTTCCAGGTGACCTCGAAGATCGACAGCCGCACGATCCTTGGCGAGCAGGGTGCCGAACAGCTGCTCGGTCAGGGCGACATGCTGCACATGCAGGGCGGCGGGCGCATCGCCCGTGTGCACGGTCCGTTCGTCTCGGACCTCGAGGTCGAACACGTCGTGGCACACCTGAAGACGCAAGGACGCCCCGAATACCTCGAAACCGTCACGGCGGAAGAAGAGGAAGAGGAGCCGCAGGAGGAGACCCCGGTCTTCGACAAGAGCGCGCTTGCATCCGAAGACGGCAACGAACTCTATGACCAGGCGGTCAAGGTGGTTCTGCGTGACAAGAAGTGCTCGACCTCCTACATCCAGCGCCGCCTCGGCGTCGGCTACAACCGTGCCGCCTCGCTCGTGGAGCGCATGGAGAAGGAAGGGCTCGTCGGTCCTGCCAACCATGTCGGCAAACGCGAGATCGTCTATGGCAACCGCGACCACATGAGCGTGCCCGACAACGACGACATGGATTGAGTTTGGCCTCGGACAAGCTCGGCGTCGAAAGATGTGATGGCCGCGGAGCGAATGCTTCGTGGCCTTTCGCATTCCGCCAAAGACGTGACGCAGATCGAGCGATATGGGCCTTTAGGAGCATTGGCATCCAATGCTCTTGCCGTTGCTTGCACAGCCCATCCTGATTGCGGAATTGTCGGCTGCCGATGCGGATCAGGCCGAGGCTGTACCGCCTTTGGCTCGGCCTGCGCGGCAGCAATGCTTGAGCTGTCTTCCAGATCCGCAAGGGCAGGGATCGTTGCCGCGAAGTTGCAGTCGGCCGACCAGCGGCAACAGTGCGGCAGAAGGAAGTAATCCTGCCATCAGAATTGCCAGCTTGGCGGAGATGCCGGGGATGACCAGCCGCCGTCGTGCCTTGAACCCGCGCCAGGCGCAGTCCGCTACGTACTCCGGACTGGCCTTCGGCAAAACCTTGAACAGGGCAGCCCTGTTGGCGCCGGATGTTGCAAGGAATTCGGTCGATACCGGTCCCGGCGCGACGCAGGTCACCGTCACGCCTGCCTTTCGCGTCTCCTCGTGCAACGCTTCGGAGAAGGAACGAACGAACGCCTTGCTCGCATAATACGTGGCCATGTAGGGGCCGGGCGTAAAACTCGCGACGGAGGCGAGATTGATGATGCCGCCACGGCGTCGTGCGACCATGCCCGGCAACAGGCGCAATGTCAGCTCGGCAAGGGCGCGAACATTCACGTCGATCATTCCAACCTGGTCGGCATTCGGCAAGGCGCTCGCCGCGCCGCGCAGGCCATAACCGGCGCTGTTGATGAGAACGTCGCAGACGAGCGCCTCGCGGGCGAGGAAATCCTCGAGGTCGGTCGGTGCCTTGCTGGAGGTAAGGTCAAGCGAAAGTGGGAATGCCTCGCCGCCCGCCTGCTTGATCGAGGATTCGACGCTGCGTAGGCCCTCGATCGATCGTGCGACAAGGACGACGGGCGCCCCGTCACCCGCGGCAAGCTCGGCAAGGGCTCTGCCAATGCCCCTTGATGCGCCTACGACCACAATTGCCGGTCGGGGTTGTTGGTCCGACATCATGCAGACCGCTCCGATGTGGTGACGGATGCGTCTCCAGCCTGTCGCAACCGCCCCACTTCCTGAGCGACCTCTCCGTTCAAGATCTCCTCGAAACGAGCCAGGGCGCGGGCCACATTGGCGCCGTCCATGACGCGGTGGTCGTAGTGAATTCGCACAGTGACTGATCCATCCTCGCCGATCGGTCCATAGTTGAAGATCGTCGTCAGAGGTGTCAGCGGGTTGAGCGACTCCGCGCCCAGACCCGAATAGACCGACAATTGGAAGGTGCCGAACCGGTGGCCCCGTTGACGTCCCATGTTCAGGCCGAGCCACATCAGCAGCCGCCGCAGTGGTGCCGGCAAGCGTGCAACCTTCAGCGCCCGCCGGAACTCCCTGATCTCAAGCACGGGACGCGATCGCGCCTCCTGAAGCAGGGCGCTCAACTCGGTAATGGAGCGCTGTTCGGGCGTTTTGATGAGACTGAGAAGCACAACGCGTTCGCCTTCGTGTTCGCGCTCGTGGGCCACGGACGCGATGCTCGCCGGATACTCATAAAGTTGCGGTCTTGGCAGCTTCACATAGGCCCGGCGAAGCTCCGGAGTCTCCTTCGAAAGCAGCCCGTAGCCCTTGAGAAATAGGACCGTCCAGGACGGCCGTTCCGATTGGCTCGATCTGACCCCTTGCAACGCGCTGATGTTCATGTGCCGTTGCACCGTGACCCGGGGAACGCCGATCGAAAATCGCATCAGATCTCCGACAAGGCGTCGCGCCGCAGAAAGCTTGACCGGTCGGCCCCGCATCATGCCACCTCTAGTAAAGATAGGGGATAATACGCTTGGTTCTGTCCATGTAGGCGCGATACTCGGCGCCGAAAAATTCCAGCATCAGACGCTCCTCCTTGTCCACGCGCAGGAAAAAAAGCACAGCAAATCCGAAGACACCCGCGAGGCCGGCAACCCAGTTCGACAGGAGAAACATCTGGCCAATCCCCATGAGCAGGAAGCTGGTATACATCGGATGGCGCACCACGGCGTAAGGGCCTTTGCTGATCAACTGATGTTTTTCGCGGATCTCCAGCGATATCGACCAGTTGCGGCCGAGTTCCTTGTGCGTGCGACGGAACGTCCACAGAGCCGATGCAAAGATCAGGGTTCCAGCGCCAACCATCCAGGGAAACGCCTGATAGTCGGCAAATCTGGGCATTCCCGTTGCGACATAGAATCCAGGCACGATGGAGAGGCCAAGAAGCGCAGCAGCAAGGCCAATCGTATCGGTCGCCGTGCGGCGACTGCTCGTTACCCGCACACGTTTCGCCCGGCGTTCAAACGGATAACGGATCACGTACCAGGCAACGATGCCTATGACCCAGACGGTTTCGCCGATGGAAGCAACAGACATGTTCACGTTGAAACACCCACACTTTTGCTGCGGCTTCCAGCCGTCGAGGCCGCAAGCAAAGGCGAGACTGCCATGCGTCGCTTCGACCTGACAAGGTGTTGCATGTGCCGTGGCGGACGAAAATTCAGTCGGCCCCGGAACGATGTCCACGAGTGATGGCTACGCAAACGAACCCCGGTCACCCAACGAGACACAGGACGCATTTGTTCACCAGTCTATCCGCCGTTCATTTCGCGGAGCCGCGTGATGAATTGCTGGGGCCTGAGCCAGATGCCTGGTGTCTTGTATCCCATGGAGCGCGCGATGTCGGCGACGAACGCGTTGCAGTTGTAGATCGATGCCTGCCAAAACCGGGATTCGGCTTTAAGCTTTCGGATCTTGGCGACGACGTCGCGGTACTCGGCTTCTGTCAACATTACGCGCCAGCTTGCAGACCTGTATTGCTCCTCGAGGTCACCGTCGCTTGCGCCGGTTTCGGCCGGGACCGGCAAGACGTGACCAATCACATAGGGGGCGGTATCGCTCGTCGCGGGGGCAAGTCCCGCCACTTCTGGATTGACCATCGCTCCAGACTTGCTGAGGCGGCCAAAAATCACATAGGAGTGGCCGTAACTGAGCGCATAACGCGAGCGGAATTCGATGAAATAGCCCTGATCGCGCTGTTGTGACGTCGTGCCCGCATAGCTTGATACAAACCTTGGTTGCGGGCCTTTGTCTTGCGATTGACACGCCGTAACCGCGAATGCGGCTAGAATGGCGAACGAAATTCGACCTCGTGAACGCGTCATTACTGCGTCATATCTCCCGAGTTCAGACGAGCTTACGAATTTCGCCACGAGTGGCATTTCGATCCGCGCGCCACGACGTGTGGCCGGGGACGGCCACGGTCAGACAGGGCGGGAAGGACCTTGAGGTCCTCCCCGGACCAAGGTCAGTAGCTACTTGTAAACGGGCGCCGGTTCTTCCGCCACGGGTGGCGGCGCCTTGCCTTTGCCTTTGCCGATTGTTCCGCAAGCAGCAAGGCTGGCAACGGAAAGCAACGCAACTGTCACGATTAGAATTCTGCTCATCAATAGATCCTTTCCTCTGTTGTCGGAATGGGTATTCGAAGGCAACATTCGTAGTATTACCGGCAAATTGAGATTCGTCCTAGTGCGGAAAAAGCACGCTCGTCATTCGGTTTATCGTTACCGAAGGCTGAATAGTCATTTGAAGCGCGCCAACCCTACTCCAACGTCAAGCTGAGATAGAGTACGCGTTCAGATGATCAATACCGGAGTTCCAATCGGTGTCCGCGCGTAGAGATCAACGATGTCGTCGTTCGTAAGTCGGATGCAGCCGTTCGAGACTGCCTGCCCTATGGTCCAAGGCGCGTTGGTGCCGTGGAGACGGAACCTGGTATCCTGACCGTTGCGATAAAGGTACAGTGCCGACGCGCCCAACGGATTGTGAGGGCCTCCGGAAACGCCTCCAGCATATTGCGCCAGTTCCGGCTTGCGCCTGATCATGCTTGCGCTCGGTGTCCATGAAGGCCATTCAGCCTTACGTCCGACGACGGCGCGGCCCTTGAGGGTAAGGCCTTCCTGTCCAACGCCTATCCCGTAGCGCATCGCCCATCCGCCGGTTTCGATCGAGTAGAGATAGCGTTGCGTGGTGTCCACGACGATCGTTCCCGCCGGCTCGTTGCCGTCGTACCGGACATGTTGCTTTCGATAGCGACGATCAACACCCGGGGTGCCGCCGTATAGGGATGGGAAGGAAATGCCTTGCCAGCTTGAACTGCA
This sequence comes from Ensifer sp., assembly GCF_035999135.1. Classification (GTDB taxonomy): domain Bacteria; phylum Pseudomonadota; class Alphaproteobacteria; order Rhizobiales; family Rhizobiaceae; genus Ensifer. The sequence continues at coordinate 7,189 of NZ_DASYGZ010000026.1, forward strand.
CCCCGCCAACAGGCCAAGGCTGCCGACAAGCAGGAATCTCCGTGTAATGCGGTGATTGTCCATCTTTACCTGCTGAGAAAAATGGTACGCCCCGATTCTTTTTTAGCATTACAATATTGATTGGCCAAGCTCCAATGAAACGAGCAAGACTTGCAAGCAGATAGTGAGAGGACGTGTGGATTTTTTCTCAAGCCTGGAGGAGATGCACGAAAAGGATTGTATATCTGGGTCGAGGGGATGGGTGTGATGCATGATTTGGATTAAAACTTGCAGTGTTCTTGTGTGTTGCTGAGTCTGTCCGGCTGGAAGGTCAGGTCTCGACGGGCGCTTCATGAAATGGCTTGCGGCGCCACCCTCGTTCGACTGGCCGAAACGTGGTTGTTAGGACTGACAGAATGAAATTAAGCTTCGCTGGCAAGGTCGCACTTGTGACCGGCGCGGGTTCCGGAATAGGCGCAGCCGTGTGCCGGCAACTCGCAGCAGAGGGCGCGGAGGTGGTTGCTGCCGATGTCGATGCCGCAGCTGTGCGGCAGATCGCTGACGAAATTTGCTCCAAAGGTGGGAAAGCTCATAACGTTACGGTCGATGTCGCCGACGCCGGTGCCGTGGAGAAGCTGGTGAGGTTCGCCGTCGAGACCTGCGGTGGTCTGCATCTGGCGGTCAACAACGCCGGCGTCGATGGCGTCCGGAAAGCAACCGCCGACTATCCGCTCGATGGCTGGCACGCGCTGATGAATGTGAACCTGCATGGTGTCTTCTACTGTATGAAGTACGAGATCGCAGCGATGGCACGTCATGGCGGAGGCGCGATTGTTAACACGTCTTCCATTCTGGGCGCCGTCGCCCTGCCGACTGCCGCCGCCTACACGGCCGCCAAGCATGCAGTGGTCGGGCTGACCAAGGCTGCAGCAATCGAGTATGCCCGAACCGGGATTCGCATCAATGCCGTGGCGCCGGGTTGGATCGACACGCCGCTCTCGGCGGAGAATGCGGACGCGGCAAGCAATAGGCGCATAATGTCGATGCAACCGATGGGGCGTCTCGGTACGCCGGATGAGGTCGCTGCGCTGATATGTTTCCTGCTGTCTGAGCAGGCGAGTTTCATCACCGGGAGCGTTCATCTCGTCGATGGCGCATATACGGCTCACTGAGCCGTCCGCATCGCTCAATCGTTGAAAATCAATTCCCCGCTGGTCCGCGCCAGTGCGTCGCGCCCTATTGGCAGTCGCGCACTGTGCAAGCGCCTTATTCAAAATAAAAACGTTTTTATTTTTCTTGAAAACGTTTTTATTGGCTGTTACCCATAGGCTAAGGGAGACGCCGCGAGCCTCGGGAGGGTGCATGGCGATGCAAGTGCACAGGGCGCGGCGCACGCCGCCGCCAACAATCAAGACGCTGGCCGAGATGACGGGGTATTCGATCGCCACCATCTCGAAGGCGCTGCGCGAATCGCCCGTGGTGGCGCCGGCGACGAGAGACCTCATCTACAAGGCGGCACGCGAGGTCGGCTATCAGGCGAATGCCCGCGGCATGGCGCTTCGAACCGGCAAGAGCTTTCAGGCGGCCGTGCTGATGCCTGTGACCGCCGCGCGCTACTACGAGTGGGACGGCGTCGAATACACGCAGACGCTGAGCGGCATCAGCCAGGCGCTCGATGGCACCGATTATCGCATGTCGGTCCACATCATCCGTGACGCGGCAGACGGTGCTGAGGCCGCTCGCCGGATTATTGACCAGGGGCTGGCCGACGGCCTGATCTTTTCGGGCATCCTTGCCGAGGACCCGCGCATCGACCTTTTGGTTGGCGAGCATTTTCCCTTCGTTTCGATGGGGCGCTGCCGCAAAGATCTCGACTACGCCCATGTCGACATCGACAACGAATGGGCAGCGCATGCCGCGACTGCACGGCTGATCGCCGGCGGCCATCGGCGCATCGCCCTTGTCAATCCGGAGCGGCGTCTTTCCTATGCGCTCGACAGGATCGACGGCTTCGTCAGGGCGTTCCGTGAGGCCGGGCTCGATGCGCCGATGGCCCTGATTGCCGAAGGCGATCTGTCGACCCATTTCGGCCGTCAGGCGGTGATCGATTTCCTGCAGGTCGACGACGAACCGACCGCCTTCGTCTGCATCAACGAATCCACAACGCTCGGGGTGCTCTCGGGGCTCGCAGCCCTTGGACGCCAGGTGGGCGTCGATGTCGATGTCATCGCCTATGACGACATCAATGTCAGCGCTTATTTCACCCCGCCGGTCACCACTTTCTACCAGCCGATCGAGGTGCTCGGCCGCACGCTCGGTCATTTTCTGTTGCGGCGCATGGAGGGGGAGGATCCCAAGGCGTTGCGGCAGGTCTTCAGGCCGACACTGATCGCGCGCCAGTCCGACGATCTCGGCGGCCGCCTGAACCGAACTTGATCATCAAAGGAGGAGAACCATGAAAAAACTGATGATTGCCCTTACGCTGGCAGCCCTTGCATCCAGCGTGTCGCATGCCGCCGACCTCGGCGGAAAGCTGTTGAAGGTCGGCTCCGACACGACCTCGCCGCCGATGGAGAGCGTCGATCCGGCGACCGGCCAGATCGTCGGCTTCGACGTTGACGTGGTCAATGCCGTCTGCGCCAAGATCAACTGCCAGGCCGAATTCATCACGACCGGCTGGGATGGCATCTTCGCAGCGCTCGACCAGGGCAGCTTTGACCTGGTGGCTTCCGGCGTCTCGATCACCGACGAGCGCAAGAAGGCGATGGATTTCTCGGAGCCCTACATAGTCAACAGCCAGGCGGTGCTGATGCGGGTCGAAGACCAGGGCATCACGCTCGACCGCTTCAAGGACGCCGGACGCAAGCTTGCCGCCCAGGCGAACACCACCGATGCGCAGGTTGCCGAAAGTGTCGTCGGCAAGGAGAACATGGCGGGCTACGATACGTTCAGCGCCGCGATCATCGCGCTCAAGAACAAGGACGTCGATGGCGTCGTCATCAACGGCGCCAACGCGGCTGCCTATGAGCGCGAATTTGCCGGCGAACTCGTGGTCGCGATCAAGGATCTCGAATCCGACCCGCTCGGCCTCGTCTTCCGCAAGGGCGACGAGAATGTCGCGGCCTTCAACGAGGGCCTGAAGATGATCAAGGACGACGGTACGCTCGACCAGTTGATCAACAAGTACTGGGGCCTGAAGTAAGCTCGTGAACCCGTTCGGACCCGGAGCGCGCGACGCTCCGGGTTCTCCGTTTGTCTGTCCTATGCCCCGGAGGAATGAATGTCGTTCCTGAGAAGCGTGCGTCCAAGCAATCTGATCATCCTGACCGCGCTGCCCTTCATCATCTATCTGTTCGTATCCTCCGGAGATTACCAGCGCTCGCTGAAAGCGATCCTCGGTGTCGAAAACGGCTCGTCTGCCTTCGTGCCCGGCTTCCTGGCGCTGGCGATCGCATTCGCCTCGGGTATCGCAGTGCTCGTGTTTTCGCGCGCCAAGGCGCCGCGTCCGCGGCTCGCGAATGTTGCCGCCGCGCTCAACCTTGCCGCGGCCGCCATTCTCGTGATCGGCCACAACATCCATCCGTTCATCGCCTCCGTCGTTGCCAACGGCGTCGATCCGTTCAAATCCACGCTGATCGTCAAAGGTGTCACGCCGCGGCAGTTGACCGAAGTTGCCGATCTCATGGTGCGCGGCGTCGAGGGCTGGCTGTTTCCCGTCTATTTCGCGATCACCGCGATTGGCCTCGGTCTCTTCGTCCTGAGCAGGCGCCCGGGGGCCGATGACCGACTGCGCCGCGTTGCTCGCTGGCTCCTCGGCCTCGTCAACGGCGCAGGCCTCGTCTTTGTCTTCTTCTTCGCTCACATCGCCTTTGCGGCGGGGGTTGCGACAACCATCCGGGCGGCAGTCGCCGCCTATATTCTCGCGGCGCTCATGGGCCTCGTCTGGGTCGGGCTCCTGCAACTGCGCTCGACCGTCAAGACCAGCCTCTATTACGCCATCGCGACGCTGGTGCTGGCGCTCGCTGCCGGCTGGTTCCTGCTGCAGCCGCGCGATACTTACGTGCTTGCCGGCACGCTCGAGGGCAAGGTCGGCATTGTCACCAACACGCCTTCAGGCTTGATCAGCGCCGTGCGCTTTGGCCAGTATGACGGCGCACCGCAGGCGGAAACGCCCGTGCGCACCTTCCTCGGCCCGACAGAGGCGTTGGCATCGATCGCCAAGGGCGAAGGCGTTTCGGCAGCCTTGCTGCCGGCCGCAGCCGTGCCCGCCGACATGCCGGTGCTCTGGAAAACCGAAGCCCTGAACGACCGCGATCGCGCCGCCGGCATCACTGTCGCCGTGCTTGCGATCATCCTCGGCCTGCTCACCTTCGGCGGCTATCTGCACCAGCGCCACCCGCTGGCGATCGGATCGGAGTTCGTCGTCGACACGATCCGCGGCATTCCGATGCTGGTGATCGTGCTCTATGTCGGCCTGCCCTTGAGCGGGGCGCTCAAGGATGCGACGCAAGGCGTGCTCGATCCGCCGAACCTGATGCGCGGTATCGTCGCCATGGCGCTCGCCTATTCGGCCTATCTTGCCGAAATCTTCCGCTCGGGCATCAACGCCATTCCGGTCGGCCAGGTGGAGGCTGCGCGCAGCATCGGCCTCAACCGCTGGCAGACGGCACGCCTCGTCGTGCTGCCGCAGGCCTTCCGCATCATCATCCCGCCACTCGGCAACGAGTTGATCGCGATCCTGAAAGACACCTCGCTGTTGTCGATCCTGTCGATCCGCGACATCACCCAGCGCATGCGCGAGTTCCAGTCGGCAAGCTTCCTGCCGTTCGCGCCCTATAATTCGGCGGCGATCTTCTACATCTTCCTGACGCTGGCCGCCGCCAGCCTCGTCAACATGGTCGAGCGGAAATATGACATCAAGCACCGCTAGGCGACCGACGGTCCTGATATCAGGCGCTTCCCGCGGGTTGGGCGCCGAACTGGCGCGGATCTATGCCGCGGACGGCTGGCGGGTTCTGGCCTGTGCGCGGGGTTCCGTATCGCGCACGGGGGAAGCGGATCGGTTTCAACTGGATGTAGCCGATCCCGCCTCGATCGAGGCGCTCGGAAAGGCGCTTGCCGGCGTGGCGATCGACGTGCTGATCAACAATGCCGCCGTGCGCGGCGACACGGGCGGCCTTTCGACGCTCGAAGCGGACGATTTCCTCGACGTGATGCGCGTCAACGCGCTGGCGCCGCTTCTCATGACGCGGGCCCTTCTTGCCAACCTTAAGGACGGCAAGCGTCGTATCGTCGTCAATATCAGCAGCCGGGCAGGCTCGCTCGCCGAGGGCACGCTCGACGACGATGACGGCGACTATGCCTATCGGTGTTCGAAGGCGGCGCTGAACATGGCAACGGTCAAGCTCGCGCAGGATCTGAAGGGTGATGGCATCTCCGTGCTCTCGCTGCATCCCGGGTGGGTCAAGACCGACATGGGCGGCAGCGACGCCGTCGTGTCGGTCGCTGACAGCGCCGCAGGGCTCAAAGCGATCATCGACAGGGCGGATCTGGCCGCCAGCGGCAGTTTCCACGCCTATGACGGGCGGAGAATTTCGTGGTGACAGGACAGGCAGAGACAATGGCAGACAGAGATTTGAGAACCGAGCAGGAACTGGCGACCATTCGCGCCTGGCTGAGCGAAACCTATGGCATCGAGGCGACGCTCTCGCCGCTGCCGGGCGAACACGATCTCAACTACCGGGTTTCGGCCAGCGATGGCCGGGAGTTCCTGCTGAAGCTGCATGCGGATGGCGGCGCGGACGAGCTGGACATGCAGGTGGCGGTTCTCGAGCACCTCGCCGCCAAGGCTTCGGATCTGCCGATCTCTCGCGCGGTTCGCAATCGCGCCGGCGCTGTCACCGGCAGGATCGAGCTTCGAGGTCCCCGCACGGCGCGGCTTCTCTCCTGGTTGCCCGGCGATATCTGGGCGAAGGCGCCGCTTCGCGACGACGCCAGCGCGACAAGCCTCGGGCGTCTGCTGGCCGGCCTTGATCGCAACCTCGAAGATTTCGTCCATAGCGGCGCCAAGCGGCTTTACGGCTGGGACATCGGCCGGGCCGACATGCATCGCAAGCATATCGAGCTGATCGGCGCTGCGGAAAAGCGGGCTTCTGTCGATGCGGTGCTTGACCGCTTCACGTCCGTGGTGCTGCCGCGGATGGCGACGTGCCCGATGCAGGTCATTCACAACGACGCCAACGATTACAACGTGCTGCTCGACGAGCAGGGCAATGTCAGCGGCCTTCTCGATTTCGGCGACATGGTCGAGACCTTCAGGGTCATCGAAGTCGCCGTCGCCTCGGCCTATGCGCTGATCGGGTCGCGGGATCCGGTCGCAACCATTGCCGCCCTTGCTGGCGGCTATCAACAGGTCAATCGCTTGAGCGAGACGGAGATCGAACTGGTCTTCGATCTGGTCATGACCCGCTATGCCGTCAGCATGTGCATGGCGGCAAAGCAGATCCGCGACAATCCGGACAACACCTATCTTCTGGTCAGCCAGGACGACGTCTGGCGGGAACTGAGCCGCCTGCAAGGCGAAAACCGCTCGATCGCGATTGCTCGTATTCGCGACGCCTGCGGCCTGGCGCCGATCCCGCAGGCCTCTGCCGTCGTTCGCTGGCTCGAAAAGAACGCCCATGATTTCGCGCCGATCGTTCGCCCCGAAAATGCCAGGCCGAAGGTCGCCGTATTCGATTTCTCAGCCGCAGGATCGGAGGCTGCGCAATGGGCGAGCCTTGATGCGGCCGAGGCCGAGGCGCGGATCATGGCGCAAATCGGCAGCGAGCATGCTGCGTTCGGCATTGGCCTTTATGGCGAAGATCGTGGCGTCTACCGGGGCGACACCTATGAAACCTCGATCGAGGGCGCGCGTCGCTCGGTCCATCTCGGCGTCGACATTTTCGCGCCCGCGGGCGAGCCGGTTTGCGCGCCCTTTGCCGGCAAGGTCGCCTTCATCCATGACGACGCTGTGGCCTATGGGTTCGGTCCGACCGTGCTCCTCGAACACGAAATCGAAGGCGGCGTGCGATTCTGGACGCTCTACGGCCACCTCTCTCGCCAATGCGTCGCCAGACTTTCCGAGGGGCAATTGGTTGAGAAGGGCGAGGCTTTCGCCGCTTTCGGTACGGCTGGGGAGAACGGCAACTGGGCACCGCATCTGCATTTCCAGATCGTCACCGACCATCTCGGCCTTGGCGGCCGGATGCATGGCGTCGGCGTTGGCGACCAGTGGCAGGTGTGGCGCGAGGTGAGCCCGGATCCGAGTGTCGTGCTCGGGCTTTCGGTTCCCGTGTCGGTGATCGTGCCGCGCGACAAGGCGTTTCTGGTGCGCGAGCGTCATCGCCGCATCGGCCGGTCACTGAGCATCGCCTATAGCGCAGCACCCTTAAAGATCGTCGGAGGCGAGGGCGCGCATCTGATCGACGAGGACGGCACGCGCTGGCTCGACATGGTCAACAATGTCTGCCACGTCGGCCATTGCCATCCGCGCGTCGTCAAGGCCGCGCAGGCGCAGATGGGCAAGCTCAACACCAATTCGCGTTATCTGCACGACACGCTGGTCGAGTATTCGCGCCGGCTCGCAGCCCAGTTTCCAGATCCGCTCAACGTCTGCTTCTTCGTCAATTCCGGCAGCGAGGCGAACGATCTGGCGATCCGGCTGGCGCGCGCCTATACCGGCAACCGCGATATCATCACAGTCGATCACGCCTATCACGGCCATCTGTCGAGCCTCATCGACGTCAGCCCCTACAAGTTCGCCGGCAAGGGCGGGGAGGGGCAGGCCGCGCATGTGAAGGTCGCCGAGATGCCCGATCTCTATCGCGGGCGCTACCGCTATGGCGATGCGGATGCGGGCCGGAAATATGCCGGGGACGTGCGAAACCAGGTGGCAGCACTTGCCGCCGATGGCCGTCGTCCGGCGTTGTTCTTCAGCGAAGGTATTCTCGGAACCGGGGGGCAATTGTCACTGCCGCATGGCTATCTGCGTGAGGCCTACGCCCATGTGCGCGCGGCCGGTGGCCTCTGCCTTGCCGACGAGGTGCAGGTCGGCTTCGGCCGCGTCGGCAGTCACATGTGGGCGCACGAGCTTCAGGGCGTTACGCCCGATATCGTCACCATGGGCAAGCCGATCGGCAACGGCCATCCGATGGCGGCCGTCGTCACCACGGAGGCGATTGCGGCGTCGTTTGCCAACGGCATGGAGTATTTCAACACCTTCGGCGGCAATCCGGTTTCGGCCGAAATCGGTCTCGCCGTGCTCGACGTTATCCGCGACGAGCGGCTGATGCACCATTGCCGCGTCGTCGGCGACCGGCTGATGGACGGTGCGCGGGTGCTTGCGAACAAGCACCCGATCATCGGCGACGTCCGCGGTCACGGCCTCTTCAACGGCATCGAACTGGTGCGCGACCGTGAGACGCTGGAGCCCGCCGCGCGCGAGCTCGATTTCGTCATCGCAGAGATGAAGCGCAAGCACCGGATTCTCTTGAGCAGCGAGGGGCCGCACCACAATGTGCTGAAGGTGAAGCCGCCCGCACCCTTCAGCGTCGAGGATTGCGATCGCTTCCTCAATGCGCTCGACGAGACACTCGGACGTCTAAGCGTCTGAGATAAAACACCAAAAGCGGCCGCCTTCGGGCGGCCGTTTTGCTATTGCCAGTGGCCCTCAACAGCAAAATCCGGCTGAAGTGATTTTCCGCTTTACAACAAAGTTAAACGTTTTTATCGTGCATATAAACGTTTAACTAGTCGCTGAACGCCGACCTTTGGTCGCCGTTACAGCGCTCCGCCGGCAGGGAGGGCCCGTTGGCAGCGATCCGCATCGACAATTTGCGCAAAGGCTTCGGTTCACTTGAAGTCTTGAAGGGTATCAACCTCGATATCGCCGACGGCGAGTTCGTCTGCTTCCTTGGGCCCTCGGGCTGCGGCAAGAGCACGCTGCTGCGCTCGATCGCCGGTCTTGAGGAGCTGGACGGCGGTTCGATCCGCCTTGGCGATCGCGACATCACCGATGTCGCCTCGGCCAAGCGCGACATCGCCATGGTCTTCCAGAACTACGCGCTCTACCCGCACATGAATGTGCGCAAGAACCTGTCCTTCGGCCTGGCGCTGAACGGCATGAAGCGCGACGAGATCGATCGGCGTGTCGACAACGCCGCCGACATCCTGCGCATCAAGGAGTTGTTGGCTCGCAAACCGCGCCAGCTCTCGGGCGGCCAGCGCCAGCGCGTGGCGATCGGCCGCGCCATCGTGCGCGAGCCGAAACTCTTCCTGCTCGACGAGCCGCTGTCGAACCTCGATGCGGGCTTGCGCGTCACCATGCGCGTCGAGTTGGCCGCGCTGCACGAGCGGCTCGGCGTGACGATGATCTATGTCACCCACGACCAGGTTGAAGCGATGACGCTGTCCGACCGGGTCGTCGTGCTCGACAAGGGCAAGGTCAGCCAGTTCGGCACGCCGCTCGAACTCTTCTACCAGCCGGCGAACCTGTTCGTTGCGGGCTTCATCGGCTCGCCACGCATGAACTTCGTCAAGACCGAAGTGACCGGGCAGGTCGATACATCCGTGACGCTCAACGGCGGTGGCCTTTCCCATCCGCTGACGCTCGAAATGCAGACTGCCGTGCCGGTTGCCAAACCCGCATCGGTGACGCTCGGAATTCGCCCGGACAAGATCGAACTGGTCTCGGCCGAGCAAGGTCATCTGGTCGGCGACGTGCGCCTGGTCGAGCGGCTCGGCACCGAGAGCCATGTGCATATCAGCCTCGCGAACGGCGGCGACATGACGGCCGTGGTCCGCGGCACCCATCCGGTATCCGCACGCGAGCGTGTGCATCTGCGCTTGCCCGCCGAACATTGCCATCTGTTTGACGGCGATGGCCAGGCGGTCGCGCGCAGGCTCGATGTCGAGACGCAGGCGCTCATCAATCAGGAAAAGGCAAAGCGGGTCGCGTAACCCGAACGAGGAGGAGAAGCATGCTCAACAGGAAGTCGATCATCGGCTCGCTGATGGTTCTGGCGATCGCCGGAACCGCCACGGCCCGCGCGGAAGAAACCTTGCGCTTTGCGACCTGGGACACGGACGAAAGCCTGGCGATCCAGCAGGAAATCGCCAAGAAATTCGAGGAAAAGCACCCGGGCGTGAAGGTTCAGGTCGAGCCCTATGCCGATGGCTACGACCAGAAGCTGATCGCCGCCTTTGGCGCCGGCAATCCGCCCGATGTCATGTATATGTGGAACTTCCCGCAATACTACACCTCGCTGAAGCCGCTCGACGAGTTGATCGCCAAGGACGCGACCGAGATCAAGCCGGACGATTTCCCGAGGGGCCTGATGAACACCGTTCGTGTCGAGGGCAAGACCTACGGCATGCCGTCGGGCTTCACCACGCAGGTGGTCTTCTACAACAAGGACATGTTCGCCAAGGTCGGCGTCGAGGAGCCGAAGGACGGCTGGACCTGGGACGACCTGCGCGCCAAGGCTGCCAAGTTCCGCGATGAGAAGAACAAGGTTTATGGCTTTGCCGTCGACGCCAAGCCCGATCCCTATGACTTCGAACAGTTCCTCTGGTCGAACGGCACCAAGTACATCTCCGACGATGGCAAAAAGATCGACGGCTACATGAACAGCGATGCGGCCGCGCAAGTGCTCGACATGTTCGCCGACATGGCCAAGACGCAGGAAGCGATCACGCTGAACCTCGGCGACGACACGTCGGGCAGC
>NZ_DASYGZ010000076.1:0-16708 GCF_035999135.1 Ensifer sp.
AATTGAAGCCTAGGCGGGCTTTGATTCACCGTTCGCGCATCGAGCGCATGCTTGGTTCCGGGGTCTCCACCGGCTGGTTCCATCGCATGTGCGCGTATGCCCTTTGTCCTCCGCGAAAGCGGGGCATCTTGGATCAGGGGAATATGGCCATGACCACGGCTCGCATCATCGACTTCATCAACACCCGACGACCCGACGGCCCGTGCCTCGTTGTCGACCTCGACGTCGTGCGCAACAATTTCAAGGCCTTCCGCCACGCGCTGCCCGACAGCTCGATCTACTATGCCGTCAAGGCAAACCCGGCGCCGGAAATCCTGCGCCTGCTCGCCGGCATGGGCTCCTCCTTCGATTGCGCGTCCGTCGCTGAAATCGAGATGGCGCTCGACGCCGGTGCGACCGCCAGCCGCATTTCCTATGGCAACACCATCAAGAAGGAGCGCGACATTGCCCGCGCTCATGCACTTGGGATCAACCTGTTTGCCGTCGACAGCCACGAGGAAGTCGAGAAGATCGCCCGTGCCGCTCCCGGCGCCCGCGTGTTCTGCCGCGTTCTGACCGATGGCGAAGGTGCTGAATGGCCGCTGTCGCGCAAGTTCGGTTGCGTGCCGCAGATGGCTGTCGACGTGCTCGTCTATGCCCATCAGCACGGCCTCGTTTCCTACGGCGTCTCGTTCCATGTCGGTTCGCAGATGACGAAGCTCGACGCCTGGGATGCGGCTCTGTCGGACGCCAAGCGCGTATTCGTGCAGCTTGCCAAGCGCGGCATCGAACTGAAGATGGTCAACATGGGCGGCGGCTTCCCGACCAAGTACCTGAAGGACGTCCCGACGGCGGAAGCCTACGGCCAGGCGATCTTCGGTGCCTTGAAGAAGCACTTCGGCAACAACATTCCGGAGACCATCATCGAGCCCGGTCGTGGCATGGTCGGCAACGCTGGCGTGATCAAGGCGGAAGTCGTGCTCGTGTCGAAGAAGTCGGACAACGACGCCCATCGCTGGGTGTTCCTCGACATCGGCAAGTTCGGTGGTCTCGCCGAGACCATGGACGAGGCGATCCGTTACCCGATCCGCACGGCACGCGACGCCGACGCGATGGAGCCTTGCGTGCTCGCCGGCCCGACCTGCGATTCGGCCGACGTGCTCTATGAGAAGAACATGTATCCGTTGCCGATCACGCTTTCGATCGGCGACGAGGTTCTGATCGAAGGCACCGGCGCCTACACGACGACCTACTCGGCCGTCGCCTTCAACGGCTTCGAGCCGCTGAAGGCCTATGTGATCTGATCCGGCTGCTCCCGTCTTCAAGCGGGAGCGCCATTTCACAATTATCGTTCGGTCCGCCTGAAGCGGTTTTGATGACGGGAGGCCCCGATGGCCGCTGTTGTTGACGCCCTGCGCGCGTTCTTCGCGCCTACCACATTTGTAATCGATGCCGAAAATCCGGGCGACGTCGTCGCGCGCGAGAACCTGCTCGACCGTGCCATGGGGCCGGAGCGTCGCCGCAAGTCTTCGGAGAAGCTGCGCAGCGGCCGGCTGCCTGCCGAGGGCCTTGCCTTCGTCGCGCGCGATATCGACGGTCATGTCATCGGTACCGTCCGGCTCTGGAACGTCGAGGCCGGCGTCAGCCGCGAGGGCCATGCGGTGCCGGCGCTTTTGCTCGGCCCGCTCGCCGTCGATCCGGATCATGAGGGCAAGGGCATCGGCGGCATGCTGATGCGGGCAGCGATCGAAGAGGCGAAAAACCGCGGCCATGGCGCGGTCCTGCTGGTCGGCGACGCAGCCTACTACGAACGCTTCGCTTTCTTCGCCAGCCGCACCCAGCATCTGGTGATGCCCGGCCCGTTCGAGCGCGACCGGTTCCTGGCGCTCGAACTCAAGGACAACTGGCTCGAAGGTGCGGCCGGCCTGATCGTCGCCAGCGGTCGCAAGCTGGCCATGCCGCCGGTCCGTCGCGCCGCCTGACGCCTTCCCGCCCCCAACCCTGCGGGGGCTTCTTCGCTGGTCCCTTACCGATCGTTCGCGATCGGTGAGGGACCAGACACCGACCTCACCATCGCCCGGCCAAGTCTCGCCGCCGGTTATTTCGGCGCGTGGGCGTCGTAGCAGACAAAGGCGAGCTTGTTGCCGTCGGGGTCGCGCACGTAGGCGGCATAAAAACCCTCGCCGTATTGCGGGCGGAAGCCGGGTGCTCCCTCTTCGCTGCCGCCGCGCTCGATCGCGATCTGAAACATCCGGTCGATCAGTTCGGCGTTCTCCACCAGGAAGGCGGTCATGGCGCCGTTGCCGACCGAGGCGGTCTTGTTGTCGAACGGATAGCAGGCAAAGAAACGCGGCGCCTTTCCGTCGTCCTTGCGTCCCCAGGAGGAGACCTGCTCGTCGCAGTAGCAGCGCTCCTGGCCGATCAGCGCCATGACGGGATCGTAGAAGCGTTCCGCGCGCCTGAGATCCGTCGTTCCAACCATCGTGTAGCCGATCATCCGCTTCTCCTCGCCTCGTCGACACAGTGCGCGAAGTCGTCCCACAACCGGGCGCGATGCGCAACGGCGGATGGGCCATCGCTCGGGAGCCGTCGGTTCAAGTGCGGGACGTCGGCACGCCCTAGAAGGACCCGCCGATGCGGGCAACAATGGTGTTGGCGCTGTAGTCCTGGGTCGGGTCCGTTTCTTCCTGCCGCGAGTGCGCATACTCGATTTCGAGCTGCGGTTTCTCGTCAGGCCCGATCAGCAGCGTAGCGGTGACCGTCTCCGTCTTGCGATCGTAGAGATAGTAGTAATAGGTGGCGCGGCTCACCTCGTACTCGAGACTGGCCTTGATCCAGGGATTGAAGCGCTGGCCGAGAGAGGCGGAGACGGTCCGGGTCAGTTCGGCAACGGCATCGTCGATGTCGTCGATGGCGATGTCCTGACGGAAGCCGCTGGCGACCTCGAAGCCGCCGGATGTCTCCCACTTCGCCTCCGCGCGCAGAAAGGGTTCGGTATAACGATCGGTGCTGCCGAGGTTGTCGCTCATCAGCGCAATCACGCCGGCCTCGCCGATGAGCGTGAGACCGCCGTCAAAGCCGCGGGCATAGGCGAGCGAGCCGCGCAAGGTCGTCGCCGGGAAACGGGTGAAGCTGTTCTGTTCGTTGCCGGGGATGATCGAGCGGTTGTACTCGAGGCAGAGGCAGAGCTCGCCTCCTGCGACTTTGCGGAAATGGCTGACGCCGAACGTGGTGAGCGCCACGTCGGGGTCGAGCTTGGTCGGGCGAATGAGGTCGGTGGTGAACTCGGCAATGCCGTGCCGCCGATCGTCGTACTTTGCCGAGAACGCCGTCTTGCCGCCGAAGCCTTCGGCCGTGATCTTCGCGGCGCCCTGGGTGGAATAATCAACGGTGCGGTAGCCGATGACATCGCTCGGCAGCTTGAGGAAGAGGTCGCCGCTGTCGTTGCGGGTGGCGGCTGCCTCCAGCTCGACGAGCAGCGCCGCCCCGAGCGGAACGGCGTAACCGACCGTGCCGCCGGTCAGGTGCGTGTCGGCGAAGCGAAAGTCGACGATCCGCCGTTCGAACTGGCGGATGCCGTAGCTCAACTTGCCGTCGCCGAGTTCCAGGCTGCCGCGCAATCCCAGCCGGCCTTCCCAAAATGGGCCGGAAAGGACCTGTGGGTCCTCGAAGATGTTGCTGCTGTGGCCATAACCGGCGGAATAGTCGAGCGTCGTCTCGCCGGCAGCCGGGAGTGGTGTCGCGAGCAAGGCAAGCGTGACTGCGACGGCCGGGAATGAACGCATCCCCAATTCCTCAATCGATATCTTAATAAGAATATGATGGAGTTACGTGGTTAATAAAACTTTATGTTGTAATTAGTGCTTTCAAATATTTCGCCGCTGCGGCGGTTTGAGCGTGAGAAACAAGGCGTATCGGTGAACGTTAAAATTGCAGATGTTATGCTTAACTGTTTATTATAGTTCGCTTTCTCAATTGATTAATGAAATGCTAATTGTATCCTCTTGGTTGTGTACAGCAGGTACACGTCAAACAGGAGGTAAACCCATGACGATCAAGACAGTTTGCATCGCTATCGCAGTTGTGGCCGCCACCGTTTCGCAGGCGTCGGCCGGTGGCCTCAACCTCGGAATCCTGTCCGGCAAGAAGGTCGATGTCCTCAACGGCGGTATCGCCAACGGCATCGTTATCGCGCCGAAGGTCGATGTCGGTGATGTGCTTTCCGACAACAGCATCCTCAACAAGTCGCTGAACGGGGTCCTCTCCGGCAACGACCTTGGTCTCGGCATCCTGTCGAACAACGGTGGCAAGCAGCGCCGCCACTAAAGGGCCGCGGGGAAAGCCGGCGCGATTTCCGCCTGCATCCCGGTGATGCTCCCAGGGGTTCGTTTCGAAACGCGTTCGGACCGACCACCCTTCAAAACTTGCACTGTGACCCGTGACGCAGGGATGTAGGGAAGAGCCTCAGGGTGTTCTTCTCTGCCGCGGATCTCATGTGCCTAACAAGAGCGGATGGCGTCCTTGGCGCCGTCCGCTTTTCTCTGTTTCGCGGCACGGCACGACCTAGCCGTCGAGATAGGCGCGTCCTCGCGGCGACAGGCGATAGCCGACCGTCAGGCTCTCCGTGAGGCCGAGTTCCTTCAGTTTGCGAACCTGCGCCTTGAGCTTGAGTTTTTCCATGCCGATGGCGGCGCTCAGTCCGGCAGCCGTCGTTCCGTCACGGGCTGCAATCAGCCGCAGCACCTGATGTGTCCAGTCGACGCCGGCGCTGCGATCGAAGGCGGCGAGCCTGCGGTCGATCTCCGCACGACCGTCGCCATCAAGATCTGCCGTCTCGCGCAATGCGACGCGCGGGTCGCTTCCGGCAAGGTGGAAGGCAATGCGGTAGAAACATCCATCCGCTCGTGTGGCAAGCTCACTTAAAAGGGTATCGCGATCGGCATAACCGGCCTGATTGGCTTCGCCTGCAGTGATCGCGTCCTCGTCGACGAGGTCTACCGCATCGATCGAAAGCACGCCGATCGCCGTTCGCAGCGTGCCGCCGGCCTTGACGGTGGGCTTTGTCCAACGCCGGAACGCCAGGGTCACACGGCCGTCGGCAATGCCGGAGAGAGCCTCCTGGCGAAACAACATCTCAGGCGGTCGCGCGCCGATAGAGGGCGAGGGAGCCCGCAAGCGCAAGAAGCGCGCCGCCGCAGAGGCGGTCGAGCCAGACGGCGCCCGAGCGTTTGAGGAAGGCCGCCGCCTGCGCGCCGAGCAGGGTATAGCCGAACATCACGACGAAATCGACGAGGGCAAAGACCAGGGCAAGGGTGGCGTATTGGGGGACCTGCGGCATCGTCGCGTCAATGAATTGCGGCAAGAAGGCGCTGAAGAAGAGGTAGCCCTTGGGGTTGGTGACGGCGACGAGAAAGCTCTTGAGAAAAATGGCAACGGTGGAGGCCGGGGCGGCCGTGTCCCTGTCGTCGGCTGCGACCTGGACCGTCCCCTTCGAGCGCAGGAGCATGACGCCGAGGAAGGCGAGATAGGCCGCACCCAGCCACTTGACGACGGTGAACCAGAATTCCGACGCTGCCAGAAGCGCCCCGAGCCCGAGGGCGACGGCGCCGATCAGCACGAAGTCGGAGAGCACTGCGCCGACCATTCCGGGTATGGCGCGTTTCACGCCGTAGCGCGAGCCGTTGGTGAGTGCGAGCAGGACCGTCGGTCCGGGCGTCGCGATACCGATGAAGGCAACCAGTGCGAATGCGAGTATCGTCATCTCGGTCATGATGTCTCTCCCCGTTTTTTGTAGTCGTCCCACAGCTTTCGCGCGTACGCAATCGTCTTCTCGAGCGCGCCCGACCGCCGTATCGCCAGGCTGAATTTGACAGGACAGGTGGCTTCCCCTATGGAACGGGCAGGGCAAGGGCCCCTGCCGTCCGCGAGCGTGATGCTTTGGTGAAGCCCTTTTTTGAGACACGGTCAGCCGAAACGGCGTGCGAACCGGTGGCAATGCGGGCACCATCTTCAGGAATGCATGCCGTTGCAGGAGACCATCTCATGACGCGCGGATCAACCACGTTTCCCTCGCTCGACGCGCTCAAGGACCAGGCCAAACGGCTTCGTGCCCGCCTTGGGTCTGAAGGCGAAACCATCAGCCATTCTCGCTCGCTCGAACTCATCGCCGCCCAGTACGGCTATCGCGACTGGAATACGCTTCACGCTGCCGTCGGCAATCGCCCGCCCTTCAATCCCTGGATGCTCGGGTCGCGGGTGAAGGGCCACTATCTCGGCCAGCCCTTCGAAGGCGAGGTGCTCGCGGTACAGGCCCTGACGGCCCAGCCCGGGCGCTACCGGCTGACGATGAAATTCGACGAGCCAGTCGATGTCGTCACCTTCGAGAGCTTCTCGGCCTTTCGCCAACGGGTCGTGGCGACCGTCGACGAGACCGGACGAACGGTCGAGAAAACCTCGAACGGACGGCCGCAGCTGGAGCTTGAATGGTAGGCCCGGCAACGCCGGACCGGCCATTCGCTGCCGCCTTGCATCGCGTTTCCGGAACAGCGCCCTCGAAGCAATGACTTCGGGGGCGTTTCGTTCGGGGCGAGCGTGAACCTTCCTGCTCTAACGCGCCGCTGACGGCGGGGTGGTGAGGGACGGCACTCTGAAATCGGCGTGAACTTCGCATTTAGTTGCGAATGAGTTGCATTTGCATTATGGATGTAATTGCGAATGAGTCGCAAGAAGGCGACGCGCGCTTCGTGCCGGGTGCAGGATGGCTCGGCGCGGACAATTCACGGGGGGCAGCATGGTAAAGCCGACAGGTCGGGATCTGGTTCGAAGGCGCAGTCTCCTGATGGGCGGGTTGGCAGCGGCGGGCGGCACCGCGATTTGCACCAGCGGGGCGCTCGGGCAGCAGCAGGTCACCAGCCACGCCGCTGGTCATGTTGCGCCCATGGGCGCGGCGACCATGGAGCCGATGCCCGGCATGGGCCATGGCGCGATGATGACGGTTGGCGACGTCGACAGCGCCGTGAACGGTTTCGACCCGACCGACATGCTGACCGACTGGGATACCGGCACGGTGTCGACGCTACCGGACGGACGGACGCTGAGGACGTTCGAGATGACGGCCGAGGACCGCGAGATCGAGATCGCGCCCGGCATCAAATTTCCCGCCTGGACCTATAATGGCCGGGTTCCCGGGCCGGCACTGCGGGCGAAAGAGGGCGAACGGCTGCGAATCGTCTTTCGCAACTACGCGTCGCATCCCCACTCTATCCACTTTCATGGCATTCACGCGGCCCGCATGGACGGCGTGCCGGGCGCTGGCATGGTCGATCCCGGGGACGAGTTTACTTACGAGTTCGATGCCAAGCCCTTCGGCTGCCACCTCTACCATTGCCACGCCATGCCGCTTCGCCGTCACATACACAAGGGCATGTACGGCGCCTTCGTCATCGACCCCGATCCGGAACGCCACCCGGAATACGCCGATATCGCCCGC
Source organism: Ensifer sp. (assembly GCF_035999135.1). Lineage (GTDB taxonomy): Bacteria > Pseudomonadota > Alphaproteobacteria > Rhizobiales > Rhizobiaceae > Ensifer. The sequence goes on from NZ_DASYGZ010000076.1 coordinate 7,469, forward strand.
TCGCGGCTGCTCGGCACGCCCGAAAATGCCGGCTGGCAGGAACTGGTGATGGTGATGAACGCCTTCGACACCAATTTCGATGCCGAGAACGAGGTCTACGCCGTCAACACCGTCGCCCATGCCTTCATGAAAAAGCCGATCAAGATCGTGAAGGGCAAGCCGGTGCGCATCTATCTGGTCAATGTCATCGAATTCGACCCGATCAACTCCTTCCACCTGCACGCCAATTTCTTCGACTACTACGACCAGGGCACGACGCTGACGCCGACGCTGAGGACTGTCGATCTCATCACCCAGTGCCAGGCGCAGCGCGGCATCCTCGAATTCACCTTCGCCGAGCATGAGCCGGGCCTCTACATGTTCCACCCGCACCAGACCGAGTTTACCGAGCTCGGCTGGGTCGGCATGTTCGACGTGGTGGAGGCGCTGGCATGAACGAGACCCTGCCGAGAGCCGCCATCCGCGCGGCAAGGACAAATCTGGTCTGGCTTGCGCTGCCACTGTTGGCCTTTGGTGCAGCCGTTTTCTGGATCCTGTCGACCGACCCCCTCTCCGGTTTCCGCAACGGCGCGCCGCCGATCGAAAACCTGACCTTCGAGCGAACCGTGCTCGACGACAGTGGCATGCGCCTGCTGGTACGCGCAGGCGGCTCGGAACCCATGACCGTGGCGCAGGTCCAGGTGGACGACGCCTATTGGCAGTTTACCCAGGATCCGCCGGGTCCGATCACGCGTGGCAAGTCGGCATGGCTGAGCCTGCCTTTCCCGTGGATGCTTGGCGAAGCCCATGCGGTGAAGGTGGTGACGAACACCGGTGCCACCTTCGCCCATGACATTGCGGTCGCCGTGCCGACACCGCAGGCGACGCCAGGCCAGTTGCGGCTGCAGGCGGTGGTCGGCATCATCGTCGGTATCGTGCCGGTGGCCGTCGGGCTGATGTTCTATCCGGTCCTGCGCGGGGTCGGGCGTGAGGGTATGGCCTTTCTGCTGTCGCTGACGATCGGTCTGCTCGGCTTTCTCTTCATCGATGCGAGCGCCGAGGCGCTGGAGCTCGCCGGTGAAGCGGCGGCGATCTTCCAGGGGCCGGTCATGGTGGTGCTGGCGGGTCTGAGCAGCTTCCTGTTGCTGATGGCGATCGGCAGGCGCGGCGGCGCGCCGGCCGGGCTGGCGCTATCCACCTACATTGCGCTTGGCATCGGCCTGCACAATCTGGGCGAGGGCCTGGCGATCGGGGCGGCCTTTGCCGCCGGATCTGCGGGTCTCGGAACCTTCCTCGTGCTTGGATTTGCGTTGCACAACATCACCGAGGGTATCGGTATCGCCGCGCCGATCCTGAAGAAGAGGCCATCCGCCTGGGCATTTGCCGGCTTGACGCTGCTTGCCGGCGGCCCAGCCGTCATCGGCATGTGGCTTGGCAGCCTCGCGACGTCGGCGCAATGGTCGGCGCTGGCGCTGGCCGTGGGGGCGGGGGCGATTCTGCAGGTCATCGTCGAGGTCGGCGCCTATCTGATGCGCCAGAGCGAGCGCGGCCGCGACGTCTTCCTGACGCCGCCGGTCATGGCCGGCCTCGCGGCCGGAGCCGCGTTCATGTACCTGACCGCCGCGCTCGTGAAGATCTGAGCGGGCGAAGAGCACTGAGACCGGGTCAGACGATCGTCTGGTCCATCTCGGCTGCCGGCACCTCGTCGACGCGGTGGATGCGCACCACCGTTGCCGGCACGCCGGCGACCGTCGTGCGTGGCGGGACCGCCTTCAGGACAACGCTGCCGGCCGCGACCTTGCTGAAGGCGCCGACCTCGATATTGCCGAGGATTTCGGCACCGGCGCCGATCATGACGCCGCGACGGATCTTCGGGTGCCGGTCGCCGGTTTCCTTGCCGGTGCCGCCGAGCGTGACGTTCTGCAGGATCGAGACCTGGTCCTCGATGACGGAGGTCTCGCCGATGACGATGCCGGAACCGTGGTCGAGCATCACAGCCTTGCCGATGCAGGCGGCCGGATGAATGTCGGGGCCGAAGATGCGCGAGGCGAGGTTCGAGAGCCAGGCGGCCACGTCCCTGCGGCCATCCGTCCAGAGCTGATGGGCGGCGCGGTAGGTCTGTAGCGCCTGGTAACCCTTGAGATTGACGAGCACATGCAGAAGGCCGGGGCAGGCGGGATCACGCTCCTTGACCGCCTGAAGGTCGGCCTCGGCAGCAAGCATAACGTCGGGGTTCGCGGCAAAAATCTCCAACAGCAGTGCCGCAAGCGATTGTTCCTCGACACGCGCTCCCGATAGCGCAGCAGCAAGGACGGCTGCAAGCAGCTCAGCGTCGGACCCGGCATCGGTGATCGGCGCGAGCACTCGCGTCATGACCGGCTCGCTTGCCGCAAGCGCTTGCGCCTGCGCCCGAACCAGGCTCCAGACCTCGCCATCGGCGAGCGGCTCGGCAAGCGCGCTGCCATAGCGTTGCGTCTCAATCCATGCCGTCATGAGCCACCTGTTATCCGGCGATGTCGACGACGCCGCAATCGCCCGCGGCCGAACCGAAGGCTAGCTGTTTGCCGTCCTTGTTCCAGGCCATGGCGGTGATGGCGCCCTTGCCGGGGCGGCGCAGAAGCACTTCCTTGCTGTCGGCGAAGCGCGCAGCGAGGATCATGCCGTCCTGATAGCCGATGGCGACGATGTCTTCGGCCGGATGGCAGCAGACGGATGTCACCATGATGTCGGCGCGGGTGCCGAGTTCGAGCGGCGCCTTGCCCATCGGGCCATCCTTGCCCTGGAAAGGCCAGACGATCGCGGCGGGTGCGCCCGAGGAGGCGAGCCACTTGCCCTTGGCTGACCAGGAGACCGACTTCACCTTGGCGGGATAGCCGGTCATGCGCATGTGGCGGGCCTCGGCGCCGGGCTTGGCGTCGAGCTTCCAGCCGTGCAGCGCGTTTTCCTGCATGGTGGTGACGAGGAAGCGGCCATCGGGCGAGAAGGTAACGCCGGTATGGGCGCCCTTCCATTCGAGATCGATCGGTTGGCCGGACATGCCGACCCAGTGCAACGAGACGCCGTTATAGCGGGCGGCGGCGACGCGCAGACCCTTCGGCGCGAACGCCAGGCCCTCTACGGTGCGTTCCTCGGTGATTTCCTTGGTCGTGCCGTCGGCAAGCCGCACATGGGTGGTCTTGCCATAGGCGTAGCCAACCGCGCCTTGCGGACCGGCGGCAACCTGGGCGATCCACTTGCGCGGCGCTTCGGCGACGAGCGACGTCGTGCCGTCTGCCGCCGTGCGCATGACCTTGCCGTCTTCGCCGCCGGTCAGAAGCGTGTCGTTCGCCTCGTCGACAACGAGCGACAGCAGGCCCTCATGGGCCTCCGTCGTCTTGTGGCCCAGATCGAGGCGGTGAATGCCGCCGGTGGCTTCGGCGAAGAAGGGAACACCTTTGAGAAAGGCCACGCCGACGACGTGACCTTCGAGGTCGAGGGGAGCGACAGTCGGCATCAGTTCGGCTGCGCCTCGCAGGCCTTGAACGTGCGCTCGAGCTTTTCGCGGTCGAGATCACGGCCGATGAAGACGAGGCGGCTTTCCCGCTTCTCGCCGTCCTTCCAGGCGCGCTGGTGGTCGCCCTCGATGATCATGTGGACGCCCTGCACGACATAACGTTCGGCGTCGCCAGCAAAGGCGATGATGCCCTTCAGGCGCAGGATGTTCGGGCCGTCCGTCTGGGTGATCTTCTGGATCCAGGGGAAGAAGCGATCCGGGTTCATCTCGCCGCCGCGCAGCGAAATCGACTGCACCGTCACGTCGTGGATCGGCGAGGGGGCGTCGTGGTGATGGTGATGATGGTCGTGATCGTGGTCATGATCATGATGGTGGTGGTCGTGATCATGGTGGTGATGGTGATGATCGTGGCCGCAATCCGGGCCGCAGGTGTGATCATGCTCATGATCGTCCTGGTCGAGGAAGTGCGGATCGTTTTCGAGCGCCCGTTCGAGGTTGAAGGCGCCCTGGTCGAGAACCTTGGCAAGATCGATATCGGACCGCTGCGTGCGGTAGATGCGGGCCGAGGGGTTGATGACCCGCACGGTCGCTTCGATGCGCTCCAGTTCCTCGGGGCTGACGAGGTCGGTCTTGTTGAGCAGCACGACATCGGCAAAGGCGATCTGGTCTTCCGCCTCGCGGCTGTCCTTGAGCCGCAGCGGCAGATGCTTGGCGTCGACAAGCGCGACGACGGCGTCGAGCTCGGTCTTGGCGCGCACGTCGTCGTCCATGAAGAAGGTCTGGGCAACCGGCACCGGATCGGCAAGGCCCGTCGTTTCCACGATGATCGCATCGAAACGGCCGGGGCGGCGCATCAGGCCTTCCACCACGCGGATCAGGTCGCCGCGCACGGTGCAGCAGACGCAGCCATTGTTCATCTCGTAGATTTCTTCGTCGGATTCCACGATCAGGTCGTTGTCGATGCCGATCTCGCCGAACTCGTTGACGATGACGGCATACTTGCGGCCATGGTTTTCGCTGAGGATGCGGTTGAGCAACGTCGTCTTGCCGGCGCCGAGATAGCCGGTAAGCACGGTGACGGGGATCGGCTTCTGCGGGGATGTTTCGGTCATGGGAACCTCTGGGATTTCCGGATGCGGCGGGCAGGCATCCAAGTCGGCTTTCATATAGGAGATGCGGCGGCGATGCGCAAATGCCGCAGGCGATTTTGCCGGCCCTTAGCACTGGCCGTCCTGGTTGCCGATAACCGTCCTTTCATCAAAATCGGCCAGAGTGCGGGCACATCGAAGGGGTTCGCGCGTGAAGACGATTTCCATCAACGGCCGGTTCCTGACCCAGCCGCTTACCGGCGTGCAGCGCTTTGCCCGCGAGATGACGCGGGCGCTTGATGCCCGCATTGCCTCGGGCGCCGTCCCGCACGCCTTAAAAGACGTGCGCTGGCGGCTCTTGGCCCCCAGGACGGCGGTCGACGATCTCGATCTCAAGGCGATTTCGGTGGAGCGTTTCGGTTCCGGTCCGGGCCACGTCTGGGAGCAGGGCCCGCTCTACTGGCGTGCGCGCCGCGACACCCTCATCGGCTTCGGCGGCAGCGGTCCGGTTCTGCACGGCGACCAGGTGGTGGTGATCCACGACGTCACCCTGTTTCGCCATCCGGCCTCGTTCGGGCGCGGCTACCGGCTGTTCCACGGGACGCTCGGGTTCCTTCTGGCGCGACGGGCGAAGATCGGGACCGTGTCGAATTTTTCGCGCAAGGAACTCGCAGACGTGTTCCGCGTGCCGGCGTCCGGGATCGACGTTATCTACAACGCCACGGATCACTTCGCCGGTCTTCAGCCGGATAATGACATCATCCAGCGGCTCGGGCTTGAGGATACGCCCTTCTTCCTGCTGGTCGGCACGCTGAAGCCCAACAAGAACGTCGAGTTCGCCGTCCGCGCCTTCGAGGCCCTTGGTGCAGGGGACCACAAGCTCGTCGTGGTCGGCGGTACGGACCCGACCGTGTTTCGCGACATCGCGCCGACCTCGAAGGGCAACCTGATCTTTCCCGGGCGCCTGACCGATGCAGAGATCGCCGGTCTGCAACGCCGCGCCGTCGCCTTCGTCTTTCCGAGCCTCTACGAAGGCTTCGGCATTCCACCGCTCGAAGCGATGACGCAGGGTTGCCCGGTGCTCGCCGCCGATATCCCGCCGGTGCGCGAGGCCTGCGGCGATGCCGTTCGCTATTTCGATCCCCTGAAGACGGAAACGCTGGTCGAGACGATGGGTTTGATATCGGCCGATGAGGGCCTGCGCCGCCAGTTGACGCTTGCCGGCTTCGACAACGCCAAGCGCTTCTCCTGGGACGGCAGTGCGGTCGTTCTGCTCAATATGCTGGCAGCCAACCGGTCTTAACTCGAAAGCGTCCGGCGTCAGAGATCGAGCACGCGCATCGGGTCCAGCCGTCCGCGCAGCATATCTGAGAAGGCGATGAGGTTGCCCTTGAGGCGACCGCGGCGGTCGACGAGGCCCTGCGGCCTGACGCTGCCGAGGATGTTGGCAGCGACGTTGCCGCCCATCAGGCGCAGCGCCCATTTCAGGCCGACCGTGCCCTTGTTGCGCAGATAGAGCGGATTGGCGACTTGCGAATAGCCGAAACGCAGACCCGACGTGCGGCCACGCTTGTTGCCGAGATGGACGCCGCGCAGTCTCGACGCCTTCACGATACGCCCGTGTTTGGCAAGCCGGCGGCAGAAATCGACGTCCTCCTGCCAGCCGTAGAGCGGCAGCCGTTCATCGAAACGGGTGCGCTCGGCAGCTATCGCCGACTGGCGGAAGACCATGTTGCAGCCATAGGCATTGAAGGCGGGCGTGATCTGATCATCGGCCGCCGGCCCGGCGTCGCCGTCGAGGATCGCCTGCGCATCGGCCACCGAGATGCCGGGCCCATGAATGCCGTCGGCCAGCACCATGCCGGTTGCAACGACGATATCGGCCTCGCGGGCAAACAGCCGTTCGGTCTCGGCGAGAAAATCGTGGCGCGGCAGGAAGTCGTCGTCGAAGAAGACGATGAGGTCGGCGGTCGTCGCGTGGTCGAGGACCGCATTGCGCTGCGCGCTCGAACCTTTGTTGCCCTTGATGACCCGGACGTCGACTGAAAGGGCGCCGAGGCGGGCTTCATCGATGTCATCGGGCGCACTCGGGCATACCAGGATCGCGTCCGGCAGCCTGGTCTGTCGCATCAGATGTTGCAGGGTTTGCGAAAGGACCTCTCGGCGGCCCGCGGTCGCTATGCCGACGACGATGTTCATTACGGGCTCCCCGGACGTTTCGGCGGCGATCTAACCGGAAATTCGTGCAGTTTTTCTTAGCGCCATCGCTCTGAGCGCCTATGCGGCGAGAGGCTTCGGCGTTCGCATCATCAGCCGCAACTGATTGAGTGCGAGCAGGCACAGGAGGCCGCCGCCGAGGATACCGGCGCCAATCGCGAGATAGCCGGTGACGCCGGCGACCGCGAAGGCGAGGCCGGCCGTGGCGAGCCCCGCGGCGGCAAGAAGCACCGGCGGCCAGGGGAGAACGAAGGGAAGCGCCGCCATCAGGCGCAGGCCGAAGGCGGTTGCAAGGATCGCTCCGATCGCGGCACCGGTCGCGAGCGCGGTGTCGTTCGGGCCCGCGACAAGCAGTGCCGTCAGCGCCCCGAGGTTCAGAAGCAGGCAGTCGACGACGGCCAGCAGAAGGATCAGCGCCAGGCGCTGCTTCAGGTGCAGCGGCGTCGGCAACATGATCTGCGTCAGCGTGCGGGCCAGCGAAAGCAGGATGATGGCCGGCGCCGTCGCAAGAAATCCCTGCTGCAGGTCCGGGCTGATCACGAGCCATGTGACCGGCAGCAGCACGGCGAAGATGCCGGCCGCCATCATCAGGGCGAAGCTGGCAAGCAGGGCATAATATTGTCCGAGTGTCCGGGGGAGGTCCCCGGGATTGTCTATCCGGTCATGGGCGGCGACGATTTCGGGATACTGGATCGCCTGAAGCGCCGAAACGATGAGCACGAAGGGCCGCTGCAAAAGGTCGAGCGCCAGCAGCGCGCCGGCGGCACCCGTTGCTCCCAGTACGGATGTCAGGAGTGCCTTGAGGGCAAGCGGCGCGAACATGGCCGCCGTCGCAGCGCCTGCCGAAACACTGCCATAGACGAGGTGCCTGCGGAAACGCTGAGCGCTGAGCGCCCCGGCTGGTCGCGCTGAGGGGCTGCGGGAAAGAACCGTGGCGAGCAGGCCGTAGGCAGCGTAGCCCGCAAGAAGCCCGGTCACGGTCGAGAGGAAGGTGGGCGAGGCCAACGCCCCGGCGAGCGTGCCGGCTGCCAGAATGGTGGCGCGGGATCCCTGCAGCACGGAAAAGGCGCGAAAGTCCTGGCGGAACCGCAGCATCGTCAGATGCAGGTCGCTGGTCCCTTGCGCGATCGACACAACTCCGCCGACCAACGCCACGACGGGCGGCACGCCGAACAGGACCGCCACGCAGGCTGCGAGCAGGCAGAGCGCTGCGCAGATCGTCGCTTCAACGAGGATCGTGCGCCGCTCCGCCGCCTCGCTGTCGGCGTCCGGCCCTGGATAGAAGCGCGTGCAGGCGAACCGAACCCATTCGAATGCGGCGATCGCCGCGAACTGGCAGATCGACGCGAACAACGAATAGCTGGCGTAGTCGGCAGGCGCCAGCCAATGGGCGACGACGATCAGGAGGCCGAAGGCTATGACGGCCTGATAAAAATAGGCGCCGAGCGCTACGATCTTCGCCATGGGGCCTCTGCTCTTCCAACTCACGGTCTTGATAGCGCAAAACCGCAAAGAAAGTGTTTGCCGGAGCGCTTGCGTCGTCAGGCGAGTTTTGAAGGGTCGAAGGCCCTAACGTCTTCGAGCAGTTCGACAAGGCCATGGACGGCGTGGGCAAGCAGCGCTTCGCCGCGTGAAGCCGTTGCGGCCGAAGCGTTGCCGGCAACGCCATCGGCATTGAGGTCGCGCATCTTCCAGCCGAAGGCATGCGGGCCATAGGCGCGCAGATGCTTGAAGCGACCGGCAAAGTCGCGCTGGCGAGAGGGGAAGTCGTACGCCTTTGCCATGTCGACCTTGTCGGGATGCAGCGCCAGCATCACCGATGTCTCGATGTCGCCGCCGTGAATGTCGAAGGCCTTGTCTTCCGGTGCAATCCATCCGTCCGGCTGACCGAAGCGGGTCCAACTCGTTGCGACCGCCAGCATGTTGAAGCGTACCCGCGCTTCGGTCGCGACGATCGTCATCAACGGCGAATTGCCGCCGTGGGCATTCAACATCACGAGCTTGCGAAGCCCGAGGCGATGAAGTTTTCCGGCGATGCCGAGCCAGCGCTCCACGGCCTCGTCATAGGCGAGCGTGCGGGTGCCGGCGACGTCCATGTGCTCGATCGAATAGCCGGTCGGCTCGACCGGAAGGAAGGTGACGGGGAGATCGGCGGGCAGCGCCGCGATCGTGCGCTCGACCACGCCTTCGGCGATCAGCGTGTCGGTTTCGAACGGCAGATGCGGCCCGTGCTGTTCATGCGCGCCGAGCGGCAGCACGGCGATCCAGTCGCGACGAGCGCTCTTGGGAAGGTCGGTCGCATTGTCGTGCCATCGCGGCTCGGGCATCGACATTTCTCTTCGATCCTCCACGTCAATTGTCGTAAAATTGTTATTTGAGTCATACAGTTCGTAATCGCAAGCTGTATTGTTATAAGTGTGCGAGACGGGATTCGGCAGGAGGTCCAATGGGCAAGAAGAACAA